>DASXTV010000064.1:0-1561 GCA_036505175.1 Gemmatimonadales bacterium
CCCTTCACCTCGTCCGGATAGTCGAGGCCGTATTGCAGCGCAATCGATGCGCCCAGCGTGTAACCGATCAGCACGAGGTCCCCTTTCAGACCCTGCGCCCACAGCCAGCCGCGCACCCATTCCATGTATCGCGTAACGTCCGGACACCGGCTGCCCTCGAGGTGGCCGGGCAAGGTCGGCGCGACGCTGTTCGGGAAATGCCGGCGTTGATGGTGGAACGCGTCAGCGCAGGCGCCCGCGCCGGGTCCGTGGAGAAACACGAGCTGCGGCATGCAACGCTCCTTCCCGTGTGTGGCGTGTGAATCATAGCGCGACGCATCTGGATCGTGCACTCGGGGTGCGCTTGCGTTGCTCTCGCGACTGGAATAAATTACCGACCATTCTGACCCGCCGGATGAGGAGACGTCCAATGATCGATATGCATACGCACTGGAGACCCGCCGAGTTCACCGACTCCCTGCGCGCCCGGACCACGGAACCGCGCGTCGTGCGCAACCAGGCCGGCGTCGAAGTACTGAAGACCCGGATGGGCGAGGAACCGCTGTCCAGGGCGTTCGACGAGGTGGACTTCCACCTCGCCAGGATGAACCGTCAGGGCGTCAGCACCAGCGTGCTGTCGCTGCTCGGCTCGTTCTGCTGGATCGAGGCGCAACCGCTCGATGTATCCCTCTCGCTCTGCCGACTCTTCAACGACAGCGTATCCCGGCTCTGCCAAGAGCACGAAGGCCGCTTCGCCGCCTATGCGGCGCTGCCGCTCGTGGACATTTCGGCGGCTGCCGTGGAGTTCGAACGAGCGCTGGGGCTGGCGGGCATCGTCGGGACGCAGGTGCCGGGCAACGCGTTCCTGACGCGCAAAGATGCCGAGGCCATGCGTCCTGTGCTCGAGGTCGCGAACCGGCATCGCGCGCTCGTCTTCATCCACCACGGCCCGCGGCCGGGTGACACCTTCCCCAAAGTCGCCGGGGACACCGACAATGCACGCCGCCGCAACGGGACCCTCGACATGCAAGCGAGCCTTTCGTCGGTGATGGTGACGCTGTGCCTCACCGACTACCTCGCGCCCTACCCCGATGCCTTGATCCACGTCCACAACCTCGGAGGCAACATTCCGTACGAGGTCGAGCGCATGGACCACCGCTGTCTGCTCGACACGCCGAAAGAGGAACTGCCGTCGGCACGCATCCGCCGCTCGCAGGTGCATGTGGATTGCAACTCGTTCGGCCCGCGCGCGATCGAGGCCGCGGTGCGCCTGTACGGCGCCGATCGCATCGTCTGCGGCACCGACGGCACTGAATTTGGCTGCGAGTGGACCAGCAAGGCGCTCGCGGACGCGGAAATCGGCGAGGAAGCGCGCGACAAGATCCTGCATCGCAACGCCGCCGCGATGCTCTCGCCGCTCGCCACGATCGCGCCGCTCGAGCGAGCGGCGGCGTGATGATGAGGGCGAAGCTCGTCGCCGCCGGTGAGGCCAGGAACAGCGCGGCCGGCGCGATGTCCGCCGGCGTGCCCAACCGCCCCCACGGGATGTTCTTCATGAGCGCGGTCTCGAAGTCGGAAGTCA
>DASXTV010000065.1:0-37824 GCA_036505175.1 Gemmatimonadales bacterium
CGGCATGGCCGACGTATTTCAGCTGTTTCTCCAGAATGGCCGGATCGAAGTGGGCTTCCTGGGGGGAGCGCAGGTCGACAAGCACGGCAACATCAACACGACGGTGATCGGCTCCTACGAGCGGCCCAAGGTGCGGCTCCCTGGCTCCGGAGGGGCGGCGGAGATCGCGATTCACGCCCGACGGATTCTGATCGTTTCGAAGCTCTCGCCGCGCGCCTTTCCCGAGCGCGTGGACTTCTTGACCAGCCCCGGCGATCGCGTCGCCAAGGTCATCACCGACAAAGGCGTGCTGGAGCGAGACGAGACGAGCGGCGAGCTGGTGCTCGCCGGATTGTATCCCGGGATCGAAGCGACGGAGGTGCGCGCCGGAGTAGGGTGGAAGCTCCAAGCCCGCGCCCGACTCAATCGACTGGATCCGCCGACCAGCGAGGAGCTGCAGTTGCTGCGGGAAGTCCTGGACCCTCAGCGGTTGTATCTCAACTCATGATTCTCGCACTGGTGCTGGCGCTACAAACGAGCAGCGATTCTCTGGCGGCGCGTGTCCGCCAGCTCGCGGACAGCTATCTCACGGCGTATTTCGAGCGCCACCCCGACGAAGCGACGCTCGACGGCGTGGCAAACGGGCCGCACGATCGGCTGCCTGATAACTCGCCGGCCGCCCTCGCACGGTGGCAGCAGCGTGAAGATGCCTGGTTGGAGCGACTGCGGCGCATCAGGGCGGGGCGGCTGGAAGGCCGTCCCGAAGGCATTGCCTACGGCATCATGCGCGATGCCATCGAGGGCTCGGTGGCGACGCGCGTGTGCCGTTTCGAGTTGTGGAGCGTGGCGCACACCGGCGGCGGCTGGTTGGCGACCGTAACCTCGCTCGCGACGCTGCAGGGTGTGGGGACCGATGACGGGCGCCGACAAACGCTCGCGCGCTGGCGCGCCGTGCCCGACTATATCGCGACGGAGATGGCGAACCATCGCGAGGGGCTGCGGCGCGGCTACACGGTCCCGCGCCACAACGTCGAGCTGGCGTTGCGCGAAATCGACACGCTGCTCGCCACCCCGCTGGCGGCTTCGCCGCTGTACGATCCCGCGCGGCGCGACTCGACCTCGGCGTTCGCCACCGAGTTGGCGCGGATCATCGAGCAGGAGATCGTTCCCGCGATGAGGCGCTATCGCGATTTCCTTGCCGCCGAGTACCTGGGACGCGCCCGAACCGCGATCGGCGTGGACGCGAACCCGCACGGATCCGACTGTTATCGCGCCAGCATTCGCGCCGCGACCGGCCTGGTGCTCTCGCCTGATTCCGTGCACAACCTCGGCCTCGCGACCGTCGAGGAGCTCGAGGACTCGATGCGGGTCATCGCGATCCGGGCGTTCGGCACGAGCGACGTCTCCCGGCTGCTCGAGCGCCTGCGGACGGACACGAGCTACACGTTCCGGACGCGTGACCAAATGCTGGCGCGCGCGCGCGACGCGCTCGAGCGGGCACGCGCTGCAATGCCGCGATGGTTCGGCCGGCTGCCGCGCGCGCCCGTCGTGGTCGAGCCCTACCCGGCGTTTCGCGAGCGCCAGAGCGTCGGCGAGTGGAATCCTCCGGCGGAGGATGGCAGCAGGCCGGGGATTTATTACCTGTCCACGTACGACCCACTGCACAAGTCGCGCGCCGATCTCGAACCGCTGACGTTCCACGAGACGATCCCCGGCCATCATCTGCAGGGCTCGATTGCCATGGAGCGGGGCGCCGAGCTGCCCGCGATCGCGCGCTACTTCTGGTCGCCGGGCATGGGGGAGGGCTGGGCGGAATATTCCGAGCAGCTGGCCGACGAGATGGGCCTGTATTCGTCCGACACGGCCCGCTTCGGGATGCTCGCCGACATCACCTTGTCGGCGGCGTTACTGGTCGTGGACACGGGCATCCACGCGCTCGGGTGGACGCGTGAGCAATCGATCGACTACATCCGCGAGCACACGCACGTGCCGCTGCTGCGGGCGGAAGTCGGCGTGGATCGCTATCCCGTCTGGCCGGCGCAAGGCTTGACCTATGCCGTCGGCCGCCTGGAGATCCGCCGGCTCCGCGCATTCGCGCAGCAGAAACTGCGCAACCGGTTCGACATCCGCGTCTTTCACGATCGCGTGCTCGAGAATGGCGCCGTGCCACTGCCGATGCTGCGCGCATCGATTTATCGCTGGATCGACGAGTCACGCTGATGGATCGACGATGTGTGATCGGCGTCGCGTTGTTGGTAGGGGCGCAGCATGCTGCGCTCCTACCGATCACACCGCGTCTCCACGCCCAACGACAGCCTGTCCTGCAGCAGGTCGATGTGCCACATGCGTACTACTGGCGCGAGATGTACGTCCCCCAGGTCACGAGCGGCCCGAGCTCCGTGACGTGGTCGCCCGATGGCCGCGAGCTGATCTACTCGATGCAGGGGACGCTGTGGCGCCAGCGCATCGGCTCGACTGAAGCCACGCAGCTCACCTCAGGCCCCTTCTACGACTATCAACCGGACTGGTCGCCCGACGGCCGGTCGGTCGTGTTTGCGCGTTATGCGCACGACGCAATCGAGCTCGTGCTGCTCGACCTCGCCTCGGGCGATGTCACGCCGCTCACGAACAACCACGCCGTAAATGTCGAGCCGCGCTGGTCGCCGGACGGCATGCGCATCGCGTTCGTCTCATCGGTCTATAACGGCAGGTGGCACGTGTTCATCCTGAGTCCCGCAGTGCCCGATGTAGGGGCGCAGCATGCTGCGCCCCTACGGATTACGGAAGAAAACGACAGCCACCTGCCGCGCTACTACTACAGCACGTGGGATCATTACATCTCGCCGGCCTGGTCGCCCGACGGCAAGGAGATCATCCTCGTCTCAAACCGCGGCCACATCCATGGCAGCGGCGGGTTCTGGCGGATGGAGGCGCGCGCCGGCGCAGCCATGCGCGAGCTGCGCTACGAGGAGACGACGTGGAAGGCGCGGCCCGATTGGTCGCCTGACGGTACGCGCGTCATCTACAGCTCCTATCTCGGTCGGCAGTGGAATCAGCTGTGGCTGATGACGAGCGAAGGCGGCGATCCCTTTCCGCTGACCTACGGCGAGTTCGATGCGACGGCGCCGCGCTGGTCCCACGACGGTACGCGCATCGCGTACGTCTCGAATGAAGGCGGCAACGCGTCGCTGTGGGTGATCGAGGTGCCGGGCGGCGCGAAGCAAGCGATCCAGGCGCCCGAACGCCGATATCGCGAGCCGGTGGGGACGTTGCGCGTGAACATCGTCGATGGCGCGGGGCGGCCGCTGGCTGCGCGCATCTCCGTCACGACGTCCGAGGGCCGGGGTTACGCGCCCGACGACGCCTGGCGTCATGCCGACGAAGCGTTCGACCGCGCGGAGCGGCAATTCGAATACCCCTATTTCCACTCGGCCGGATCGAGCGAGCTGACGGTTCCGGCGGGCCAGGTACACGTCGAAGTGTGGCGTGGTCCCGAGTATCAGGTTTTTCGTGCCGACGTGAGCGTGCCGACGGGTAGGCGTGTGGACAAACGCATCGTCCTGAGTCGTATCGATAACCAGGTCGCGCGCGGCTGGTGGAGCGGCGACGTGCACGTCCATATGAACTACGGCGGCGCTTACCGCAACACGCCCAGGCATCTCGCGTTTCAGGCGCGCGCCGAGGATCTGCATGTCGCCCTGAATCTGATCGTGAACAAAGAGCAGCGGATTCCGGATATCGCCTATTTCCGTACGGACGCCGATCCGGTTTCCACTGCGACGTTCCTGCTCATGCACGCGCAGGAGTTCCACACGAGTGTCTGGGGCCACATCGGCCTGCTCGGCCTGCGCTCGCACTACCTCCTGCCCGAGTATGCCGGCTATCCCAACACCGCCGCGTCGAGTCTCGCGCTCACGAACGCGATCGTCGCCGATCTCGCGCATGCGCAAGGCGCGCTCGTCGGCTACGTCCACCCATTCGACACGAAGCCCGATCCCGCGGACACCACCGCGCCGCTGTTCTACGAGCTGCCGGTCGACGTAGCGCTCGGCAAAGTCGACTATCTCGAGGTCATGGGATACTCCGATCATCTCATCACATCCGAGATCTGGTATCGCCTGCTCAACTGCGGATTCCGGCTACCGGCGGCCGCGGGGACGGATGCGTTCCCGAATTTCGCGAGTCTGCGCGGACCACCCGGTCTGGTGCGGGTGTTCGTGCGGTCAGGTCGCACGCTCAATCATGGGGCATGGCTGGCGGGACTGAAGGCAGGGCGAACGTTCGTCACCAACGCGCCCATGCTCGAGTTTTCAGTGGGGGTCCACGCCGTCGGCGATCAGATCAACGTGCCACGCCAGACGCGGGTGCTCAAAGCGGTCGTCGGATTGCGATCGAACGTCCCAATCGATCACCTGGAGGTCGTCGGAAATGGGAGGGTCGTCGCGACGGTTCCGCTCGACTCGGGCCGCATGACGGCCCACGACACCGTGCTGGTTCCGGTGAACGGCAGCGGTTGGTACGTCCTGCGCGCCTACAGTGACCATGCCGAGATGCCGGTGCTCGACCTCTATCCGTTTGCGTCGACCAGCCCGATCTACGTGCGCGTGGGTGACCAGCCCGTCCGCTCGACGGAGGATGCGGGGTTCTTCGTGCGCTGGATCGAACGAGTCGAGACGGCGACGCGCGCCAGCACGGCGTGGAATACGGCGGCTGAGCAGGCCGGCGTGCTCCGGACGTTGGCGGGGGCCCGTGCTGTGTTCGAGCGTCAGTCAAACAGATAGATTGTGTGACCGTGGAAACCGCCTTCTGCACGAGTTGTGGAACGAGCCTGGGAGCGGGCGCGCAGTTCTGCCCTCGCTGCGGCACGAGCATTTCCCTGTCGCAGGGCGAGGCGGTGAAGACCATCGCCCTCGCAGAGCCGCGGGATAGTCGGCAAACCATGGTCGACGCGTTGCGACGGGCCACGATCGGTGAGTACGAGATTCTCGGCGAGCTGGGACGTGGTGGGATGGCGACGGTGTACTTAGCGCATGACCTCGCCCTCGATCGCAAAGTGGCGATCAAGGTGCTCGCACCGGCCCTGCTGCTGATGGGAGAGGGGATGGTGGAGCGGTTCAAGCGAGAGGCGCGCACGGCCGCCGCGCTCAGCCATCCGCACATCATTCCGATTTTCGCGGTCAAGCAAAGCCACAAGATCATGTACTTCGTGATGAAGCACGTGCAGGGACGCCCCCTGGACGCGGTCATTCACGAACTGGGACGGCTGCCGATCAGCATGGTACAAGCGATTGTCGCCCAGGTCGGCGACGCCCTCGCCTACGCGCATCGCCACGGTGTCGTGCATCGAGACATCAAATCCGCGAACATCATGATCGACGAGGAAGGCTGGGCGGTCGTCACCGATTTCGGCATCGCAAAAGTCGAGGAGGCCCAGGGACTCACCCTGACGGGTGTCACGGTCGGCACTCCGGCCTACATGAGTCCGGAACAGTGTGCGACGTGCGAAGTCACGGGCGCCACCGATCAGTACTCGCTCGGCGTCGTGGCGTACGAAATGCTCACGGGTCGGCTCCCGTTCCAAAGTGATTCGAGCATGTCTGTGATGTACGCGCACTTCAACCAGCAGCCGCGTGCCGTCACCGAGTTACGCGCGGATTGCCCACCCAACCTCGCCTCCGCGGTCATGCGCATGCTGGAGAAGGAGCCGGAGGAGCGCTGGCCGTCAATGGAGGACGTGGTGGCGGTGTGCGGCCGGCCATCGTTGCGCCACGACGACCCGGTGCGGAGCGAAATGATCACGCTGGCGAAAGCGAACAACCCGGCGCGCCTGCTCACGGAGATGAATGTCCCGACCAGCCCCATTGCGCTGGCAAAGTCGCGCCGGCAGCCAGTCGCGACCGCGCCGCGGCGCGCGGGCCGGTGGTGGTGGGTGCTCGGCGCGGCGGCCGTCGCGGCGCTCGTGGTGTGGACGGCACCGTGGCATCTGGTGCGGCGCGCGCCGTCGACCGCTCTAGTGGATACCGTGGTCGCGCCCAGGCAGGCAACGCCTCTGGTCGCGGGCCCGCCGCGTGACTCGACGGCCGCGACGCGAAGCAGACAGCCCGCAGGGCGCCGCGTCGCCGTGCGCCCGCCGCGCCGTGACTCTGTCCCTGCCGGCGCCGCGGTGCGTCAGGAGGACAGCGTCTTGAATTCGTTGCGGACCACGGCGCTCACGACCATGCGCCGCGCGCTCGACGCCGGCGCGACGGCGGCAGAATTGGCGCGCGGGGATACCATGGTGCGCGGGGCTGACTCCCTCACCGCGCAGGGTCGGTTGTCGGAGGCGATGGTGCAGCTCGTCACGGCGACATCCGCATGGAGCGAGGCCGAGCGCGTCGCGCGTGCCCGAGTGGCGCGCGAAGCCGCTGCACCGCCACCGCCACCCCCAGTGGTCGCACAACCGGTTATCGATCCGCGTGTCGCGATCGAGTCGGTGATCGCGACGTATGCACGCGCGCTCGAAACGCGCGACACGAGCCAGGTGCGCCGTGCCTATCCCGGGCTGACGTCGGGGCAACAACAGGGATGGCAGGATCTGTTCAGAGCGGCGCGCAACCTCAAGGCGAGCTTGACCGTCACAACGATAGACGCGAAGGGTGGCACGGCCGAAGCGAGCGTGAGCGGGGTTTACGAGTTTGATAATGCTACCACGGGACGGATGGAGCGGCGTCCCGTCACCTTCCGTGCGACACTCGTGGCGGAATCAGGTGGTTGGCGCCTGACCGCCATTCACTAAGCAGTTCCTAAAAGTTGTAATCCAGTCCCGCTGTCCACAGCACATTGGGCCGCAGACCGCCGCGATTGAGCGGCCACAGCGTGTTGGCAACGATCGTGATCCCCGAGCCGGTCAAGAACTTGAATCCGAACGAGGCGCTGATCAGATCGTCGCGCTGGTTCGGGATGTTCGTCGGCTCGACGGTGCGGTGGAATGGCACTTGGTACGTCACCGTTCCCGGCAACGTGACCTTACTCTCTCCCACCTGCAGCTCGGAGACGACATCGGCCGCCAGCGTGGCCCACGGTGCCATCAGGTGGTCGAACCCCACCGTGACGAGCAATGCGTTGTTCAGGGAGTCCGTGTTGCGGAGCAGGACCCCAATGTTGGCGTGGGGTGAGAAAGCGCCAAACTGTGCCGAGAGGATCCCAAGCCCCCGCGCAGAGAAGTGGCCGGACCCGAGGAGATCCTGTGCGCTTCCGGTCGGGAAGCGCGCATCGCCAAGCAGCGCGAAACTGGTGCGCGCTGACTGGGAAACGGCGACCTTCACGCGCACGGCGATGTCGCCGATGCCGGTCGCGGACCCCGCCGCGGAGCGTGACGTGGTCAGCTGCGGATTGCTGGGCGTGCCGCCAAAGAAATGCGCGGCCAGAGAATCGGCGAACGAGATGATCTGCGCATCGCTGTTCCCGACGAGCGACGTGGACACGATCGGCAGCGCGACGCCGATGTCGACACGGTCGAGTAAGCCGTAACTCACGAAGAACGACGTGACCGTCATGTCGATATCGAGCGCCAGCCGCAGCTCGATCACATCGTTCTCGAGACGTGGGATGCCGTAGGGCGCGCAGTCGCGGCCCTCGATGCTGTCGCAGGCGGGTGAGTCGACGTTTTCGTGGACGAAGTTCAGCCGAATATCATCCAAACCGACGCCGCGCAGCGACGCAAAATGCAGATGATTCACGTTTGCACCAACGAATACCCGCCCGCGGCCGAGGGTCTGCGCGCGCTCCGCAAAGACGGGCCCGGGTGATACGGACGTGCGCACCGGGGCGCCGCCTTCGAAGCGAAACGTCGAGCCTCCACTGGTGGCGCTCACGGGTATTCCTGCGACATTGGTGCCGATCGCATTCCCGATGAATGAGATCAGGACGCCGTTCTGCGAACTGGCGGACGTAATAAAATGGTCGGCGTGCAGTCCAGTCCCGCCCAGAAACAGCGGCTGCTGGCCGGGCGTAAACACGAAGAGCTCCGAAATCTTCTCGCGCAGCCCTTGGGCGGCGACCGGTGCAGACGCCAGCACGAGCCCGACAATACCCCACACGAAGCGCCGCATCGATCCTCCTCGGCCCCGAAGAGATCCTGCGAATTAGGTGGCGTCAAGGCTCCGCGTGGTGGTGCGAATCAAGACCTGCCGGCGCTCCCCCACTCGCTGGACCGCGTCGTCGCGCTCACGCTCCTTCTTATAGACCGCCGCCACCGCGCTGCCGGAGCCGCAGAGGCGCACCCAGACCGGCCCGGTTTCGGCGACGCGCTCATATAACGTCCGGAGCTCGGGATGCCTGCCGAACACGACCGTCTCGAAGTCGTTGCCGCCCAGCCGACCAATGCTCCCCCAGGAGCTGAGCGCCTCGGTGTCGAGTGTCAACGGCCCACGCGGGGAAGGGGAACGGTTTTGCTCATCCCACCAGCCGTAGGCGTCCGGCGTGGCCACCCGAATCGGCGGGACCGCGATCACCGCGGGCAGTGCCGGCGGTGCGGGCAGGCGGAACTGCCGCTCGCCGCGGCCCCACGCCAGCGCCAGCGCCGCACCGCCGGCGAAGAACGTGACGTCGGCGCCGAGTTTCGCGGCAAAGTGGAGCAGCTCATGCCGCGGCACGGCGTTGCCGGCGAGGGTGTTCACGGCATGGAGCGCCGCCGCGCCGTCACTGGAGCCGCCACCGAGCCCAGCGCGTACGGGAATTCGCTTGGTGAGCTGGATCGCGACGCCGAAGCGATTGCCGGTCGCCTCGAGCACCATGCGTGCGGCGCGCACCGCCAGGTTGTCGTCTACCGGACCGAGATCGGGTCCGTCGACATCGAGTGCGACACCGGACGCTGTGCGTCGCACGACGAGCTCGTCGGCGAGCTCGAGCAGCGCGAAGGCCGTTTCGATCTGATGGAACCCGGACGTCTCGCGCGCGAGGATGCGCAGAAAGAGGTTGACCTTGGCGTGAGCGGCAACGCGGAGCGCGTCGGTCACGCCGTTCCTCCCTCAGCGGCGATGCTCAGGTCGCGCAGCTTGATGTGCAGCCGCGACAACGACCACAAGCCGAGCAGCGTGATCGGCAGAAACGTCGTCAGGTGGTAGGTCAGCGCGTAGCTCACCGCGAGACTCGAGTCCACACCGTACAGCTGCAGCGTGACCAGCGTCGCCGCTTCGAAAACACCGATGAAACCGGGTGTGGAGGGAACCGCGACGCCGAAGCCGATGATCCCCTGCAATAGCAACGCCGCCTCGAGTGGCACGTCGAGTCCAAAGGCCCGAAAGCAGATCGCGAACGCGGCCGCATTCGTGATCCAGAGCACCAGCGACCAGAAGACCACACCCGCGAACCGGCCGGGACTCTTGAGCACGGCGAGACCGGCGAGAACACCTTCCGCTCCCTGAATGACGCGCTCGGCGGCGCCGGCCGGCAGCAGCCGGCGCGCGACGCGAGCGAGCAGCGCGAGCCAGGGCGCGGGGCGGTGCACGATCACGAGCGCGAGCAGCAGCAGCAGGCCGAACAGCGCAGCCGCCGACGTGGCAATCGTCGAGAGCGAGCGGCCGCCCACGAGCGCGTGCGACGGGAACGACGACGCCGCGATCGCCACCGCCATCAGCCCCAGCATGATGAGCGCGTCGAACACTCGCTCGACGCCGATCGAGCCCAGCGCCGTCGTGAACCGCACCGACAACTGGCGCGACGCGACGTAGGCGCGCGCGACCTCGCCCGCTCGCGCCGGCAGGAGATTGTTGGCCATGAAGCCGATCGTCGTGGCGTGCCACAGCGGCATCCAGGGAAAGCGATGGCCATCGATATCGCGCAGGATCAGCTGCCAGCGAATGCACCGCACCGGAAAGGTGACCGTGGCCACGACCACGGTGAGGAGCAGCAGCCAGGGGTTGGCATGCTGGGCGTGCTCCCACAGCTGGCGCGGATCGATCTTGTACAGCACCCACACCAGCAATGCGACACTGATGGCGAGCCCGATCAGCCAGGCTCCCCCCCCCCTCCAGCGGGTTTTGTTACTCGGGTTCGATGGCGAGGACAACGAGATCGCAGACTTCGTCGATGATCGCGCGCAGGCTGTCGCCGCTGGCGCGTTTCGCCGCCTCGCGCAGCTCCAGGGCGCGCTGGCGGGCGCGGGCGCCTTTATAGAGGAGAGTCTGGATGTCGACTGGCTCGCTCCCGTTCCCCTGGCGGCCCGGGGTCGAACCCCCGGCGATCAACACCTCGAGCGACGCCGGTCCCACGCCGGCCGCGACCATCTCTTGATAGCGCATCCAACTGCCGGCCAGGTCCGGCGAGGACTCGGCGCCGAGCGGCGTCGGCGGCGGCGCCGGAGGTTTGGGAGGTGCAGCCGCTGTCGCGGGAGGTTTGGGAGGTGCAGCCGCTGCCGCGGGAGGTTTTGGAGGTGTGACTGCCGTTGGTGGAGGTTGTGAACCACTGAGTTGCCGGACCGCGAGCGTTATGGCCGCGATCGCCGCGGCGGTCGCCGTTTCGTCGCCGGCTCCCGATGCCGACAGAATCTCTCCCGCCTTGCGCAGCTCGGCCGCGAAGCGCGCGGGCTGGTTCACCGCGATACCACTCGACACGGCCTCCCGCGCGGCGTGCGCGAACTCGGCGACGCGCTCGGCCACGAGGCCGCCGCCCGTGGAGCTCAGTGCGCGGAACGTGCTGGCGAGCGTGTGCGCGCGCAGCTCCCGTTGCGTCGCGCTGGGTGCACGCTCGAGCGAGTCCGCCGCCTGCCGCAGATGCTCGCCATGACTCACCAGCTCGAGCTGGCCGAGCGTCGCGGGCCGCGCGCTGTCGCTCGCAGGCGGTGTGCCGCGACGCACGATCGTCGCGACCGTTTCGATCGGCACGACGTCGGGCTCACTTTCCATGAACTGCACGAGCAGTCCGGCAAATCTCCGGAACTCCGCACTCTCGGGATCGGGACGGCCGCGTTCGGCAACCTCACGGGCGGCGTGGGCGATGGACGTCGCCGCCATCTGGAACAGCTCGGCGGTCGTGTCTCCGATGCCGGGAGGCGGAGCGGAGCTGGCGCGGTCCAGCTCGCCGATGGCCTGCTCGATGCCCTCCAGCAGGTCCGGCAGCGGCGGCAGATCATTGAGGGCCGCGAGACCGCGGAGCGGCTGCAATGCCTTGAGGACTTGCTGCAACGGATCGTGCGCCATCGGATTGGTGCGCAAGGCGCGCCCGGCGCGGTCGAGTGCGCTCGCAATCGCTGCGCCCTCACGGGCCACGAATGCGCGCGCGCCGGCGTCCAGTCCCATCGCCTCCGCGGCACGGACCTGCGCGGAGGGACGCCCGCCGAGCTGCTCGAGCTGGCTCGCTAACGCCTCTGCCTTGGCGGTATCCGCGTCTGTCCAGCTCGCCGCTTTGCGCACGAAGATCTTCAGATCGTCGACGGCGCGAACGGCGATCTGTTTCGTCGCCGCGTCCCAGGGGCGCCGGCCCTCGCGCACGCCGCGCGCGAGCGCCTCGAGCCCCATCGCCGCGCGCGCGATCCCCTGCTGGCTGGCCATCAGCGCGCTGCCGCGTAACGCGCGCGCCAGACGCACCAGCTCCTCCGCCGCCGGCGGCGTCGGCGTCTGGAGCAGGGCATCGAGCCGGTCGAGATACTCCCCCGCCTCGAGGGCGAAGAAGTCGCTCATGCCGAGCGGTTGGGGGGAGCCGGGCTGGGTCATCGTGGGGACAAAATAGCAGTTTTTGCTTCGTCGATGAGCTTCCGCATGCGGCGCACCGCCTCTTCCAGCCCCCAAAACACGGCATTGCTGACGATCGCGTGTCCGATGTTGAGCTCTTCGATTTCAGGGATCGCGGCGACGGGCTGAACGTTCTGGTAGGTGAGACCATGTCCGGCATGCACGGCAAGTCCGATGCTCTTCGCGTGGGCAGCCGCTTTACGTACTTCGTTTAACGCTTTTTCTCGACGCATTTCGCTCGACGCCGTTCCTTTTGACGTCGTTTGCTTTGACGCATTCGCGTATTTGCCGGTGTGAAGCTCGATTGCCGGGACGCCGAGTGCGCGCGCGACATCGATCGTCTTCAATGACGGATCGATGAAGAGACTCACGCGGATCCCCGCGCCGTTGAGTTGCGCGACCGCTCCCGCGAGTCGCCGATCGCCCTTCCGGAGAACGAGCCCACCCTCGGTGGTAATCTCGCGGCGGTTTTCCGGGACGAGCGTCGCCTGAAATGGCTTAAGGCGCATCGCGAGCCGGACGATTGCCGCGTGTGCGCCGAGCTCCAGATTGAGAACCGTACGCACGCTGCGGGCGAGCGCGGTGACGTCGGCGTCCTGGATGTGGCGGCGATCTTCGCGCAGGTGGACGGTGATGCCGTCGGCTCCCGCGCGCTCGGCAGCCGCGGCCGCCTGCACGGGGTCGGGCTCGTCGGTCTGGCGCGCTTCGCGGAGCGTCGCAACGTGATCGATGTTGACGTAGAGACGCATGGTGTCTTACCTTCGGGTCACCCCGACTACAGGTCGTGTCTCGTGAAGCGACGGCTCGCGCTCTCCCTGCTTCTGCTTGCCGGCACCACCGCCTGCGGGAAGCATCCCGGCACGGGAGCGCCGATCCCGCAGTCCATGAACGAGTCGGTCACGCAGTTTCTCGCGGCGGTCAAGGCAAACGATCAACAGCGCATGGGCGAGCTCTGGGGGACCGAGCGTGGCCCGGCGGCCAACACCATGAATGCCGGGGTGCTGCGACAACGCGTCACGGTGATTCAGAAGTATCTCGATCACACGGGCTATCGCATCATTGAAGGACCGCTGCTCGTGCCTGGGCACGACGATCTGCGGACCTTCCGCGTGGAGCTGCAGCGTAGCAATTGCAATCAGGTGATGCCGATCGACGTGGTGCGCACACGGAGCGGCGGCTGGCTGGTCTACGACGTGCATTTGGAGAGCGCGGGCAGTCCGGCAGGACGGTGCCCACCGGCGCAGACGGGAACCAGGCCCTAGGGACGGGCGTTCCACCTACTCAGTCAGCTCCAGTAGAATGCCGTTGGTGGTTCTGGGATGCAGGAACGCGATGCGCCGTCCGCCGGCCCCGCGCCGGGGCGTCTCATCGATGAGTTGATAGCCCGCCGCCCGGCAGCGCGCCAGCGTGGCGTCGAGATCGGGAACGCGGTAGCAGACGTGGTGAATGCCGGGCCCGCGTTTTGCAAGGAATTTCGCCACGGGACTGTTGGGATCGCTGGGCTCGAGCAGCTCGACGTCGACGCCGCCGAAATGGAGACTGACGATGGTGGCGCCATCAGCGGTGTCCGGGCGCCCAGGCGACAGACCGAGGACGTCGCGGTAAAACTTGAGCGCTTCGGGGATGCTCGCGACTGCGATGCCGACGTGAGCCACAGCAGGGTTCATAGAAAATCAAACTAACGTTTCTAGAGGGAGCGTGAAGGGTTATGGAAGATGTGAAGCATCCCGCCGCAATCACCGACGCGACGTTCCAGGCGGAAGTGGAGCAGCACGTGGGGGTCGCCGTCGTCGATTTCTGGGCGACGTGGTGCGGGCCCTGCCACAGGGTCGCGCCGATCATGGAGCAGCTGGCCGGGAAGTACAACGGCAAGGTGAAGATCGTGAAGGTAGACGTGGACGCCAATCAAGCGACCGCCATGCGCTTTAACGTCCGGTCGATTCCGAGTATTCTATTCTTCAAGGACGGACGCCACGTGGACACGATCGTGGGCGCCTATCCGTCGCAGGCGTTCGAGCAAAAGATCGACCAGCTTCTCTCGTAGCTTCCTCCCCGGAGGACGATGCGCGCGAGCACCGCTCGCCTGACGAATTCGCCGGTTCGCCTCGCGGATCTCCAGTTTCCGCAGGTGACCCGGCTCATTCATCGCACCCGCCTCGCGTTCATCCATCTCGAAAACCTGCTGGCATACGCCAAGCGCGACCGCGACGGGCGGATCGACGGCTATCTCGCGGCGCACCTGCCCGACGAGTGCGTGCTGCTGTTTTTCCGAAAGGGCGAGGCGGTCAACGCCGCGTCGCTGCACACCGCGGGACGCCAGGTCATCACGATCACCGAAGCGCTGAAGCGCATGCGCACCGAACTGGAGCGCGGCGATCTCACCTACTGCGCCGCCCCGATGGAGCAGCTGGCGTGGATGTACGCCTCCTGCTCCGGCGCCTATCAGCCGCGCGTCATCGACGTCAATCAACCGGAGGAATTCTTTCCGCTGTTGCAACGGGAAAAGGTGAGCGGGGTGCTGGAACTGATCTCGAACGGCCGGGTCTCCTACCTCAAGTTCAATCATGGCAAATATCTCAGCGGGCATTTCTGCGACAAACCGGACAACGTGCCACCGGCGCGCTATCTCGAATCCTTGTTCGATCCTGGCCCCGGCGGCTCGACGCCGGCGATGTCAGCCGGGACGTTTCCAGGCGCGGACGATCTTCCCGCCCAGGCGGCGACGGCGCTCGTCAACACGTACCGCGAGCTGTACTGGCGCATCGTGGATGCCGTCGAGCGCGAATTCCCGGGAGAGGCCAAGCGGCGCGCCCAGAAGGTCACAGCGGCGATCGTGGACACGCACCAGGCGCTCGCGCTGCTCAGCGTGCCGCGCGGGACGGACACCCCCGACTCCGTCGTGCGACCCGAGGAGCTGTCCGGTGCCCTGACCGACTGGGCGCTCCAGCTCCTCGAGGGCGCCGAGGTCATGATGCCGGGAACGGCCACGAAGGTGCTCAAGGACGCGACGCGCGAGCATCGCTACGTGCTGCAGGCGGCCGGCTTCTACGGCCGTCTCCCCTGGCAGGTCACGTGGTGACGTGGCCGGCACCCTCTACGTCGTCGCGACGCCCCTCGGGAATCTCGGCGACCTCTCGCCGCGCGCCGCCGACACGCTGAAGCGGGTGGCGGTCGTCGCCGCCGAGGACACGCGCCACAGCAAGCCGCTGCTCCATCACGCCGGCTCGCACGCCGAGCTGATCAGCTTCCACGAACATTCGTCGGACCGCGCCCTCGAGCGCATCCTGCGCATCTTAGCAGAAGGCAGGGACGTCGCATTCATCACCGACGCCGGCACGCCAGTTATCAGCGATCCAGGCGTCGAGCTCGTGGCGGCAGCGCGGGAGCGCGGCATTCCGATTGTGACGATTCCAGGACCGACCGCCGTGGCAGCCAGCTTATCTGTTTCAGGCATCGGAGGCGACCGCTATTTGTTCCTCGGATTTCTCCCTCGTAAGGGAAGCGACCGCCGCCGTTTACTCTTGACCGCCGCCTCTAGTGAATGGACCGTCGTCATCTTCGAGGCCCCCAATCGCGTCACGCAACTCCTCGCCGATCTGATCGAGGTGTGTGGTCCTGAACGACAGGCAGCCGTCTCTCGAGAGTTGACCAAAGTGTTCGAGGAGACACGTGCGGGGACGTTGCAGGAATTGTCAGAGCACTATGCGGAGGCCCCCGTGCGGGGAGAGGTTACGGTAGTGCTCTCGGGGACCGGCAAGGAGCACGTCGAGGAACGGCCCCCGGATCCGGGCGAGCGCGCCAAGGCTTTGCTGGCAGAAGGCCTGTCGCGCAAAGACGTGGCTCATCGGCTGGCGGAAGAAACGGGAATCTCACGCAATACGGCGTACAGATTGGTGAGTGAACTATGAGAATCGGCGGATCGGCGGATCGTCGGATGGTTGGATGGATACTGCTCGGCGTATTCGTGTTTCCAACCGCCCATCCGCCCATCCGCCCATCCGCCGCTTCTCTTACAATAGGTCGCCTCCATTACGACGGCGGCGGCGATTGGTACGCCAATCCATCAAGCCTGCCGAACCTGCTGGCTGCGCTGCGTGAACGGACCACGCTGCCGGTCGCCGACCGCGAACGGGTCGTGACGCTGACGGGGCCGGAGCTGTGGGACGTCCCTTACATCTATATGACGGGTCACGGGAACGTGCATTTCTCGGACGGCGAGGTCCGTACGCTTCGGCGCTATCTGGAGCAGGGCGGCTTTCTGCACGCCGACGACAACTATGGAATGAACGCCTCATTTCGGCGGGAGATCGCGCGCGTCTTTCCGGACCACCCGATGGTTGAGGTGCCGTTGACGCACCCGATTTACAACCTGGTCTACGCCTTCCCGAAAGGCATCCCCAAGATCCACGAGCACGACGGGCTGCCCGCCCAGGGGTTCGGCATTTTTTTGGGAGACCGGCTTGTCGTATACTACTCCTATCAGTCCGATCTCGGGGACGGCTGGGAAGACCCCGATGTCCATCATGATCCCCCGGAGCTTCACGAGGCGGCGCTACGGATGGGTGTGAATCTCTTCACGTACGCGGTGAGCGGAACCAAATGACCGAAACGGCGCGCCGGCTGCGCCGCCTGGGGGCTCCCCACGCACGCGCGCGGGCGTTCGCCGTGGTGCTCGGCGGCCTCGGTGCGGCACTCGCCGCGGCCGCGCTCGGGCTCGCGCTGTCACCTGCCGTGTCTGGCGTAACGCTCGCCTGGGTGTTGATCGTCGTCAGTGCCGCCGCTGCGACGTGGGCCGTGCTCCGCACCCGCCATGAAGCCGCCGCGCACGCTTTAGGACGGCTGATCGAAAGTGCCGCCGGCGGGCGGGCAGGAAGCATCGTCGGAGTCGTGAGCCCGACCGCGGGCCAGGGCAGCGGCTCGAGTGCAGCGCTGCTGCTCGCGGCCGATACGTGCGCCGCCGCGCTGGTCTCCTACGCGGGTCCCCGCGTCGCTGGCGTCATGCGCCGCACCACGCTCCGGCGCGTCGCGGCCGGTGTGGTTGCCGCGATCACGGGGGGGCTGCTGTTCCTCGCGGGCTCGCCGGCGTCGGGTCGCGCCGCCGCGTTCTGGCATCCGCTGCGCACCTGGCGGGACGCACACTCGCCGGTGCGTCTGGCGGTTGACCAGCGGACGGTGCGGCGCGGCGGCAGCGTGACGGCGTCGATCACCGTGCCGGGCGCCGTCCGCGTGACGCTCTGGACGCGCGGTCCCGGCGAGCCGTGGAAACCGATGCTGCTGGCGCTGGACGCACACGGCCACGTCGTCCAGCACGTGGGCCCGATCGAATCCGACCTGTATCTCCGCGCATCGAGCGGCGGACGACGAAGTGGCGAGATCAAAGTCGACGTCGCGCTGCCGGCGTTTCTCGCCGATCTCGGCCTCACCGCGCGCTTTCCTTCATATCTCGCTCGCTCGGACGAGCCCCTCCTGGTAGGCCCGGACGTGATCCCTTTGCCCGCCGGTACGACCGTGCTCACGAGCGGAACCGCGAGCGTGGCGCTGTCGAGCGCCGCCTGGACGCTCGCGTCGCGCGTTGAGCAGCTCCGCGTGGTTGGTACGCGTATCGACGGCCGCTTTACGCCCACGGCGAGCGGGACCTGGCGGCTGCGAGCGCTGAGCGCGGACGGATCTGCGCTCGAAGGCGCCGCCCCAGAGCTGCAGCTCCTGATCGTTCCCGATTCGGCACCCGTGGTCACGCTGCCCGTCCCCGGCCGTGATACGACGTTGCCGATTTCGCTGCATCAGCAGCTCGTCGCCGATATGCGGGACGATCACGGCATCTCCAGGGCTTACGTCGTGAGCTGGCGGGTCAGCCGCACCGGCCGCGTGGGCGAGACGGTGCGGGAGTCGCTCGACGTGAGCGGAGTCGGCGATCGGGCCATCGTGCAAGCGCGGCTCGATGCCGAGCATCGCGGTCTCTGGCCGGGCGACACGTTGCGCCTCTACGTCGAGGCGCTCGATAACGCTCCCACGCCGCACAGCGGGCGCAGCGCCGAGATCGCGCTGCGTCTGCCCAGCATGGAGGAGCTGCGCGCGGAGGCGCGCGCGGCAGCGCGCGCCGTCGCGAATGCGGCCGATTCGGTGTCTGCCGCGCAGCGCGAGTTGAGCGACAGGACGCGCGACTTGGCGCAGGAGCGGAGCCGTGAGGCGGACGGCCGGACGGCCGGACGCCCTGACGGCCGCGGTCAACCAGGCACGATGTCGTTCCAGTCCACCCAACGCGCTGAGGAAATCGCGCGCGATCAAGCCGCGATGTCGCAACGCGTGCAGGAGCTGGCGCAGGCCGTCGCAGAGATCGCACGGGCCGCGAAGGCAGCCGGCGTGGACGATAGCGCGTTCCAGTCCCGGCTGCGCGAGGTGCAGGAACTGCTGCAGCGGGCGCTCACGCCGGAGCTCGAGCAACGCCTGCGCGAGCTACAGGAAGCACTCGCGCGCCTCGACCCGGAGGCGACTCGGCAGGCACTCCAACGTCTGGCCGAAGCACAGCAACAGCTGCGGCGCGAGCTCGAGCGCAGCCAGGAGCTGTTCAAGCGAGCCGCGCTCGAGGGCGAGCTCGCGTCACTGGCCAAGGACGCTGAAGACCTGCAGCGCCGCCAGACGGAATGGACAAAAGACGATGCGCAGCATGCCGATTCGGCGGCAGCGGCGGCCGAGCGCGATCTGGCCGCGGCGACTGATTCGCTCGCTCGCGGCGTGGAGCGCGCTGGCAAGGAAGTCCCGCTCGAGCACTCGCAGGCGGCAGCGCGCCGGGCCCATGGCGCGATGCAGGAAGCCGCCATCGCCGCGAGTCGGCGCGACTCGCGCGGCGCGAAAACGGCCGGACAGGAAGCCGCCGATTCACTGGCGCAGCTCCCGAATGAGCTGCGGCAACGGCGCGATTCGCTGACCTCAGCCTGGAGACAGGAGACGCTGGACGCGCTCAATCGTGCGCTCGCCGAAACGGCGGCGCTCGCTCGGCGCCAGCAGGAAGTCGCCGAGGCGCTGCGCGACGGGGAAGCCGGCGCCACGACGCGCGCGCGCCAGGCGGCGGTGGAAGAAGGGACGCACGCCATCGAGCAAGAGATTAGCGCTGCGGCCGGACGGCATGCGCTGGTATCGCCCCAGCTCGAGGCCGCGCTGGGCTACGCGCAGAACCAGATGAAGCAGGCGCGCGAGCAGCTCGAGCAGGGCGATCCCAGTCCCGCCACCGCCGCGCCGTTCGCGGAACAGGCGCTCGATGCGCTGAACGCGACCGCGCACGCGCTGGTGCGCACGGCCCAGCAGGTCGCCGGCGCGCAGTCGGGATCCGGCTTTCAGGAGGCGTTGGAGCAGCTTGCCCGCATGGCGCAACAGCAGCAGGGCATGAACGGCGATGCGCAGGGGCTGCTGCCGATGATGGCGCCCGGCGGCGATGCGGTGATGCAGCGCTTGCGGGAGCTCGCCGGCCGCCAACGCGCACTCGCCGAGCAGCTCGAGCGTCTGCAGGCTGGAGGCGATGCCAGTGCCGCGGGTGCGCTCGCCCAGGAAGCCCGCGAGCTCGCCCGGCAGCTCGACGCGGGACGGCTCGACCGCCGCACGATCGAGCGCCAGGAGCGCCTCTACCGCAAGCTGCTCGATGCCGGCCGCAGCCTCTCGGGCGACGAGCCGGATGAGCAGAAGGAACGCACCAGCCGCTCAGCTACGGGTGACAGCGTCCACATTCCGGCGGCGCTCCTTCGCGGCGCGACCGGCAGCGGTCCGAAGGTCCGCTACCCGACGTGGGAGGAGCTCACAGGTCTCACACCAGAGCAGCGGCGCATGGTGCTCGAGTACTTCCGCCGGCTCAATGAGCAGAAGCCTTAACTGGGGCATCGTCACGAGCCTTGTGCTCGTGCTCTTGGCTGACGCCGGGCGGGCCGCCCGGGGTCAAGCGATTGGCCCGGGCTTTGAGCTGGAGCGCTCGGGCCGCTACGCCGACGCGGCCTCCGTCTACTTCACCACGTTGCGCAGCGATCCGACGAACATTCCCGCGCTCCTCGGCCTCGAGCGCACGCTGTTCGTGTTGAACCGTATGCCCGAGCTGTTGCCGCCGGTTCAAGCCGCGCGCGCGCGCCAACCCGACAGCCCGACGCTGCGCAGCCTCGAGCTGCGCGTATATGCGGCGTTGAATCAGCCCGATTCGCTCGAGGCGATCGTGCGCCGCTGGGCGGCGAGCGCGCCGCAGAGCGAAGCGCCCTATCGCGAGTGGGGTCTGGCGCTCGCCGATCGCCGCATGTGGGACGAGGCGCGGCGCGCTTTTCTCATCGGCAGTCGATCGCTCGGCGACGGCGCGCTGGCGATCGAGCTGGCGGAGCTCGAGCAGCGCGCGGGAAACTGGGAGGCCGCAGCGGCGGAATGGGCGCGCGCGGTCACGCGGTCGCCCGACGTCGCGCCGAATGCTGCGAGCCAGCTCGCCGACGCGCCGGCGCCGCTGCATGACAAGGTGGCGCGCGTCCTGACGGCGCCCGGCGCCTCGCCGCGGGCGCGCCGTCTGGCTGCGGAGGTTCTGCTCACCTGGGGGCAGCCGAACGAAGCATGGACGGCGATGGAGCCGACGCTGGCGTCCCCTCCCCCCGACAGCGATACACCGACCGCCTTGCGCCGCTTCGCCGATCTCGCCGGTGCGCTCACGACGCCGGACGGTCATCGTGTGCGCGGCCTCGCGCTGACGCGCTGGTCGGATATGGTCCCGTGGTCGCTCGGGTCGCGCGCGCGCGCCGAGGCGGTGCGCGAGCTGCTCGATGGCGGCGACAAGGTTGGCGCGCGACGCGTGCTCGAGGGGCTGACGAGCGATTCGACCGCGCCGTCAGAGGCCCACGCGGTCGCCGAGGCGGCTCTCTTGCAGGTGCTCATCGCCGATGGCCAGCTCGATGTCGCCGAGGAGCGCCTCGCGGCGGCCCGCACGACCCTCACGGCGGATGATCGCGCCGCGCTGCGGCTCGACTTAGCCAAGGCGCGGGTCGCGCGCGGCGAGCTGGACCGCGCCGGCGCAGCGCTGGGCGATGATTCGAGCGTGGCGACGATCGCCCAACGCGGCTGGATCGCGTTGTATCGCGGCGACCTGAAGGGCGCCATGGACGCGTTCCGCATCGCGGGTCCCTATGCCTCGGACCGCGCTGCCGCGACCGACCGCACGGCGATGATGGCGATGTTGCAGCGCATTCAGCAGGCGTCGAGTCCGGAGCTGGGGGCCGCGTTGCTCAGGCTGGCGCGCGGCGATTCAGTCGCCGCCATCGCCGCATTGCGCCGCGCCGCAACGCGGTTGCCGGAACAGGGCGGGCGGCTCGAAGTGCTGCTGCTCGCGGGCCAGGTCGCAGCCCAGAAAGGCGCTGAACAGGAGCCTGCGGCAACCGCGATGTTCGATGAAATCGTGCGCGCCGGTGGCGAAGGCGCCGCGCCTCCCGCCGCCGAGCTGGAGTGGGCCCGCCTGCTCGTTCGCACGGGCCGGCCCGCGGAAGCAATCCCGCACCTCGAGCACTTGATCCTGACGTACCCGAACAGCGCCTTCGTCCCGGAAGCGCGACGGGTGTTGGAGCGCGCAAAGGGAGCGATTCCGAAGTCATGAAGCGGCGCGACTTCGTGGGGCGGATGGGCGGATGGGCGGTTGGGCTGTTCAGCGCGCCTCTAGTCCGCCCATCCGCCCATCGGCCCATCAGCCCATCGCTGTTGATTCCGATGGACGACGCCCAATCCGATCACCTCAAAGCCTACGGCCTCACGTACAGAGCGATCCAAGCAGGCCTCAAGGCGGAGTGGCTCCTCAACTATCGCGGCGGCTCGTTTCTCATTCCCGATCTCGACGCGCTGCGGCGCGATGCGGCGCTCAACGGCATCCGCACGGAGCGGGTCGACAGCGCGATGACGGCGGTCCGCGGTGAAATCGAAGCCAACAACATGGACGCGGTGCCGCTCGAGAAGGCTCCGAAGGTGGCCGTGTACGCACCGCCCAATGCCGCCCCGTGGGACGACGCCGTCACGATGGCGCTGCAGTACGCCGGGATCGCGTTCACCAAGATCTGGGATCCCGAGGTCATGAACGGGTCGCTGCGGGACTATGACTGGCTGCATCTGCATCACGAGGATTTCACGGGCCAGTACTCGAAGTTCTTTCTCATCTACTCTGGGATGTCGTGGCTCGCCGAGATGGTGCAGCGCAACAGCGACATGGCCAAGCGGCTTGGCTTCCCGACCGTGCCGGACCTCAAGAAGGCGGTGGCGCGGAGCATCCACGCGTACGTCGAGAACGGCGGCTTCCTGTTCGCGATGTGCACGGCGACCGAGACGATCGACCTCGCGCTCGCGGCGCACAACGTGGACATCGCCGCCACGTTTGCCGACGGCACACCGCTCGATCCCGATGCCGATGCGAAGCTCGATTGGAGCCAGGCGTTCGCGTTCACGGGCGGGCACATCGAGACCAATCCGCTGGTCGCGAGCTTCTCCGATATCGATGGCCATCAGGTGAACGGCGGCGCGCGCCGCCAGCCCCTGGGCGCGTTCAAACTGTTCAACTTCAGCGCCAAGATCGATCCGGTGCCGACGATGCTCGTGCAGGACCACCGCCAGGTGATTCCCGATTTCTACGGCCTGACGACCTCGTTCACGCGCAATCGACTGAAGCCGGGCGTCACGATCCTCGCCGATGAAGAGGGCGCGCCGTGGGTGAAGTACGTTCACGGCGACCTGGGAAAGGGGACCTGGACCTTCTTCGGCGGGCATGATCCCGAAGACCCGCAGCATCAAATCGGCGATCCCCCGACCGACTTGTCGCTGCATCCCCACTCACCGGGCTATCGGCTGATTCTGAATAACGTGCTGTTCCCTGCCGCGAAGAAGCGCGAGCTCAAGACGTGAGCGTCGAGCGCCTGACGGCGGCGGCGCGCACTCTGCTGCAGGAGGAGATCGCCGCGGCCCACGGGCGCGAGGTGTCGTTCGTGGTGCGCGCCGATCCGAACGGCGCGCTGACGGATGCGCGCGTCGTGGCGCGCGGCACCATCGACGCCGTGCTCGCGCTCCCCGGCGCCGCGCAACGCGGCGAGATGCTGCTCCACAACCATCCCAGCGGCTTCCTCGAGCCCTCGGGCGCCGATCTGCACGTCGCCGCGCGCCTGCACGATGAGGGCGTCGGCTTTGGGATCGTCGACAACGACGTCACGACATTGTACGTCGTCGTCGAATGCCCGCGGGCGCGCACGGTCCAACGCCTCGATTCGCTCGACATCGCCAACCTGCTCACCGAGCGAGGCCCCGTGGCGCGGGTCTTGGGCGACACCGCGTTTGAAGATCGCCCCGGTCAGCGCGATATGGCGGCGTACATCGCCGACGCCTATAACGACGGCGGCATCGCGCTGCTCGAGGCGGGCACCGGCGTCGGCAAGTCGTTCGCCTATCTCGTGCCGGCGCTCGAGTGGGCGCGTCTCAATGGCGAGCGCACGATCGTCTCGACCAACACGATCAACCTGCAGGAGCAGCTCGTCGGGAAAGACCTGCCGATCTTGTCGCGCGCCTTCTCGACGGGCGAGCGCGGCGTGACGTTCGCGTTGCTCAAGGGCTGGCGGAACTATCTCTGCCTCTCGCGCCTGGAACAGGCGCGCGCCGGACAGGAATCGCTGTTCGACGACGCGCGCGGGGCCGAGCTCGAATCCATCGCGGGGTGGGCGGCGCGGACGGCCGATGGCAGCCTGTCCGATCTGGTGGAAGAGCCGTCCAGCGACGTGTGGGATGCCGTCGCGGCCGAGTCGGATCTGTGCACGCGGCTCAAGTGCCCGCACTTCGATCGCTGCTTCGTCTTCGCCGCGCGGCGCCGTGCCGCCGAGGCGGACGTCGTGGTCGTGAATCACCACCTGCTCGCCTCGGACCTCGCGGTGCGCATCGCATCGGACAACTGGCAGGAAGCCGCCGTTCTCCCACCGTACCGCCGGCTCGTCCTCGATGAGGCCCATCATCTCGAGGACGTCGCCGCCCAGCATCTCGGCACTCAGGTCAGCATGCTCGGCGTGCAGCGCCTGCTCGGCCGTCTCGAGCGGAATGGTCGAGGGTTGCTGCCGACGCTGGCCGCCGAGCTCGGCACGCACAACGATCTCCTGGCAGCGGCGAGCCGCGACTTGCTGACGCGCACCGTCCTCGATGCGTTGGTGGCGGCGCGGCGCTGGGCCGACGAGTTGTTCGGCCGGCTGGGACGGCGGCTCGATGCCGACCAGGTGCTGCGGTTCACCGACTCGTTCGCCGCAGACGGCGTGTGGCGCGAAGGGCTCGACGTCGCGCTCGACAACCTGCTCATCGCGTTCAGCAAGCTGCGCGACGGCGTCGAGACGATCGCCGACCGGCTGTCGATCGACGATCCCGCCGAGATGCGCACCCGTCTCATCGGGGAGCTGCGGGGAGTCGTGCGGCGACTCGACGCAGCGGCGGAAGGACTCAAGGCGACGCTCCAGCCCGTCGGCTACCGTCCGACCGTCGGACCGTCCGTCCGATGGATGGAACGCCGTGGCCGCCGCACGCCGAACCTGACGCTGTCCGCCGTCCCGCTCGATTTGGCGCCGGTGCTGAAGGAGGCGTTGTTCGACCGCGTCGAGACGGTGGTGCTCACGAGCGCTACCCTCGCCGCGGGCGGCGAGTTCACATTCCTCGAGGAGCGCCTCGGTCTTTCGCTGCCGCCCTCGCGCGTCACGGTGCGCGAGATCCTGCCGTCGCCTTTCGACTTCGGCGCGCAGTGCGTCTTTGGGATCCCGACCGATATCCCCGAGCCGCGCGATGACGAGGCGGGCCACGGCGCCGCGGTCGCGCGGGTGCTGCTCGAGCTGGCGCACGCGTCCGACGGCGGCATCTTTGGATTGTTCACGAGCCACGGCGCCTTGCGGCGTACGGCCGACGCGATCCGCGGGCACGTGAGCGCGCGCTGGCCGTTGCTGGTGCAGGGGGAAGCGCAGCGCGATCAACTGCTGCGCCGGTTCCGCGACGCCGGCTCCGCGATCCTGCTCGGCACCGATTCGTTCTGGGAAGGTGTGGACGTGCCGGGCCGGGCGCTGCGGGTGCTGATCCTCGCAAAACTGCCGTTCAAGGTGCCGAGTGAGCCGCTAACCGCGGCGCGGCTGGAGCGTCTCACGGAGGCCGGTGTGGACGGGTTCACCCACTATCTCGTTCCGCTTGCGGCGCTCAAGTTGAAACAGGGATTCGGAAGGCTGATTCGGACCAAATCGGATGTCGGCGCCGTTGTCCTGTTGGATCGGCGCGTCGTCACCAAGCGATATGGCGCGACCATGCTGGAGGGGTTGCCGCCGGCTTCCAAAGCGATCGGGAACTGGCCGGATGTGCGGCGGGAGCTGGAAGAATTTTTCGCGATGCACAGCATCGGCACGCCGGTGTCCTGGAGCTAGATTTCCGGAGTGTACTGGGTCGTGTGGTCCTTCGACGTGAAGCCCGAGCAGGCCAGGGCGTTCGAGCGGCTGTACGGTCCGGAAGGCGACTGGGTACGGTTGTTCCAGCGCGCGCCGGGATACGCCGGGACCGAGCTGCGGCGCGAGACGCACCGCGCGGCGCACTACCTGACGATCGACCGGTGGGGCAGCCGCGCCGACTACCAACGGTTCAGGGACTCATTCCGTACGGAGTATGAGGTGCTGGACGCGCGCTGTGGCGGGCTGACCGATTTCGAGAAGAAGGTCGGCGACTTCGAGACCACACACACAGGAGAGACGTGAGTGACGGGGTTCAGTAGGCGCGTCGCACTACTGCCGACCTACCCGATGGCCGAGCTGCCCGCGATCAAGCGGCGGCTGATCGAGCAAGGTGTCGATGTGATCGACGTCGGGGCAGGGGATGCGGACTTTGCGCCACCCGATGTTGCCGTGAAGGCTGTCGCCCGCGCGTTGCAAGATCCCGCCATGAGCCGCTACGCATTTCAACTGGGCCTCCCGGCGTTCCGCGAAGCGGCTGCCGCATATATGCGGCGGCGTTTTGCGGTCAGCGTCGATCCGTTCAAAGAGCTGCATCCGCTGCTCGGCTCCAAAGAAGGGATCGCGCATCTCGCGACGGCGGTGCTGAATCCAGGCGACGTCGCGATTGTGCCGGTCCCGGGATACGCCGTGTACCACGGCGGCACCGTGCTCGCGGATGCCGAGCCGTATCTGTACGACCTCACGCCGCGCACCGATTTTCTGCTCGAGCTCGACGAGATTCCCACGGATGTCTTGAAGCGCGCCAAGCTCGTGTACGTGAACTATCCGAATAATCCGACGGCCGCCGTGGCGCCGCGCGAGTATCTGGAGCGCACGATCGCCACGTGCAAGAAGCACGACCTCGTGCTCGCCTATGACAATCCGTATTGCGAAATCACGTTCGACGGCTACGTCGCTCCTTCGATTTTCGAAGTCCCGGGCGCCATGGATGTCGCGGTCGAGTTTCATTCATTGTCCAAGAGCTTCTGCATGACGGGATGGCGGCTCGGCTGGGCGGTGGGCCGTCCCGACCGGATCGCGGCGCTGGCGCGCGTCAAGAATTACGTGGACACTGGGGCCTTCCTCGCGGTGCAGGCGGCCGGCGCCGAAGTGCTGAAGCAGGCGGAGCGCATCGCGGCCGGATACGCCGCGCAGTTCAAGGAGCGGCGCGACGCGATTCTGCCGGCGCTGCGCGCGAATGGATTCGAGATCGACGCCCCGCGGGCCACGTTGTACCTCTGGGTGCCCTTGCCCGAGGGGCTTGCGTCGGCGGCGTTCCAGAAGCGCGCGCTCGAGGACGTCGGCGTCGTCACTCTGCCCGGCAGCGCGTTTGGCGCTGGCGCCGAGGGGTTTTTCCGGATTGCTTTAACGGTGCCGATTCCGAGACTCATCGAAGCAACCGAGCGGTTGGGAAAGGTGCTCGCCACTGTTTGACCGTCAGGTAGGGAATCCGCCGGTAGGACGTGCGTGGCTCGTTACCGCAGCCATCCACGTCGTCGCCGTCATTCTCTTCTTTACGGTGAACTGGCAGGCGCCGTGGCGGAAGGCGACGTACGTGGTGCTCGAGCCGCGCGAGTACGGCGACACGATGGTGTTCGTCCCCGGCACGCGGGAGATGCGGGCCAAGGGTCCGACGATCGTTTCTACTCGTCGCGAGCCGCCGCCAGAGCCCGCGGCTCCTCCGCCGCCACCCGCCGCCCCTTCGCCCCCGGATACGGGTACGACGCTCCCGGCCTACGATCCGAACGCGAGTCGAGTAGCACCCGCACCGCAGGTTGGCGACGGGCGGCTGTGGGTAAGCCCGAGGCCCGGACTGCCGGCGGCCGTGGCGGATGCGATCTACGGCGATACGGTGGCGCGGCATACCGCGGCGATAGACCGGCTCAAGGCCATGGTGGATACGTTGAACCAGATCATGGATCAAGAGCAACGGGAGCACCGGCGTGCGTCCTGGACGCTGGGCGGCACGCCGGACAAGCCGCAGTGGGGCATTGATTCGGCGTACATCCATATCGCGGGCATCAAGATTCCCACGACGGTGCTGGCCGGGCTGGGCTATCTGTTCAAGGGGGGCGGCAATTTCGACGAAGACATGCGAACGCGACAGCTCGCCGACATGCGCGCCGACATCCTGCAAGCTGCGAACCGCGCGCAGTCGCTGGCGCAATTCCGCCGCTACGTGCGCGAGCTGCGCGAGCGCAAACAGGCCGAGCGTGACGCCGACGAACGGCGCCGGGCGCAGGATACGGTCAAAGCGGTTCCTTAGGCGAAGTAGCGCTGCGACCAGCCCACCGTGAACTCTCCGCCGCACGCTTCACAGCGCATCGTCGCGACATGTTCGACTAGTGGCGCGCGGGCGCTGCACCCGGGGCACACCCCGTAGCGCGATCCCCAGCTGAACGGGATATCGACTGCGTCGCGAGGCAGCGAGACGACGGTCCACCGGTCAGGTCGAGCGGACTCGACTTGCAGCGCTGCCAGCGGGACGGTGACATCGCGGTGTTCTACTTCCACGACGGCGTCGGTGAGATTGGATCGAAGCACCCGATACCACGCGCCGCGGCGCAGGCGGTAGTTCAGGTCAGGTTTGATGCGCGCCCATTGCTCGAGCCCGGACATTGTCAGATCCTCCGCAGGGTGGGGCGCGCTTGCCCTGCCGTACCATCTATGGGAATCTCCAACCGTCCCGTCAAGCGCCGAACTCCCCTGCCGACAGCCAAGCCATTTCAATACAAACGCTTGCCTCCGCGGGGGGCTACGAGAAAAATGTTGCGAAGACCGCGAAGCGCGTGGCATTTTCGACTCTCATGAACACCGTCCGACTCCTCGCCACTGTTCCGATCCTGACCCTCGTCACCGGGCTCAGGGCGCAGTCCCTGGACCGTACTGAACAACGCCTGCGCGCGAGCATCACCGCCGCGCGTGAGCAGCAAATCGACTACCTCCAGCGCGTCGTCGACATTCCGAGCAGCACGCTGAATCTCGATGGCGTGCGCAAAGTCGGCGCCGTCTTCCGTGCCTCGCTCGATTCGCTTGGCTTCCAGACGAGCTGGGTGGCCGTGCCGGACGCGGTCGGTCGCGCCGGCCATCTCGTCGCCGAGCACAGGGGCAAGGCGGGGGCCGTGCGGATACTGCTCATCGGCCATCTCGACACGGTGGTCGAGCCGGCAGGGGCCAATTTCGTGCGCGAGGACTCGAGCGCGCGCGGCATCGGCGCTGCCGACATGAAGGGCGGGGACGTCGTAATTCTGTACGCCCTCAAGGCGCTGCAGGCCGCGGGCGCGCTCCGCGACCTGAACATCGCGATCGTCTTCACCGGCGACGAGGAACATCCCGGCGAGCCGCTCGAGCAGGCGCGCCGTGCGCTGATCGAGGCGGCGCAGCACAGCGATATCGCGCTCGCGTTCGAGGCCGGCAACCGTGCCGACGCGACGGTCGCCCGGCGCGGTGCCAGCGGCTGGCGGGTGACTGCGAGCGGGCGCCAGGCGCATTCTGCGGGCGTGTTCGGCGATGCAGCGGGGTATGGGGCGATTTACGAGGTGGCGCGGATCCTCGACGCCTTCCGCACGCAGCTCGGCGGCGAGCAGTACCTCACGTTCAACTCGGCGATCATCGTGGGTGGAACCGACGTCACGTACGACACGGTGGCGATCAGTGGCACGGCGGCGAGCAAGCTCAACATCGTGCCGTCCAGCGCGGTCGCGCACGGCGATCTGCGGTTCATTTCTGACGAGCAGCTGCAGCGCACGCGGGAGCGCATGCGGGCCATTGTCGCCCAGCACCTCCCGGGGACCGATGCGACCATCATGTTCCGGGACGAGTATCCCGCGATGTCGCCCACCCCGGGCAACGCGCGGCTGCTCGCGGTCTACGATTCCGCGAGCCGGGCCCTGGGCTTCGGCCCCGTAGCCCCGCTCGATCCCGGACGCCGCGGTGCCGGCGACATTTCGTTCGTCGCACCGCTGATCGATGGACTCGACGGACTGGGCGCCTTGGGTTCGGGGTCACACGCCCCCGGCGAGCGCGTGGATCTCAAGACGCTCACGATGCAGACCGAGCGGGCGGCGTTGCTGCTGTACCGATTGGGCCGCCGGCCGGCGGCGCAGTTCGCGCGGCAGGCGGCGACGGGCGCGAATTGATCCTCGTCGCTCTCGTGGTGTTGGGTGGTCTCGTTCATCAGGACACCACGACGGGAAAGGTAGGGGCGCAGCATGCTGCGCCCCTACAACCGATCGTCCTCCGAGCTGCGACGGTGCTCGATGGCCGCGGTGGGGTGCAGCACAACGTCGACATCTTCGTCGTGGGGAACCGCATCGCGCGGATCGCGCCGCGCGGGCCGCTGCGGGCCGGCGAGCGCGTCGTGGACCTGGGCGACCGCACCGTCCTGCCGGGGCTGATCGACGCCCACACCCATCCCGTCTGGTACTTCAACCGCCAAAACCGGCTGCACACCAGCAACGACGGCGACACGCCGGCGCAGTCGATGCTCGCGGCGGCGGCCAACGCCTATGCGACGCTCATGGCGGGGTTCACGACGATTCAGAGCGTGGGATCGCGCAGCGACGCCGACCTGCGCGACTGGATCCTCACCCAGGGGTTGCCGGGCCCGCGAATTCTCACGTCGCTCGATCCACTGACTGACCCGCGCATCGGCCCCGACTCGCTGCGCGCGCTGGTCCGGCAACGCAAGGCTCAGGGCGCCGACGTCATCAAGCTGTTCGCCTCGGCGAGTATCCGGGAGGGCGGGCAGCAGACGATGTCCGACTCGCAGCTCGTGGCGGTGTGCGACGAGGCTAGGGGCCTGGGCCTGCGCACGCTGGTTCACGCGCACAGCGCGGCGGCGGTACGTGCCGCGACACTCGCGGGATGCACGCAGGTGGAGCACGGCATCTTCGTGACGCAGGACGTCCTCTGGCTGATGGCCGAGCGCGGGACGTACTTCGATCCGCAGTGCGCGCTGGTGTTCCGCAACTATCTCGACAACCGCGCCCGTTATTTGGGAATCGGCAATTACACCGACTCCGGCTTCGCGGCGATGGAGCGCGCGTTGCCGCTCGCGGCGGCGGACATTCGCATGGCGCTCGCGACGCCCGGGCTGAAGGTGGTCTACGGCACCGATGCCGTGGCGGGCGCGGACGGCCACAACGCCGAAGATCTAGTGTGTCGCGTGCAGAAGTCGGGCGAAGCGCCGCTGCACGCGATTCAGGCGGCCACGTCGCTGAACGCGGAAGCGATGGGACTCGCCAACGAGATCGGCGGGATCGCGCCCGGCCTGGCTGCCGACATCATCGCGGTTGACGGTGATCCGCTGGCCGACATCACGGCGCTGCGGCGCGTCAGCTTCGTGATGAAATCGGGACGGGTTGTTCGAAACGACGGCGCGCGACAGTAGAGGGTGTAGGGGCGCAGCATGCTGCGCCCCTACGAAAGCATTACTGCACTCTCACCAGCGTCCCGCGAATCTCTCCGCCCGTATGCGCCCTCGTATGGAGGTTCACGTAGCTCCGACCAGCCCGGATAACCGCCAGGACGGAATCGTCAGGCGCCACCAGCGTCGTCGAGCCCTGGGCGGCGGTTCCCGTGATGCCCGGCCCCGTCGGACCCGCTGACCAGACCCTCTGGCCAAGATTGAAATCCACGCGGACATTGCCTGCCACCGAATCCGCCGCGTGGCGATGAATGTGTCCGGCGATGAGACTGTCGATCGGCGCATCGACATCGACTTTCCATGTCACTGTGTTGCCAAGAATCGTGACTACGGCGTGACCCGTTGCCGTCGTCGTCACCGGCGTCGGTGCCTCATTGGCGCCGTTCAACTGAGCTGTGTAGATCTCCAGCCCAGACGGGATCGTCACACCGTTGTTGTCGTCGCATCCCAGGCCAACGAGTCCTGCTGCAGCAAAAATGGCGAATCCTCGCGATACACGCATACCAAATCCTCCTTAGACAGCTAATTGCAGGTGAAACCGCACAAAGCCTGGCGAACGGACTCGGCCCTCCTCTCAGACGACTAAGGTTATTGGACGACGATTTCCCCACGCATGAAAGACTCGTGTGGGATACAGTGGTAGGGAAATAGCCCCGGGGTCGCGAAGGTGTGAGAAAAACGGTTTCCTGGGTTTAAGTCCGCGGAGCTCCAGATACCGGTCGTGTCGGATGTCGTGGTGTGCGGCTCCTGGCCGACATCCTCACAGTTGACCCAGGTGACCGTGGCGCCGACGGGCACCGTGAGCGTAGCGGGGTGGAAGCCGAAATCCCGGATCGCGACGATGTAATGCATCGAGTCGATGACCGTCACGGGGACGCGGCACTCGGCCGCGCCGGTGACGCCCGGACCGGAGCCGCGCTCCGAGAAGCACGCCACGACCGCAACGCCTGCCAGGGCGAGTACTCCAACGAAGAGCCGTTTCATGGCTGCCTCACGACGATGACAGCTTTCATGAACGGATGCGGCGTGCAGTGGAAGGAGTACTCACCCGGCTGGGTGAACGTGTGCGTCCACGTCTTGCCCGGCTCGATCGGTCCCGAATCCCACGATCCATCGTCGGCCGAGATGGTATGGACGAGCTGGTCGTTGTTTGTCCATGTGACTGTCGTGCCAGTCCCGATCTCCAGGCGCTTTGGAGAGAACGTCATCGTACGCATCTCAGCCTTTGCCGCCCCCTCGCCGCCCCTCGCCGCCGTCTCATTCGCCGCCGGTGTTTTCGCCGCCGTCGTTCCTCGCCGCCCAAAGTACCGGCTGAGCGTAAAGGGAATCGTGAACTCAAACCCGCCCCGCACCCGGTCGATGCCGCGCGATGCCCCCTGCAGCGTGGCGGTGTTCGTATTCGTGACTTGTAGGGAGAGCGTGTGCGGCGAGTAGGGAATCGCGATCTGCAACCCCGCGCCCCAGGCGGTCTCTTCACTGGGGCGCTTGTCGAGCAGCGACGTGACGTCGCCCGCGAGCGCGAACCACCGGCTCAGTCGCAACGTCGCGCCGCCACCCACGGCATAGCGCGTCGTGTCGCTGTGATAGCCGTTGGAAAGCAATCTACCGACGGCCATCAGCCGCAAACGGCCCACCGATCGAGCGCCGGTGAGCTCGGCGTCGACGCTCCCCGCGGCTTGGTTGTAGCCGGCCTGCAGCCCGACGCCCGAGCGGCCGTAGCGCGCGAACACTTCCCACTCGTTGGGAAAGGCGGCGGCGACGTCGGACGAAGTTGCGTAGTTGAAACCAATCAGGAGCGGGAGGGGAAGCTGATAACTGAGGAGGAACGTCGGCGAATTCGTGACTTTGCGGAGTGGGGCGTCACCCACTCCGAATCGGTGCACGAAGTTGAACTGCAGCGTGCCAGGCGCACCCAGCCAGCCACCGGAAAGATTGGGTGGCCGATCGAGCACGGATTGGCACGAGGCTACATCAACGACTCCGACTGATGCGAATAGGGCGCAGGCGACGAACACTGCGATCCGACCAGGCAGACGCAATCGAGCCTCCTCATGAGCGTGACGCAGCCTCGAGGCGGCGCAGTGCCGCCTCTTTGCCGACGACCGACAGCAGCTCGTTCACAGGTTCTGACACCGTTCCTCCGGTCAGCGCGATGCGGATCGGCTGAAAAATTTTTCCCGCCGCCACGTTGCGCTGCTCAGCCAGACCGCGTAGCACCTTCTCGAGACTCTCCGACGTCCAGTCCGGCGTGTTCTTCAAGGCTGTCACGCTCGCGGCGAGCGATGCCTGATAGCCGTGCTTGTCTTTGGCGATTTCTTTCTGCGCCTTCTCATCGAGCGTCACGAATTTCCCGTCGAGCCGCACCGCCACCTGCCGCGCGACATCGAGCGTCGTACGCGAGCGGGTCTTCACGGCGGTAATCGCGTTCCGCACCGCCGCAGTATCGCCATTGAGACCCAGCTTTGCCAGCTCTGGTTCCACCAGCGGCAGCAGCTCGTCGGCGGACTTTGCCGTCAGGTACTGCCCATTCATCCACTCGAGCTTCGTCGTATCAAATACGGACGGCTTTTTGAGAATCCCGTCGAGCGAAAAGAGGTTTCGCAGCTCCTGTTTGCTCATGATCTCGCGATCGCCGCCCGGGCTCCACCCAAGTAGCGCAAGAAAATTGCGCATCGCCTCTGGGAGAATACCTAGGTGTTGGTAGTCTCCGACAGCGGTGGCGCCGTGCCGTTTGGAGAGCTTCTTCCCGTCAGGTCCGTGAATCATCGGCACGTGTCCAAACACGGGGGTCGTGGCGTCAAGTGCCCGATATACAGCGAGTTGCTTGGGCGTGTTCGAGATATGATCGTCGCCGCGCAGCACGTGCGTGATGTGCATGTCGATGTCGTCTACGACGACGGCGAAGTTGTACAGCGGCGAGCGGTCCGAGCGCAGGATCACGAAGTCCCGGATGTCCTCACCCTTGAAGCTGATCCGGCCGTGCACCGCGTCCTCCCACGACAGCTCGGCGGCGGGGACGCGCAGCCGAATCGCGTCCTCCTCCATGTAGGCTTTACCCTCTTTGAGCAGCTGATCGGCGACCTGCTGGTGCCGGGTCAGGCGTGCGCCCTGGAAGATCGGCGGCTCGTCCCAATCGAGGCCGAGCCATTGGAGCCCATCCAGGATGACCTGGGTGTGTTCGGCGGTGGAACGGGCTTTGTCGGTGTCTTCGATGCGCAACAAAAACTTCCCGCCCTCGCGCCGAGCGAAGAGCCAGTTGAACAGGGCGGTGCGCGCGCCGCCGACGTGGAGGTAGCCAGTCGGAGACGGAGCGAAGCGGACGCGGACAGTCACGAACTCAACCCCATAATAGTTCTCGGTGGTGATCGGGTTGAATCTAGCTAGGCGCAGCCACGGTACCCTTGACGGTGCTGCGTGGGCGCGGCACACTCTCCCGAGCGATTCGTCCAGGGGGCGCAATGGCTCGACAAGCGGAACTCCGGACCCAACGGGGCACGCTCGACGGCGAGGGCAGGGGTGTCAAGTCGCGCGGCTCGCTCCAGGCCGACATCATCATCGCGAACGCCCCGGACCCGGTGTTCGTGTCCGACCTCGAAGGCAAGATCCTGCAGGCGAACGATGCGGTTTCCCAGCTGCTCGGGTTCCGCCAGGACGAGGTGCTCGAGCAGTCGCTCTCGCGCTTCATCAGCCCCGAGGAAACTCGGGAATTCACGGCAGCGCTGCGCGAAGTGGTCGAACGGGGCGTCATGCGGAACGTGGTGCTGAACCCTCGCAGTGCGAGCGGTGAGGTCATCCCCACGAGCTTGAACGCCTCCGCGCTGCGCGCCCCGGACGGTCGCGCGATCGGCGTGATCGGCATCCTGCGCGATATGCGGGAGCTGGATAAGGCCCGGGCCTACGCCGAGAGCCTGATCAAGAACGCACCCGACCCGGTCTTCGTCGCCGATCTCGAAGGCAAGATCCTGCAGGCCAACGACGCGGTTTCGCAGCTGCTCGGATTCCGCCAAGACGAGCTGCTCGAGCAGTCGCTGTCGCGCTTCATCAGCCCGGAGGAGACGCGCGAGTTCACGGCCGCGCTGCGCGAGGTCGTGGCGCGGGGCGTCACCCGCAACGCCCGCCTCAACCCGCGGAGCGCGAGTGGCGAGGTGATCCCCACGACGCTCAACGCTTCCGCCCTGCGCGACCCGGATGGAAAGGTGATCGGCGCCATCGGAATTTTGCGCGACATGCGGGAGTACGAGAAGGTGGTGCGCGATCTGGAGAAGTCCAAGATCGAGCTGCAGGAGAAGATCCTGGATCTCGAGAAGTTCGAGGAAGTGGTCGTCGGCCGCGAGCTGAAGATGATCGCCCTCGAGAAGGAGCTGGAGAACGTCCAGAAACACGGCGGGGGGCTGAGGTCCGGGAGTGCCTGATGGTGATGCCCGCCACGATGATCGAGGATCCCAGTGCGGCTCCGGGGGCCGAAGGTCGACTCCGTGCGCAAATCGCGACGCTGGAGCGGCGGCTGCGCAAGCGCGACGAGCAGCGCCGCGCGATGCTCCACATCATGGGCGACCTGAACGAGTCCAACAAGCGCCTCGCCAACCAGCGGAAGGCTATGCTGCACATCCTGGCCGACTACGAGCGCGATCGCCGACGCCTGGCCCGCCAGACGGAGCGGCTCGACAACTCGCGGCGGGCCGTGCTGCACATCCTGCAGGACTCGCACCAGGACAAGCGGCGTCTCGAGGCCAGCCGCAAGGCCATGATCCACATCATGGGGGACCTGCGGGAGACGACGGGCGAGATGCAGCGGCGCGAACAGGAGCTGCGCGACAAACAAGAGCAGCTCGTGCAGGCGGGAAAACTCGCCACGCTCGGCGAGCTCACCACCGGCGTGGCCCATGAGCTCAACAATCCTCTCAACAACATCGGCTTGTTCGTGGGCAATGCCGTCGACTTGATCGAGCTCGCGGTGACGGAAAAGGGGCAGATCGTGGGCGAGCTGCGCCACGCCATGCAGCAGGTCAGTAAGGCCACGGAGATCATCTCGCACCTGCGCACCTTCGGGCGGGCGGCCCCGGTCAGCCGCGAGCCGATCTCGCTGCGCGAGGTGATCGAGCGAGCGCTTTCCCTCATGCGGGAACAGCTGCGGCTGCGCGAGATCGAGGTCACGGTCGACCTGGGTCCGGAAGAGCCGGTAGTCGTGGGGAATGCGATTCAGCTGGAGCAGGTCTTCATCAACCTGTTGACCAACGCGCGTGACGCGGTAGCCCAGTCCCCACGCAAGCAGATTCGCATTGCGGCTGCGGCGGGCGGCGGGGCTGTGGACGTCACCTTGGCCGATAGCGGGCACGGGATTCCGCCCGGGCTGGAGCGGCGGATCTTCGATCCGTTCTTCACCACGAAAGAGGTCGGCAAGGGCACGGGTCTGGGCCTCTCCATCACCTACGGGATCATCAACGAGCACGGCGGCACGATTTCGGTCATGAGCCCGCCCGGCGAAGGCGCCACGTTCCTCATTCACCTGCCCCTCGCGCCATGATGACGCCGCTGAGCGTCCTCATCGTCGACGACGACGCGGCCCTGCTGCAGGCGCTGCCCCAGGCGCTGCGGCTGCGGATGGGCGGAGTGACGGTGGAGACGGCCGACTCCGCGGCGGCGGCGCTCGAGCGGATCGCCGTCCGGGACTACGACGCGATCGTCACCGACATCAAGATGCCGGGGATGGACGGTCTGGCGCTCTTGGCCGAGATCCGGACGCGCCGGCCCGACACGCCCACCCTGATCATCACCGGACACGGCGAGAACGAGCTGGTAGTTCACGCGCTCCGCGGCGGGGCGTGCGACTTCATTCAGAAGCCCATCGACCGGGATTACTTCGTGGCGGCGCTATACCGCGCCATTCGAGCACACGTACTGAAGCGCAGAGTGAAGGACCGGCAGGTGGCGCTCGCGGGCTGCGCCGAGGAACTGGAGCGGATCGTGCAGAAGTTGGAGCGCGAGACGCGCGCGGTGCCCGGGAGGGCGGAGTCATGAGCCAGGGCGGTGTGCTCATCGTGGATGACGACCTGGTCCTGCTTGAGGCGTTGCCCCAGGCCGTCCACCTGCAGCTCGGCGGGGTGACCGTGGACACGGCCGACTGCGCAGCGGCGGCGCTCGACCGGATCGCCGCGCGGGACTACGACGCGATCGTCGCGGACATCAAGATGCCGGGGATGAACGGCCTGGAGCTGTTGGCCGAGATCCGGACGCGCCGGCCCGACACGCCCACCCTGATGATCACCGCGTACGGCGAGAACGACCTGGTGATGGGCGCTCTCCGCGGCGGGGCGTGCGACTTCATCCCGAAGCCGATCGACCGGGATTACTTCATCGCCGCATTGCGCCGAGCAATGGAGACGCGCGAGGCGCGTCGCCGCGTCAAGGAACAGCAGATCGCGCTCGAGCATCACCTCAGTGAGCTGGAGGCCATCGTCGAGGAGCGTACGCGCGCACGACGGCAGACGACCAAGGTCAGCGAGAGCCCGTTGAGCCTGCTGCAGGGCTCGGGCGGGCAAATGGAGCAGGTGGTCCAGCAAATCAAGCGAGTGGCTGACTCCCCGCTCACGGTCCTCGTTCAGGGCGAGACCGGCACCGGCAAAGAGCTCGTGGCTCGGGCGATCCATCAGCTGAGTGCCCGGCGCGACAAGCCATTTGTCGCGGTCGATTGTGGCGCCATCCCGGACACCCTGATCGAGTCGGAGCTGTTCGGCTACGAGAAGGGCGCGTTCACCGGCGCCCATGAGCGCAAGGAGGGGCAGTTCCAGCTTGCCGGGGGCGGGACGCTGTTCCTCGATGAGATCGTCAATCTGCCGCTGCCGACGCAGGCGAAACTGTTGCGCGCGTTGCAGCAACGGCAGGTGCAGCCGCTCGGCAGCAAGCGCGCGGTTCCGGTCGCCGTGCGGATCACCGCGGCTTCCAATGTTCCGCTCGAGCAAGAGGTGCGGCTGGGCCGGTTCCGCGCGGACGTCTACTACCGTCTCAATGAGTTCGTCATCACGCTGCCGCCCCTCCGGGAGCGAGACAACATCCTCCAGTTGGCTAATGGTTTTCTCGCCGAAGCCGGCGCGGAGCTCGACCGCCCCTGCTGCAGCATCTCGGAAGCCGCGGCTCAGGTTCTGTTGCGCTACGACTGGCCGGGGAACGTGCGGGAGCTGCGGAACGTCATTCGGCGCGCCAGCCTGCTCGCGTTGGACGTAATTGAGCCGGAGCACCT
>DASXTV010000066.1:0-3209 GCA_036505175.1 Gemmatimonadales bacterium
GGACGCGGCGCCGTAGGCTCAGTTCTTGCCCGACGCCTTACCGGCCCACGCTCATATGCCACCCACCTCCTCCAGCGCGATCGACCGGCGCGAGGCGCTGCGGCGCGCTGCACTCGTGCTGGGCGGCGTCCTCTCAGCGCCGATGGTCGCGGGGGTGCTCGCCGGGTGCGAGGCGCGTCGCGCCCCAGCCGGGGCGTGGCAGCCCCGTGCGCTCACGCCGGACCAGGCGGATCTGGTCGCCACCATCGCCGAGCGCATTCTGCCGGAGACAGACACGCCCGGCGCCCGCGCGGTCGGCGTGCACCGGTTCATCGATGCGATGCTCGCAGAGGCGTATGCGGCCGAAGAGCGGCAGCGGTTCGTAGCCGGCCTTGCGGACGTGGACCGCCGCGCCCGCTCGACCCACGGTCGCACGTTCCTGGAATGCCCGGCGGCAGAGCAGCTGGCGCTGCTCGAAACTCTGGACCGCTCGGCCGACCCCGCGTTCCGCGCGCTGAAAGAGCTGACACTCGTGGGGTACTACACATCCGAAATTGGTGCCACGCGCGAGCTGCGACACGTCGCGGTTCCGGGCCGCTTCGAGGGCTGCGTTCCCCTCACCCAAGTCGGGCGCACGTGGGCGGTGTGAAGGACGCGTACGACGCTATCGTCGTCGGCTCCGGCATCACCGGCGGCTGGGCCGCCAAGGAGCTGTGCGAGAAAGGGCTGCGCACCCTCGTGATCGAGCGCGGCCGGCACGTGGAGCACGGCAAGGACTACATCACCGAGTGGCTGCAGCCGTGGCAGCTCACCCACCGCGGTCGCGGCGAGCCGGATCTGTACGAGCGCGACTATCCCATCCAGAGTAAGAACTACGCCTTCAGCGAGGCGACACGGCATTTCTTCGTGAGCGACCGGGAGCACCCCTATGTGACGCCCGAGGACAAGCCGTTTCGGTGGATCCGCGGCTACCAGCTCGGCGGGCGCAGCCTCATTTGGGGCCGGGCGTCGTGGCGCTGGAGCGATCTCGATTTCGAGGCCAACCTGCGCGACGGGGCGGGGCACGGCGTCGACTGGCCGATCCGGTACGCCGATCTCGCGCCCTGGTACACGCACGTGGAGCGCTTCATCGGCGTGAGCGGCGAGCGGCTCGGCCTGCCGCACCTGCCCGACGGCGAGCTCCTGCCGGCCTGGGAGATGAATTGCGCGGAAAAGGTGGTGCAGCGGGGCATCGAGCGCGACTTCCCCGGACGCCGCATGACCATGACCCGCGTCGCGAACCTAACCCGCGCGCACAACGGCCGCGGTCCCTGCCAGGCCCGCAATCAGTGCGCGCGCGGCTGCAGTTTCAGCGGCTACTTCTCGAGCCTCTCGGCGACGCTCCCGGCAGCGCGAAAGACGGGGCGCCTCACCGTCGTCACCGATGCAATCGTCCACAGCGTCATCTACGACGAGCGGCGGGACCGGGCGGCAGGCGTGCGCGTGATCGATGCGAACACCAAAGCGACGCGCGAGTATTTCGGCGGGATCGTGTTTCTCTGCGCCTCGACGCTCGGCACCGCGCAAATTCTGCTCAACTCGAAGAGCGCGCGCTTTCCCACGGGGCTCGCCAACGCGAGCGGCGAGGTCGGCCACAATCTGATGGACCACATCTCCAAGGCGGGCGCGCGCGGCATCGTGCCGGGCCTCGAAGACAAGTACGTCTACGGCCGGCGCCCGACGGGGACATACATCCCGCGTTTCCGGAATCTGGGCAGGCCCGGCGAGGCGAAGGTCGGGTTTGTACGCGGGTACGGGATCCAGGCGGGGGCGAGCCGAGAAGGCTGGGCGCGTGGCGCTGACGAGCCGGGGCTCGGCGTCGAGTTGAAGCAGCGGCTGCGCGACCCGGGACCATGGCAGATCAGCTTGCAGGGATACGGTGAGTGCCTGCCGCGCCACGAGAACTACGTGGACTTGGACCCGGTGCGGACGGATCAGTGGGGGATGCCGCTGCTCCGCATCCATTGCGCGTGGAGCGACAACGAGCGGGCCATTCGCGCGGACGTCAAGACGCAGGCGGCGGAGATGCTCGAGCGCGCCGGGTGCCGCGAGGTGGAGACGTACGACGAGGACGGACCACCCGGCTTCAGCGTGCACGAGATGGGCACCGCGCGCATGGGCCGCGACCCCAAGACCTCCGTCCTCAATGCGCATAACCAGGCGCACGACGTGCCGAATCTCTTCGTTTCGGACGGCGCCTGCATGGCGAGCTCGTCGTGTGTGAATCCCTCGCTCACCTACATGGCCCTCACGGCGCGTGCTGTGGACCACGCGGTGAACGAGCTGAAGCGCCACAATCTGTGAGCGTGCGGCGCGCGCAGGCGCAGGCCGCCGCGACATCGTTCCTGGCGCTGTTCGCGATCGTCGGGCTCGCGCTCTACGGCCTGCCTTTCTTTTACGATTTCATGGTGCGCGACTTCGGCTGGTCGCGCGCCCAGGTCACCTCCGGCAACGCGCTCAGCAAGCTCCTGGTAGGACCGCTGTTCGGTTTTCTGGCCGGGTGGATGGTGGACCGCTTCGGCCCGCGCCGCCTGATGATCGCCGGAATTCTCATGGCGGGCATCGCGCTCGCCGGACTCGGCATGATCCACACGCTCGCCGGCTTCTATCTCTTCTATCTCTTCAACGCGCTCGGCAACGTCTGCGGCGGCCCGCTCCCGAACCAGGTCCTGCTGTCGCGCTGGTTCACTGCGGCCCGCGGCCGCGCCATGGGGTTCGCGTACCTGGGGATCGGCCTCGGCGGTGCGCTGGTGCCGTTCCTCGCCGTGTGGCTAACGCGCGCGGTCGGCTGGCAAGGCGCCCTGCAGGTGCTCGGCGCGTTGATCGTTGTCGTCGCCCTCCCCCTGGCGTTGTTCGTTAGGGAGTCGCCCGATGCGTCCGCCGGCACCCCGAGGCCCGAGCCCCAAGCCCCGAGCCCCGGTTCTATCGGCCCCGTCCTCCACCGCCCTGCCTTTTATCTGCTCCTCATCGGCAGCATGTGCTCGATCGCCGCGGTGGGAGGCACGAACCAGCACCTGAAGCTGTTCCTGAGCCTCGACCACGGCTATTCACAGGCCGGGGCGGCGCAGATCGCATCGCTCGTCCTGGCCTCGAGCCTCGTCGGCCGCCTGGGCGCCGGGTGGCTCGCGGATCGTTTCGCGAAGAAGTACGTCATGCTGCTGATTTATTTGCTCGTCGTCTCGGCAATCCCG
>DASXTV010000067.1:0-1674 GCA_036505175.1 Gemmatimonadales bacterium
TCTTGCCTCGCTGGCGGCCGAGGCGGGCCAGGCGTCGGCGAGCGACGTGCGCCTCGTCCACTGGTCGCTGGCCGAGGAGTCGAACTTCGAGCGCGCGTATGAGTCGGCGCGCTCCCGCCATCCCGACCGCGAGTGGCCGCCTCTGCAGTGGTACGACCTCCTCGGCCGAGTCTTCCGCGCGGAGCCCGTCGTGGTGAAGGGCGCCTTTTCGTTCGGGCTTAAGTCGATCGCGCGGGCGATGCGCGGGCACGGGCTCATCAGCACAGAGTGGGGCGAGGGGCTCGCCGACGGCGCGGGCGCGATGGCTGGGGCGTGGTCGGCGGCCGCCGATTCGCGCGCACGCGGATGCAGCCTCAAAGAGTCGCCGGTGATGCGCGAGATCGCCGCTTACAACGAGGTCGACTGCCGCGTGATGGCGGAGATCCTCGACTACCTGCGCCGGGAACGTTAGAGGATCGGTGGGGGCGGCGTGTCGCCGCTCCCACCGTCACGCTATGGCCTGAGCGGCGCGCCCGGGAACGGAACTCCCAGCACCGACAGCTTGCCGCCGAAAGAGCCGAAGTAGAGATTCGTCACGTAGAGCGCGCGCTCGTGGAAGACCAGACTGGCTGGGAAAACCATCGCATCGTCCCCGCTGTTGTGACCGAACCGGGCGACGAGCGCCCCGCTCGGTGAGAGCACCTGGATCTCGCTCGCCTGGTTCGCGCACACCCAGAGCTGGCCCGTGACGTCGAAGAGGATCCCGTCCGCGCCGTGGAGAAGCTGCGGGTCCGCTGCGGTCGCGCCTTTAGCAAAGACCGCTACGTCGCCCGCGGTGCCGTCGGCGTTCACCGGGATCCGGAGGATCGTGCTGTCGCCGGTGTTCGCCACATAGAGGAAACCCTCCGTGCGGTCGAACGCCAGGCCGTTCGCGCCGAACGGCGGGGACCCCTTCGTGCTGAGCTTGGGGTCCGCTTTCCAGAGCTTCTTCCCCCCGCCGGTCGGCTCGACTGTGAAGATCGCGCCGGCGAACGAGTCCGAGACGAAGAGCGTTCGATGTCTGTTCTGCGCGATCGCGTTCGGCGCCAGGAACCCGTCGGCCAGCGTTGTGGCCAGGCCGCTGTCCGGGTCCACGAGGAGGAGCCGGCCGGACCCCGTCACCCCGAAGTCCGCAATGTCCACGACGAAAAGCCCCTGGCTCGGCTCGAACAGCTCACCGAGCAAATTGGTGACGCCGGCTGGCCCCGGCGGCACGGGGATGACGCGGGTCACTTGCCCCTGCGTCACGACGCAGATCTTTCCCGATAGTCCGGCCGCGTAGAGCGTGCCCGTCGGCGATACGGCAATACCTTCGGGGTTGTGGCAGTCAGCTGTGGCGAGATTCGCGAAGTCCCGAACGACTCCTTGTTCGGGTTGCGCGGCGAGCACCGGTTGCGCGGACGTAAGCATGAGAGCTGCGACGAGTGAAATCAGCAAACGACGCATGTGTTCCTCCCCATCGACCCGTGTTGTCCGGCGCCGATCTTACTGCGTAGCAGCAGAGCGCAGGACCGGCAGGTCCGAGCACTACGCCTGCACGAGCGGGAACACCTCGGACGCGAACCGATCCATCTCCTCGCGCTGCGGACTGCACTGCAGCAACAGGAGGTCGATCCCGATGCGCTCGAGCGCGCGGACGCGTTCCGCGACCTGCTG
>DASXTV010000068.1:0-2204 GCA_036505175.1 Gemmatimonadales bacterium
ACCTCCGGCCGTTCCGCATTGGACAGATCCAAATCCTGTACGAGGCAGCGCGCGGCCGGCACTATTTCGCCGTCTTCAAGGGGTTTCACGTCGTATTAGCGCTGGCGGCCTTCGCGCTGTTCGTCTTCGTGCTGCGCGTGCGAACGCGCGCCGACTTCTTCGCCGCGACGTTTGCACTGACCGTGTTCACGGGCATCCATACGTTTGTCGGCACGGTGTGGGAGGCGTACCCGATCAATCACTTCCTCGAGATCGGCGTCTTCTGCCTGGGAGCACTTGCGCTGGCGCAATCGCGCGGCGGCTGGTGGTCCGATCTCGGCGCTTGCCTGCTGCTGCTCGTGGCCGCGCTGACACTGGAGTCGGGTCTTCTCGTCTGGGTCGTGGCGGTGGTCGCCTGGCTGACCGGCCTGCGCGGCATCTCGCGCCGTGCCGTTGTCGTGATGACGCTTCTGGTCGCTGGTTACTTTGTCCTGCGGTTCGGGGTGCTCGACACCGGCGCTCCCAGCCTCGCCGAGCGATCCAGCACGTTCGGCACGGAACGGCTGAAGCCCGAGGAGCTCATCGCTAAGTTCGGCAGCCGTCCGCATGTGTTCTACGCCTACAACGTGGCATCGTCTGGTCTCTCGGTTCTCGCGTCCGAGCCGCGTGCCGGGCGGTGGACGATCGCGCAGGAGCTGCGGGACAGACACACTCTTTTCGAAGGGACCGCCCTCAACGTGGTGACCTCGCTGGCGACAACAGCGCTGATAGTGTTGTATGCGACCCGTCGCTGGCGCGACTGGAGGCGCCGGCGCTTCGAGTGGCCAGATCAGATCGTGCTGGTGACCGTCGCCGTGATCGGCGCGAACGCGCTTATCAGCTTCGGCTACACCAAGGATGAAATCATGAGCGTCGCAGGGATATTCTATGCGCTCGCCGCGTACGTCGCGACCCGCGACCTCGTGCACCGGGTGCCTTTCCGTTCGCGGCGATTGCGGGCCGTGCTGGCGCTGGTGATCCTGGTGGTGGCGGTCGGATGGGCGCTGCGCTCCGCCGGCCTCCACTACAACATGCGGCTGATGGCGTTCCGCGTCCGCAACGATTGGGTAAACGTGGAGCGATGGCTTGAGTTGCAGCACGCGAGCCCGTCCACGCCGGCGGGGACGCGCCTCGTCGCGTATCTTCGTGAGGATGCCTTGAACCGGTCGGTGACCAATCCGTTCTTCTTCCCCCAATGGGTGCCGCGGTGGATTCGCTGAACGCGCCGACCCGCGCCGGCGCGGAGCGTTGGCTGGTGCTGGCCCTGGGACTACCCGGCGTGCTGCTGGCGTGCGGGATTGTCGTGCTCGCGGGCTTGTCCGCCGCCGGGCTGGTCCCCTTTGCGCGCGATCAGCAGCTGACGCTTGCCGAAGCGGCAGCACTACGGGACAGGGCCGAAATCGTGCGGCTGATCCGCCGCGGGGGCGATCCGCGCGCGCTGGCCCGCGTGCGCGCGGGGATCATCGGCGACGGCGAGTTGACCCTGACGCCGATGGAGGCCGCGATCATGAAGAGGCGGACCGAAGTGATGTCAGTGCTCGTCGACGTGGGCGCGGGGATCCGGCCGGACGAGTTCGCGCACTACTGGTGCCTGGCGAAGAGGCGCCACGATCCCAGGGTCGTGGCCGCCGTTGAATCACAGGTGCCACGTCCTCGTTCCGTCGACTGTTCCGCGGTGCGTGCGCTCGACGAGCGGGACGAGTGAGTACGACCGGTCCTCCGGTCAGCTACACGCTGAACCGTTACCGCGCACTGACGCGACAAACGCCGTACTCACGCCACGCATGGCGCCTGCAGCGGCTCATAGGTGCCCCGCGCCGCCCGCCCGCGCTCGGCATATACCACGAGGGCTCCACGATCGTCGGCGACCGACTGACGAAAAACGGCGACGTAGCGGTGTTTGAGTTCAGCCGCGATCAGCGGGAATGATTGGTGGCGGATCGCCACGCGAGCGATATCTGGGGACATGCTGCAGCGCTGCTGCTCGAGGGCACCGGTCGGGAAGCCTGCCGTTATCGTAAATTTACGCCTTTTCGACGACGCGCGAGAACGCACACACGTTCGATACCCGGCGGTTCAGAACCGACCCGGTGCGGTGGCTTGCGGTGAAGCCCCGGGCCGCCCGTCTGAGCTGACCGGGGGAGACCTCTCAACAGCGGCCGGGGCACGACCAACGCAGGGGGATC
>DASXTV010000069.1:0-160906 GCA_036505175.1 Gemmatimonadales bacterium
GGACGATGTTGAAGCGGTTGGGCGCCGCCGAGACCTGGCCGGCAGCGCTCGCGGAGGCGAACTCGATCGGGTAGGCCCACATGACTACGGGAAGGCGTGAACCAGGGACGTAACCGGGAGGCAAGTACAACGTCCCCGACAGCGGCACTCCGTCTTCCCGTGTGTAGGTGAGCAGTCGCTTCTGGATCCCGGTGAGCTGCGGCGCGGGGTCCTTGAAGGCGGTGAGCGCCCGCACTCTGGTCCCCTGGCGCACGAAGTAATTCGGCGGCTCGGCGCGCGACTCGCGCCGGGTGACGAAGCTCTTGGCGGCGTCGTCGAGCAGCGCGACGACCGCTTCGTAGTGGACCGTATCGGCGCGCCACAGCCGCTCGGTCTTCTTCGTGACGAGGTTCAGGCGGTCGAGGAACGGCCGATCGCCCTGCGGCGAGGCGCCGGTGCCCGTGAAGTAGATCCAGTCGCCGCTCCGCTGCATCGCGACATCGCCGGTGGGTGTCATGCGAATGAGCGGGAATCCGGGGTCTGAGTACCGCTCCTCGGCGCTGCGATCGAAGAGGAGGACGGGGGCGGTGCCCGGCTTGGTCGCGTCGACGATCCATGTCTTTGCCCAGCGGCGCTCCCGGTCGTACTCCTGCAAGAATCCGATGCCCTGTGTGTCCCACGTCAGGCCGGCGTAGCGCTTCACGAGCCGAGCGAGCTCCGTGGGCTCGGCGGCGAAGGGCGCGGCGAGCGTGACGATGCGGTCCTGGTGCTCGACCTTGGTGCGCGGGTCGCCGCCGTCCAGCGCTTCGGCCCAGACCAGGGTCGCGGGGGTGCCGGGGCGCCAGTTGACGGCGCGCGGGCCCACGCGCACGCCGCGGATCGGGACACCTTCGGACGACGGCAGCGTAGCGATGCTGCGTACGAGCTCGCCCTTCAGATTCCAGACCTCGATCTCCTGCGGAAAGCCACCGGAGGGGACGAGGTAGGAGAAGGGGCGGACGGTGCGCACGACGAGCAGGTGCTCGCCGCCGGGCGACACGTCGACGCGCTCGAAGATCGCGGGCTTGCCGACTGGGGTGCTCGCACCGGTGGCGGCGCTCACCACGGCGAGCTGAGCGGTGAAGTAGTGGTCGAAGAGCCGCTCGTCGAAGGCGTTTTTCAGTAAGTCTTCGAACGTCGCCGCCGGGGCCGCGCGACCGCGGGTCTCCTGGATCGTGGGGCCGGCGGGCGTCTGTGGCGCGACGGGCGCGGGGCCTCGGGCCTCGGGAATGAACTCGCACAAGAGACTCGTGCTCGACGGCGTCCATTGGCAGGGCGGGCCGTTCGTCGCGTTGAGCGTGGCCCCAGTGAGGGCGCGGGTCTGTCCGGTGGCGGCGTCGGCTACCCAGAGGACGAGCCCCGAGTCGCGAGTTTGCACGAAGGCGACGTTGCGGCTGTCGGGCGACCAGATCACGTACGACAGCGCCGCGGGCGCCGGGACGTTGATGCGGCGCTCCGAGCCGTCGGCGACGCGCTTCAGGGCGAGTCCCGTGATGCCGCCCGGGAGCTGTGGGCCCGTGGTGCGCGGGTTGATGCGGTTCCCGGCGAGGCGCAGCATCGGCGCCGCCAGCTCGGCGATGGTCGGCATGCTGCGTTGCTCGAGCAGCAGCAGCCACTGCCGATCGGGGGAAATGCTTGCCGTGGGCAGCGGCGGCGCGTCCAGAATGTCGACGATTACTTGTGGCGGTGTCTTGTAAGGCGTTTGTGCGGCAAGTCGTGTAACGCTCGGCAGCGCGAGACAAAAAAGAATGACGCGGCGCATAGGGTACCAGCTCGATTGCGGGAACCGGAAACCTTACCACACGCTCCGCGTCACGCAACCAGCTACTTGAGCGACACGACAAAGCGCACGACGATCCGTTCCGCGGTTTGTGGGCTGATGCTGCACGAGCATTCCTGACCGATGATCCGCTTCCAACCGAGGACTTCCGCATCCGCGATGCCGGCAACGTCGCGGTACGTGATCTCCAGCATCTGCCCGTCGATGACGCGATAGGTCACGGGTCGTCCGAGCAGGCGGTGATGGGGGTCGATCTTGGCGAGCCCGTCGGCCAGCTTGCGCTGCAGCTCCGTGATGGCGTCAACGGACGTCATATGTCGTTCCCCCTCTCCACATCGTGGAGAGGGGGACAGGGGGTGAGGACCGCCGCCGCATTGCGCCGCATCCCCCGGTGCCCCGGACGCGTGAACGGCGTCCCCGCGTAGCGGCGCTCAAAATCGGTTTCGTCCATCGCTTGAAGCTCACCGACGTCGGGCCGTGCGACATCGGGCCGAGGGGCAAACCCGGGGTCGAGCGTCTCCCGGGCAAAGCTCACATTCCACGGGCAGACATCCTGGCAGACGTCGCACCCGAACAGCCAGTCGCCGACCTGCGACGCTTGCGTATCCGTGAAGTCCCCACGGTGTTCGATCGTGAGATAGGAGATGCAGGCGCGCGCGTCGAGATCGCGCGGTCCCGTGAACGCCTGCGTCGGGCACGCGTCGAGGCAACGCCGGCATGTCCCGCAGCGGTCCGCTTCGAACGGGAGATCGGGCGCTAGATCGGCGTCGGTGAGGACGACGCCGATGAACGTGAACGATCCGATCTCCGGATGAATCAGCATCATGTTCTTGCCGATCCATCCGAGCCCCGCGAGCTGCGCCAGCTCTCGCTCGGGCACGGGGCCGGCGTCGACGTAGCAGCGGGTCTGGGAGCCAGGAATCAGGAGTCGGATCGCCGTGGCGAGCTGCTCGAGTCGCTCACCTAAAACGTCATGGTAGTCTGATGACCAGGCGTACTGCGCGACCTTCCCAGGGTGGCGAGACCCGGGGCCATGCCCCGGGACGCCGTGGAAGTAGTTCGTGAGCGTTACAACAGCTGTCTTCGCGCCGGGCATCACCAGACGCGGATCCTTCCGCTTCTCCGCCTGGCGATGCAGGTAGGACATCGTCCCCGCGTGCCCGTCAGCGAGCCAGCGGTCCAGCTCGGCGGCGTGCGGATTCCGATCGAGTCGCGTAAAGCCGGTCGCGGCAAACCCCAACGTCGTTGCTCGACGCTTCAGCTCGACGCTTCGCTCGACGTTGTTCATAGTCCCATCGTCTCGCGCCGCCAGCGCGCGAAGTTCACGACGTCACGGGCGGGCGGGACCGCCTGCTCGTCACCGTAGGCGGTGAACATGCGCCACTGGATGTAGTCGGGTGGCGGGAGGGGCAAAAACGGCGCGTGCCGATACCAGTCACGGGCGCGAAAGCTCCACGCGAGCCGCAACAGATCGACGGCGAGTCGCGGCTGCACCAGCGCCCGCAGCGCCAAACGCAAATAGAGTGCGGACCAACTCGCGATACGCTGCATTCCTTCTGTATATTCCCGGCCTATGACGCTCGCAAGCAGCGTAAAACCGCGCGCGCTTGGACTCGCCAGATATCGCGGCGAGTTTCCCATCTTCAGGGACCACGTCTATCTCAACACCTGCTCGCTGGGAGCGCTGGGCGAGCGGTCTCGCCGCAAGGTAGCGGAATTCCTCGACCTATGGCAGAGCCGCGGCGCGTCCGCGTGGTACGACGTGTGGTGGGACGCGCTGGGCGATCTGCGCGCCCGCTACGGCCGGATCATCAACGCCCCACCCACCGACATCGCGCTCGCGCCGAGCATCTCGGTGGCGCTCAGCGCGGTCGCGGCATCGCTCGACTACCGCCGTCGCCCCAAGGTCGTCATCACGTCCCTCGATTTCCCGACCGTCGCGTATCAGTGGCTCGCCAAAGCCCCCCCCCGGAGCGGCGTGGAGCTCGTCGTGGTCGAGAGTCCGGACAAGATCAGCGTACCCGTGGACGCGATCGCGCGGGCCGTGGACGACCGCACGGCGCTCGTCGTGACGTCGCACGTCTACTTCACGACCGGCGCGATCCAGGACATCAAGCGGGTGGCCGAAGTCGCGCATGCGCACGGCGCGCTCTGCGTGATCGATGCCTACCAGTCCGTCGGGCAAGTCCCGGTGGATGTGCAAGACGCTGGCGTCGACGGCCTGCTCGCCGGGGGGCTCAAGTGGCTGCTGGGCGGACCGGGGATCGTCTTCCTGTACATGCGCGAAGCGGTCGCTCGCCGGCTCGAGCCGACGATTGCTGGGTGGTTCGGGCAGCGCGAGCAGTTCGCCTTCGAGCCCCGCGCGTTGACATTCCATGACGACGCCCGCCGCTTCGAGCTCGGCACGCCGTCCCTCGCCGCCGTGTACGCGCAGCTCGGCGGCCTCGAGTACATCGAGGAAATCGGCGTCCCGCGGATCCGCGAAGTCACCGCCGCGTTGACCGAAGATCTGATCGCCACCGTGCGCGCCGCAGGATTCCAGCCCACGGTGGCCGCCGAGCCGGAGCGCCGCTCGGCGATCGTGATGATTCCCATGCCCGATCCCGCCGCCGCCGTGCGGCACCTGGCGGCGGGCGGCGTGATCGTCGACAGCCGTCCCGGGCACGTCCGGTTCTCGCCTTTCTTCTATAACGTGCAGGATGACTATGTCAGAGCAACCGAGCGCCTCGCCTCGCAGCCCACTCACTGAGGACGAACAGCTCCTCACCCCGCCGCAGATCGTTCCGGTCGAGCGGCGGGCTTCCTTCACGAGCACTGACCCCTGGCGGGTGCTGCGCATCATGGGGGAGTTCGTGGAAGGCTTCGATACCCTGTCCGACGTCCGCAATGCGGTGACGGTCTTCGGCTCGGCGCGTACGGTCGAGGGCGATCGCTACTACGCGGCGGCACGCGAGACGTCGCGCATGCTCGCGAAGGAAGGCTTCGCGATCATCACGGGTGGCGGACCCGGGATCATGGAAGCGGCCAATCGCGGCGCCAAGGAGGGCGGCGGCTTGTCGATCGGCTGCAACATCGAGCTGCCGTTCGAGCAGGGCACGAACCGCTGGGTCGAGCGCTCCATTAATTTCCGCTACTTCTTCGTCCGCAAAACGATGTTCGTGAAGTATTCGACCGCGTTCATCGCGTTCCCCGGAGGATACGGCACGATGGACGAGCTGTTCGAGGCCCTGACCCTTGTCCAGACGGGCAAGGTCAAGCAGTTCCCTGTCGTGCTGTTCGGCCGTGACTACTGGGCCGGGCTCGCGGATTGGCTCAAGGAACGGGTAGCCGGCGAGGGGAAGATCTCGCCCGAAGACCTGAACCTGTTTCTCGTGACCGACGACCCAAGAGAAACGCTAGGCTGGATCGTGGATGCGCGCGAGCGCCGCACGCGTGCCTTCCGGGCGATGACCGCGGTGGCGCAGGCGCCGCGATGACGCAAAACGAATTCCTGCGCGGGCAGCGCATCAATCCGAAACCGGTCACCGGCAAGGAAACCGTGGCCGACCTCGTCGATAACGCGTTCCTGGCCTACAACGCCGGACGATTGGCGGAAGGGTGCCGGCTGTTTGCCGAGCGCATGCTCGAAGCGGACGTCACCGTGGGGATGAGCCTCACCGGCGCGATGACGCCGGCGGGACTCGGCATGTCCACCATCATCCCGCTCATCGACGCCGGTTTTTTGGACTGGATCGTGTCCACGGGCGCCAATCTCTATCACGACGCACACTTTGGCCTCGGCATGGCGATGCACCGCGGCACGCCGTTCGCCGATGACGTCGTGCTGCGCGAAGAAGGCGTCGTCCGGATCTACGACATCTTCTTCGACTACGACGTATTGCTGTCCACCGATCGCTTCGTGCGCGAGGTGTCCGCGCGCGACGAATTCCAGCGGCCGATGAGCACCGCCGAGTACCATTACCTGCTCGGCGGCTACGTCCTGGAGCGCGAGAAAGCGCTGGGCCTGTCGCGCAAATCGGTGCTCGGCGCCGCCCACGCCGCCGCCGTGCCGATCTACACGTCCTCCCCGGGCGACTCGTCCATCGGCATGAACGTCGCCGAGCAGGCGCTGTCGGGCAGTAAGCTGCGCTTCGACGTGAGCGCCGATGTGAACGAGACCTCGGCGATCGTTTTCTCGGCGAAGGTGCACGGTGGCAAGAGCGGCGTCCTGATCATCGGCGGCGGCAGCCCCAAGAACTTCGTGCTCCAGACCGAGCCGCAGATTCAGGAAGTGCTCGGCATCAGCGAGAAGGGCCACGACTACTACCTCCAGCTTACCGATGCGCGTCCCGACACCGGCGGCTTGTCCGGCGCGACGCCAGCGGAGGCGGTGAGCTGGGGGAAAGTGGATCCGGATAAGCTGCCGGGGACCGTCGTGGCGTATCTCGACAACACCGTCGCTTTTCCGGTGCTGGCGGCCTACGCACTGGCGCGACGCAAGCCACGCAAGCTGAAGCGCCTGTATGACCGGCGCGGAGAGATGATGCGCGAGCTCACCGATTCGTATCTCGAGGCAAAAGCCGATCGGGACGCGCGCGCCGAGGCGGCAACTGGCGGCCGAGCGACCTGAGAGCGCGAAGTCCACCACTCCGACCCGGGCGTATGCCGTCTACGTCCTGGGCCTGCTGACGCTCGTCAATCTCCTCAACTATCTCGACCGCAACGTCGTGTACGCGGTGTTCGAGCCCATCAAACGCGATCTCCAAATCTCCGACGCGCAGCTCGGCTGGCTCGGCTCGGCCTACGTCATCGTGCTCTCGCTCGCGGCGCTGCCGCTCGGCGTCATCGGCGATCTGCGCTCGCGACGCAGCGTGATCACGTGGGGCGTCGCGGTCTGGAGTGCGGCAACCACCGCGGGCGGTTTCGTCAGACAGTTCTGGCAGCTCTTCACCTGCCGAGCGCTGGTCGGCTTCGGTGAGGCGGGCTACGCGCCGGCATCGCAGGCGATCATCGCGCAGTACTACAAAGGGCGGCGCCGCGCGTTTGCCATCGGTGTGTACTCGGTCGGCATGGCATTCGGAGGCGTGCTGGGCATCTGGTTCGGCGGCGTCATCGCGGAGCGGTACGGTTGGCGCTGGGCTTTCATCTGGATGGGTTTTCCCGGCCTCCTGCTTGCCCTGCTCGCCTCGCGGCTGCGCGAGCTCGATCGCCGCCCACCGCCGCCGATCGTGGAGACGCTGCACCAGTGGTGGCGGCATGGGATGCACGGCGTCACACACTATGTCTTGCCTCTCGCCGTGTGCGCCGGGATTGGCGCATCGCTCGCGGGATTTCTTTCGTTGTTCGAGGGAATTCCGTCCCAATTCGGCACCGCGGTATTCGGTATCGGGATGAGCGTGGGAATCGCGTGGACGGTGTGGCGACTCGTGCCACTCGCCGTGCGCCGCACCACGGAGGCGGGCGCCGTCGCGGCGGGCGCGTTCGGCGACTTTCAGGATGCGGCGGTGCTCGTGTTGCGGACACCGACGTTGATCTGGGTCTTTCTGGGCGGCGCCATGGTCACGTTCGCGATGAACGGGTTGATTGCGTGGGCGGCGGCCTTCATGCAGCGGATGCACGGTCTCACCGTGGCCGAGGTGGGGGCACAGTTCGGCGTCTGGGCACTCACCGGGGGGGTGCTCGGGGCGCTCGTCGGTGGCCGGCTCGCCGACCGGTTGCAACAGCGTTGGCGCGTCGGACGCGTGCTCACGTCCGGCGCGGGCTTTGTGCTCGGCGCCCCCGTGTGCGCCGCGCTGTTGCTGGTGAAGGACCTCCAGTGGTTCGGACCGTTGATCCTGGCGACCTATTTTCTTTACACCTGGTACAACGGCCCCCTCGCCGCGGTCATGCTCGACGTCGTTCCGCCCGCCGTGCAGGCATCGGTGCTGGGTGCGTTCGTGTTGTTCTCGCACCTGGCGGGTGACGCGCTGGCGCCGCCGCTCATCGGCTATCTGTCCGACCGCACCGGCAATCTGCGCACGGCGATGCTGCTGCTTCCGGCGGTCGGGCTGCTCGGAGGCCTAGTGATACTCATCGCGTTACGCACAGTATCGCACGACATGCGGCGCGTGACGGCGCTCGACATCCATGTGTCCGGCCAAGGCTGAGGTGGTGTCGTGAAGATCGCCGTCATTTTCGATTCATTGCACCCCGAATGGGAGGATGCCGCCTTCAAACGCGAAGTCGAGCAGAAGGCGGAGGAGGCCGAGTACGACGTGGCGCGCGCGCTCATGGCGGGCGGCCACGACGTCCTCATGATCGGGATTGGCGATGACGTCGCGCCGTTGCTCACCAAACTCGCCAACTTCCAACCCAAGCTCGTGTTCAACGGCTGCGAGGGCTTCCGCAAAAACGCGCGCCATGAGTACGCGATCGCCGCGCTCCTCGACATGTACGGCTATCGCTACACTGGTTCGTCCCCGACCGCCTTGCTGGTGGCCCGCAATAAGTCGCTCACGAAGAAGATTCTCGCCTATCACGGAATCCGCGTGCCGGCGTTCGCGGAATTCCACGAGGGGGACAAGCTCGTGCGGCCGTCGGAGCTGCGCTTCCCGCTGATCGTGAAGCCGTTGCTGGAGGACGCGTCGATCGGTATCGCCCAAGCGTCGGTCGTGGAGGACGATCCGAGCCTGGCGCAGCGTGTCGAGTTCATCCACACCAAGTACCACCAGGCGGCGATCGTCGAAGAGCTGGTCGAGGGGCGCGAGGTCTATGTCGGACTGATCGGCAACGACGACCTCAAGGTGCTGCCGCTCACGGAGATGACGTTCGGCGAGCCCGAGACCGCGGAGCATCGCATCGCCACATACAAAGCCAAGTGGGACGAGGAGTATCGCAAGAAAAAGAAAATCAAGAATGTCTTCGCGAAAGGTGTCTCGGAGGAGCTGACGGCGCGGATCGGCGAGATCTGTAGCACGGCGTTTCGCGCGCTGTGGCTGCAGGATTATGGCCGCGTGGACGTGCGATTGGCGCACGACAACGAGGTGTATGTCCTGGAAGTGAACCCCAACCCGTTCATCGCCGCCGAGCACGAGCTGGCGGAAGCGGCCGAGAAGTCGGGCCTCAAGTACAACGCCTTCATTCAACGCATCGTCGACGAGGCAATGGCGCGGTGAGCCGGCGCGAAGTCCCCACCCCCGAGCTGCGCTGCCCCCGCTGTCATACCGAGCTGGAGCGGTTCTGGAGCTACTGTCCGAGCTGCAGCCGGCGGCTCGAATGGCGGGACACGCAGCGCGAAACCAATGCGGAGTGCGCCTACTGCGGTTGGTTGGTATCGGACGCGTCGTCGTTCTGCCCGTGGTGCGGCCGCAACATCCAGGACGCGGACTCGAGCGAGGAGCCGCTCAAGGCGCCGAAGGGATTCAAGTTCCACGCCCGCTGCGACTGGGGCTGCGGCGGCGGCGTGATGTATCCGATGCGGTTTTGTCCCTGGTGCGGGCGGGCGCAAACGTGGCGCTACGATCACTTCCAGAACGCCTGCCCGCACTGCGACCGTGGCGTGGACGACTGGATGGCGACGTGCCCCTGGTGCGGCGAGGACGCGACCGGCGGCGATCTCATTCCACGGGCGCTGCGGCGCGCGCGGCGCCTGCTGATCGTGTCCCGCATCCGCGACTGGCACTACCGCGTCGCACTGCGGCCCGGCGTTTCCGGCGTTGCGCCGCGCGCGCCGAAGGTGATCGAGCTCGACCGCCGCTACGTCACCGGCAAGCGCCGGCGCGACGAGATCTCATGGAGCATGCTCACCGGCCTGCTGCTGCACGAGCTCGGCCACTCGTTCCTCTATCATCACTGGGCGTGGACGCGCAGCGGTCGCTTCCGCCGCGCCTTCGGTGAAGTGCGCAAGGCGTACCGCGTGGCGGACGAGCACTGGGTGGACTTCGAGCGGCGCCGCATCGCGACGACGCTCACCGATTACGTCAGCGCCTACGCGGCGACGCATCCGCAGGAGGATTTCGCCGAGACGTTCCGCTTCTACGTGACCCGGCGCGGACGGTTGCGCGAGTTGTTCAGCGAGTTTGGTCGAAAGCGCAAAGGCGTTCGGCTGTTTGAGAAGTTCTTGGTATTACATGACTACGTGAGAGGGTTGAGAGGCTGGAAATAGAATCGGTGTAGGGGCGCAGCATGCTGCGCCCCTACACCATTGAGTCAGCCTGCGAAGCAATACCCGCAGCCCTTCTCCTGTGCCCGTGCGACCGCGAGCACGCCCGACGGCACGACCTGCACGCCCGGGAGCAAGCCCGCGACCCACTCCGCCTTCACCGCAGCGGCGTCCATGCTCATCTTCTGCGCCACCATACCGCTGTACACGGTGAGCGCGACGTTGCAACACCCCACCTGCGCGCCGCTGGCGAGCAGCGCCTCGAGGCCGGTGCCGGGCAGGGGCAACGGCAACGGCTTCGCAAAGATGTTACGCACCGCCGGCGCATCACCTTCTTTGATTCCGAACACTTCACCGAGCTTGTACTTCGCCCACAGCGCGTCCTGCATGGCGATCGGAATCGCCGCGTGGCGCAGCACGATGACCGCTGAATTCTCCGCGTCCTTCGTGGCGTAATTCTCGTTGTTGCCGTTGAGCCAGACGCGCGGCCACACGACCGGCATCCCGCTGTTCGGCTCGGGCGCGTCGAAAATCATCTTGTGCTTGCCGTTGATGCGATTGAGCCACGTCTCGAACGATGGGTCCATGCCTCCCACGTTCGGATCGAGTCGCGACGGCTGTGCCTCCAATCGCAGCGGGGTCAGCCCTGCGACTCCAGCGGCCGCCGTGGCGGCAAGACGACCAAGAAACCCACGTCTGTACATGCGAAGCCTCCTTAGTGGTGTGACCGTGTTGGATATGCGACATCAGGTGGTGGATCGCCGTTCGGCCAATCGTTTTCCTTCCCCCGGAAATCCGGCCGGGGCTGCGCGTTCACATAAGCTGCCACATCAAACGCCTGGCTGTCCGCGAGCGTGCCCGGCGCGTCGAACGGCATGTTGCGACTGATGAATTCGGCGGCGGTACGGACGCGCGTCATACCGGCCCCGATGTTGTACGACTGCGGGCCCCACACCGCGGGCGCGACCGCCGTCCCCTCGCCTGCGGCCCCGTGGCATTTCGCGCAGCTCGTCGCGTACACGCGCGCGCCGGCGGCGGTGTCGGCGGTGAACGCCGCCCACTTCTGCAGCCGTACGTTCGAGCCGGCTGGCGCGGGGGGCTCGACCGCCACGCCGCGGGACAGAAACGCGAAATAGGCGACGATATCCCGCATGTCCGGTCCTGCCGGATCGAGCGCCATCCCGTTCATACTGCGGCGGAAGCAATCGTTGACGCGGTACTCGATCGTCTCGACCATGCCGCTGCGCGCGCGGTATTGCGGATACCGCACGAACACCCCCAACCACGAGCCCGTCTCGCGGCGCCCTGCGTCGAGATGGCAGCTCGTGCACCGCAGTTTGTTGCCAACGTGGCTCGGCAAACTGTCACGTGTCGCGGTCAGCAGCGCTCGACCTCGCCGGACCGCGTCGCCATACGGCCCTGCAGGGATGACCGAGTCTGCCGATGCCGCAGGATCCCGCGCCGCGGCGGGACGAGAGGAGTCGGCTCGCGCACATCCGGTTATACAGATGATGCAGATAAGGACCGACGGACGGGGGCGCACCCGGCGAGATAATACCGGCATTTCAGGCCGCGGCAACCTTTCGGGGTTTGAGGCTATCCAACCCCGCGTCTCCCTCTACCCAGGATTCTCATGATCGCGCCGCTGTTTGCTTCCCTGCTGCTCGTCGTACAAAACCGTGCCCCGCTCGATTCGGCAACCGTGACGCGGGTTCTCAATCAGCTCAAGACCAGCGATTCCACGGTCTGCGCAATGGCCGGCGAAGCGCTGACCAACTACGGCGGGTTCTGGCGTCACGCCTTTGCCGATCCCGGCATCCCGATGCCGCAGCCGATGCCGACTCCCATGCCGATGCCGGGCGGCGGTGGCGGTGGCTTTCATTTCAACATGCACGGGAACTCCCGCGACATTGACCCCGCCGTGCTGCGCTCGTTCCGCGCGTTCATTCGCGACGACAATCGCTGCGTGCGCAACATCGCCGCGCGGGTGTTGGGAAACCATGGCGGCTCGGAGAGCTACACTCTCTTCACCGGCATGCTCAAGGACGCGCGCGCCGACTTCCGCGAAACGGGCGCGCTGGGACTCGGCGAGCTCGAAGATTCGCGCGCCATCAGCCCGTTGAGCGACGCGCTGAGTCGCGATGACAGCCCCACCGTGCGGATGACCGCGGCCTGGGCGCTCGGTGAAATCGAAGAGAAGGTCTCGATCGAGCCTTTGTCGCGCGCGCTGAACGATCGCGCGCTGGAAGTGCGCCGGACGGCGGCGTGGGCACTGGGCGAGATCGAGGATGCGCGCGCGGTGCGGCCGTTGAGCACCGCGCTTGATGATCAGGCCGTGGAGGTGCGACTCACCGCCGTCTGGGCGCTGGGCGAGATCGAGGACGCCTCCGCGGTGCCGGTGCTTGCGACTGCCGCGAAGGACCGCGACCCGCGCGTGCGGCAGCAAGCTGCCTGGGCGTTGGGGGAAATCGAGAGTGCGCAGGGCATCAGCACGCTCGAAGCGTTGATGCGCGATCCCGTCGCCGGCGTGCGCAAAACGGCCATCTGGGCGCTGGGCGAGATCGAAGACGGCGGTGCGGTGCCAGCGCTCGCGACGGCCCTCAAGGACTCCGATCCGGAGGTGCGCGCGCTGAGCGCGTGGGCCCTGGGTGAGATCGAGGACGGCTCGGCAGTCGAGCCCCTGCTCGTGGCGCTGAAGGACAGCGACGAGGATGTCCGCGCGACCGCTGCCTGGGCGCTCGGCGAAATCGAGAACCCCCGTGCCCGCGAAGGCCTGACGGCGGCGCAGCGCGACGAGGTGGGTTCGGTACGCCGCGCGGCAACCTGGGCGCTACGCCAGCTCGATGACGACGATGATCACCCACACGTGCGCGTGCACGTGAACCCGAGAATAAAGGTCAAGCCTTGACGCGACCGCGCTCGACCATCTGAAAGTAGTCGCGCAGCTCCTCGGCCTCGCGGGAGTCGTCCCAGCCGAGGAGCTGCTTCATTTGGGCGGTGACTTTCGACACAACCGACTGCCCATGGTCGGCAACCTCATAGAAAAGATGCAGGCGCCGAATCAGCACGTCCTGCACTCGGACCGCCATTTCTCGCTCGACGGCGTAGGTGACTTCGGCCCAGATCTCAGGACGCCCCCGAAGGAGCGGCTCGCCGAGCCGGCGATCGCGGTCCACGAGATTGAGCACCGCGGCCGCCTCGCTGCCGTAATTCGCGACGAGATGACGGGCCGTGGCCTCCGTGGCGCCGCGCGCCCGCGCCGCCTCCACGAGCACCTCGAGCTCGGCGGCTTCTCCGCCGGGCAACGGCTGCCGATCCGTCGGAGCGCGGGGGGCGAGCGGGCGGCCATCGAGCTCGTGCAGCCGCCGGGCGACACGATCCGCGACATCCCGCGCCATCACGCGATACGTCGTCAGCTTGCCGCCCACGATCGAAATCAGACCGTGCGGGCTCTCGAGCACGCGATGCTCGCGCGTGACCTGCGATGGACTGCCGCGATCCTGGCGGAGCAAGGGACGAAGGCCCACCCAGGCCGACACCACATCGTTCGAGCCGAGGTGCGCATCGGGGAACGCCGCGTTGGCGGATCGCAGGAGATATGTCACGTCGGCGGCCGTCACGCGCAGGGCGTCGGGAGACGAGTCGGCGTCGGTGTCCGTCGTGCCGATATACGCGAGGTCTCCCCACGGCAACACGAACATCACGCGGCCATCGATCTGCGACAGCAGCGTGACGGCGTGCTCGTTCGCCACGCGTTTGCGCGGCACCGTGACGTGCGCGCCTTTGGTGAGCCGCATGATCGGCTCCGCCAGCGGATCGTCGAGCCGGCGGAAATTGTCCGACCACGGACCCGTGGCGTTGACGACGACGTTCGCGCGAATGGTCGCGGTTTCGCCTGTCAGCACGTCGCGCACGACGGCGCCGCGGACGCGTCCGTCGGGCTTCAGTAGCGCCGTCGTCTCGACGTAGTTTGCCGCCAGGGCCCCGGCTCGCGTGGCACTGCGCACCGTGGCAATCACCAACCGCGCATCATCGGCCTGCGCGTCGTAGTACAGCGCCGCGCCGATCAGCCCGCGCTCGCGCAGCCCCGGCTCGACGCGCCGCACTTTCTTCGCGCGCAGCCAGCGGTGCCAGCGCACGTTGCGGAATGAAGACAGCAGATCGTACAGCCACATGCCGGCGCGCAACTTCCACGCGGGAATGCGGCCGCCGCGATAGACGGGAAAGAGGAACGCGAGCGGCCGCACCAGGTGCGGCGCGATCGTGAGCAGCACCCGCCGTTCGTGGCTTGCCTCAAAGACCAGACGAAACGCGCCCTGTTCGAGGTAGCGGATGCCGCCATGAATCAGGCGCGAGGAGTGAGACGAGGTGCCCGCGCCGAAGTCGGACTTGTCTACGAGCGCGGTGCGCAAACCCCGCAATGCCGCATCGCGCGCAATCCCCGCCCCCGTAATGCCGCCGCCGATGATGAGTACGTCCACGGGCGTCTCGACCATGGACGCCAAGGCTGCGGCCCGCGTTTGCTCCAACTCCCCTCCACTATCGCCGGGTGGTAGGTTTCGAATGCAATTCACAGGCTAAAGCCTGCGCTCGGCCAACGTTGTCCTTAAGGACAGTGCCTGCCGAGCCCAGGTTTCAGCCTGGGAAAACCGGAGGAGCAATCTAATGCCCGGTCTCAACGGACGGCGCGTGGCAGTGGTCGCCGGCGTCCGTACGCCGTTCAGTAAAGCCGGCACGTCGTTGAAAGACGTTCGAGCTGTGGATCTCGCGCGCTACGCCGCCCGCGAGCTGCTCGAGCGCACCAATCTGGAAGGCACCGAAGTCGACGAAGTGATCTTCGGTCAGGTCGTGCCGTCGGCATTGGTGCCGAACATCGGGCGCGAGGTGAGCCTGCTCCCGCAGTTCCCCAAGGAGATCCCCGCCTACTCGCTCAATCGCGCATGCGCGTCGTCCAATCAGGCGGTCTCCGCCGCCCACGATCAGATCGCCCTCGGGAATGCCAACATCATCATGGCGGGCGGGGCTGAAGCGCTCTCTGACATTCCCATTCTTGCCTCACGCCGCCTCGCCGACATCCTGGTGGAGGCCAGCAAAGCCAAGTCGCTCGGTGCTCGCATCAGGACCTTCGCCAAGATCCGCCCGAAGGACCTCGTACCGGTCGCGCCCGCGATTGCCGAGCCATCCACCGGTGAGTCGATGGGCCAGTCGGCCGAGAAAATGGCGAAGGAGAATCACATCTCGCGCGAGGACCAGGACCGCTGGGCGCTGCGCAGCCACACGCTGGCGGCGCAGGGTACGGCCGACGGCCGCCTGACGGCCGAGATCGTGCCCTGGCTGTCGAGCCGTCCCGGTGAGGCGATCGTCCAGCAGGACAACGGCATCAGAACCGACACGTCGCTCGAGCAGATGGCGAAGCTCAAGCCCGTGTTCGATCGCCGGTACGGCAGCGTCACGGCCGCCAATTCGTCGCCCCTTACCGACGGGGCCTCCGCCGTGCTGCTGATGAGCGACGAGGCCGCCCGCGCGCTCGGCTATGAGCCGCTCACGTTCATCCGTTCCTACGCGGTGGCCGCAGTCGATCCCGGCTGGCAGCTGCTGCAGGCCCCGATCTTCGCGGTTCCGACAGCACTCGAGCGTGCCGGGATTCAATGGAAGGACCTCGGCTTGATCGAGATTCACGAAGCATTCGCGTCGCAGGTGCTCTCGAATCTCCAGGGATTTGCCGCCAAAGGATGGGAGATCAACGAGGACATCATCAACGTGATGGGAGGCTCGATCGCGATCGGCCATCCCTTCGGCGCCACCGGCGGCCGGCTCGTCACCACGCTCTCCAACGAGATGCAGCGGCGTGACGTGCAGTTCGGGCTCATCTCCGTGTGCGCGCAGGGCGGGATGGGGTTCGCCATGGTGCTGGAACGCCGCTAGTGTCGACGATCGCGCCACCGTCCAAACGCACTGCGCCCGCCGTCACCTGGGAGGTTACCGACGGCATCGCGACCGTCGTCCTCGACGTCGAGGGTCAGCCGGTCAACGTCATCTCCCGTGCGGTGAAGGACGAATTCCTGGCGTGCTTCGCTGCGCTGGCCGACGATTCGAGCGTCCGCGCCGTCGCCTTTTTCTCCGGCAAAGCCGACAACTTCATCGCCGGTGCCGATATCGAGGAGTTCGTCACGCTCAGCTCGGCGGCCGAAGCGGAACGACTCTCGGCCGACGGCCAGGACATGCTCGACCGCGTGGCTCGCTTTCCGAAGCCGATTGCCGTCGGTATTCACGGCGCCTGTCTCGGCGGCGGATTCGAGCTCGCGCTTGCGTGCCATTACCGCGTCGCCACCGACCATCCCAGGACTCAGATCGGCTTACCGGAAGTACAGCTCGGGATTCTGCCTGGGGCCGGCGGCTGCCAGCGCTTGCCGCGGCTCGTCGGTGCGCGAGCCGCGCTCGATATGATTCTCGCCGGCAAGAGCGAGCGTGCCGCGAAGGCGTTCCGTCTGGGGATGGTTGATGAGCTGGTGCCCCCAGCCATTCTCGCCGATATCACACTTGCCGCGGCGAAGCGGATGGCGAGCGGCTGGCGCCCCAAACGCAAGCGTCCGGGTGGGTTCGTGGGGTTTTTGCTCGACGGCAATCCGCTCGGCCGGCGCCTCGTGTTCCGGATGGCCCGCAAGCAAGTGCTCGAGCGCACGGGCGGCAATTATCCGGCGCCGCTCGGGGCGCTCGAGGCCATCGAGTACGGCCTGCGGCACGGCATCACCGAGGGACTGAGGCGCGAAGCGCAGCTGTTCGGCCAGCTGGCGGTGACCGACGTCTCCCGCAAGCTCGTGCAAATCTTCTTCGCGACGAACCAGCTCAAGAAGGATCCGGGCGTCGCGAATGCACCGGCGCCGGTGCGCGTACAACGGCTGGGAATTATCGGCTCGGGCTTCATGGGGTCCGGGATCGCCGGCACTGCAGTCGCCCAGGCGGAGGTGGACGTGCGCATGAAGGACGCCGACCTCGGTCGCGTCTCACAGGGCATTCTTGCGGCGCGCGCGATCCTCGATGACCGGCTCAAGCGGCGTCGCATCACGAAATACGAGTACGCGCGGATCGTCGCACTGCTTTCGGGCGGCGACACCTACGCGGGTTTCGGCCGCGCAGAGCTGACGATCGAGGCTGTGTTTGAGGAGCTGGGCGTCAAGCAGCAAGTGCTGCGAGAGGTCGAGGCCGTACTTCCTCCCTCCGGTGTGTTCGCTTCCAACACCTCGACGATTCCGATCACGCGCATTGCCGAGGCGGCGCGTTCACCCGAGCGGGTCATCGGAATGCATTTCTTTTCGCCCGTCGCGAAGATGCCGCTGCTCGAGGTCATCCCGGGCGCCCGCACGGAGCCGCAGACCGTGAGCACGGCGGTCGCATTCGGGCGCCGCATGGGAAAGACGGTGATCGTCGTGAAGGACAGTCCGGGCTTCTGGGTGAACCGGATCCTCGCGCCGTATCCGAACGAAGTGGGGCATTTGCTGGCCGAGGGCGCATCGATCGAAGAAATCGACAGCATGGCGGTGCGTTTCGGCTTCCCCGTTGGGCCCGTCACGCTGCTCGACGAAGTGGGACTCGATGTGGCGGTAAAAGTCGCCGGCGTCATGCAGGAGGCGTATGGCGACCACATCCTGCCACCACCCGGTCCCGGCGTTGCGGTGCTCGTCAAAGAGGGCCGCCTCGGTCGCAAATCGGGCCGCGGCTTTTACACCTACACGGGCGGCAAGAAACGCGGCGTCGATGAAAGCGTCTACGGCCTGCTCGGTGTCCACCCGAACGGCGGCCCTCGGCCGGCCGAAATCCTGCAGCGTCTCGTGTTGGGTATGGTCAATGAAGCGGCGCGGGCGCTCGGGGAGGGTGTGGTTCGCAGTCCGCGGGACGGCGACATCGGTGCCATTTTCGGATTCGGCTTTCCGCCGTTCCGCGGCGGGCCGCTGCGCTACGCCGACGATCTCAGCGCCGAGCGGGTGGTGACCGATCTGCAGCGGCTCGCGGAACGCCACGGGGCGCGCTTCGCGCCGTGTGAGGTCTTGCAGGAGCATGCGCGCCAGGGAACCAAGTTCTACGCCTGATGCTGCGCGCCGTTTTCCTCTGGCTGAGCGAGCAACCGCGCATCTTCGGGTTCGTCCGGACGAATCGGCTCGCCCGCACACTGGCATCGCGTTTTGTCGCGGGCGAAACGATCGACGAAGCGATCACGGCGCTGCGCGACCTGAACGCGAGCAGCCTGTCCGCCTCTCTCGACCTACTCGGCGAGGCGGTACTGCACGCGGAGGAGGCGCAGCGCGCCTGCCGCACGTACCTCGATCTGCTCGATCGCATCCACGGCGCCAACGCCAGTGCCAACGTCTCCGTCAAGCTCACGCAGATGGGGCTCGACCTCGACGAGGATCTGTGCCGCCGCAACGTGCGTGCGATCATCGCCAAGGCGAAGCAGCACGACTCGTTCGTGCGCATCGACATGGAGCAGTCGAGTTACACCGCGCGGACGCTCCAGCTGTTCACCGATGTGTTCTATCCGGAATTCGGGAATGCGGTCGGCGTCGTGTTGCAGTCCTACCTGCGGCGCACCGCTGCCGACATCGATGCCATGATCGACCTGGGCGCGCGCGTGCGTCTGTGTAAGGGGGCGTATCAAGAGCCCGAAGACGTCGCTTTTCCCAAGAAGAGCGACGTGGATGCCAGCTACATCGCCTGCATGGAGCGGCTGCTCGAACGGGGCAACTACCCCGGCATCGCGACGCATGACGTGACGATCATCGATCATGCGAAAGCATTCACGAAACAGCAGGGAATCTCCACCGCACGATTCGAATTCCAGATGTTGTACGGCGTCAGACGCGATCTGCAGTACCGATTGCGGCGCGAAGGCTACAACATGCGCGTGTACGTCCCATTCGGGACGCACTGGTATCCGTACTTGATGCGTCGTCTTGCCGAACGTCCCGCGAACATCGCCTTCATCACGACCAACATTCTCAAAGAATGGACGACACGACGTTAGGCGGTTATCAGCACATACACGGACGTCCGCCGGCATTTGGCGCCGCCGACGGGCAGGCCTACTCCGTTGCCACATTCGCCGACGATGCCGCTGAGGCTGGGCGGTACGGAGCGGCCCTCCTCTTTGTGCGCTGGGGTGAGGGCGAGCGCCCCGTGGGCCATCTCGAGACCGATTACCTGGCGTTCGGCGCGACGCCCGACGAAGCGCTGGCACCGGTTCTGGCGTTGACGCTGGAGCAGGTGAAGGCGCACCTCGATCAATGCGTCGCGCGGAGCACGGCATGACTGCGACCAACGGGGTGGTGCTGGCCCGCACCGCCGGCGGCTATCGCGTTCACACCGATGCCGGTGAAATCACCGCCACACTGCGCGGCAAGCTGAAGTATCAGAATTCGGATCGGGTTGTGCCGGGCGACGTCGTGGTCCTCGAGGGATCGACAATCGCCGAGATCCGCCCGCGCCGGTCGGTACTCGCACGTCGAGCGGCGCAGGGCAGCAGCGGAGCTGGTCCCCGGCGCTCACAGCCGGTCGCGGCGAACGTGGATCAAGTGATCGTCGTGACCTCCGCCCGTGATCCGGAGCCGAGCCCCCGGATGATCGACCGGTTCCTCGTCATCGCGGAAGCGAACGGCCTTCCCGCGGCGGTGGTCCTGAACAAGATCGAGCTCGACCGCGCGATCGAGGAGACGCTGGCGCGCCGCTTCAAGACCGCCGGCTATCAGCTGCTGGGAACGTCGGTGAAGGCGGATGAAGGCCTCCCCGCGCTGCGCGACTTGCTGCGCGGGCGCCACTCGGTCTTTACGGGCGCGTCGGGCGCGGGGAAGTCGAGTCTGCTCAATGCCCTGGAGCCGGGCCTCAAGCTGCGCGTCGGCGCGATCAGCGAGAAGTGGCGGACCGGCAAGCACACCACCACGGCCGCAGAGCTGGTGCCTGTTGCCGGCGTCGGTTACGTCGTCGATACGCCCGGCCTCCGCGAAATCGGGGCCTGGGGCATCGATCCCAACGAGCTGGGCGCCTGCTTTCCGGAATTCCGGCCCTATCTCGATCAGTGCCGCTTCGACAACTGCAGGCACCTGTCCGAGCCGGGCTGCGCCGTGCGCGGCGCGCCGCCCGGCGTGATCGATCCCGATCGACTGCTCTCGTACGAACGGATCTACGAAGAGGTCAGCGAGCCTTCCTGGTCCAGCGGCCGGCGTCGCGGGAGGTGACCTTGGCCATCATCCGGGCGAACGCATCATCCAAGTCGATGCGCTGGGAGTTCGCAATGCAGATCACGACGAAGAGGATGTCGGCCAGCTCCATCGCCATCGAGCCCGACTCCTCGTCAGGTTTCTTCGGCTTCGGGCCGAATTGATGATTCACTTCGCGTGCCAGCTCGCCGACTTCTTCGGCGAGGCGCGTTACGTTCGCGAGCGGCGGGAAATACCCCTCCTCGAACTGGCCCACCCATTGATCGACGGCTTGTTGCGCCTCACGCAAGCTCATGGCTGACCTCGTCGCGCCTTTTCAGGGTGAGCGGTATGCGGCCGTGGACCGGTTGAGCGTCTTAATCGCGCCGCCCTACGATGTGATCGATCCTGCGGAGCGCGCGCGATACGCCGCGCTCGACCGGGACAATATCGTGCACATCATGCTCCCGGAAGCGCCGCCTGGTGGGGCTGACGATGACCGCTACCGCGTCGCTGCGGAGCGGCTGGCTGCCTGGCGGCGTGACGGTGTCCTGAAACGCGATCCGCAGCCCGCCCTGTACGTATTGGCGCAAGATTTCACGCTGCCGACTGGCGAACGGCGCACGCGGCGCGGCCTGTTCGCCGCCGTCGCCGCGGAAGGCTACGAGCCGCGCCGCATTCGCCCGCACGAGCGGACACACGCCGGGCCGAAGGCCGACCGCCTGGCGCTGATGCGCGCGACCGCGACGAACATCGAATCGATCTTTCTACTCGCGCCCGATCGCGATCACGCGCTCGCGAATGCGGTGGCCGACGCGACCCAGGCGACACCCGACGCGACGGCCGAGCTCAACGGAGTCGGCATCCGGCTTTGGATCGTTCGCGACCCGTCCCGCTTCCCCCTTCCCTCGTCCCCGCTGTACATCGCCGATGGCCATCACCGCTACGAAACAGCCAGCGCGTATGCTCTGGAGAATCCGCGGTCGGGGCCGGCCGGGGCCGCCGATCGCGTGCTCGCGTTGATCGTGTCGGCCCAAGATCCGGGACTCGCGATACTGCCCACACATCGTGTGATCTTCGGGACGGGACGTGAATTGGAGCGTGTGCTGCCGCTGTGGCGCGAATGGTTCGATGTGCAGCCCGTCCCGGCGGACCGCGATCCGATGACCGTCCTCGCCTCCCTCGGCAAGGGCCGCACGGCGTGTCTCGTCGCTGACCGTTCGCGCGTGCTCGCCCTGCTGCTCAAGTCGGGTGCGCTGCCTGACCGGCTGCCGAGCCTTGCCCAGAGCAGCGCCGTCCGCGATCTCGACGTCGCCCGGGTCGAGTCGCTCGTGGTCAAGGCGGTGCTCGGTGCGGGGACATCCACGCCGATCGTGCGCTACGTGGCCGACGCCAAGGAAGCGCTCGGCATGGTCCAACACGGCGGCGCCGCGGTCGCCGTACTGCTCAATGCGACGAAGGTCGAACAGGTGTTTGCGGTGGCGGATGCCGGCGACGTCATGCCGCCGAAATCCACCTACTTCATTCCGAAAGTGCCAAGTGGGTTAGTCTTGCGGCCCGTGTAACGTCGGACGGTCGGACGGTTGGACGGTTAATACTGGAGGTCATATGTCGTTGCAGGGGAAACGGATTCTGTTTTTCGCTGGTCCCTTATACGAAGATCTCGAACTTTGGTATCCGAAGATCCGACTTGAGGAGGAGGGTGCAACGACAGTTGTTGCCGGAATTGGTGAGAAGACGTATCAAGGCAAACGAGGGTACCCGGTCACGGTCGACTCCCAGGTGGATGAGATACAATCGACAGATTTTGATGGACTCGTCATTCCGGGGGGATTTGCCCCAGATCAGTTCCGGCGTTTCGACAAAGTCTTACAGTTAACCCGTGAGATATACCAAGCGGGGAAGCCTGTCGCCTTCATATGCCACGCCGGTTGGGTGCCTATCTCGGCCAAGATCCTCAAAGGAAAACGAGCGACTAGCGTTCGCGCCATCAAGGACGACATGGAAAACGCAGGTGTGTTATGGGAAGACAGTGCTGTCGTAGTTGATGGCAATCTGATCTCGTCTCGGACCCCAGCCGACTTGCCGCAGTTCTGTCGCGCGTTGATTGAGGCACTCGAGCGCGGTCCCCAAGACTGAAACCTAAGCGACCGGCAGTCTGTCCGACCGTCCGACGCTCTTATAGTTTCTGCGCATGAGTCCACGGGCCCGCCAGCAGATTCTCGACAACCTCGATACGATTTATCGTGAAGCCTACGACCGTGCCAAGGCGGCAAAGGACGAGCGCCGCATGGCCGATCTGGATGCGGCCTATCAACGCGAACAACTGTTGCTCGAAGTCCTGCTCGATATTCGCGACGCCGTGAGCGGTCCGGCGAAGCCGAAACAGCAGTCCGACGCCGGCAGCAGCCCGATGGCGGCGCTCGACACCATCCGCCGTATCACCCGGCTCCGTTAGGAGGTGCGTTGTGCGTGATATGTGGTACGTAGTCACGCTGGTCCTGCTTGCCGCGTGCGGTTCCAAAGCCGATATCGTCATCCAAGGTGGGCCGGTCTGGACCGGTCTCTCGACGGGGCGCGGCCGGCCCGGCGCGGTCGCGATCGCGGCCGGCAAGATCCTCGCCGTCGGTGACTCCGCGGAGATCGCCCGCTACATCGGCCCCCGGACCAGCGTCCTGGACGCGCGCGGCGGTCTGATCATGCCGGGGTTCGCGGATGGACACACGCATTTCATCGATGGCGGCTTTCAGCTCGCGTCGGTCAATTTGCGAGACGCGGCGACACCGCAGGAGTTCGTGCGCCGCCTGAAGGAATACGCCGCGCACCTGAGACCTGGCGACTGGATCCTGGGGGGCGATTGGGATCACACACTCTGGCGTGGCGCGCCGTTGCCGCGGCACGACTGGATCGATTCGGTGACGCCGAATAACCCCGTCTTCATCAGCCGCCTCGACGGTCACATGGCCTTGGCCAACAGCGCCGCGATGCGCGCGGCAAAGATCACGAGCGCCTCGCGCGCGCCCGTCGGCGGCGAGATCCCCCGCGATGCGCGTGGTGACCCGATCGGCATTTTCAAGGACAATGCCGAGGATCTGATCGGCGCGGCCATCCCGGCTCCCTCCGCCGAGCAACAAGACTCCGCCTTGGCGCGCGCGCTGACCTATGCGGCAGCGCTGGGCGTCACGGCGACGGGAAACATGTCGGCCTCCTGGGCGAATCTCGCGGCGTACCGGCGCCTGGAACGCGCCGGCCGGATGACGCTGCGCGTCTCTGTCTACCTCCCGATAGAAGATTGGCGCACGGTCGCCGACAGCGTGCGGCGCACTGGTGCCGGCGATGACTGGGTGCGGATCGGTGGGGTCAAAGGATACATGGACGGCTCGGCGGGATCGCGCACGGCGTTCTTCTTCGAGCCGTTCTCAGACTCCGCGGGCTACCGCGGCTTGATGCGGCAGCCGGAATCCGATATGCGCGCCTGGGTTGGTGCGGTGGACTCGGCGGGCCTGCAGATCGCCGTGCACGCGATCGGCGACCGTGCCAACGCCATTCTGCTCGCGATTTACGACAGCGTCGCACATGCGCATGGTGCGCGCGACCGCCGTTTCCGCGTCGAGCATGCGCAGCACCTGCGGCCGCAAGACATTCCGCGCTTCGGGTCGCTCCGTATCGTGGCGTCGATGCAGCCGTATCACGCGATCGACGACGGCCGCTGGCTCGTGCAGCGCATTGGGCCAGAGCGCATCAAGACCACCTATGCGTTCCGGACCCTGCTCGACACCGAGGCTCCGCTGGCGTTTGGCTCCGACTGGACGGTTGCGCCGCTCGATCCGATGCTCGGCGTGTACGCGGCCGTAACGCGCCGCACGCTCGACGATCGCAATCCGAACGGATGGGTGCCCGAGCAGAAGATCACGGTTGGGGAGGCGCTGCGAGCGTACACCTACGGCAACGCTTGGGCTACGTTCAACGAGCAAAAATGGGGAACGCTCGCCGCCGGCCATTTTGCCGACGTCGTGGTGCTCGATCGCGATCCCTTTTCAGTGCCGGCCGAATCACTCGGCACCATCAAACCGCGCTTCACGATCGTGGGCGGGAAAGTGGTTTATCGCAAACCGTCATGAACCGACCGTTGCTCGTATTCCTCGCGCTGTGCATCGCCCCCCCCACCACCCAGGCGTACGGTCAAGAGCTCCCGTTCCTGAATCGGAGTATCAAAGATCTCGAGGCCTGGGTGCGCGAAGACACCAACGACGCGCAGCGGCAGTATTTCCTCGCGCTCGCGCACTGGAAGCATTTCGATTGGCCGCAGACGGACAGCCTGCTGCGGCTCGCGATCCAGCTCGACCCGCGCTACGCCGACGCCTACCTCGCCTTGGGTTTCCTCCCGTACGCCCGCCGGACATCGCTGGCCGATGAGGCGATCCATCATAGCGTCCCCAAGGCATGGCAACCGCTCCTGGATGAAGCGGAAGGTTTCTACAAGCGGGCCTTCCGGACCGATCCGCTGGTCACCCTCCAGGTCATGAGCATCGTGAACGGTGTGGAGGAACCGCAGGTGAGCGACTTCACGCCGAGCGGGTGGGTGGCATACCAGCGCTGCTGCGCCTGGTACGTCGATCTCGGGCTGGGTCGGTATCGCTTGGCCAGCGATCGCCTGACGAAGCTTGCCCAGCGCGAGTTCGACGAAGCAAAACATCCCGATCGAGTCCCGGATTACATCCACTGGTACCGCGGGCTGGCCGCGGCGCACAGCCTCCGGTACAGTGCCGCGATCGCGGACTTCCGCGTCCTGCTCGATCGGACCGTCCAGAAGACGCAACGTGACGAGATCGTCCATGTGCCGCTGCGGGATAACGAGTATCGTTTCATCCTGGCGACGCTCCATCATCTTGCCGGCCATAACGACAGCGCCATCGCGCTGTATCAGGAATCGCTCGAGCACGATTTGGGTCTGACGATGGCGCACACCTCCCTGGCGAGCATTTACGACGAGATGGGACGCCCCGCGGACGCGATGCTCGAACGCCAGCGGGCCACGGAGGTCAGCACCGATGATCCCACCGCGCTGTTCGAGCTAGGGGTGTCGCTGTTCAACACCGGACAAACGGTGGCGGCGGACGAGCCGCTGCGTCGCGCGATCGCGCTGAACCCGCGCTTCTCCCCGCCGTATTACCTGCTGGGCCGAGTGACCGAAGAGCTGGGCCTCCCGGAGGAGGCGCGCGAACACTACGCGCGGTTCCTGGCCCTCGCGCCCCTGCGGTTGGAGAACCTGCGCAGCGACGTGCAGCAACGGGTGGCGCGCCTCGCGAAACCGTGATCCGCAGCTCTCGAAGTGCGCACGTCAGCCGGAATAGTTGAAACCCGCTTCCCGCATCGTGAGCGGCTCCCCGTCCCCCTCGTGCTCCACGCCTGCCGCCACGACTTCGCCGAGCACGAGGGTGTGATCGCCGGACGGGAGCGTTGCCACGACGCGGCACTCCACCCAACCCAGACTGTCGGTGAGCACCGGCGTCCCGGACACTGGGCCCGGTTTGGTCTTGATCCCCTTGAGCTTCTGCGGTGCCTGCTCCGAACTGCGTCCCAGCTTGCCTGCGAGCTCCCGCTGACTATGGAGTAGGACGTTGACGGCAAAGTGGTGGGAGTCCCGGACAATGCCGAGCGTCTTCGAGGTATTCTCGAGCGCCACGACGACCATCGGCGGCTCGAACGCTGCCTGCATGACCCAGTTGGCCGTCATGCCGTGCGCTTCGCTGCCCGAAGCGACGGTGACGACGTAGAGGCCATACGGGAAGTGGCGAAGGATGGTCTTCTTAGCGGCTTCGTCCATGTCAAGAAATATGCTGGCTTTGAGTCAGGAATGAGATACCTTCTCGCCGTAGGCACTCCATGAACGACTCGACTCGATCGCCGCGAACCATCGCGGTGCTGTATGGCACTGTGTTGCTGTTGTCGGCCACATCGCGTGCAGCCGTCGCGCAGACGCAACGCTCGGCCTACGAGGAGCTCCAGACCTTTTCCGGTGTGCTCAACCACATCCGGATCAACTACCCTGATTCAGTCAGCTACTCCGAACTCGTCGCCGCCGCCATCCGCGGCGTCCTGCGATCACTCGATCCGCACAGCTCATATCAATCTCGACTCGAATGGCAGCGGAGCACGGCCCTGGAACGCGGCGAGCTCGTGTCGGTTGGTATCGCACTCGAGGAGGTCGAAGATGCCGCCACCGTGCTCGCCGTCGCACCGCGCAGCCCGGCGGCCAAAGGCGGCATCGTGGCAGGCGATCGCCTCGTGACCGTGAACGACACGTCCGTGTCGGGAATCGACATGCGAACGCTGGAGCTCCGCTTAGCCGGGGAGAAAGGGTCCAAGGTGCGCCTGCGGCTGGAGCGGGGGCCACGGCTCGAGCCGGACACGTTCAGCGTGACGCTGAAACGCAATTCATTCGAGGTGCGCACGGTGTCGCTCGTCCGGTTGGTCGACTCGATCACCGGCTACCTGCGGCTCGACGACTTTTTGGGCCGCGCTCCCGACGAATGCACGACGCGCTGCAGCGGCTGCGCGGCTTGCATGCCAAGCAACTCATTCTGGATCTGCGCGCCAATCCGGGTGGGATCGTGACATATGCCGTCCAGATCGCCGGCGAGTTTCTCTCCAAGAACACGGTCGTCTTTCGCACCCGCGGCCGCAAACGCGATGTCGACACCACCTATGTCACGAAACGCGATGGCGACTTCCGCGACCTTCCGCTCGTTGTGTTGATCGACGAGCGGAGCGCGAGTGCCGCGGAAGCCCTGGCGGGCTCGCTCCAGGACCAATCGCGCGCTCCTCGTGGGCCGGCGCAGCTTCGGCAAGGCATTGATTCAGTCGTTCTTCCTGTTGCCATCCGGCGACGCGATCTGGCTGACGATCGGACACGTCGTCACACCCAGCGGCCGCGTCATTCAACGTCGGTATCACGGGCTCGGCTACGAACAGTACCTGAGCTTCGCGGGAAAGTCGGGCGCTGAAGCGGATACGGTCGCCGTGTTCAAGACCGACGGGGGCCGTCTGGTTCGAGGCGGCGGCGGAATCGTGCCCGACATCGACCTGCCGATTAGCGCGCCATTGCCGGTGTGGTGGAGTGCCGCGGCCGATTCGGGGTTCGATGACTCGGTGTCGGACAGCGTGGCGCAGACACTGCCCGCGACGCCGGCGGCGCGGGCCGCCTGGCTGCGAGCGTCGACCGAATGGCGGGACAAGCTCGTGCCCCCGTTTCTTGCGCGCGTCCGCAGCAGACTGGGCGTGGCGGCAGCGACGGACAGCCTGCTCGAGCGTCGGCTGGCGACGATTCTCGCGGTCCGAGTCGCGGAAGTGCGCTGGGGACCGGACGCTACAGAAGAATTCCTGGTCCGAAACGACCGCACCATTCGCCTTGCGACCGAACAGTTTCCGCGGCTGCGCGAATTACTGGCTCCCGCCGCGACACCCCGGTAGGCTATTTTTCGGCATGGCAACTCGTGCGCGCGCGGAAAGCAAGGCAGCGAAGCCCTCCACGAAGCTTTCCAAAGCCGATCTCCTCGACATGTATCGGTTGATGCTCCTGTCGCGCCGCATCGACGACAAGGAAATCCAGCTGAAACGCCAGAACAAGATTTTTTTCCAGATTTCGGGCGCCGGTCACGAGGGGGTCCTGGTCGCCGCGGGGAAAGTGCTGCGGCCCGCGTACGACTGGTTCTATCCCTACTATCGCGACCGCGCGCTCGCGTTGACGCTTGGCATGACGCCGACGGAAATGCTGCTGGCGGCGGTGGGCGCCGCCGACGACCCCAACTCGGGCGGCCGGCAAATGCCGTCGCACTGGGGCCATAAGCAGCTCAACATCGTCAGCCAGTCGAGTCCCACCGGGACGCAGTTCCTGCAGTCGGTTGGATGTGCCGAAGCATGGCTCCGCTACAGCCGGATCGATGAGCTCAGAGACAAGCCAATCCACGGCGACGAAGTCGTCTACTGCTCCGCCGGTGATGGGACCACGAGCGAGGGCGAGTGGTGGGAAGCCCTGAACACCGCCAGCAACCTCAAGCTGCCGGTGCTGTTCCTCATCGAGGACAACAAGTACGCGATCTCGGTGCCGATCGAAGTGCAGACCGCGGGCGGATCGGTCTCCAAGCTGGTGGCCAACCACCCGAATCTGTTCATACGGGAAGTGGACGGCTGCGACGCGATTGCGTCCTACGAAGCGCTGAGCCGGGCCGCGGAGTGGTGCCGCCAGCGCAAAGGCCCGGCGCTCGTCCACGCTCACGTGACGCGTCCCTACTCACACTCCCTGTCCGACGATGAGGTCCTCTACAAACCGCCGCGCGAGCGCGAGGAGGAAGCGAAGCGCGACCCGGTGACTGCGTTCCCCAAGCGCTTGATCGACGAAGGCGTAGCCACCGAGTCGGAAATCGATGGCGTAAAGGCGCAGGTCGACGAAGAAATCCAGGTCGCGGCCGATATGGCGCTGGCCTCGCCGCAACCCAAGCCCGAAACCGCTCTGCTGTGGGTGTACTCGCCCGACGTCGATCCGACGTCGGAACAGTTCGACACCGAGGACGATCCGCATTTCACCGGCGAGCCGACCACCATGGTGGATCTGCTCAATGCCTGCATGAAAGACGAGATGACGCGCGATCCGCGCATTCTCGTGTTCGGCGAAGACGTCGCGGACGTCAGCCGCGAGCAGTACTTGAAGGAAGTGAAGGGCAAGGGCGGCGTCTTCAAAGTGACGTGGGGTCTGCAGCGGCAGTTTGGCAGCGACCGCGTGTACAACTCCCCGCTCGCGGAAGCGAATATCGTTGGCCGCGCGATCGGACTGGCGACGCGTGGCCTCAAGCCTGTCGTCGAAATCCAGTTCTTCGATTACATCTGGCCGGCCTATCATCAGATCCGCAACGAGCTGGCGACGCTGCGCTGGCGCTCCAGCAACGCGTTCAGCGCGCCGGCGGTGGTCCGCGTGACGTATGGCGGCTACCTGAAGGGCGGCTCCGTCTATCACTCACAAACCGGCGCGGTGATCTTCACGTCGGTCCCGGGGCTGCGCGTCATCTGTCCGTCCACGGCGCTGGACGCCAACGGCCTGCTGCGCACCGCCATTCGCTGCGAGGACCCCGTCATCTTCCTCGAACATAAGCACCTCTACCGCCAGACCTACAACAAAGCCCCGAACCCCGGCCCGAACTTCATGATCCCGTTTGGAAAAGCGAAGGTCGTGCGGGCAGGGACGGCGCTGACGGTTGTCGCCTATGGCGCCGTGGTGCAGCGCGCGCTCGTCGCCGCCAAGCAGATCGAGGAGAAGGACGGCGTCAGCGTTGAAGTGATCGATCTGCGGTCACTATCGCCGGTGGACTGGGAGACGATCGCGGCCTCGATCCGGAAAACGAACAAAGTGATCGTCGCGTACGAAGATGCCCTCTCATGGGGGTACGGCGCCGAGATCGCGGCGCGGATCGCCGATCAATGCTTCCCTTGGCTCGACGCACCGGTCAAGCGCGTGGCGTCGACCGATACCTTCGTCGGGTACGCTCCCGACCTCGAGGACTACATCCTGCCACAGGTGGAGGACCTCGCGCAGGCGATGCGCGAGCTGCATGCGTTCTAAGCCCGCACTGACATACGGCTTTCTCTTTTTTCTTTCGGGCGCGACCGGACTGATTTACGAGCTGCTCTGGGTCCGCGTCCTCTATCAGTCGTTTGGCTCGACGATTCAATCTGTCACCACCGTTGTCGCCGCGTATATGGGTGGTCTGGGTCTCGGGGCTTGGGCCTTGGGACGAGTCGCCGACCGCTCGCAGAAACCGGCGGTGCTGTACGGCAAGCTCGAGATCGCCATTGGCGTGTTCGGCATCATCTCACCTTTCGTGCTCGGACTGGCGCACTGGATCTATATCGGTGCTGCCGGCGCGCTGGCGCTCGGTGGTGCCGCGAGTATGGCGCTGCGGTTTGGCCTGGCGGCGCTGGTCCTCCTGGTCCCCACCACGCTGATGGGAGGGACACTGCCCGTCCTGACGCGCGCACTCATGGGCGAGGATCGCGGCCTGCTCAAGCCTTCACTTGGCCGGCTCTACGGCCTGAACACCCTCGGCGCGATGACCGGGACGGCGCTCGCTGGATTCTTCCTGATCGAGTTCGTCGGCGTTCGCGCGTCGCTCTGGGCGACCGCGGCGATCAACCTCGCGATCGGCGCTGCGGCCATCTTCCTGGGACGTGAGCAGAGCGTACCTGACCCCGGGCGCCAGCCCGGGGAAGAACAGGTCCAGCCTACCACTCCCGATCACCTCAAAACTCTCGCGCTCGTGCTGTTGGGCCTGACCGCGTTTGCGTCATTGCTCAACGAAATCGCGTGGACCCGTGTGCTGATCATGATCGTCGGTGGATCGACCTACGCGTTTACCCTGATCGTGTTCGTCTTTCTGCTGGGCATCGGACTCGGCAGCATGCTCGTGGCTCGTCGCAGCTTGCCGCGCGCCGACACTGCGGCCGCCGCGGCACTGGCGCAGGGCCTCACGGGAGTCGGTGCCGCGGCGTTGTTCCTGTTCTTTGGCTTTCTCCCGTCGTACATCATCGCGGTATTTCAGATCGAGGGGTTGGGTGCGGCATCGCGCCTGCTGCTCATGGGGGTCGCCGTGGGCGCCGTGGTGCTGATTCCCGCGGTCGGCATGGGCATGACGTTTCCCCTGCTGACCGACCTCACCGCGCGTCCCCGGCAGGCGCGTGGCGCCGACGTCGGGGCGGCGTACGCCCTCAACACGATCGGGAGCATCCTGGGCGCGGTCCTGACGGGGTTCGTGCTCGTCGTCGCGCTGGGCACGCAGGCGACGCTGCGCGTCGGTCTCGTGGTCAATGGACTGGCGGCTCTCACCCTCGCCCTGCTCGCGGCCCGCGGCGTCGCCGAGGGGTCGGCGGAGGACAAGCGGCTTCGCGTTCGCGTGCTGACCGGGGCGGTGCTGGGCATGCTGGCGCTCGTCTGCGCGGCCGCTGCCCGTGGGTGGAGCACCCGGCTCATCGATCTCGGCCCCACGATCTACGCGCGCCAGCGCATGGATAAGGCGGCACGCCAGCGCTTTCTCGAGCACCGCGGCGTGCGCCAGCTCGCCTTCCGGGAAGGGCCGAACGCGACGGTGAGTGTGTGGGAGGGCGAGACCGGGAGGTCGCTGCGGGTGAACGGCAAAGTAGACGCATCCGATCGCGGCGACATGGACACGCAGATCATGATCGGCCTCGCACCAGTCGTGGCGCGTCCGGGGGCCACGGCTGCGTTCTTGATCGGGCAAGGCACCGGGGTGACGACGCACGTGCTCGCGACCATCCCCGGAATGGCGCGGGTGAAGGTCGTGGAGATCGAACCCGCGGTGCTGCAGATGGACAGTCTGTTTCACGGAGTGAACGCCAACGTGCTCGCGCGGCCCAACGTCCAGGCGGTGGTCGATGACGCGCGCAGCGCACTCCAGCTCGATGGCCAGCGCTACGACATCATCGTGTCGGAGCCGTCGAACCCGTGGGTCGCCGGCATCGCCACGTTGTATACGCCCGAGTTCTTCCGCATCGCGAAATCACGGCTCGCCGACGATGGCATTTTCTGCCAGTGGATCCAGCTGTATCAGCTGCCCCTGCCGATTGTCGCCGGAATCGTACGCAGTCTGCACGAGGTGTTCCCGCACGTGCACGTCTGGTTCGGCAGCACATCGGATCTCGTCGTGCTCGCGTCGTCGCGACCGTTCACGTACGACCGTACCTGGATCGCGCAGCTGCTCGGTCCCGGTGGTCAGCTGCACGAGATGGGGAGAGAGTGGCTGGGCCTCGATTCCCCGGACCAATACTTCGGCCGCATGCTCCTGGGCGACTCGGGGGTCGCGACGCTGCTCAGGCGCGCGACGTTCAACCACACGGACAATCGACCGCGCCTCGAGTTCGTGGCGGCCCGGCGCTTTCTCGATCCCGGCGCCGGTTCGTTCGCCGTTTTCGACTCCCTCATGCAGCTCGGTAATCGCGACGACGGCACCTCACCATTCGGATTGCTCCGGGTACTCGCCGCGCGGCGCGGGGATGCGAGCGTGCTCCCCTATCTCGATGCGGCGCGCCGTGCGCAGCCGGACGTGTTCGAGTGGACCGTGCGCACGGCCGGTATTCGACTGGCTCTCGGCGACACGGCGCAAGCCGATTCGCTGCTCGCTGCCGTGATTGCCCGCAACAGGAGCGTGGACGCCCTCCAGATGCGCGCCTTGCTCGCGGCCGCGCGGAGCAAGCCCCTGGCCGCCGTGGCGCTCCGGGAGGCGCTCGCCGCCGGCGCCGACACCGGTCAGGTGCGGGCGGCGCTGGCCTTGCTCGCAGCGCGCGGATCCCGCTGGAGCGAAGCGGCCTTCCAGGCGTTCGGCGCGCTGCGCTCGGCGCGGGGCACGTTTCGCCATCCGTTCCCCGGCGAATTCCTCACGCGGGCTCTGGGGCAGATCGCGTTGGACGCGCCGCCCGAGCTGGCAGACAGCGTGCTCCGCTACGCCGCCGCTCGACGCCCCGGTGCGGCGCGCTACAGAGAGCTGGCGGCGGTCGCTGCGCTACGGGCGGGCCGCTGCGCAGACGCCGCCGCCAGTTTTGTGGAGCTGTTGGATTTCGCAGTGCAGCGCGAGAATGCGCCAGCCCTCGTACGGGAGTGCTGGACCAGCCAGGATTCTACGGTGAGGACCGGGGCCGCGGTCCGCGGGGAGAGGGCGGCGCGGCGGGTGCAGGAGAAGCACTGAGCACATCGCGGATTTCGCCCGCGGCCGCGATCACGTGATCCACATCCCGGGATAGCGCGCGCGCCTGCTGCGTGGCATTCGTCAAATCGCTCAGGACCGCCGCGACGCCGGCCGACCGCAGCCGCAGCAGATCGAACCGCACGTTCTGCATCGCCAGGACGCACGAGTCGATTTGCTCCTCCACGCGCCTGCGCCGCGTGAGCAGGTCGCTCAGCGCCTGGCGCTGCCGCTCGAGCAGGCTGAGCTGCCGCTCACGCTCGGTGCCCTCTTCATGGTGCTTCACCGCTTCGATGCGCGACTCGATCCGGGCCAGGGCGGCGTCATCGACGTCCGCGCTCATCCCGTGCAGCATGCGCGCGAGCTCCTCGGCCCGCTTCAGCAGACCGTCCACCGTGGCGACCACATCGGGAAGCAGCTTGCGCTCCGAAGCCGGCACGCGCTCCATGATTTTGAGAATCGCTTCCCGGTCATTGCGCACGAGCCGGATCGTGTCGACATGCCGGCCGAACTCGTCCACTTTCGGCGCCGGCAGGACGCGACGCGGACCCAGCAGCGCTTCCTGCGCGTCCGGTGCCGCCGGCCGATTGAGCACGTCGCGCCACGAATACCCGTTCTGCCACAGCTTCATGTACTGAGGAAGCAAGCCAAAAGCACCCCACGGGACGGTAATGAATAACGACCAGCCGAGCCCCCCGCCCTGGATGAGATCGATCAACATCAATCCGCCGCACACCGACGCCCACGAGACAAAGCCGTCGCGGAACTTCGCGACCATTCTCGACTCACCGCTCGGCGTGAGCTCCGACTTGGGGTCTTTCTTTGCGGGTCGAGTCGATCGACGGCGCTCGAGGGGGCTGACCGGCCGGCCCCCCCCCCCCGCGCCGCCCGTCGCGCGCGCGGGTGGTCCGAGACGAGTCTCGACGCGTGCGGACCCACCTCCACTGGTGCGCCGCGATGGGCGGTACGGGGGCGCGCTGCGTGATTCGAGCGCGCGCCGCAGCGCGTCGGCGGTCGGCCAACGCGCCTCGGGCTCCTTCTCGAGCGAACGCATCACGCACGACGCGAGGTCATCCGGACACGTGGGAGAGCGATCCTGAAGATTCGGAGCCTGTTCTGTGATCTGCTTGAGCAGGATACCCGGAACGGTTGGGGCGGAGAACGGCAGCTCCCCGGCGAGCATCTGGTAGCCTACGACGCCCAGACTGTAGATGTCGGATCGGCCGTCGATCTCCCGATCGCCGGCCGCCTGCTCCGGGCTCATGTAGTGGGGCGTCCCAATCGCGACCCCGGTCGCCGTCAGCGTCCCCGGCCCCGTGGTCGAGGTGAGCGCCTTGGCGATGCCGAAGTCCGTGAGGACGGTCCGGCCGCGACTGCCCTCCAGGAGGATGTTGTCGGGTTTGACGTCGCGATGGATGATGCCGAGGGCGTGTCCGGCGCCGAGTGCGTCCGCCGTTTCCATCATGATACGCCGCGCTTCTTCAGGTGGCAGTCGCTCGCGGCGTTTGAGACGCGCCGCGAGCGATTCACCATCCACATAGGCCATCACGAAGTACACGAGCCCGTCGGGCCCTTCGCCGACGGAATGAATGGGAACGATGTGCGGGTGGGACAGTCGCGCGGCCGTTTCCGCCTCCCGCAGGAACCGGATGCGGATCTCTTCCCGGAACGCGAGCTCCGGCGGCAGCACCTTGACGGCCACCTTCCGCTTGAGCCGCTCGTCGCGCGCGTGGTAGACGACGCCCATGCCGCCGCGGCCGATTTCGCCTTCGAGCGTGAAGGAGGAGCCAAGGGCCTGACTCAGCCGCTGTGCCAGCGCGTCTTTCATGCCGTTTTGCAGTTCATTCGAGGCCAAAAAGATACTCTTCGAGCGTCGAGTTGGCAGCACAAGCGCCGCTTTGGCGGCGCGTTCAGGAACGGACCTGCCATCGATGGCGTTTTTTCCTGGCATGGACGGTGCGTTCTGCTCCCCAAACCGACGTCCACGAAACTTACCATTGGAGATCCTATGTCAGACCGGATGATGTTGCCCGTCCTGCCGCTGCGTGATGCCGTGCTGTTCCCCGGCGTCGCGACGCCGATTGGCGCGGGCCGTCCTGCGACATTGCGCGCCATAGAAGCCGCCCTGAAGCACGCCGACCGCACGGTCTTCGCCGTCGCGCAAAAAGAAAACGTCGATCAAGTCACCCCCGGCGTGCTCTACACCACCGGCACGATCGCGCGCATCAGCCAGGTGCAGCGCAATTTGGGTGGCGTCCAGCTGGTCCTGCACGGGGAAGGGCGCGGCACGGCGGTCCATTACAGCGAGACCAACGGCTATCTCGAAGCGACCGTTCGCGAAGCGGTGGATCTTCCTCCTCTGAATGTAAAGGATCCCGCGTTCGTAGCGTTGCATCGCGAAGTCCGCGAGCGCGCCGCCGAGCTGGGGCAGAAGTCGGGGCTCCCCACCGAAGTCGTCCAGCAGGTTCTTGAGGGCGTCACCGATCCGGGGGCACTCGCGGATCTCGTCGCCGGTCACTTGGACATTCAGTCGCTCGAGCGTCAGCAGCTGTTGGAGACGCTGGCGGTCGAGGACCGGCTGCGTCGCGTCTTGGTTCATGTCCAGCGCCAGATCGCAGTGGTCGACGCTCAGGAAGACATCAAGTCACAGGTCCAGGAAGAGCTCGGCGAACGCCAGCGCGAGATGCTGCTGCGCGAGCAGATGAAAGCGATTCGCAAGGAGCTGGGCGAAGAGGAAGAGGCGGCGGAGGCCGACGACCTTAAAAAGCGGCTCGACGCGCTCGAGCTGCCGGAAGCGGCGCGCAAAGAGGTCGATCGCGAGCTGGCGCGGTTGGAGCGCGCCGGCCGGGAATCGATGGAGGCGCAGGTCATCCGCACCTACCTCGAGACCATCGCCGAGCTGCCGTGGAACAAGCGCACGGAAGAGTCGCTCGATCTGAAACGCGCGGCGGAGATCCTCGAGGAAGACCACTACGGGCTCCAGGACGTCAAGGATCAGGTGCTCGAATTCCTCGCGGTCCGACAGCTGCGGCGCCAGCAGCAGCCGACGGAGGAGGCGCCGGGGAATGAGGACGATCGCGCCTCCCGTGCGCCGACGCTCTTGTTCGTCGGGCCACCGGGAGTCGGCAAGACCTCCATCGCGAAGTCCATCGCCCGTGCGATGGGCCGGCCGTACGTCCGTATCTCGCTGGGCGGGGCCCGCGACGAGGCGGACATCCGCGGGCACCGGCGCACCTACGTCGGGGCGATGCCAGGCCGCATCATCCAAGGGATGAAGCAGGCGGGCGCCAAGAACCCGATCTTCCTGCTCGACGAGGTCGATAAGCTGGGGATCTCCTTCCAGGGAGACCCGGCCGCGGCGCTGCTCGAGGTCCTCGATCCCGCGCAGAATGACTCGTTCACCGACCACTATCTCGGCGTGCCGTTCGACCTCTCGGAGGTGCTCTTCATCGCGACCGCGAACTTCCTGCAGAGCATCCCTGGTCCGCTGCTGGACCGGCTCGAAACGGTCAACTTCGCCGGCTACACCGAGCGCGAGAAGCTCGAGATCGCCAAGCGCTATCTGGTGCCGCGGCAGCTCCACGAGAACGGGCTGCGTGCCGATCAGCTCACGCTGAGCGACGGCGCGCTGAGCGAGATCATCTCGAGCTACACGCGTGAAGCAGGGGTGCGCCAGCTCGAGCGCGAGATCGGGAAGCTGGGCCGCAAGATCGCGCGCAAGATCGCCGATGGTGCCGCGCAGCAGGTCACCGTAGGGCCGAAGGACATTCCGGAGCTGATCGGCCGGCCAAAGGTCCATCCGGAGCGTATGGCCGGGGAAGATCAGGTCGGTGTGGCGACGGGGATGTACTACACCCCCGTCGGCGGCGATATCATGTTCGTCGAAGCGAGTGTCATGCGCGGCAAGGGCGAGCTGGTGCTCACCGGACAGTTGGGCGACGTCATGAAAGAATCCGCCCGCGCCGCCCTGACCTACGCGAAGTCGCATGCGGACCTACTCGGGATTCCCGAGGGCGCATTCGTGGATACGGACATCCACATCCACGTGCCCGCGGGGGCGATTCCGAAGGATGGACCGTCGGCCGGTGTGACGATGGCCACGGCCCTCGTATCGGCGCTGTCGCGCCGGCCGGCGCGGCACGACATCGCCATGACTGGCGAGGTTACGCTGCGTGGGCGCGTGCTGCCGATCGGCGGCGTCAAGGAGAAGGTGCTTGGTGCCGTGCGGGCGGGAATCAACACCGTGATTCTGCCGAAGGAGAACGAGCGGGATCTCGACGACCTGCCCGACGAGGTGCGCAAGACGCTGGACGTGCACCTGGTCGAGGAACTGGGTGAGGTCCTCAGCCTGGCGCTTCGCGGCGCCAGGTTCGAGGCCGGCCACCTGATTTTCGAAACCGAATCGCCGTTGGCTCTAGCTGGCGCTCACGCCGGCCACAACTAAGTCGACAGCTGCTTCGCGCCAGCGTTCGCGGAGTGACGGCTCGTCCGCGCCGAGTGGTCGGGCGCTCGCAGCCACGACGGCTTCCATGTTGAGATAGCCGACCATCAGGATCAGGGCTTGGGCAGCGGCGAGGTGCGGGTCGAGATCGTCCCGCACCTGGCCCAGGCCCTGGCCTTCCGCCAGTAACACCACCAGCCGATTAATGGCGGGCGCGAACGCGGCGCCCGACCGAGTTCCCTGCCCGATCAAGGCGACCACCTGCGGATGCTGGGCGAGAAACTCGAACTGTGCGGCGAGCGTGAGCCGCAGGCGCTCCAGCGGTCCGCCCGACGGGTTCGCTAATTCCGCGAGCGCCGCTTCCAGCTCGCCGGCGGATTGCGCGAGCACCGCTTGAAAGAGGCCGCGCTTGGAATGGAAGTAGTAGAACAGCAGCTGCTTGTTGACCCCGGCCCGCCGCGCGATCTGGTCGACGCGAGCGCCCGCGAAGCCTCGTCTGGCAAACTCATCGCGGGCGGCTGCTACAATCCGTAATGCTCTGTCATTACTTAGTTTAGGTGGCATTGGCCGATTTCGTCAACCGTTCGGTTGACTAATCTAAGGCCCTTCGTCCGGCGCCGCCACTGCCCGAGCCGCGACGTTCTCCGGAATACGGGACAGACCTTCCTTGAGATAGGTCAACAGGTATCGATTCACTTGCTCGGGTGATTCCTCGGCGGCGTCGTGTCCGGTGCGTGTGAGGATGGCGAATTCACTGCGTGGCAGCTCTCCCGAGAACTTGGTGCCGTCGCGGAGCGGGATCCAACGGTCGGCATCGCCCCACAGAATCAGCGTGGGCGCGCGCACATGACCCAGCCGTCCGCCGAGGCTGTCGAACCTGAACTCTCGAAGCACGCCTCGCAAGGCGCGCCCATAGGCCGGATCGGGGACAGGTGCGTAGTACTGATCGACATCTGCCTCGGTGACTTTCCTGGGATCGGCGAATGTCGAGCGCAGGATGCGCGCGGTAATCCAACGCGCCCGAAACCTCGTGACCACCGCGCCCACCTGCGGCCAGCGCGCCAGTTTGAGAACCCCGGGCCAGCGCACGCCGAAGCCCGCCGCGTCGATCAGGACCATACCGCGGACACGATCGGGATACCGCAGCGCTACTTCCGCGGCGATTGCACCGCCCATCGAATGACCGACCAGCACGGCGCTCGCGATGCCGAGTGAGTCGAGCAGGGACACGACGAGGTGCGCGTACGCCGCATTGGTATACCCGTGTGCTGGTTTGTCGGAGAATCCAAACCCCCGATTGTCGAATACCACGACGCGATACCCCGCCGCCACGAGTAGCGACAGCTGGTATCGCCACCCGTACATCGTCGCACCAAACCCGTGAATGAAGACGACCGGCGTCCCGCTCCCGCTGTCGATCAGCCGTAACCGCGTGCCATCGACTGTTCGGTATTGCGCGCGAAACGGAGTGCCGGCAGGGTAGCGCTGCGATTCGGGAATCGGTGCCGCATGGCACGCAGCACCCGCCAGCACAAGAGAGAGAAGCCATCGCCGGGCTGTCACAGCACGGTTTGCAGCGCGCGCCGGCCGAGCAGCACAAGCAGCGGATGCGAGGTCCACAGGCCGGCGATGCTGTCTCCTTCACCCGCGGTCACCACCAGTTGTGCGTCATCGATGAGGAGTGCCGTGGCATCGGGAGCGTCGTCGGGCGCCGGCTCGAGCCACGACGGTGCGTCCGGGGGCATGCCACCACGGGCACGCACTTTCATCGTCGCGCGCTCCGCCGCCCGTCGCCACGCCGGCAGCGTCGGCCGCCACAGCTCGAGCGCCATCACCCCTTCTACACTTCGCTCCGCCCGAGCGACCAGCTGCATGACGAGGTTTGCCACGGCCCGGCTGCCCGCCACCTCTCGCGTGACCGGATCGCCCGGGCGCGAGAGGTCGCGCAACTCCCGCCCCAGCCGGTCCAACGCCTCTCCTTGTCGCGTTGCCAGCTGCGCGAGCAATGCTTGCGGATCGATCGGGCGATACCGCGCGGGGCGTGTGGGCGGCGGCGTGCGGGTTGCGGCGCCGCGGGACACCAAACCCTCCAACGCGCCATAGGCGTTGGCGCGCGCGAGTCGGGCGCCACGGGCGACTGCGTAGCCGGTCGAGGGTCCGAGCCGCAACAACGTCGCGTAAACGAGCGACTCGGTAGGCGTAAAGCCGAAAGGCGTCAAATCGAGTGTCACTGTAGTAGCAGATACTACTACTGTTGGCGGGGACTCGCCATCCTAGACGATGTTCAGGGGCATGCCCAAGAGTCGCGCGATCAAGGCGAGGCGGAAGGTCACGTCGGTTTGACGCTGAGCGGGGCTCTTCCCCGGCCCCTCGAGGGGGAAGTAGTGCGATACCACAGGGTTAGTCGATTTCGGCATGGCACGTAGGCCAGCGGGGCTCCAGATCCCCTGGTCGTCGCACTCGCTATACAGCCTCGCCAGCACCTTGGCGGCAATCGTCACCTGGCGGACGATTCCCAGACGGGCGAGCAACTCCAACCAATAGACGGCGAACGGGACGTCCGACACCCGGCCCTGGGCGTCGGCGTGCATCGGATCGCCAAGCACTTCAAACATCGGCCGAAAGATCTTCTTGCCGCCAAGAATAAAGAATGACCGTCGCGAGGTCGGAGCCGAGAAGTAGGCCGCCAGTCGCTCGAGGAACCCGGCGCGCTCCCGCTGGACCGCGGGCATGAACGCGAGCATCTCGACCGAAAACACCGTCGGCGGATAGGTAAGGGGGTCGAGGACCGTTTTCCCCTGGGCTTTCTTGAACGGCTTCTGCGCCAGCTCGCTGCGCAAATACATCGAGATGTCGCTTGCGATGCGGTGCGCGGCTCCGCGGAGCCGGGGATCGTCCTGATGTGCTCCGCGTGCGAGCGCGGCGGCGGCCGCCTGTGCTCCCATGTTTCTTGCCCACAGTCCCAGACCGGGGTCGTTTTTCGCGACCCGCTGGAACTCGACGAGTAGCGCTGGATCGTCGTCCCTCGATAACAGCCGGAAGAGGAAGCGATCGGCAAACCGAAACGCCCGCGCATCGGGCGGCCACCCCAGCTCGAGCAGCCGCCGATACCGGAAAATCGTTCCGACTTCTTTCCATCCCATGGCCTTCGACGGAGCGGGCGCCAGCAGGTTCGCTCCCCACAGCCCCGTGTCTTTCTGTTTCCGGACGATGGCCAAGGCTTCCTTATAACGCAGCATCTCTTCGCGTAGCGCGGCGACGCGTTCGATCTCGCTCGCCGGCTCAGGCACGACTTCGGTAAGCGTCCGATACTGGATGGGGAGACTGGCGGCCTCACATAACCACGACAGAGGCACTGTATGTGTGGAGGGAATCTCCAACCGCCGCTCCATTGGTAGGAGGTCGCGCCAGCTGATGCCGCGGGACCAAAAACGGGCGCAAACTTACCCGCCGCCTGCGGAATAGGCAATCGCTCAGCATTGGCGGTCGCGTGCGCAACGATTAACCCATTGTCCTCCCGGATGTTCCGATGTTCCGCCTTATTGTGCAAACCCCTGCACTCTCATGGTTGTGGCCGCTGGAATTCCGACGCGGGGAGCCAGCGCGGCATCGCTGGATCATTCGCGATGGCTCGCGCCGCTCGCACTGTGACGCGCACCTCTTGAGCCATCCCATCAAAGCGGAACGTCGGCCGATACTCATCGCTCGGCTGGTGATAGCGCTCCTGGTTGTAGACGTTCTCCTGCTGCTCGCCCCACCCCTTGGGACGTCCGACGAAATCGACACCGGATTTGATCGACAGCGCAGGCACGCCGGCGCGCGCAAACGGAAAGTGGTCTGACCGGAAGAACGAGCCGCGTACGTCGGGTTGTGACTCGACCGTCAACGATTCTGCGCGCGCGGCGGCGGCGAACACCGATCCCAGCGTGGACCGATCCATGCCCAGCGCGCCGATGTCGCGTGTCGCGCCACGCACGTTTACGACGTCGAGATTCAACACCGCGGCGGTTTGGCCGAGGGGAATAAGCGGCCGCTGCACGTAGGCTTCGCTGCCGAGCAGGCCGCTCTCTTCAGCGGTCGTCGCGACGAATACAATCGAGCGCGCGCTTCGCGGGAGCTGTGTGAGCGCCTTGGCGGCACCCAAGATCGCCGCAACGCCCGACGCGTTGTCCTCTGCCCCGTTGTAGATGGAATCACCGCGCACGACGGGACCGATGCCTTTGTGGTCCCAGTGCGCCGTGATCAGCACCGCCTGCGACGACAGGCGCGCGTCGCGACCCGGAAGACGGGCAGCGACATTCTCCGATTCCACACGACGCAGCGCGCTGTGAACGCGAACCGAAGCCGTGATGCCTGTCGAGACAGGTCGGAAGTCGCGGCCCGCTGCCGCACGGGTCAGCGAGTCGAGATTCAGCCCAGCCTTGGTCAGCGCAGCTCGCGCGCTCGCTTCGGTCACCCAACCGGCGAACGCAAGGCTGGGTGATTGTGGCTGATCGAGCTTGAACTGCTCGACCGACCACGAGCCGCGCACGACTTCCCACGGGTAGGTTGCGCTTTCGGTCGTGTGAATGAGAATCGCGCCCGCTGCTCCCTGACGCGCCGCTTCCTCCAGCTTGTATGTCCAACGGCCGTAATACGTGAGGATCTTGCCGAGGAATACCGTCGAATCGAGGAGGCCCGGATCGTTGACGAGCATCAGCAGCACCTTGCCGTGCAGGTCGGCGCCCTTGTAATCGTCCCACTGCCATTCGGACGCGCGGATCCCGTAACCGACGAACACAACCTCTCCACTCGCGGAGATATCGGCTTGCGGCCGTTCCGCCCACGCGACGAACGCGTCCCGATAGGCCAGACTATCGGCAGGGCTCTCTGCCTTTCCCCATGACACCGTCGGCTGTGGCGTCATCCCGACGAGCGCGACGGGTTGGAAATACGTCCCATTGGCTCCCGCCGGCTCGAGTCCCAGCGCCCGGAATTGCGCGGCGATGTACTCGGCGGCGAGCCGGCCACCTCGCGTCGCCGGCGCGCGACCCTCGAGTAGATCGTTCGCGAGAAAGCGCAGATGCGCGTCCATTGCGGCGGTGTCGACAGGGATGGTGGATGACCGCTGGGCTACGGCGGATGTCGTAGTGAGTGCCAGCATCGCGACAGCATTCAACCATTTGTTCGTCATTGAGCGGGCTGCTCCCTTGTGAGGCCACAGGTTACAGTATCAATCGTGCCCGGCCGACTTCTCCCAGCTTCACTGGTCAAGACCAAGGTCGAGTCATCCAAGAAGTCGATCGCTTCGCCGCCCCTCCCCCCCTCGATCCCCGCGATGTTGCAGGGGCGCTCTCGGGCGGGCAGCAGGCGGCCGCCGACGCCGGAATAGAAGAGGTAGATCTCGGTATAGGTTCGCAGCGCGACGAGCCGGCCGTCGGAGCGGACCGCGCCGGCCGTGACGACACGTCCCGCTTCTGGGTTTGGCCGAATGTCGAGCGTCTGCACCAGGCTTGCGACGGTGACTGCATCGCTGGTGTCGGAATTGCTCCAGCGGCTGCGATCAACGCGATACAAGCGAATGGCGCTGCCGCGCGTCGCGCCCTTGCTGACGAGGTAAACGGCGGTGTCGCGTGGCGACACGTACACCGCTTCGACGTCGTGGGGGCCGTCAGGGTAACGGAGCCTCAGCACCGCCGGCGCTCTCGTCGTCCCCAGCGTGTCGCCAGCGCGTTCGGGCGGTTGCGGTTCGGGAATCGCATAAATCGTGACGAACGGGCGGAACTCCAGGTTGTCACCGGTATCGGCAAGGTAGACGCATGTCGCGGCGATCACTCGCGGTGGCCTGGGTTGCAGCGTGAAAGGCACCGGGCATGGGCCGAGGGACATGTCTTCCCAGTCGAAGGCCTCGGCCCCCGGGACGAGCAGTGCGCCGCGGTTGGAGCCGCGCAGATCGGTAGCGTAGAGATACGGCCGGTCGCCCGAGTCGTTGTGCGTCCACAGTACACCGGGATAGGCGTGACTCACCGCCACGCCCGAGCTTTCGACGAGGCGGGGACTCTGAAACGTTGCTTGGAGCAGGAGCAATGCGGTTGCGAACATGAGCGTCCAGGAAGATACTTCGCACATGCGCGACGCAAATGTTCGGCTGCAGGGCCGGATCCTCTACCTCACGGAGGATCCGGGCTTCGTGCGTGCGCAGCTCGAAGGGAATGATCCGGAGTGGTCAGCATCGAACAAGCTGCGTGACGACATCTCGACTGACGAAATCACTCCCGCCTACATCTGCTACTACTACGACGAAACACTCGGCGAATTCCCCTACCTCGGACTCAAGTGCCGCGACGAATTTCCGATTACGCGCGGCGCGGTGAAACGCGGGGGCTTCGTGGCGGCGGTGAGCGGCAAGCGGCGTGGCAAGGGTTCCTCTCGCGAGCAGTCGCCCTACGCCGAGATGTGCGCCGGCATCAAACTGGTGGTGGCGGAGAGCATCGAACGCATCTATCGCGAAAACTGCCAGAATCTCGGTGTGCTGACGACGACCGACTTTTCGATTCTCGACAAGGTACGCCGTGGCGAGGACATCCCGCTGTCGGTATTCACCGCGGGCGAGGGGGGGGGCGACATCACCCGCGGCATCATCGAGCATGGCGGGTTGTTCAACTACAACATGGCGCGGCTCCACGGTGACGTCGTAGTGCATCCACCGGAAACCCCGCGGCGTCCGATGACGCTGGGCGAGAAGATCCTGGCGCGCCGTTGGGTCGTGGATCCGGCGAAGGGCAAGATCGGCGTCCCCGCCGTCAAGCCGGGCGACGAAGGCTTCGTGATCACCGATATCCGCTTCAGCCATGAATACGTCACGCCGATGGCGGCGATCTTCTTCGAGCAGCTCGTCGGGAAAGACGCGAAGGTGAACGACCCCGGCTCCATCCTCATGTTCCGCGATCATCTCACGTTCCTGCCGGAGGCGATGACGCCGGAGCGCGTGAAGGAGGGATTACTCGACGTCGCGCTGCAGCTCGAGAAGAAGCAGCGCGAGTTTGCGGCCGCCCAAGGGATCAAGTTGTACGGCGAGCTGCGCCTCGGCCACCATGGCTCCGAGGCGATCTGTCACTCGAAGATTCTCGAAGCGCACGCGCTGCCGGGCCAGGTGATCATCGGCTCCGATTCACACACGCCTCATGCCGGCGCGGTCGGCTGCATCGCGTTCGGCGTGGGGACGACGGCGATCTTCAATTCCTGGATCACCAAGGACGTGCGCCTGCAGGTGCCGGAGACGGTCAAGGTGGTGATCCGGGGCCAAAAGCCCGACAACGTCACCGCCAAGGACTTCATGCTCGAGGTCCTGCGCCATCCGTACGTCAAGACCGGCAAGGCGATCGGCAAGCTGGTGGAGTATTGTGGCGATGCTGTCGAGTCGCTGTCGGTTGATGAGCGCGCCACGATGACGAACATGACGGCCGAGGTTGGCGGGTTCACAGGCTACGTCGCGCCCGATGAGAAGACGGTCGACTACCTGATGGACTACCGCAAGATGTCCCGCCAGGAGGCGGAGCAGCTCTGCGGTGGACTCACCAGTGACCCGGACGCCGCGTACTGCGAAGTCATCGAGATCGATGCGGCGAGCATTCGACCGATGATTGCGCTCCCCGGTGACCCCGGCAACGGGCTCTATATCGACGATGTCAGCCAGCGCATCAGGGTCGACATCGCGTACGCCGGGTCCTGCACGGCGGGCAAGAAGGAAGACATGGATATGTACGCCCGCGTGCTTGCCGAGGCCGCCGGACGGGGCGAGCGCGTCGCGCCTTGGGTGCGCTTCTTCATTCAATGCGGCTCGCAGGACGTGAAGCGCTACTGCGAAGAGCGGGGCTACCTGGACGTGTTCCGGCAGGTGGGCGCGACGTTTCTCGAGCCGTCGTGCGGTGCCTGCATCAATGCCGGTCCGGGGGTGTCCAAGACGCGGGAAGAAGTGACGATCAGCGCGATCAACCGCAATTTCCCGGGGCGCTCAGGCCCCGGCCAGCTGTATCTCGCCAATCCTTATACCGTGGCTGCGTCGGCCATCACCGGCTACATCACCGCCTGGGCGCCCGGGATGGTGCTGGAGACCGCTCGCTAGGGCAGGTTGCCGCGAATCTGGACCTTCAGGGCGCGCGCGCCGCTCCCAAAGTCCAGCGCAGACGTCACCGTAGAACTCGAATCCGGAACCAACTTCGCGGTGATCGTTAACTCGCCATTCAACGTGCCGCGCGACACGTTGAACGTCGACCCACCTTGTTTCGAGCCATAGTGGCTCGCCGTCGTACGCAAATGCCCACCGCGCGACAACCACGTCGTCACCGTCGAGTCCGTCGCCTGGTGGACGACAAACCCTGTGCCCGTGCCGGCCGTGTCGAGCGTGAAGCGCGACCAGAGCGAGTCGGTGACGGGCGCGCGGCCCGATCCGAGCAGGAAGAACACCGAGTCCATCGTGTGCGTTGTCGCGTCGTAGCCCTTCCAGGCCAGGATCGCCGTCAAATTGCTCGTGACGTGCGAGCCGCCCTGCGTGGCGTCGATGTCGAATTCGATTCCGACCACGCGCGTCGTGTCGGACCCCTGCGCGATGCGCGACGCGCGATCCATGAATGGAAAGACGAGCGCCGACATCAAGGCGTACAGGCCGGAATCACCGGTAAACGCGGGGTCGAGCGTCGTGTCATGCAGGAAAGCAGAGTCAAGCGCCATGCGCACCGCGACGAGCTCAGGTCCGGGAATCGCATCGGGATCGACGCCGCCGGCATCGGAGCACGCGGCAAGAACCCCGGCGAGTGCCAGGAGCAACAGCAACACATTTTTCATGCGCGTGAATATGGCGCTATGGAGCGCCGCCGGTCAGTGTAACGATGTCCCGGTACGGGCGCAGTGAGTCGCGCTGGTACACGCTGCGCGGATTCCACAGCACCCACGTCGTGATGCCCAGCTCTTCGGCCGCGCGGATCTGCTCGCGAATTTCATGCGGCGTGTACCGCGGCTTCCGCCGGCCGAGCGTGAACGCCTGCAAGTAGGGACGGATCGTCGCGGCCTTCGTGAACGGCCGCGAGCGCTCGAGGGCTTCGCGCAGCGCATTGCGCACGACGCGGTACGGCTCGGCGTTGGGCCACGCGAGCCCGTAACTGCCGCGGTAATAGTGGCTGGGATAGACCATCGGCAAGACGACGTCGGCCACTGTGATGAAATCTTCCCACACCTGGCCAATGCCCAGATCACCGGTCGCGGACGCCGTCAGCCCAAAGATGTCGAACGTGACCGGCACGCCGAGCGGTTGAATCCGATTCGTCAGGATCGCGAGGCCGGCTTGCACACCTTCGCGCTGCGTCTCGCTGCGCTTGCGAGCGGCGAAGATGGCTTGCGCCATGGCTTCTTTCGGTTCGTCGGGGAAGCGCACGTAGTCGAACTGGACTTCGTTGAAGCCGAGCCGCACCGCTTCCTGACCGAGCAACGCGGCATAGATCCACACCGAGTCGTTGTACGCATCCACCCACGCGCTGCCGATCCGGTCACGCCACAATCCGCTGCCGTCGCGATTTTGCACCGACCATCTCGGCCGGTGCTCGGCAAGCAGCGGATCCTTGGCGACGACGATGCGCGCGATCGCATAGATGTCGTGCGCGCGCAGCGTGTCGAGGCGCGACCGCACGTCGCGCGTGCGCACGCACTTGGTCGCACCGATCTCCTGCGCGACTTTCACTTCAGAGGGATAGAGCAGGCAGCCGGTGTCGTCCTTGACGTCGACCACAAACGCGTTGATTTCGGTCGAGTCGGCGAGGCGAACGAGGTGCGCGAGCTTACTCGATCCAAACGCCCACGCGTTGACGTACAGGGCTTTGATCGGTTGACCGGTTTGCGAGTTGTCGAACAGCGGATCGGGCAGGATATAGCGGAGCTCGACGCCGCGCAGCTGGAGACTGTCGGGCGAAGAGGGTAGTTGCTGGGCAAAAAGGCCGCGACTTGCGGTCGCGGCCCAGAGCAAGAGAGCGCCGGCCTGTCGAGCCAACTTCATAGGGGCCACCAACATAGGAAATTGACCCCTAACGGGGCAAGGATGAACCTCTCATCTGGCCCGTAAGCTGTTGAATAGCAACGGATAGGTCGCAATGCTCTGCCCGCGATACTGCGGTCGGATGCCGAATAGAATCACCCGTCCAGTCCCGAGTCGCACCTCGAGAATCGCGGCCTTCCCGGCGATGCGGTCGGGATGCAGCACCCACCCGGAGAGCAGAACGCGCGTCGGGTCTTCGGGCCAGCGCCCGATGACGCGCGTCACGCTCGAATCGAGCACTTCGAACGCGGGGCCTCCCTGAAACCATCCGATCGTTTCGCGCGGCATGCCGTGCGCGACGGTGGTCGCGGTGTCGAGCTCGAGCCGGAAAATCGAGCCCGGCGCGTAAAAATCTTCATCACCCACCGCTTCGAGCACGTTGCGTACCGGCAACAGCAGCGCCTGAATCGCGAAACGACTCGCTTCATTCAGTGCGATGAGCGTGCCGCCTTCCACGACGAACTGCCGCAGCGCTTCACTGCCATCGGGACCGATGCCTCCGGCGTACGGCGCGGGATAGCGTGGCGGCAGGCCTTCGAGGATTTCGCTCGGGCGTTGATCGGGGAGAACGATCGCGTCGAATCGATCGCGCAGCTTGCTGGCGCGCACCACCGAATCGACGAGGGAGGTATAGGGCACCTTCCAGTTGTCGAACACCCACCGCGTCCAGCCCTCGTCCATCGTTGCGTCGTACGACTTGTAGAGACCGATGCGAGGGGATGCGGGGACGAGGTCCTGAGCCGGTGAGGTCCGGTCCGGAATAGGGAGGGGAGGAACGATCGCCACGGTTCTGGGCGTGATCGGCGCCGACAGCGGCACGCGCAACGAGTCACTCGCCGCGATCGCGGCGAGGCCCATCAGCAGCGGTAAGGTGTGCGCGGTGACATCGTAGGGCCGTTCGGGTGGCCCTCCCGGGTACTGGCGGCGATCGGGATAGTGCTGCGGCTCGAGCAGCGTCTTCGCGAAGGACGCGTACGGTTGCCGCAGCACGACGACGTACGTTCCCGCCGCATGACGCTGGCCCTGCAGGCTGAACGACTGCAGCGCGGTGCGAATCTCGACGCCGCCGCGCCGTAGGATGCCGAGCATCGCGCTCAGCGCCACCGAGTCCTGGCGCGCGGGGATCACATAGGCGTACGGCCAGTCGCGCCAGCCTCGGATGGCGTGCGTCTCGACGTTGTAGAAGTCAGCGAGCCAGCGCTCGCGGTATCGCGCGGCGTGCACGAGCAGGGCATAAGCGCCGTCGCTTTGATACGACACGATGTCGCGGAGTGACCAGCGGCCGCCGCGCCAGGGATTGGTGAAATTCCATGACCGTTCGCGCGGATTGTAGCCGCGCGAGCGCGCCTGTAGACGATCGAATGGGATATCGATCGGTGTCGCCAGGTCGGCGCTCGCCGTCTCGGAGAGAATTCGCACGCCGCCGTGGTAGTGCTGGTACGCCCGCGCCGGCGTCCAGGCGTCGTACGTCGAGTTGATCGAGATGCCTGTCTTGCCCTGCCCGGCCAGCTCCCACGCCATCGCGCTCCCCAGCGCGTTCACGCCGTCGATGAGCAGCGGATCGACGTTCGGCTCCACCGGATCGAGGTAAGGCGGCAGGAAGAGCCGCGCGCCCTCCGACCCCATCTGGTGGATGTCGTGGACAATCTGCGGATGCCACACGTTGTGCAGCGAATCGACCGTGAGCTGCGTCTCGACCTGCGTGAACGCGTACCAATCGCGATTGTTGTCGTGCCCGGTGTAATGGTGGTACAGCTCGGGCGGTGACGTCCCCTCCGCAGTCGTGCCGAGTGTGCCGTTGTACCATTTGGCGACGATCGTCACGCCATCGGGATTGAGCGACGGTACGAGCCAGAGAATCACGTTGTCGAGGATCGCCCGGGTCGTCGCGCTCGTGTCGGTCGCCAGGCGATACGCCAGCATGACGGGAGCGAGGTGCCCGCCGACCTCGGTCGAGTGGACGCTCGACGTAATGAGGACGATCGTCTTGCCGTTCTGTAGCGCCTCGCGGGCGGCGCGGCTGGTGCGGAACGTCCGCGGATCGGCCAGGTTGGCGTTGAGCTGCCGGTAATAGTCGAGCCGGCGCAGGTTCTGCGGGCTCGAGATCACGAGCGCGATAAAGGGCGCGCCCAGCGTCGTTTTCCCCAGCTCGCGGTAATCGACGTGGTCACTGGCCTTCGCCAGTCCCTCGAAATAGCGGACGAGCACAGGCCACTCGACGAGCTTGCGATCGTCACCCGGCTCGAAGCCGAGCACCGACCGCGGTGTCGGGATGACGGCCGGAGCGGGGGGAGGCGCAGGCGAGGGACGAGCCGTCCTCGCCGGACGCCGCGTGGCCGGCCGCTGCGCAGTCAGCGGCTCAGCTAGCAGCGCGGCCGCTGCCAGCACCAGCAACCAGGGATGGCTCGGCATCAATGCTGGCTCGTCGTCGCCGCGGGCGCGGCTTCGCCGGTCCCGATCCAGTGCGCGAACCACGTGCGAATCCGCTCCAGCCGGTCGACGAGCAACCAAGGCGGGCCGGTGCGCGACAAGCCGTGGAATGACCGCGGATACCGTACGAACTCGGCGGGAACGCCGCGCTTGCGGAGCGACATGAAGAGCTGCTCGCCGTCGGTGATCGGCGTGCGCTTGTCATCTTCCGAGTGCACGATCAGCATCGGCGTGCGCATGTTGCTCGCGTACGTCATCGGCGACAGGGCGCGGTACAGCGAATCGCTCTCCCACGGCATGCCGTTGAACTCGTACTCGGTCAGCCCCTGCGCATCGGACGACCCGTACCACGAATACCAGTTGAAGATCGAGCGGTCGGTTTGCGCCACCCGGAACCGGTTGGTGTGCCCGACGACCCAGTTCGTCATGAAGCCGCCGTAGGACCCGCCGAGGACCGCCATGCGCGTCGTGTCGACAGCGCCCTTGTGGCGCGCGACGGCGACGTCCACCGCTTGCATCAGGTCCTGATAATCTTCCATCCCCCAGCGTCCGCGCGTCGCAAACGTGAAGGCGTGACCGTAGCCGCTGGACCCGCGCGGATTGGTGAACAACATCCAGTAGCCCTGCCCCGCGAGCACTTGGAATTCCGGAAATAGAACGTTGCCGTAGTTCGAGTGCGGACCGCCGTGAATCGAGAGCACGAGCGGATAGCTCTTGCCCGGCTGGTAGCCGTACGGCTTCATCAGCCACCCTTCGATCTTCAGCCCGCCCACTCCGGTGAACCAGAATGTGTCGGCCGGAATCGCCGTGACTTGCTTGAAGAGCGAGTCGTTGAAGGTGGTGAGCCGGTGCTCCGTGCTGCGGGCGATGGGCGTCAGGTACAGCTCAGTCCCGTGCGTGATGTCGCTGGCCGTATACGCGAGCGAACGTCCATCCACACTCAAGCTAAAGCCGCGCAGCTGGCGTTCTCCGGTGGTGACCTGACGCACCGCGCCGCCCGCCGCGGCCACCGCGAACAGATGCACGTTGCCATTGGTCTCGGCGCTGAAGTAGATCGTTTTGCCGTCGGGCGACCATGTCGGACTGCTGGGGTCGAGACTCCAGTCACCGGTCAGGATTCGTTCAGTTCCGCCTGCAGCCGCAACGGTGCAGACGTCGTTCTCCATGCCCCGGCCTTTCGAGCACACGAACGCGATCGTCTTGCCGTCAGGGGACCAGGCCGGCGAGCTGCTTTGGGCGAAGCCGGTGGGGAGAGGACGGGTGGTGCCATCGGCAACGGTGAGGAGGAACAGTGCCGGCCAGGCGTCGTCCCGAACTTCCCGATTCTCGGTGGAGTCCTGCTCGAAGACGATCGTCTTGCCGTCAGGCGACCACGCCGGCGAGGTCTGGCTCAGATCGCCGCTGGTGAGCTGGCGCGGTGAGCCGCCGGCGAGCGGGACGAGATACAGATGGCTCGGACGGCGTAACTCGCGCGGCGGCAGGTAACCGCGCTCATCGCCGACGATCGGGATCGACGTATAGACGCGCCCGTCGAAACGCTTGGGATCAGCGCTGCGCGTGATCGCGGCGGGCGACACGCGGTTGCGCCACGTCTCTTTCTTCAGGCTGTCCGGCTCATCGCCGCGCCACGTGTAGGCCAGCCATTGTCCGTCTTTCGAGAAGACCGGCATCGCGTGCACGCCTTTGATCTGGAACGCCTCGCCGCCCGGTGCCGCGGTTCGCAGGAACCAGATGTCATCGTCAGAGCCCTCGCGCTTGCTCGAGAACGCGAGCAGCGAGCCATCGGGCGACCAGTTCGGGTTCGATGCTTCCGTCGAGGGGCTGGTGTAGCGGAACGCGGGCGCGGAGCCATCGGCAGGCGCCATCCAGATCTCGTTGTGGCGTCGGTCCTTGTCTTCCACGACCGTCGTGACCACAAACGCGACCCGCCGGCTGTCGGGTGACAGCGAGGGACTGCTGACGACGGTGAGCCGGTAGTAGTCGGTGGATTGCCAAGGACGGGCTTGGGCGGACAGTCGGACCGTCGGACTGACGGACAGAATGAGCGCTGACAGCAGAAGATTGCGCATGGAGTCTCTCGGCTCGTCGTGGGATCAGAAAACTACCGGCCCCGGCCGCTGCGCGCGACCGGGGCCGTTCCACAGTCCGACGGTCCGACCGTCCGACGTCAGTTCAGCTTATGAAGCTCAACTCGCCGATTCTGTGCTCTCCCCTCGGGTGTCGTGTTCGGTGCGATGTATCCCGACGCCCCAAATCCGCGCGCCCTCATCCTCATTGGACTTACGCCTTTGCGCGCCAGATAATGCTGCACCGCGCCGGCGCGCCCCATCGAGAGTCGCATATTCGTCAGCTTGCGCCCGGTCGAGTCGGTATAGCCCGCGATCTCGATGCGGATCTCCGGATTCGCGATGAGCGAGGCCGCGACTTGGTCGAGCACCGCGTACGACTCGCGCGTCAGCACCGAGCTACCGGTCCGGAAGTTCACGCCCTGGAGAATCAGCGTCGGGCGCGCCGGCGGCGCCCCTGGCGGCGCCGGAGCGACTGGGCGCTCCTCGAACAGCAGCAAGCAGCCGAATTGATCGACGCGCGACCCCGCCGGCGTATTGGGGCAGCGATCCTGTGGATCGATGACCCCGTCGCCGTCGCTGTCGTGCGCGACCGGACAGCCGGTGGCGTCCACCTGAATCCCCGGCGGCGTGTTGGGGCACTTATCGAACCCATCGCCCACGCCGTCTTTGTCGCTATCCGCCGGACAGCCGAACGAATCGACCGGCGTGCCGGGGGCGGTGTCGGGGCAGCGATCGATCCCGTCGAAGACCTTGTCTCCGTCGGTGTCTGACGGGCAGCCCCTGGTGTCGACGGTCGCGCCGACCGGTGTGTCGGGGCATTGATCGAGCCCATCCCACACGTTGTCGTGATCGGAATCGATGGGACAGCCGTTCGGATCGACCGTGGCGCCGGCGGGCGTGTTCGGGCACTGGTCGAGCAGGTCGTTCACGCCGTCGCCATCGGAATCGGGCGCCGGGGCGGGCGGGGGCGGGGCCCCGGGTGTCGGCGGGCAGCCTTTGGCGTCGACTGTCACGCCTGCCGGGGTATCCGGGCACTGATCGATGCCGTCGAACACCTTGTCGCCGTCCTGATCGTGCGGGCAGCCGGTCGCGTCCACCGTGGCGCCGGTGGGGGTGTTCGGGCACTTGTCGATCCCGTTCAGGACGCCATCACTATCGGCATCGGCGGGGCAGCCGCGGTTGTCCACGGTCGCACCCAACGGCGTGTCGGGGCACGCGTCGCGCTTGTCCGAAACACGGTCGTGATCGGCGTCCGCGGCCGGCGGACCGCTGGATTGGAAGAACGCCAGGCCCACGGAGCCGACCAGGTGAGTCGCGCTCTTCGATCCGCCCGGGAAGGCGCTCTTGGTAGACGGGGTGTAGATGCCGCGCGCCTCGAAGCGCAGCGCGAGGCGCGAGCTCGCGTACATCTTCGCGCCCGCGCCGGCGTGAAATCCGTTGTCGGTGAAGTGATACGGATTCGTATTGCCGAAATCGAGCAGTGTGTAGCCGCCCAGGACATAGGCTGACAGGCGGCTGGCATTCAGCGGGTACACGATAAGGCTGGCGCTGCCGATGAGTGGCTCGAGGTGCACCGTGCTGATGTCCTGCGGCGACTGGAATAGCCCCTCGACCTCGAGGCTCATCATCGGTGTGAGCGCGTACGCGAAGCGTACGCCGCCGCCGACCTTGTCGGCGAGGTTGAAGGCCTTGTCGTATTTCGTGAACGCGCCGAACAAGCCGACTTCGTAGCGGCGATCGTACTGCGCCTCCAGCCTCGCTGCCGCTGTCAGCGCCAGCACCGCGAGTATCGGGGCGAGCTTTCTCACGATTGGCCTCCGCCTCAGTTAGTCTGCCGCAGCTCGACGCGCCGGTTCTGCGCGCGGCCGGCCGCCGTCGTGTTGGCCGCAACCGGCTGCGTGGGGCCGTAGCCCCTGGCCACCATCCTGTCGAGCGTCACGCCCTTGCGCGCCAGATAGTTCAGCACAGCCTGAGCGCGAGCCTCCGACAGCCGAGTGTTGGTCGCGGCCGATCCGGTGTTATCCGTATGACCCGCGATTTCGATCTTGATGGCGGGATTGGCGACGAGCGACGCCGCCACGATGTCGAGGATCGTGTACGAGTCGGGCTTCAGCGCCGAGCGCCCCGTTTCGAATGTCACGCCACGCAGTACGACGGGCGTCTTGGCTTCGGTAAAGAGGATCGGACAACCGGCTGCATCGACACGCGTGCCCGCCGCCGTCCCCGGGCATTTGTCCTTCGTGTCGTCTATGCCGTCCCCGTCCGTGTCGGACGCGCGCTGGCACCCCGCGGTATCCACTTCCGTTCCCGCCGGTGTGTTGGGGCACTTGTCGATGCCATTCGGCACGCCATCACGGTCGCTATCGACGGGACAGCCCGTGGTGTCGACTGTGGCACCGGCCGGCGTGTTGGGACATTGATCGGGACCATCGGGAACGCCGTCCGAATCGGCGTCGGTGGGACAGCCTTGTGCGTCCACCCGAGCGCCAGTGGCGGTGTTGGGGCACTTGTCGATGCCGTCGTACACGCCGTCGGCGTCGGCATCCTTCGGACAGCCACGGGCATCTACTTCCGCGCCTTCGACCGTATTGGGACAGGCGTCCAGGCCATTGTAGACCTTGTCGCGGTCGGAGTCACTCGGGCACCCCCGTGCATCGACGACAGCGCCGACCGGCGTCGCGGCACACGCATCCTTCCTATCGGCAACCCCATCCCGGTCGGCGTCACGAAATGCGCTCGGCCCGGTGAAGATCGAGAGCCCGGCAGAGCCGACGATGTGGCCAGCCCAGTTCCCGCCCGAGAACCGTGTGCTGGGCGAGTAGATCGCGCGCCCCTCGATGCGGAGGGCGACCCGCTCGCCGAAAAACAGGCGGTCCCCGATCGCGCCGTGTAACGCGTTGTCATTGAAACTGTAGCCGGGATGATCGCCGAACTCGACTCGCGTGTAGCCGCCCAGGACATAGAACAGGTTGTGCTCGTTCCCCGTGTTGAGCACAAGGCTGCCGCTCCCCAGCGTCACCGTCGCGTTGGCGCCGCCGACTTGGGGCGTCGGCTGCTGATAGCCGAGTTCGAACTCGACCCCGACCAGCGGGCTGAAGAAGTAGCCGAGCCGCCCGCCACCGCCGATCTGCTTGTCGAGCGCGAACGCGCGGTCATAGCGCGTGTAAGACCCGAATCCGCTGATTTCGAACTGATGGGCATGCTGACCGATGCAGAGGGCAGGAACGGCGTTGAGACAGAGCACCAACAGTGTCGTCCGCGAGCGCATGTTCTCCCCGGGGTTGGCAGCACTTCCACTTTAATAATCGGCCCTCGGTTGAGAAACCCCTGTAGCCTCCATCACCGACCGTCGGGTCCCTGCCCCACGCCCTCTTACGGGTGTCCGTTTCCTCCTCGGATGAACCGGAGTGCCTGGGAAAGCTGCTCGGCAAGCGCCGCTAGCTCGCTGGCACCCTTGGCGAGGTCCTGGATGGCGCGCAGTTGATCGGCTGCTGCCGCCGCGACTGCCTCGGCTTCCTGGCTGGAGGTCTGCGCGCCGGCGCGGGCCTGCCCGAGCGATTCGGTGATTCGCGTCGCCAGCTCGGCACTCTGGCGTCCCACCTCGGCCACTTGTTTCCCGGCGCGGGCGGTCTCGGCGGCCGCCGCGGCGATCTGATCGAGGTCCTGAACCCACGCCGCGGAGCTCTGGACGACCTGGCCGAGGTCGCCGCGGATGCGCTCGATCAGCTGTGCGGCGCGGTCCAGGGCGCGCCGCGTGTCCTGGACCGCCTTCCCCACGTTGCGCGCCTCGCGGCCGCTCGCTTCCGCGAGCTTGTGCACCTCATCGGCGACGACAGCGAACCCACGGCCGTGAATGCCGGCGCGCGCGGCCTCGATCGTCGCGTTGAGCGCGAGGAGATTCGTCTGATTCGCGACGAAACCGATCGTCTCGGAGAATTTTTCGACCTGCGTCGCCACCTCACGCAGCCGCCCGACTTCGGCGGCGCTTTCCTCTGTTGTGACGCCGAGATCGGTCAACTGGCGGACCGCGTTCTGAGTCGCGGTGCGCACGCGATCGGTTGTCTTCTCCATTTGGGAGCCCGCGTCACGGGTCCGATCACCGGCGGCCGCGAGCTCGGCGGCGCTGTCCTTCAGTTGTCCCGCTTCGCGCGCGGCGGCGCCCACCAGCGTCGCCGCCTGGCTGGCGCCGTGACTCGCGCGCTGGGCAGAAGCGGCGACTTCTTCGCTGGACGCGTGGATCTCCTGCGTCGTCGCCGTGAGCGTCTGCACGTACTGCGTCGTCTGATCGGACGCGCCCGTCACCGGACGCAGCGAGCCGTCGATCGCGACCATCAGCGCAAGCTGCGGCGCCAGCAGCTCGAGGAGCTCGCCGTCCGACTGTCGGTACATCGAGGGATCGGAGTGCCGGACGCTCCAGAGGCCGACCAGCTGGCCTGCGTGGTAGAGCGGGATGAGCATCTCCGAACCCGGGATTTCGGCGCCCGGTAGCACGACTTGGTCTCGCGCCAGGCCGTGCGCCACGACGGGACGGCGCAGGCGCAGCGCTTCACCCGTGAGGCCGGCGTCGGAATCGAAGCGGAACGCCGCTCCGGGCTGCGCTGCCGTATCGGCGACGAGCTCCATTTGCCGGGTGCGCGGATCGTAGCGCGCAAATCCCATCTGCTCCCAGGGTACCAGTTGCCGCGTCAGCTCCTGCACGCGCTGGAAGCTGTGACTCACCGTGAGCTCGGCGGCGATCACCTGGGCAAGCCGCTGGATCAGGTGCAGCTCATCGGCGCGCACGCCCAGGCGCAGGACGTGGAGGCTGCCCCACGTCGCGAGCGCCAACGCTCCCATCAGCAGCCAGCGCGTCTCGCCGGGGATGGTGACGTGCAAGACGGCCAGCCAGCCGAGTGCGAGGGCTGCCGACACGAGGTAGACGATCGACTCCCAGCGCAGCGTGAGTCGCGCGTCCACCCACGCGATCGTCTGCCCCAGCGCGAGCTCCAGGTAGAACGTTCCGTTCACGATCATGGGCAACGTCACGATTGTGAGCGCGACGACCCACGCGTTGTCGGCTGACAGCGACGCCATTCCGGTCGCACCGCTCAAGCGGCCGTACATCAAGCCGACGAATGTCGACCCCGCCGTCAGATGCGCCGCGTTCCCCAGCGCCGCGCGCAGCGGCAGGCGGCGCAACAGCACGTCACCGACGAGCATCGCGAACGGGGCGATGATGGCGGTGAACCCCCAGCCGTGATCGAGGATCGCAAACAGCATGACGCCGAGGACGTAGGAGGAAAAGCCGTTGCCGGGAAGCGCGATCCCGTAGCGGCGGCTGATCGCGGCGGCGAGGATGAGCAATGCGCCGGCGAGCGGGAGATTTTCGCCGGCCGGCACTCGGCCGCTGATGTAGGCGGCGAGCCCGGCGCCGAAGCCTACGAGCGCGGCGGTGGCAACGACGACACGAACGATCAGCGCGGGCCGCATGAGCTGTGGCGCAAAGTCGGCGCCGTGGCGCGTCGTGTCAAGCGCGACTATCGTTGACGCCATGACCGTCACAATCGAATACTGCGTCGTTTGAAACTACGAACCTCGGGCCACCGGTCTGGCGGCCGAAATCCGCGATGCCTACCCCCACGCTGAGGTGCGGCTGATCCAGTCCTCCGGCGGCGTCTTTGAAGTGGACGTCGATGGCCGCCGCGTGTACTCCAAGAAAAGCACCAAGCGCCACGCCGAACCGGGCGAAGTCGTGCGCTTGATTCGTGAGGGGACCGCTCAAAAGAAGTGAGAATTGCGATCTCCACCGGCGGCGGTGACGCGCCAGGCCTCAACGCCGTCATCCGCGCCGTCGTCCTCAGCGCTGTGCATCGCGGCTGGGAGTGCGTCGGGATCAAACGGGGCTTCGGCAGCTTGCTCGGCGAGGGTGAGCTGGTCCCCCTCGGGCCTCAAGAGGTCCGCGGCATCACCCACCTTGGCGGCACGATCCTCGGGACGTCCAATCGCGGCAATCCTCTCAAATGGCGGATCCAGCGGCCGGACGGCTCCTGGGAAGAGCGCGACCGCTCGCAGGAGCTGCTCGACTCATTCCGCGCCAATCGTCTCGACGCCTTGATTGCGATCGGCGGGGAGGGCACGCTCGGGATCGTCCTGAGCCTTTGGAAAAAAGGGCTCCCCGTCGTCGGCGTTCCCAAGACGATCGATAACGACGTGGGCGGAACGGTCGCGACGTTCGGGTTCGACACCGCCGTCGCTACCGCGACCGACGCGATCGACAAGCTACATTCGACCGCGGAGAGCCATGAACGCGTGATCGTCGTAGAGGTCATGGGGCGCAATGCGGGATTCATTGCCCTCAACTCCGGGATCGCCGGCTCGGCCGACGTCATTCTGATTCCCGAAATCCCCTTCGACATCGACAAGGTCTGCGACAAGATCCGGCGGCGCGAAGCCGAGGGGCGGCATTTCAGCATCGTCGTGGTGGCGGAGGGCGCCGTACCGAAGGGCGGCACGGTATCGCTCGTGGACCCCGCACACGAGCGGCTGGGCGGCATCGCCGATAAAGTGGCGCACTCGATCGAGCAGATGACCGGGAAAGAGACGCGGTCGTTGGTGCTCGGCCACCTGCAGCGCGGTGGCGGCCCCACAACGTTCGATCGGACGCTGGCGCTGCGCTTCGGGGCGGCCGCGGTCCGTCTGGTTGCCGAGCGTCAGTTCGGTATGATGGTCGCGCTACAGCCGCCACACATCGTCGCGGTGCCGCTGGAGGAGGCCGTCGCCACTCCCAGACGCGTGCCGCTCGACTCCGACAGCATCGCCACCGCGAGAGACCTGGGTGTCAGCTTCGGGGACTGAACGGGGACACTTGTCGCCACCGACGGACACGCGCGTTGTTCCTCACTGACACCTAACAGACTACCGCTCAATCACTTACGACTCCACGAGCGCGTGGCACGCGTCTTTCCTCAGAAGCCCGGAATCAAGGAGGAAACCATGAAACGCGTCTTCATTATCGTCGGCCTTTTGGTTGGTCTCACAACTGGCGTCGCCAAAGGCCAGGCCCGGGTCGGGGTGTCGTTGAGTTTCGGGGACCCATACCTTGCCGGACAGTTTGTGATCGGCCGACCGTATTACCATCGCTACGCGTATCCCTACTACTACCGCTATCGCCCAGCTCCTGTGATCGTCGTCGGACCGCGCTTCTACCACGCGCCTCGGGTGGTGGTGGTGCGGCCGCATCGATACTACGCGCGCCGGCATCATCGCGGGCATTGGTAGATCGGTAGGTTGCTGTTGGGGGAGGCGCCGCTAGCCCGGCGCCTCCCCTCTGTTTCTATATTCCCCCAGTGCGTATCTCACGCGATCACTTCCTCCCCCCTGATCCGCAGGCGTTCCTCGCTGCTGAACCCTCCACGGGGCGAGTCATTGTCATCGCTCCGACACGGGCTGCCTGCGAGACGATCGAGCTCGCGCTGGGGCTGCAGCTCGAGACGCTGCTCGAGCGCGAGCACGGCGACGACATCCGGCGCCTTGCCGGATCGGGTCAGGGGTTCGGGATTGTGGCCGGCACAGGCACGGGCAAGACGCTGGCCATCCGCAGCATGGCGGAAACCATCCTCCGGGCGCCGCTGAAGGTCGGCGTCGTCAATCGCGAGCGCGAAGCGACGCCCGAAACACCAACGTGGAACGTCGTCATCGTCACCACTGGAATCGCACGGCGCTGGTTCCAGGATGGCCTCATTACCGCACAGGACACGCTCGTCGTCGACGAAATCCACCAGACGTCGGCGGAGATGGAGCTGTGCCTGGCGCTCGGGAAGCGTGCGCGCTGCCGATTCATCTGGCTGTCCGCGACCGTGGATCCGAGCTTCTACTCACGCTACCTCGCGTCGGCCGAGGTTTTGGAGACCCGGGCGTTTGATCCCGCCAAGGCGGCGCAAGTCAATGTCCTGGCGGAGCAACCCCTCGAGTTCTTGAACGATCGTTTCATAAAGCGTGTCATGCGCGAGCGGCGCGGCGTGGCGGTCTTCGTCCCGACTCGTGCCGAAGTCGAGCAGATCGCGAAGGAGCTTGGCGATCGCTGGCCCAATCTCGCGACAGCCTTCTACCACGGCGGCGAGCCGATTCGAGTCATCCGGCCTTTTCTTGACGGTTTGGTCAAACGTCCCTTCCTGTTGGCGATGACCGCGGCGGGACAGTCCGCGCTCAATATCCGCGGCCTCGATACCGTGGTGATCTACGATGCGCGTTACACCAATGTCGTGCAGCGCGGCAAGAACGTACTGACTCGGGGCTACCTCGGCGCCAACGAGATCCTGCAGATGGCCGGCCGTGTGCATGGGCGGGTACAGCATGGTGAGGTCTATATCCTCAGCGACCGCGACTTGGTGTTTGACGAGCTTCGGCCGACCGAGCCCGAATTCCAGCTCGCGGGCGATGCCGAGCGAGTGGCAATCACCTGTGCCGCGATCGGGGTCGACGCCACAGAGCTCGACTTGCCGGTGCCGCTCGATCGGCGGGCCTACCGTGACAGCGTCGAGCTGCTCACCGAGCGTGGGCTCATAGAGCACGGCAGGTTAACGAGTTACGGGCGCGAAGTCGAGGCGATGCCAGTCGAGCGGCCATGGGGTGAGCTGCTCTATCACGCCGAGCCGCCACTCGTTCCGGTCGTGGCCGTAGCGTCGAACATCGAGTCGCTGCATCGCATGACCCGTGAGGAGCGGCAGCTCGGCGGCCTCATCGTGCCAGGGTCCGACCATATCACCGCCTACAACGTGTACGCGGAGGCGGTGAACAAGTACGGCTACCTGGGCGAGGTCTATGGCCTGCCGCGCCACCTGTTTCGCGAGGACGAAATCGAGCGCTGGGCCGAAGAGCGTGGCGTGCTCGTGAAGGCGATCGAAGACATCGCCCCTGGGAACAGCCTCCGTCTATCGCCAGCTGGAGCTCCCTTTACCGGGCAAACTGCCCTATGGCGACAGAAAGACGCTGGAGCTTTTTGCTGACCTTTTGGCCAAGATCATGCCGTTCGATCTCGTGATCGACGAGCAAACGGCTGACGGACGCGAGGCACGCGTGAGCCGAAGCTCGGTCTGCGGCAGCTGGGGGGCGATTGGCGGATCGCTTCGTTATTTCGCCGACCGCTTTGGTGTCCCGCGGGCGAGCATCGAGGGTACGCAGGTCCCGGAGCGTGCCATTCGTCGGTACGCGCGCAGAGGCAGGCCTCAGGTCGTGTTCGAGAGGCAGCGACGTCGCGAAGGACTGATGATCGTGCGGACGGTAGAGTACTTCGGGTTCACGCTCGACCGGGAGGTGGAGCCACTGCCAAGTCCATTTCCTCCGGACGTTGCTGACTCGGCGCGCCGAGCATTAGTCGAGGCACTCCTGGCGAGCGAGACACCTCATCCGGATCAAGGAAAAGTGCGGCGGGCGTTGGAGCGGTTCGGACACTATTGGCGTCGCTCGGGCGGTTTGTTGAGCCAAGCGCACAGCGAACACGTCGCCGAGCAGATCGCGGCTCAGCTGACGAGCGTGAATTCCTGGGACTCGTTCATCGGGGCTCGGATCACACTCGATCCCGACGCGGCAATTCCGGAAAGCGAACGGCACCGGCTGGATGCCCTGCCCTCATCGGTTTTTCTCTATGGCGACCGAGTCCCAGTGGATTATGACGTCGAGCAGGGCATCGGTGTGGTCCGGCTGCGTCTCAAAGAAGGGCAGGCGCGGCGCCTGCATCCCAAGGACCTGCCGCCCTTCGACCGGCCGGTCCGTTTCACCGTGACCCGCGGCAAGCACGACGCGGTGCGGGCCAGCTCGCTCGACGAGCTGCGGAAGGGATTGCGGAGTTTAGGAAGCGTGCAGCGTGCGCGCGTCGTGCGCGGCGGCCGCCGGCCCAGGCGGCGCTAGGCGTTCTCGGTAAGGTCGAGCAGACTTAACCAAAGCGCGTCGAAAGCGTCTTTCGCGTCGGCGAGCGGTACGCCCGCGGCAAGCGCGATTGCCGACCCATCGATCACCGCGTCGCGGGCGGCGTCCTCGAATTCGGCCTTCCCGGCCGATCGATCAATGAGACCTGCTGCGCAGAGGCTGATCCAAGCGCGCGCGGTCCCGTCCTCGGCTTGGCGGCGCAGCTCCTCCCAGCACGCATCCAGGCCGGCCGCACCGGGCGCGCTCGCCAGCGCGCGCTGAATCGCGGCGCTCCGGGACGCGGCGATTTGGGATGCGGCCACGCGCAGCAACCGGCCGCGTGATGCGTAGTGATAGAGGATCAGGCCCTTGACGACTCCGGCGCGCCGTGCGACGGCCTCGAGGGTAAACCCTTCGACTCCTCCGCGCTGCAGCGTCTGCACGGCAGCGGCGAGGATGGTGGCGCGGGTCGAGGTAGCGTCCTTCGGCACGTTGTTGTCCCAGCGGTCAATAATGGGAGTCAGTAAGAAGGACGCAAGCCGAAACAAACCAGCAACCTTTTGCCTTATGAGCGAGTCTCATCTTGACACGAAGCTAACAGCGCGATTGGTCCGGATGAAACCTTGAAGGTGCAAGTTTTGTATGAGGATAACCAACCAATGCTCGACAAACCTGTGAGCCCCGCGGGTAGCGTGCCCGCCGCCTTTTCTCCCCTCGTGCGCGCCGTGATCGATTCGGTCACCGAGGGGATCGTCATCTTCGACCAGCAAGGCCGTCTGCTATATGCCAATACGTCGGCGCGACGGGCCATCGACGGGCAGAACGGAGGCGACCTCCGTAATCGACTGCAGAGTCTCGGCGCCCGGTTTGCTCCGCTGAAAAACGGTACACAAAGTCTCGGCGAAGCAGCAATCCTCCCCCCGACCGGCGCGCTCACGCTCGCCGAACGCGAGCGACAGGCCATCACCGACACACTGCAAGACACGAGCGGCAAACTGGCGGAAACCGCGCGGCGGCTCGGCATCAGCCGCACGACGCTGTGGCGACGCCTCAAGTCCTACGGGCTGGACGGCTTCCGCGCCTCTCCCTAGGCTCCTAGCTTCTCCGGGGGATGGCCTCCCCCGCGCCGCAGCCGTTCGTCATTGAAGAATACGTCCGTTGGTCCGACGTAGACTTCGCCGGTATCATTTTCTACGGCTCCTACGTGCGACTCTTCGAGATCGCCGAGACCGAAATGTTTCGGCACTGCGGCCTCGCGTACGCCAGGATGTTCGACGAGTACGACATCTTTCTGCCGCGCAAAGCAGTGCACAGCGAGTTCTACTGGCCCGCCCGCCTCGATGATCGCCTACGTATCGCCGCGTACGTGGGCAAAGTCGGCACAAAGTCCCTCACGCTTCACTTTGACGTGTTGCGACCGGACACGGCCGCGCTCGGCGCGGCAGGATGGATGGTGCTGGTCTGCGTCGACCGCAACAAACTGAAGCCGACGCCTTTACCGGCGGGATTGATCGCGTCCCTGGCGCCCCACACGCTCAATCCCGAAGCCGCGCGCACGTCTCTCGGAGTTGCATCATCGCCTCGCTGAGAGCAGTCCCTGCCCTGCTGGTGCTCCTGACATGCTGTGACGGAGATAATGGGAGCCCGGAGCAGCCGCTGCTCGTCGACGGGATGGTAGCAGTTCCGCCCAAGGACACCGTTCATCTTTCACTTCCGGCGACGACGCATCGCTGTTCCGACGGGCGCTCGATGTTGCTCGAGGCCGTGAGTCCCGAAGGCAGCGGCGTGCTCGTGCGTCTGCGGTTCCGCGACAGTCTCCTCCCCGGTTCCTATCCGATCGTTGTGCCCGGTGACACAGCCGCGCCGTCCCCCAGCGCCATGGTTGCGGTGCGCTACCTGATTCGCGAGATGCCGCATGGATTCTTTTTCGACAGCGGCGCGGTCCAGGTCCGTCGCGACGGAACCAAACTGGGCGGGCGGGCCGACGGATCGGGATCCGAAAGCGGCATCCGGACCCCGACGCACATCGCGTATCACGACGTCGCACTCCCGGCACCCACTGACACGGTGCCGTGCGCGTTTCAGCCGTGACAACCTCCGGCGAGGTCCGCGTGGGCTTCATTGGATCGGGCTTTGCGCGCCGCGTGCAATTGCCGGGGCTCGCGCTCGTGCCGGGGACCAGGCCCACTGCCATCGCCAGTGGCCACCGGGCCAACGCGGAGGCTGTAGCGCGAGAGTTCGGACTGTGGCACGTCTTCACCGATGGAACAGAGCTGGCCCGCTCACCGGACGTCGATCTCGTCATCGTGTCGTCCACGCCTGATTCGCACGCGCGCTTTGCGATTGCGGCACTCGAAGCAGGAAAGCACGTGCTGTGCGAAAAGCCGATGGCCATCGATGCGTTCGAGGCGGCACAGATGGTGACAGCATCCGCACAGCATCCCGACAGGCTGGCGTGGATCGACCACGAACTTCGCTATGAGCCGAACCGCCGCCGCGTGCGCGAGCTGATTCGATCCAAGGCGATTGGCGAGCTGCGCCACGCGGAATTGTCGCTCAAGCCGTACCTGCGAGGAGACGGCCGGCCCCAGGCATTCGAGGCACCGTGGACCTGGTGGTCCGATGCGTCTCGCGGTGGTGGCATCCTGGGCGCGGTCGGCTCGCACCTCATCGATGTGTTTCGATACTGGAGCGGCAGCGAGATCACGTACGTCGCCGGGTTGGTCGAGACGTTCGTCAAGCAGCGCACGGACGAGGCGGGTGGGGTGCGTCCCGTTACCGCGGATGATTACGCGAGCTGCGTGCTCCAAACCGCAAGCGGCGCCGTCGCCACGGTCACCGTGAGCACCGTCGCACACCACGGACCGGGCCATCTGGCACAGGTGACCGGCAGCGCAGGGACGCTGCTCCTCAGCGGCGAGACGAAGCTCGAGCTCGGTAACTCCGGCGGACCGCTCGAGGACATCTCCGCTCCCGACGACCTCTGGGAGAAGACGACGCCGAACAACATGTGGTCGCGGTCGTTCATCCGGTTGCTGCGCGAGATGGTGCAGGTGATTCGTGGTGGCACGCCGCAAGGCGAACCCGCCACGTTCCGCGATGGCTGGCAGGTGCAGCGTGTGCTCGACGCGATCCGCGGCGGCCGTGGTGTCCGGTTAGATTGAGGCCGTGGAACAGACCTACTTCAGAAAGGGATTCGGTCTCAAGGGCGCCATCGAGGGCGCCTTGACCGCCGACTACCATAGCCGAGTGGTCGATGCCATCCGGGCGTCGGGCTACGCGCTGGAAGTAGGCGATCTCACGTTCCGGTTGGCCGGCGAGTTCGGCTTTTGCTACGGCGTGGACCGCGCCGTCGAATACGCCTACGAAACGCGCACCAAGTTTCCCGGCAAGCGCACGTTCCTCGTCGGCGAAATCATCCACAATCCGCACGTCAACCAGAAGCTCGCGGCCATGGGCGTCGAGTTCCTGCACCGACCCGAAATGCGGGACGCGGAGTTCGACTTCAGCGCGGTCACCGCGAACGACGTCGTGATTCTGCCGGCGTTCGGGGTCACGGTACGGGACTTCGAGCGGCTCCGGGCGGTCGGTTGTGTGCTGGTGGATACGACCTGCGGGTCGGTCCTGAACGTGTGGAAGCGCGTCGAGTCGTATGCCCGCGATGGATTCACCGCCTTGATTCACGGCAAGAACTATCACGAAGAAACAAAGGCCACGTCGAGCCAGGTGAACAAGTATCCCGGCGGCAAATACCTGGTCGTCCGGGATATGAGTGAGGCTCGAGTGGTCTGCGACTACATTGAGGGAGCAGGGAGCAGGGAGCAATTCCTCAACCAGTTCACAGGCAAGATGACCCCGGGCTTCGATCCCGACCACGACCTGGAGCGCGTTGGCGTCGCCAATCAGACCACGATGCTCTCGGGGGAATCGCTCGCCATCGCCGGTGAGGTCGGGAAGAGCATGGCGCGGCGTTGGGGCGCCGAATCTCTCGGCGAGCATTTCCGGACGTTCGACACGATCTGTTCGGCGACGCAGGAGCGGCAGGATGCGGTGCTCAAACTGATCGCCGAGCCGCTCGACTTGATGGTGGTGATCGGCGGTTACAACTCGAGCAACACGACCCATCTGGCGGCCATCTGCAACGAGAAGGTGACGACCTACCACATCGAGGATGCCGCGTGCATCGATGTGGAGGACGGGAGCATCCGCTATCGGCCGGTGGGCATGCATGCGACTGAAGAGCGGCGCGAGCGGTGGCTGCCCGAAGGCCGGTTGACGATCGGCATCACGGCGGGCGCATCGACCCCCAACAACAAGATCGGGGAGACGATCGAGCGGATCGCCGCCCTTCGCGGGTAGCCGGTTTTCGGGTATATTTCGGGTCTTATGCCGCTGTCGCGTTTCCATCCTGCCATCGAACGCTGGTTCGCCAACCGTTTCGCCGAGCCCACCGAGCCTCAGCGTCGCGCGTGGCCCGTGATCCAGCAGGGCGGCGACGTACTCATCGCCGCACCGACCGGATCGGGGAAGACGTTCGCCGCATTCCTCTCCGCGATCGACGGATTGGTGCGACAGGGACTGAACGGCGAGCTGCGCAACGAAATGCAGGTGGTGTACGTCTCGCCGCTGAAAGCGCTGTCCAACGACGTTCAGAAGAACCTGTCGGAGCCGCTCGCCGAGATCCGCGCGCAGATGGCGGAGCAGGGACTGCCCGACGTCGAAGTTCGGACGCTGGTCCGCACCGGGGACACGCCGCAGTCCGAGCGCCAGGCGATGCTCAGTCGCCCACCCCACATCCTCGTCACCACGCCCGAATCGCTCTATCTGATTCTCACGTCGGAGCGCGCGCGCGACATGCTGCGGTCGGTGCGGACGGTGATCGTCGACGAGATCCATGCGGTCGCACGGGACAAGCGGGGGAGCCACCTCGCGCTCTCGCTTGCCAGGCTCGATGCGCTCATCGGGACGCGACCGCAACGCATTGGTCTCTCGGCAACCCAGCGGCCGATTGAAGAAATCGCGCAGTTCCTGGTCGGCACCGGTCAACCGCTCCCCACGATCGTGGACGCGGGCCATATCAGGACGCTCGACGTCGCTTTGGAGATTCCCTCATCGCCACTCGAGGCGGTGATGTCGGCGGAGGTCTGGGAGGAGGTCAACACCCGCATCGCCGAGCTGATCACACAGCACAAGACGACGCTGGTGTTCGTGAACACGCGGCGCCTGTGCGAGCGCTTGACGATGCACCTGTCCGAGCGGCTCGGCGTCGATCGGGTCACCAGCCACCATGGCAGCCTGTCGCGCGAGAAGCGGCTCGAGGCCGAGGAGCGCCTGAAGCGCGGCGAGCTCCAGGCGCTGGTCGCCACCGCGTCGCTCGAGCTCGGCATCGACATCGGTAGTGTGGATCTGGTGATTCAGGTCGGTTCTACCCGCTCGATTGCGACATTGCTGCAGCGCGTGGGCCGGGCTGGGCACCGCCTCGGCGCGATTCCCAAGGGCCGCGTCTTCCCGCTGTCCCGGGACGAGCTGATCGAGTGCGCCGCAATGCTACGCGCGACCCGCGAGGGGCGGCTCGATCGGCTCATCATTCCCGACAAGCCGCTGGACATCCTCGCGCAGCAGATCGTCGCAGCCGCGGCCGGCGAGGAATGGGACGAGAACGACCTCTACGAGCGCGTGCGGTCGGCCTATCCGTACCGCAGCCTGGTCCGCAAGGAATTCGACGACGTCATCCAAATGCTGGCAGATGGGTTCACGACCAGACGGGGGCGGCGCAGCGCGCACATCCATTACGACGGGATCAACAAGAAGCTCAAGGGGCGCCGCGGCGCGCGGATTGCCGCTATCACGTCGGGCGGGGCGATTCCCGATCTGGGCGACTATCGCGTCATCCTCGAGCCGACCGAGACATTCGTCGGCACGCTGAACGAAGACTTCGCCATCGAATGCACGCCGGGCGACATCTTCCAGCTGGGCAACATGTCCTATCAGGTCGTGAAGGTCGAATCCGGGCAGGTCCGGGTCGCCGACGCCAAGGGACAGCCGCCGACGTTGCCGTTCTGGCTGGGTGAGGCGCCCGGCCGGACCAATGAGCTATCGGAGGAAGTCTCGCGGCTGCGCCAGGATATCGCGGACCGGTTGGACGACCCACCGGCCGCCATCGCGTGGCTCGTCCAAGCCATCGGGCTCAACGAGGCGGGCGCTCGCACCATCGTCGAGTATCTCGGCGCGACCCGGCAGATTCTGGGCACGATCCCCACGCAGCAATGCCTGGTGTTGGAGCGCTTCTTCGATGAAGCGGGTGGGATGCAGCTCGTGCTGCACGCGCCGTTCGGCAGCCGCATCAACCGCGCGTGGGGGCTCGCGCTGCGCAAGCGCTTCTGCCGGAGCTTCAACTTTGAGCTGCAGGCGGCGGCGACGGAAGATGCGATCGTACTGTCACTCGGACCGCAGCACAGCTTCCCGCTCGAGGATGTCTTCCAGTATTTGAAGCCGGCGACTGCCGAACACCTGCTCGTGCAGGCGATGCTCGATGCGCCGGTGTTCGGAACGCGCTGGCGCTGGAACGCGACGCGCGCCCTTGCGGTGCTGCGGTTCCGCGGCGGGCGTAAAGTCCCGACGCCGCTGCAACGCATGGAAGCGGAGGATCTGGTCGCCGCCGTCTTTCCCGATCAGCTCGCCTGTCCGGAAAACCTGGTTGGTGACCGAGAGATTCCCGATCACCCGCTCGTAAATCAGACGATCGCCGACTGTCTGCTCGAGGCGATGGATTTCCCGGGGCTCAAGCGGGTGCTCGAGGGAATGGAGGCGGGACAGTTCACGCTGATCGCGCGTGACACCACCGAGCCCTCGCCGTTGTGCCACGAAGTCTTGAACGCCAGGCCGTACGCGTTCCTCGACGATGCGCCGCTCGAGGAGCGCCGCACACAGGCCGTGATTACGCGCCGCGGTCTCGACGTGAAGACGGCCGACGAATTCGGGAAACTCGATCAGTCGGCAATCGACCTCGTGCGCGAACAGGCCTGGCCCGATCCAGAAACCGCCGATGAGCTCCATGACGCCCTCCTCGTCATGGGCGCGGTACCCAGCGTGGAAGCCGGAACGCACGCGTCGTGGAAGGACCAATACGATGGCTTGGCCAGCGCCGGCCGGGTGACGACGGTGGATGGCCGCCTGTGGGTGGCGACCGAGCGGTTGCCGATGGTCCAGGCTGCGTTCCCCGGCGTCGCGAATGAGCCCGCGGTCACGCCTCCGCAGCGCGAAACGGCGAAGGCTTGGAGCAGAGAAGACGCGATTCGGGAGCTGGTGAGGGGGCGACTGGAAGTGGTGGGACCCACGACCGCCGCAGATCTCGCTGATGCCGTTGGATTGCCGCTGATCGATATCGACGTCGCGCTTGGCGCGCTGGAGCATGAGGGTTTTGCGCTGCGCGGCCGTTTCTCGGCGGGCGTCCAGGGGGGAGGGGGGGGCCTCGAGTGGTGCGAGCGCCGGCTGCTGGCGCGGATCCATCGCTACACGCTGGATCGCCTGCGCAAGGAGATCGAGCCCGTTACGGCCGCCGACTTCCTGCGGTTCCTGTTCAAGTGGCAGCGGCTGGCCACGGGGTCGCGAGCCGAAGGGCCGGAAGGCCTGGCGGCGGTCCTCGACCTGCTCGACGGTTACGAATTGGCCGCGGGTGCCTGGGAATCCGATGTGCTGCCGGCGCGGCTCACCGATTACGATCCGCTCTGGCTCGACGGGTTGTGTCTTTCGGGCGAAATCGCCTGGGGGAGATTAACGGCAATTCGAAATGCGGAAGTGGGAATGCGAAATCGCAAGGTTGGTCCTGTGCGCTCCACACCCATTGCGTTGTTCCGGCGCGACCGAGGCGAGGTCTGGAGAGCGGGAAACCCCGAGGTCGATCCAACAACACTACCGCTGTCGTCGACTGGGAAGGCGCTACTCGCGGCGTTCGAGTCGCGCGGCGCCTTGTTCTTCGGCGATCTCGTCAACGCCACCGGACTGCTGCGGACCGAAGTCGAGAAGGGGCTCGCGGAGCTGGTCGCGTGGGGGCTGGTTTCGTCGGACAGCTTCGCCGGGTTACGCGCCCTGCTCGTGCCGTCCGATCGCCGGCGGCCGCTCGGCGGCGGGTACCGGCGGCGCGGCAGAATCGCGCCGTTCGGCGTCGAGACAGCGGGCCGCTGGGCTCGGACGCACGCCAAACCGCCGGTTGCCGAGAGCCAAGTGGCCGAAGCGATCGCCTGGCAGCTGCTCCGGCGTTACGGCGTGGTGTTCCGGCGTCTCGTGCAGCGCGAGACCCTCCTCGCGCCGTGGCGCGAGATCCTGCGCGTGTACCGGCGCCTGGAAGCGCGTGGTGAGATCCGGGGCGGACGGTTCGTGGGCGGCTTTTCTGGGGAGCAGTATGCCCTGCCTGAGGCAATCGGCCTGCTGCGCACGACGCGCCGGGAGCACGGAGGCGACGAGTTGGTCGCCGTCAGCGGTGCTGATCCGCTGAACCTGGTAGGCATCCTCACTCCCGGTGAGGCCGTTCCAGCGATCACGACCAACCGCATCCTCTACCGCGACGGCGTACCGATCGTCGTAAAAGAAGGAGAAGGGAAGGGCGAGCGGTTCTTGGTGGATGTCCCGGTCGAAGAGCGCGACATCCTGCGCGGCGCGTTGCTGCGGCGCCGGCCCGCACCGCTGGTGCGCACCTACCTCGGCAAGAGCAAAGCGGCCGGTTAGGCTTTCAGCTTTTCGAGGTACTTGCTGCGCAGCTTCGCGACTTTGGGTGCGATCACCGCGCGGCAGTAAGGCTGGTTCGGGTTCCTGCTGTAGTACTCCCGGTGGTACTCTTCGGCGGGATAAAACGCCTGCAGCGGCTCGATCTTCGTCACGATCGGCTCGTCGAACACGTGCTCGGCCTCCAGCTCACGCACCGCTTCCTCAGCGGTGCGGCGCTGCTCCTCATCATGATAGAAGATGGCCGAGCGATACTGCGTGCCCACATCGCCGCCCTGGCGGTCGAGCGTGGTTGGGTCATGAAGCGTGAAAAACACACCGAGTAAATCCTGGAACGAAATCTCGTCCGGGTCGAACGTCACTTGCACGACTTCGGCATGGCCGGTGGCGCCGGTACATACGGCCTCGTAGCTCGGATTCGGCACGTGCCCGCCCGAGTACCCGGACATCACTTTCTTCACGCCGCGCAGCTGCTCGAACACCGCCTCGAGGCACCAGAAGCAGCCGCCCGCGAGCGTAGCGAGTTCAGTTGTCATGCGTGTATTCTCGCTCGGGCGTCAATAGGCAGCAAACGTGATCGGCTGATGAATCGTCACGCGTGCGGCGCGGCCATGGACGCGCGCCGGCCGGTAGACGGCCGCCAGGACCACGCGTTTCGACTCGGCATCGAACACGGGATTTGGGCTTTGCACGATCTTCACCGTTGCCGGCAGAATCCGGCCGGTCGTATCGAGGGTCGCTTCAACGATCACGGTGCCGCCGATGCGCAGCGCCTGCATCTCCGGCGCGTAGCGGATCGGCGGGTGTCTGAGGAGCGCCGGCTGCTCATCGACGGTGCCGACGACCGTTGGTGAGGCAAACGGCGAGTCCGCCGGTTGCTTCACGGCGCGCCGGCTGATGCGGACTGAATCCGCGAGACGCTTGAGGAACGGGGCGAGCTCGACGCCGCTCGCGGTCAGGTCGCGGTAGCCGGCGATCCCGGCATCGAACGAGAGCGTCGCGAGGCTCTCCTGCCCTTTCAGATGCCGGGCGGTTCCCTGAACGAGCAGGGCATAGACGCGCTCTCCCGGAGTCGCGGTATTGGCGCTGTCCAGCGCTTGGTCGAGTAGGGCGAGCGCGCTGTCCGGCCGATGCAGGCGCAGCTGCTCGCGGGCCCCCGTAATCAATCGGGTGGGATTCTCGGGAGTTGGCGGGTTGAGGGTGAACCCGAGGGACACCTGGCTCCGCACCGCATGGCCCTTCCGTTGGGCGGGCGTGAACTGCGCGGCGAGCATCATGCGACGCAACGGCTCATCGAAGGCCGGGTCCGGGGACTCGAGTACCATCAAGCTGAGCTCCTCGGCTCGGCCGAGGGTGTCGATGATGGCGCGCACCAGCGCGTGGCCGGTGACGCGGCGGCGCCGCAGCTCCGGCGGATACTCGACCTGCGGACCCGAGCGCCAGGCGGCGCGCTGGTCCAGCGCGCTGTCGGGATAGATGCGGAACGGACGCGCTTCCGCTTCGAACAGGTCCTGGAGCCCGGGGGAAAGCTTGTCGAGTCCAGTGACGTTTGTCAGCTGGAATTGCGTGATGACGCGCCGGAAGTTCAGGCGTGTCAGGCTGTCGTTGCCGCGCAAATGCTCGAGAATCCCGCGCCACACGAAGACATGGACGCTGTCCATGACGTAGAGCGCGGACGCAAGCGCACCGTTCAACGCCGTGTCAGCCTTATCCCACTCCCGACCGGTGATGTAAGCGCGAGCGGTGGTCAGGAGCTGGTCGCTGCGGCTTTGCGCGACCGCAGGCGAGACAATCGTGCAGGCGACAAATAGGGCCCAGCAGCGGCGGCACGACACGGTACCGATTATTTAAGCCCGGCGGATACAGCGCCGTCAATACCGGGCGATCAATGCGTCATAAGGAAGCGCAGCACCACCTGATTGTAGTACGCCGGGTTCGCCGCATGCGGCGGGTGGCCGGCACCTGGAATGATCACGGTGGTGTCGTTCTGCAGGCAGCGGGCGAGCTCGTCGCTGATGAGCTGGAACATGCGAGGGCTCCGTTCGCCCCTCACGATCATGACCGGGGTCGTCATCCGCCCCAACTCGACGCACGAAATGACCGGGTAGTACTGCTCGCGGTTGGCCAGCAGCTCGTGACGCAGCTCGAAGGCGTGGCTGAGCAGGTCCGCTCGCGCGGCGGCGGAGAGGTTCTCGAACCGGCCGCGGCCATTGATGCCATCAAAGTACAGGCGCAGCGCTCTGATCGAGTCCCCGTGCGCGAACGCAGCGCGCGCCGGGTCGAGCACCGAAAGGTAGAAGGTGCGCCGCGCCGCGTCGCCCGCCTCCGAGGGGGTCAACAGCGAGAATATCGGCGGCTCCGCCAGCACGAGCGAGCGCACCATATCGGGATGCTCGCGCGCCAGTACCAACGCCACGTACGCGCCGTACGAGGAGCCGACGACGTGGGCCGACGGGAGCTCGAGTGACAGCAGCAATGCTGCGAGATCTTCCGCATGAAGCTTCGGCGAGTATGTCTGGTTGTCGTCCACCTGCGGGTTCGGTCGGTGATAGCGGCGGCTGTAGACGAGGACGCGATATCGCTGGGCAAAAGCCGTCTCCTGCGCGCTCCAGGTTCGGAGATCGGCGAGCGTGCCGTGCACCAGCACGACAGGAGTTGCGGCGCTGTCGCCGTTCAGGCGGTAGGCAAGCCGGGTGCCGTTGACGTCGAGCGGGTGGAGCGTGCGATCGACGACGCGCAACGGAGTGCCGGGAGGGACGGGGGCGGTCTTTTCAGGACCCGCCTTCCCGCCGCACGCGAGAACCAGAAGACAACAGGCCGCGATTCGCATGGGTACAGGATTACGCGCCGCGGTCCGAAACGCCACTAGCTGACCAGCCAGGCCGCCGCCGCAGCGACTTTCTGCTCGGCCCGCCAGCGGCCGGCGCCGTCTCCCAGCGCCGTGACCTGGGTCTTCACCCGGCTCGCCGGCCGGTGCAGCGCTTTGCCCAGGAGCGCGTAAACGTCACGCTCGAGAATCACGCGAACGGCGACGCCGCATTGCTCGAGGCCGTCGACGACGACCGTTCGAAACAGGCGGCCCTCCGATGCGTGGGCACGCATGTGTGGACTCGCGAGGGTCGCGGGGTCGGTCAAGGAGGGAACCACGACTCCAGCGGCGCGGACGGTGCGCCGCCCCCCGTCGCGCCACTCGCCCAGCAGATCCGCGATCGACTGTCGTGAGAACCGCTCGATCCCGCGAACCAGGCGGTCGACCTTGCGGGCGTCGCTTTGCGCGCTACCGAAGCCGGCGTGGTAAGGTTGGCGCGATTCAGCCACTGCGGGATCGCTGAGCTCGATGATGCGACTGGCGAGCAACTGCGGCACCGACCTGGGGCCGGGGGGGCCGGGGGGGCCGGGGGGGCCGGAAACGAGCACTGCGGCGGCCCAGCCGGACTTGACGCGGAATCCGAGCGTGCAGCTTGGCGCTTTCATCCCCAGTCCTTGGAATCGGGGGCGAGCTGACGCATGGCGCGGAGGAACTGCATTGGATGTTGGTGGAGGTTGTCGAGGTTGGTGGAGGGCGCTCTCACACCACGCATTTGCAACCCCTCCACCTTCTCCGCAAGCACGTTCACGGTACCGTCGTCTTTGGCCAATTTGCCGCTGACGAGGACGAACGGCTCGCCCCGGACTGCCGCGCGATTGCGATCGTAGACGTCAGGTCGCACGATCACGTTCGTCATGCCTGTCTCGTCTTCCACGAGCAGGAACACAATCCCCTTGGCAGTCTCCGGCCGCTGCCGGGCCACGACGAGACCCGCCACCTGACATTTGACGCCGGCCTTCAAGCTTTCCAGATCGCGGTTGAGTGTCAGCCCAGGCGGTAATGCGCTACGTACCAACGACAACGGGTGCGCGCTGGCAGAGAAGCCGAGTGTGGCGTACTCGGCCAGCAGGCGCTCATGCGCCGCGAGTCCACCGAATGCCAGCTGCTCGTGGGGGTGGTTCAGCGCGAGCTCGAGCTGCCGCCGGCCGCGGCCGTCGGCGCCGCGTGAGGCTTTGGGAGGCAGCCACAAGCCGACCTGCCACAGCAGCTCTCGCCGAGTGAGGCCGAACGAGTCGCAGCCGCCGACCCACATGAGGGCTTCGATGGCGGTGCGTTTGAGATTCGGCGGCGCTCGCCGGACGAAATCACCCACGCTTTTGAACAGCCCGTTTTTCTCTCGTTCTTCGACTGTTGCTGTCGCGGTTTCTTCACTCCAGTGACGAACGAAACCGAGACCAATCCTCCCAGCCCCGGCTCCTGACTCCCGGCTCCCGGCTCCTTCAACAGTACACCAGACATCGCTCACGTTGATATCGGGCAAGCGCATTCCAATACCGTTGCGCATGGCGTCGCGGCCGAGCGCGTCGATCGAGTAGAAGCCCATCGGTTGATTGTTGAAGAGCGCGACGTAGTACTCGACGGGGTGGTAGTGTCTGAGCCAGGCCGACTGATAGGCGAGCAGTCCAAACGCCGCGGCATGCGACTTCGGGAATCCGAACTCACTGAAGGCGATCACCTGGCCGAACACCTTCTCGGCCGTGGCTTCGGGGACGCCGCGAGCCAGGGCACCGGTGCGAAATTCTTCCCAGAACCCGGCCATCAGATCGTGCGAGCGGCGGCGGCTCATCGCGCGCCGCAACGCTTCCGCCTGTCCCGTGGTGAATCCGGCGAGCGCCTGGCAGACCTGCAGCACCTGATCCTGATAGAGGATGACGCCGAGCGTTTCGGCGAGGCATTCGCGCAGCAGCGGATGATCGACCGGCGGCTCGTAGGGACGGCCGGCCGCGTGCGCGCGGCGCTGTGCTTCGCGCCGGCGTACGTACGGATTCACCGCGCCGCCGACGATCGGTCCCGGCCGCACAATCGCGACTTCGACCGCGAGGTCCTCGAGATTGCGCGGCCGGCTGCGGCGGATCATCTGGATCTGCGCGCGGCTCTCGATCTGGAACAGGCCGATCGTGTCACCGGCGCAGATGCGGTCGTAGATACAGGGGTCCTCGAAGTTGATGCGTGACAAATCCGGTGTCCCGGTGCGGCGCGCGATCAGCTCGACGCATTCTTCGACGAGCGACAGCATGCCGAGCGCGAGGAAATCGATTTTGATGAAGCGCGCGTCGTCGCAGGAATCCTTGTCCCATTGGCAGACGACGCGGTCTTCCATCGCCGCCCGCTCGAGCGGCACGAGCTCCACGAGCGGACGGGAGGAAATGATCATGCCACCGGGATGTTGCGACACATGGCGCGGCAGCCCGCGGATCTCCTGCGCGAGCTGGCACAGCTCCTTCCATAACGGCGCATCTTTTCGGCCCGCAAAACCGGGAAGGTGTTCCAGCTCGTCCGACAGTCCGTCCGCCCGACCGTCCGACAGTTTTGCGACCAGCTCGATTTCGCCCAGCGGCAAGTCGAGGGCCTTGCCGATTTCGCGGACCGCCGAGCGCAGCCGGTACGTCGGAAACGAGCAGACGAGCCCGGCATGCTCGGCGCCGTAGCGGGTGTACACCCGGCGGATCAGCTCCTCGCGGATCTCGCGCGGGAAGTCGAGATCGATGTCGGGGACCGATGCCAGTGACTCGTTCAGAAAGCGGCCCAGAAAGAGCTTGTTGGCGATCGGATCGATGTGCGACAGGCCGAGGAGATAGCAGACAATCGAGGAGACCGAGGAGCCGCGTCCCCGGCCCGGCAGCAGGTTGCCGCTGGCGCGGCGCGAGCCGCGCCGGATATCGGCCGCGACGTCGCGCGCGAGATCGAAGAGGTCGTGATAGACGAGAAAGAAGCCGCTGAGCTTGTGATGCTCGATGAGCCGCAATTCGTCGTCGAGCCGGCGGACGGCCTGTGCGTAATACAGCGAGCCTGGCGGGTAGCGTTCCTGCATTCTCGCGTTGCACAGCTCGGCCAGTGCCTGCGGTGCGGGCGCCCGATCCGCCCCGCGGAAGTCGGGGAAGGTGTAGCCCAGGTCGCGCGTCAGATCGAAGGCCTTACAGCGCTCTGCGATGGCCAAAGTAGTGGCGACAGCATCAGGACAGTCATCGAACAGCGCAACGACCTCTTCCAGTGGCCGCAAGCAAAATTCGCTGTTGGGATTTCGCACCCGATGCGAGCCGTCGAGCGTCGTGCGATGACGGATGGCGACCATGACATCGTGCAGCCGGTGCAGCTCGCGCGTATGGTAGAACACGTTGCCCGTCGGCACGACGGCAAGCTGCACGTCGTTCGCAATTTCCAGCAGCGCGCGCGACACGGCGAGATCTCCGCGGACACGGTTGCGCTGGATTTCGACGAAGAACCGCTCACGTCCAAAGACGTCCCGGCAGTGCGCCGCCCGCTGCTGCGCGGCGCGGTGCCCCTCGGTTTCCAGGATACGCGGGAGCAGGCCGTCCCGGCGCGACCCCGAAAGAATGATGAGTCCGTCATGTCGAGCTTCGATCTTCGAGAACGGCAGCCGCGGATCGAGGCGCTCGGCGCTGAGGTGCGTCTCGGTGAGTAACCGGCAGAGATTCGAGTACCCCGCGGGAGTCTCGGCGAGCAGCACGACATGGCTGCCATCCGAGAGCGTGACCTCCGCACCCGTGATCGCCTGGATGCCGAGCGGCTGCGCGGCGTAAGCGAAAGCCAGCGAGCCGTAGATACCGTTGCGGTCGGTGAGGGCCAGCGCGGGGTAGCCGAGGCGGTGCGCTGCGGCGAGGAGCGCGTCGGGCGGCGAGGCTCCGTCCAGGAATGAAAATGCGGAATGGCAATGAAGTTCGGCGTACACTGGATACTGGCGGTCAAAAACAAAAGGCGGCGGTCATGGAGTTTGCATGAACCATTCGCCGCTGACGAGATCTTCGAATAGCACCACGCGTCCACCTCCTGCAAGAATCACAGCGAAATACCGACGTGAGATGAGTTGCCTCCACCATTCATCATCGATGCGCCAGGACTCGAGTACGGCTTCGACGACCGCCGCCGTTTCTTCTTGACCGCCCGACCGCCGCATTTTCTTTTTGACCGCCTTCGGCACACCGAAGTCGTCAAGTTCGACAGAAACCAGCTGCGGCTCATTTACGGCTCGTAGTCGATCAGTGCGTAGCGGCGTTCGGGAAGACGCGACCATGGCTGTACCTCGACGATGTGATAGAGAGACGAGCGCTTCACGCGCATGCGGATCTCGCGCGCGGCGCTCCGCAGCGCGCGTTGCTGTCCAGCGCGCGCGGCGGCCTGCGCGTCGCGCGCGAACAGCTGCAGCTCGGTGGTTCCGGGGGCGAACGCGGTGAACTCGAGGACGAGTCGCTCGACCGCTCCCGTCGGCGGCGACTGCTCGAGCCGGGTCTTGAGCGGCGCCGCGATGCGATCGCCGTCGGCGGTCGGATCCTTCAACAACATATTGACCATCCACGACCGATTGGCGGGAACGGAGCAACCGGATTCCAGGTCGGCGCGCAATCGCACCGCGTGCACCCGCCAACCGATGCGGCGTGGGTGTTTGAGCGCGCGCGTGATCAGCTGATCGAGCGAGTGGACGAGCAGCTCGCGCTCACCGACCGGTGTAAAGAACGTGAGTGCGGCCACGATCGGCTCTGGTGCGAGGCGTCCTGCGACGGGCTCCGCGATGCGGCCGGCAGCCAGTCGCCACAGGTGTCGTCCCACGGCGCCGAACTGCGCCGTGATCGCTTCTTCGGGAATTGCTGCGAGCGCGCCGAGGCTGCGGATGCCGAGCTGGCGGAGGCGGCGATGTGTATCGGAGTCGAGCGGCAGAACGGAGATGGGCTGCGAGGCGAGAAATGCTTTTTCCGCTCCCATTGGGACGATGACAGCCTCGTCCGGTTTGGATCGCGACGCAGCGACCCATGCGGTGAACTTGCCGAGACCGAAACCCAGACGGAATGATGGAACGATGGAACGATGGTAAGGACTTCCCGCTCCGCTCATTCCATCATTCCATCGTTCCATCATTCCACGTATCGCATCTACGATTTTCCCAGGCGAGCCGAAAATGTCTTCCAAACCATCACAGCCCACGTATGCCAGTCCCAACTCTCCGGACTCAATAACCGGGCTGATTTCATTCAATGCCGCAAGCACGCGGGCGAAGCAGTCGTCGTAGTGCACCGGGTCTGGCTCAATGAGCCGCATTGTGGGGCACAGACCGATCGCTTGGCTGACGGTCATTCCGGGCTTCACCCCGGCGTGACGGGCGAGGGAAGAGACCTGCCAGAGCTTGCGAGTGGTATCGGGAGCGAGCAGTGCGCTGGGGTAGCCAGCCAGCCCTTCATGACGCGCCTCTTCACAGCGGAGCGGGAAGAGGGGAATCCAGACGCAGACAGCGAGCGAGCTCGTAGACGATCGCGACATTGACAAATGCCCCAAGGGGACCCGAATATATCCCGAAACCAACACAACTCGCAAGTGATTCCGAAAGTGTAAACTTTGGGGATGACTCAAGCGGATCTCTTTGGGCCTGAAGCACTTCCGGCATCAAGCCCCGAGGTCGTCGAGCTCGCGCAGGGAATCCCGTCGAACATCCGATTTGGGACGTCCACCTGGACCTACGACGGCTGGTTCGGCGACGTCTACCACCGCCGCTATCGCGGGCCGCAGCCGGCCAGCCGGCTCGAGGAGTACGCGCGCTATCCGCTGTTTCGCACGGTCGGGATCGACAGCGCGTTCTACGATCCACCATCCGAAGATGAGCTGCGGTCGTATGCCCAGGCGCTGCCGCCGGGCTTCCCGTGCGTGAGCAAGGTCTGGGATCGCATCACCGCTAAGCGACTTGGCCAGGACGCCCCGCAGCCCGGTTTGGCCGGGATGCGCAATCCTGATTTTCTGAATGCCACGCTGTTCAAGGACAGCGTGCTCGGTCCGTACAGCCGCGTGTTTCGCGATCATGCCGGGTGCTTCGTCTTCGAGTTTCAATCGATGCGCGGCAAAGATCTGCCCGACCCGCTGCAATGGGCCGATCAGCTCGATGACTTCTTGAAGGAATTACCGCGCGACTTTCGCTATGCGGTCGAGCTGCGCAATCCGGAGCTGCTCACGGGCGTCCACGGCGAGGTCCTGAAGCGCCACGGTGTGGCGCACGTGTTCAACTCATGGACCGAAATGCCGCCGATCGGTGAGCAGCTCGACTTGGGGTGGACGTTTCCGACCAACTTCACGGTGGCGCGCGCGCTGCTCAAACCGGGCCGCCGCTACAGCGACGCGGTGAAGCAGTTTCAGCCGTACGACCGCGTGCAGGAGCCGCTGGCGGACTTACGGAAGGATTTGGTGCGCCTGGTGACTCAGGCGCATCGGCGGCGGGTCGAGGCGTTCATCCTGGCGAACAACCGCGCCGAGGGGAATGCGCCCGGGACGATTCGGGCGGTCGCGCGAATGTGGCTGGAGCGTGACGAACCCAGCACTCCCTAAGGTAGGCTGCCCCGCAGCTCGAGTTCGCCCTGCACCGGCACGCTGCCGCGCCGGTAGCGGTCGATCATCCCACTGTGATTCTTGAAGCCGTGTTTGCGCCTGAGCTTCTCGACCCGGCGCGATAACGCCCGCGCGTAGTCCTTGGGTGCGCCCGCCTGGCGCGCATAGGCTCGGCTGTACTTCGGCACCAGCTCCGGAAAATGCTCGCCGAGCAGAGGGAGGAAGCGGTCGCGCACCGCGGCGTAGAGGCGTAACGCGCCGGCGTGAACGAAGCGCGCGCCCGCCTCGCGGGCCGCCGCGAACAGCGTGTCCAGATGTGCGATGTCGTCGGTGATGCCGGGAAGCACCGGTGCGACGATGAGCCCGGCGTTGACGCCGGCATCCACCAGCTTCCGCAAAGCGCGGAGACGCGCGGCAGGGACAGGGGAGCGGGCCTCGAGCTTGCGTGCGAGACGCGCGTCGGCCGTGATGAGTGAGAGGTGAACCTGGAGCTCGTTGCGCTCCTGCAGCCGAACCAACAGGTCACAGTCGCGCGCGATGAGGGGACTCTTCGTGATGATGCCGAACGACAATCCCTCACAGCGGGTCAGCCGTTGCAACACCGCGCGCGTGACCCGGAACCGGCGCTCAGCCGGCTGGTAGGGGTCGGTCGCGGTCCCGATGACGATGCATTCGCCGAGCGGGACCCGCTTGAGATCGGCGTCGAGCGCACCGACCACGTGCTCTTTCACGAAGATCCTTCGCTCGAACGCTTCCCACCCGTGCGCGCCACGGTAATCGGCGAACTCGGCGTCGGTCAGCTTGCCGGCGTCATGGGCGCGCTCGACGACGTAGCGGTGCGTGTAGCGCGCGTAGCAGTAGCTGCAGCCGAATTCACAGCCGACATACGGATTCAGAGACCAGTAATCCATCCCCGTCGCGCTCGGCGGGTTCAGAACACGCTTGGGAGTGAGGGCAACGAAGCGGGTACCACGAAGGCGCTCGTCTAAAACGATGGGCGGATGGGCGGATGGGCTGATGGGCGGTATTAGAGGGAGTTGAGTGGTGGCCGGCTTGGAGGGAACCGCCCGACCGCCCATCGGCCCATCCGCCCGACTGCTCTCAGCCACAACGAGCCCAGCCGCACTGGAGGCACACGACGCAGCCGGACTGGTGAGCGGTTTTGGCGCCGCAATCAGGGCAGGGAGGGGTCTTCGGGGTCGCTTCCCGGGGTTTGCGCACGGCCATACACACCCGAATATAACCCGAAGATCGTGCTCAGCAACTCCGACTACACAGGTTTGGCGAACCGTCTCCAGAGGTAATACACGGGCACTCCGAGCAGGACCAGAATCAATCCCAAAAATGCGTAGGTGCGCGTTGAGTCCTGTACAAGCAGGTCGACTGCGATCAAGCCAGTCAACACGACATAGAGTCCCGGGAGTATCGGGTAGCCCGGCGCCTTCACCGGCCGTGGCAGATCGGGCCGCCTTTGCCGCAAGCGGAAGATTCCGATTGCCGTCACCGTGTAAAAGACGACTGCGGCGAAAATCACGAAATTGAGCAACTGTCCGTACGTGCCGGAGAGGCACAGGACGCAGGTCCAAACGCCCTGCACGATCAATGCGAGCGCGGGCGTCTTGAACGTCGGATGCAGGTTGCCCGCGGATTTGAAGAAGAGGTTGTCCTGCGCCATGGCGTAGTACACACGCGCGCCGGACAGAATCAGGCCGTTGTTGCAGCCGAAGGTCGAGATCATGATCGCCACGGCCATGATGTACAGGCCGGGCGCACCAAACATCGCTTCCAACGCGGCGGTGCCGACGCGGTCCTGCGGCGCGTGCGCAATCGCGTCCTGCGGCAGCACAACCAGGTACGCCACGTTGGCGAGGACGTAGAGCGATGTCACGGTGATCACGCCGGCCGCCATGGCAAACGGTAGATCCTTCTCGGGATTCTTGAGCTCGCCCGAGGCGAACCCGACGTTGTTCCACGCATCCATTGAGAACAGCGAGCCGACCATTGCGGCGCCGACCACGGGGAGCACGGCGAGTGTGAGGGCGCCGCCCGCCCAGAAGTTCGGGCCGAAATTAGCGGCGATCGCTGCTGCGTTCCGGCCGATCGTGATCCCCAACAGGATCAGGCCTGCCAGCGCCGCAGTCTTGATAGCGGTCAATGTGGTCTGGATGAACGCGGCCGTCCGCACGCCGCGCACGTTGATCCAGGTAAGGATCGCGATGGATAGTATCGCAAAGATCCGTTGCGCCGATAAGCCGACCGCGATGTCGCCGATCGGGGGGGGGAGATGCAGTGTGGTGCCCAGGAAGACATCGGGCGTGAGCCCCGGAAAGAGCACCGAGGTGAACCGCGCGAACGCGACCGCAACCGCCGCGATCGTCCCGGTTTGAATCACGACGAACAGGGTCCAGCCGTAGAGGTAGCCGAACAGCGGCGAGATCCCCTCGCGCAGATAGATGTAGTTGCCCCCCGCCTTCGGGAACATGGCCGCCAACTCGCCGTACGAGAGTGCGCCGAGCAGCGTCACGACTCCCGACAGCAACCAGGTAACCAGCAGCAGGCCCGGGGAATGCACCTGGCGCAGGATATCGGCTGAAACGATGAAGATGCCGGATCCGATCATGGATCCGACGACGAGGGCGGTGGCGTCGAGCCGGGAAATCGCGCGGACGAACTCGACCCGCTGGGGTGCCGGGGGGGCAGTCATGAGCCGATAACCTAGTTGTCCTTCGCGGCGGCCGCTATCTTTGCGATCCACCGCTCCCGGAGATACCGTGCGTCTCCTGCCGCGCGAAGAAGAGTTTTTCGATCTGTTCACCGAAGTCGCCAACCGCAACAAGGAAGCCGTCGAGCATTTGCGGCAGCTGTTCCAGGCCGCGCCCGACCGCCGCACGTCGCATGTCGAAGCGATCAAGCGTTTGGAACACGAAGCCGATCAGGTCACGCACGAGGTCGTCAACCGCCTCGATCGCACGTTCATCACGCCGCTCGATCGCGAAGACATTCACCAGCTCGCGTCCGATCTCGACGACGTGATGGACGCGATGGACGGCACCGCCCGCCGCACGCAGATCTTTCGCCTCGGGGTCGTGCCGCAGGGCGTGCTCCGCCTCGTGGAGGTGCTGCAGAGAATGATGGGCGTACTGGCCGAGGCGGTGAGCCGGCTCAAGAAGGGCAACGACGTCATGAAGTACGCCGTGGAGGCGAAACAGCTCGAGGAAGAAGGTGACTCGATCTATCACGAGGCGCTGGGCCAGCTGTTCGAGAAAGAGCGCGACGCCATCGAGCTGATCAAGTGGAAGGAGATCTACGACAATCTGGAGGACACGCTCGACCAGGCCGAGGACGTCGCGAACGTGGTCGAGTCCATCACGATCAAGCACGCCTGATGGCCGCCTCAGTCTGGTTCGTGCTGGCGATTGTTCTGGTCGCCCTCACATTCGACTTCATCAATGGGTTTCACGACGCGGCGAACTCGATTGCCACCGTCGTCTCCACACGCGTGCTCTCGCCGAGCGCGGCGGTGGTGTGGGCGGCGTTCTGGAACTTCGTGGCGGCGTTCGTGTTCGGCACCGCTATCGCCAGAACGGTCGGGAAAGGGCTGATCGATCTCAGCGTCGTCGATTCCACAGTCGTGCTGGGAGGATTGCTCGGGGCGATCACCTGGGACCTCGTTACGTGGTGGCTAGGTCTGCCTACCTCCTCTTCTCACGCGTTGATTGGAGGCTATGCGGGCGCAGCGGTTGCGAAAGCGGGATTCTCGGCGATCATCGCCAGTGGCTGGACCAAGACGCTTGTTTTCATCGTCGTCGCCCCCGTCATGGGATTCGCGCTGGCGCTGTTGCTCACGGTGGTGCTCTCCTGGATCCTGCGACGATCTCTGCCCCGCAGGGTCGATAAAACGTTCCGTGTGCTGCAGCTCGTGTCGGCCGCCGCGTATTCACTTGGCCACGGCACGAACGACGCACAAAAGACGATGGGCATCGTCGTTGCGCTCCTTGTGTCCAGCCAGGCACTCTTCGTCAACTTTCCGATCCAGGCGTTCCATCTCACCGATGCCAATCACATTCCAGTCTGGGTCATTCTGGCCGCGCACGCGGCCATCGGCCTCGGGACGATGGCAGGCGGTTGGCGTATCGTGAAAACGATGGGCCAGCGCATCACCAAGCTCACGCCGTTCGGCGGCTTCTGCGCCGAGACGGCCGGTGCCATCACGCTGTTCGTGTCCTCGCACTACGGCATCCCGGTCAGTACGACGCACACGATTACCGGCGCCATTACGGGCGTCGGCTCCGCGCAACGCTTCTCGGCCGTACGCTGGGGCGTGGCGGGACGCATCGTGTGGGCGTGGGTCGCCACGATTCCCGCGGCGGCCGGAATCGGCGGCCTCAGCTACCTGTTCTTGCGCGCGGTGGTCTAGAGGCCGAGAGCCTTTCAGTCGGAGAACAGTCTCCGCAGACCGCGCTCGGTCTCGGCCAACGCTTCCTGGAAATGCTGGAGCTCGCCACCGTAGCCGAAGCGCAGGAATCCGGGCATGCCGAAGTGGTCGCCGGGGCAGAGCAGCACGCTGTGTTGCGCGCGCAGCTTCTCGACGACGTCCGGCGCCGGGATCGCGCCGCGGTAGCGGGCCCAGCAGATTGCGCCGGCGTGCGGCGGATGCCAGGAAAAGGTGTCGCCGAACGTCTTGAGCCACGCCTCCATCACCGGATAGTTCGCGTGCAGGATGCGCCGCGTGCGCTCGATGAGCTTGTCGCGCGCGTGCGGCTCGAGAGCGACGGCGGCGAGATGATCGGACGCGCCGGACGGCCCGATCGTCGTGTAGTCGTGGCGGGCCCACGCTTCCTGACAGAACGCCGGCGGCGATACGATCCAGCCAATGCGCAGGCCGGGCAAGCCGTATGCTTTCGACAGGCCGTTCACGATGATCACTTTGTTGTAGCCCGAGCCCCAGAACGACTGCGTCGTCTTCGCGCTCAACTCCGCGCCTTGATAGACCTCGTCCGCGAGAATCCAGGCGCCCACTTCCGCCGCGCGCTCGAGGATCACCTTGCGCGACCCGTCACCGAGCACGTGACCGGTGGGGTTATGCGGATTGGTGATCACGACGAGCTTGGTGCCCGGCGCGATCGCCGTGCGAATCTCCTCGGCATACGGCTCCCATCCTTCTTTTTCGTGCAGCTGAAACGCCTTCGCCTGTGCGCCGAAGTTCTGCGCCAGTCCCCACGTCTGGAGGTAATTCGGCATCATCACGGCGACCTTGTCGCCGGGCTCGAGCAGCCGCCAGCAGGTGACGAAATTCGCTTCGGAGCTGCCGGTGGTGACGAGCACCTGGTCGGGCGAGGCGCCGGGATAGAGGGCGGCGATGCGCTCGCGCAGCAGGTCGGTGCCGTTCGACTGGCTGTAGCCGAGGCGCACCTCGAGCAGCGGCAGCGCCGAGGCGCCGGAGAGCCCGAGCAGCTCCTGGATCGTGAGGGGATGCACGCCCGACTCGGAGAGATTGAAGCGGACCCGGTTTTCCCACGTGCTCTGCCACCGTTCCAGCTCGAAGGGGACGAATTTCGGAGTCATGGCTCGTAAAGCTCGCGCAAATCCTTGGGTTTCTCCAGCCAGTAATCGGGTGACAGGTCTTCGAGGTCCGCGCGGTCGAAGGGGCCCCAGAGGACCGCGGCCGTTTTCACGCCGGCGGCGCGGCCCGACTCCATGTCGTGCCGCGAGTCGCCGATAAAAACGGTCTCATCCGCCGCAGCGCCCAATTCATCCAGGGCTTTCAAGACCGGCTCAGGATGTGGCTTCGAATGCGTCACGTCGTCGCAGCCCAGCACGATGTCAAACGCCTGGTCGAGTCTGGAGATGCGGAGTCCGCGCATCGCGCCGTCGCGCAGCTTGCTGGTGACGAGGCCGAGCTGTTTCCGCTGTTTTTTGAGACGTCGGATTTCGTCGACGACTCCCTCGTACGGTTTCACGAGCGCATCGTGGTGCGTAAGGTTGTACGTGCGATATGTCTGCACCATCCGCTCGATCTCTTCCTTATCATCCGTGATCTGCCCGAACTGAGCCCAGAGGGGGGTGCCCAGGCCTTGGATCCACATGTCATCGGGCGGCATCGGCTCATTGCCGCGGTGCAGCGCCATGGTGTGGCGGTAGGAGCGCAGGATCAGCTCGATCGAGTCGATGATCGTGCCATCGAGATCGAAGAGGAAGGTTGTGAGAGGCACACGGGGAATCTACAGCTATGTTGGAGGCCTATGACCGCGGGTCCCTCGATCGGGCTCCTGGTGGATCAGGCGATGGAGCGTCGGTTACGGCGAGCACTTCCTCGGGTGCCGTTCACGGCCCTGAAGGACTGGTTGGACCTTGCTTTTTTTGATCTGGAGTCCCCGGCCGTGGCATTTATCGTTGACCCTACACTGCTGCCGGCCGAGCATCGACGCGAGACCATGCGGCGACTGGGCGAGCGTCGTCATGTCCCGGTGATTCTCTACGCGGGAATGATGAGACCGGATCTCGCGCTCATCCTGCTGGAGATGGGAAAATTGGGAGTTCGCCACGTCCTTCTTCATCCGGTCGAGGACGACTCTGAAGCGATTCGGTCCGCATTGACGAGTGCCGTCTTGCATCAGCGACATCATTGAGAGGTTGACGATCGAGGGACAACCATCAATCCCGCAACCAGCTCAACGTTTGTCGGCGTATCTCCGTCGCCGGCACCCGGCAGCGCGTGATGCCAGGCGAGCAGATCCTGCACTAACAGCGGCTGTGGCCGCGACAATAGGTCTTCCAGCAGGAGCTCCTCACCGGCGGTCATGCCTGACGCGAGGCGTGATACCAGCGCATCGAGCGCGGTGAGCTGCTCCCCATCGCCACGCCGCGCAGCGCGCCGTGCGGTCGAGAGGACCCAGGGGAGGAGCCGGCGCGCCAGGCGATCCCGGTCGCTTGCCCGCCACCGCGCATCCTGAACGGCCGCGAGTCGTGATCTGATCAACGGCGCGGCGGTGCCGAGCGTCTGCTGCAGCAGCACGCGGTCGATCCCGGCGGGCTCCGCACCGCCGGCGGTCGAAAGAATTCGCGCCGCCGCGGCCGGATTTGCCCGCGCCGCCTCTCCTTCGACGACGATGGCTTCCACCAACTTCCCGATGCGGACCACGAGAACGGTCTCGGCCCGCTCTCCCACGACGGCCGCATACGAGCCGACAGGTGCGCCGCATGGTGATGACGCGAGCGTCGCCAATTGATCGCACCAGTCCAGGCGGCCGTTACTGCCGGCGACCTGCTGTGCCCCGACCTTTCTGGCGAGGCGCTCCTCAATCGCGAGCGCGCGTGCGAGCGGCGGGGACGGCAGAAATGTGACCGTCGTGATCGAGCCATGCGCGGAGCCCAGCCGATCGATCCGGCCCACGCGCTGCGCCAGGCGCGCGGGACTCCAGGGCAGGTCATAGTGCACAACGCGCTCGGCGTCTTGAAGATTGACCCCTTCGCTCAAGAGATCGGTGGCGATGAGAACATCGGTCTCCAGTGCCGCCGTCGGCTGGTCGGCACCCTGCGCGCGGGGCGCGAAGGCGCGCAGCACCTCCTGCCGGGACGCGTCTCCCAACGCAAAGCGGCCGGCGTGCCCGAACACCGCGGCGACGCGCCGGTGACGCAGGCGCTGCAGGAGGTATCGCGCCGTGGGCTGAGCGTCGGTAAAGACGATCGTCTTAACGGGCCGCGCGGCGAGCAGTCGCTCCAGCTCGTCAGCCTTGGGGTCGCCCGTGGAAGAGCGCGCCAGCAGCTCGCGCAACCGCGACAGCACGCGGCGATCGTCCGCGAAGAGTGCGGGACCGTTTGCCCCGTGGTCGAGCAACAGGGGGAACAGGACGAGCTGAATATCCGACTCCGCGGCGCGCGGGAAGCAGCGTTGAAATTCTCGCGGCGTCAGCGCGCGCCCTTCGTGTCCGGCGCGGGTCGCAAGCTCGAGATAGGCTTCGTGCCGCGTGAGCGCGACGCGAAACGCCGCAAGGCTCGACCCCAGGCGGCGCAGCAGCATCAGGCGCAGCAGCGGCGCGGCTCCTCCGCCCGCGCGCAATGCCGCGACGCCGCCGGCGAGATCGGCAATCAAGGCATCGGCTGCCGGACCTGCACGCACCGCCTCGGTCGTCGATCGCGGAAACACCATGCTCACGGGACCGCCGTCGTAGGCTGCCCTCACGCGCTCGCGCGAGCGCGCGACGATGAGGCGTGCGACCGCGGCGTGTGCGAGCGACCGGTCGGCCTCGTGCCGCGCGGCATTCCTGAGCGATGGGACCCCGAGCGCCGCGAGGGCATCGTCCCGGAGGAACAGCCGCAACAGATGCAGTAAGTCGGCGACGCAATTGTGGATCGGCGTCGCGGTCACCAGGAGGACCTGGCTACCCACAACGTGGCGGGCCAGCGCACGGTACCGGTTGGTGTCGGGGTTTCTGAACCGGTGCGCCTCATCTATCACAACGAGGCGTTGGGATTGGTGTAGGGGCGCAGCATGCTGCGCCCCTACATCGCGTGAAGCCACGCTCAGCGATTCGTGAGTAATGATCGGTGTGTCGTGGACTCCGAAACGGTCCAGCAGCGCACGCCATTGCGGGACGAGGACGGCGGGCACAACAAGGACGAATGGCTCCTGTCGGGCGAACGCCACTGCGAGCGCGACATAGGATTTCCCAAGTCCCACCTCGTCCGCGAGCAGCGCGCCGCCGTGGCGCGCGATGATCGAGGTGAGCCGCTCGGCGGCGGGGATCTGGTGCGGCGCGAGCCACGCGGGCCAGGTCGAGGCTGGCGGTGGGCCCCCCCCGCCCCCCCCGTCGAGCAGCGCCCGCGCCGCGGTGGAGACGACTGCGCGCGCCGGGGCTTCCCCCGCCGGCTCGAGCGCGACGGCGAGGGGTTCCGGAACCGGAACGAGGTGCTCAGAGAGAATCCGCGGCCAGCGTGCGGCGGTCGGCGCCATCGAAGTGGAAGGCCTCAGCGACGAGATCGTCGGCGGGTTCGCAGCGCTGGCCGCAGCGCGCGAGCGCCGTCCAGACGGCTGCCCCGCCGGTCGGCACCGGCAAGCCACGGACGACCCGCGCATTGAAGCGGCGGAACCCGCCGCGCGCCGGATCGGCGACGAGGCGCGCGAGTGCGGTCAGCCAGCACGAATTGAAGAGCGCCGCCAGCGCACACGCGTCGGCCGCGTCGCGCGTCGCGATGCCGTAGACGGTGTTGAGCGGCACCAGCTCCGGCGCGGGGACCGCGGCGGTGAGACGGCGGCCGAGGTCGGGCCACACGACACGATGCGCCGCGAACGCGAGCCCCGTGCGGAACAGCTGCCATGGTGGACCGGCGCGATAATCGGCGCGCCGCCGCAGCCGCTCCTCGTGACGCGCCAGTCGCTCGCTGAGCTCGAGGGGCAGGCGCGCGAGCGGCAGGCCGTCCGTACCATGCGTCCAGAGGACATAGCGACGCGGACGACAGCGCCAGGCGGCAATGTCCCGCCCGCGGATCGCCGGTCGCGTGCCGGGACATTCCCGGTCCAGTACGAATAGATCATCGGCGCCCGTTTTCACGCCGAGCTGCGGTGCCCAGCGATCACCGACGGTTGGGAACTCGGCGCGCAGCCGCTGCCTGATGCGCTCCGCGTCGGGGATGAGTATCCACGGGCCGTCACTCTGCAGCAGGCGCTGCGGAACGGCGGGCGCCGCGGACTTTGCTCCCAGCGCCGTGCTCGTCAGCTCCCTCCCGGAGGGATCGGCGCGCGCGGCAACCAACGCCATCGGGTATACCGCCGCGCCAAAGGCCTGCGCCACATGGTCGGGCAGTGGGGAGGCGCGCTCGAGGCGCGTGTTGTGCGCCAGCCGCTGGCGCAGCGGCTCGGCGTAGCCGCTGGTTGCGAGCTTCGCGGGAACAAGAAGCGCGACGACGCCGCCCGGCCGTGCCAGCTCCACGGCGCGCTCGGTGAACGCAACGGCGAGATCGGGCAGATGGGCAAACCCCCGAGTCGCAGTGGGACGCCAGCAGGAGTAGCGCGCCGCGAGGGTTTCGCGTACCCGAGGCGACAGCCGCTCGGCGCGCACCCAGGGCGGATTTCCGGTCACCAGATCGAACCCGCCTTGCTGCATCACATCGGCGAAGTGGGACTCGAAGGAGAAAAAGGGAGCGCCGCCTTCGCGCCGCAGCTGGCGCCGCGCGGCCCGCAGCTCCCTCAGGCGCTGGCGCAGCCGCGCCAACCGCGTGCGCTGTTCGAGGTCCAGCCGGCGCCTCCGGCCAAACAGATCGCGATTCCGCGCTGCGCCGAGCAGCTGACCGATCGCGGACTCGAGCGAGGCACAGCCGTCGTTCAGGAGCGTCCGCGCCAGGGTCGCCTCCGCTCGGGCCAGCTCCGCCTGTGCCGCGCGCTTCTCCGAACCGGCGAGGAGGAAGTGAGTATGACGCGCGGCCGCGAGTCTCCGCGCCTCGGCGGCGCTTCCACGGAATGCGCGGCCACCAAGTGAGCCCGCCAGCATCAACGGATCGAGCAGCGCATCGCCCTGCAGTACGTGCCCGTCGAGATTAGGCAGAGGCGCGATCTGGGACAGCTCAGCACCGTCCTCCTCGGCGACGAGCGCCAGCCAGAGTCTCAGCTCGGTGAGGCGCACAGCGGTCGGCGTCAGATCGACGCCGAACAACGAGCGGGCGAGGACGTCGCGCTGCACGGCCAGGACCGGCCCTTCGCCGGCGGCGCGTCTCAGTCCCACCAGCTCCTCGAGCGCGCCCAACAGAAAAGCACCGGATCCCGCCGCCGGATCGAGCACGGTGAGCCCGCCGAGGTCGGGCGCGGGTCGCGGAGCAACACCTTCGTGAACCCAACGCGCGGCAGCCACTGGAGAAACGCCCAGACGGTGGGTGAGCGTCGCCTCGAGGCCCGCCCGCACGATCTCGCGCACGAGCGAAGCGGGCGTGTAGTAGCTGCCGCTGGTGCGGCGCTCGTCGGGATCCATGACGCCTTCGAACACGCGGCCGAGCATGTCGGGGGCGACGAACTCGCCGGTGTCGTGCTCGCGAACCGAGAAGTGGAATCGCTCGAACAAATCGTCGAATGCGTCGCGCCAGTCGGCATTGCCCCAGACGGCCGGGCCGTGCTCCCGCTCGAGCGTCGATGGCTCGAAGAGTCCGCCATTGAGGAACGGGATTCGGCCCAACGCCCGTGCGGTTGCGCTTCGCTCGATCGGCGGCCGATTCAATGCGCCAAAGCAAAGAGCATGAAGGAAAGAGCGATGGAAGTGGCGCCGGGCCGACAGCGCCCGATCGAGCAGGCGGGCGACGTACCTGGTATCTCCATTCAGCCAGCCCTTTGACTGGATGAAATAGAGGAAGAGCACGCGCGTGAGTGCAGTGAGCGTGAGCGCGTGACGATCCACACGCGAGCGCGGGGTGTGCAGTCGTTCCGTCAACCGATCGAGGGTATTTCGGAAGGCTCGAAAGAAGCGCGGCGACACCCCTTCGCTCGCCAGCACCTCGCCAACGCGTAAGGAAAGTGCGAGCGCCGATTCGCCCTTGGCTGGGGCGAGCCGCTCGAGTGTCGCCAGTCCAGAACCGGAGGGATTCGCCACGGCGATCGTCGCCATGCGCAGTCCCACTGGGCCCCCCGCCGCCGCGCAGACGAGGCGAAGCGGCTGACCGCCCAGCGCGCAGGCCAGGCCGCGCTCCGCTCCGGCGGAGAGTCGACGGGCGGCCGCGCGCGCTCCTTCCTCGGGGACCGAAGCCTCCAGCCCGAAGACTCGAAAGGCGCCATGCCGCGCGATCAGCGCGGTACGGTCAACCGCCCCCGACTCACCGAGCCAGGCTTGTACCGGCACAGGATCCCAGACCGCTTCGTAGCCGAGCGCGCCAAACAGCTCGCGGAGACGCTCGATCTGCGTTGTGCGGGCGAGAATGTCCCGCAGCACCAAAAGCCCCTCGTGAAAGAGGGGCTAAGGTGGGATGAAGGTCCTAGGGATTCGGTATCTAAAGACTGCGGGGTGTGGCTATTCCGTGCGCTTCTTTAGTCTGATTTCGCCGTTCACCGTGCTCAGGCTCAGCCCGCGCCCGCCCGCGCCGATCGTGCCGCGCAGCCGGCGCTGGCTGAAGCGCCCGGAAACAGTGAGCGGCCAGTCGGTCTCGATGTCGCCGTTCACGGTATTGGCCCGGACTTCCGTGTCGAGCTTTCCATTGGGCAGTATCAGGGTGATCCCGCCGTTCACCGTGCTGAACTCGAGGTCGTTCTCCCAGTTGGCCCGGCCCATCTCTGCATAGACCGATCCATTGACCGTCGACGCCTCGGCGAGGCCGGTCGTGGTCACGCGCACGCTGCCGTTCACCGTGCTGGCCTGCACGTCACCCCTCAGCCCCTCGGCCGACATCTCGCCGTTCACTGTCTTGCCGTTGAACATGACGCCCGCTGGGACCTGCACCTCGAAGTCGACCGTCACGTCGTTATTGTCGGTGCTCGAGCGCCAACGATCGCCGGGCTCGCAGTTGTTCTCCTCGCGGGCGCGCCGCGGCGTGGGATAGACGGCGCAGATCGTAATGCCGTCGTCGGACTCGACGACTTTGATCTCCACCTCATCCGGATCGGACCGCCGCGCGTGCTTGCGCGCGTTCACCACCGCTTCAGCGCCGCTGGCAAGGACCGCCCGCACATCGCCATTCACACCTTTCACTTCCAATCGCTTACCGGCGGCAAGCCGGCCATGCCAGTTGAAATCTTGGGCGGTCAGTGCGGCGACGGCACCGACGCACAGCGCGGTCGTGAGCAGGACGGTTCGCATAGCGGCTCCCCTATTAATGCGTGTTCAGACGGTAGGTGGTCTTGTACTGCCGGCTGTACATCTTCGCGTACTGACGCGCGTATCTCGGTGCGTACTGCGCCGCATACTGCGCGGCGTACTTGGGTGCGTACGCCGCGGCGTAGCGTGTGGCGTATGCGGCCACGCTGCCCGCATCCCCGCTGAAACTCGTATCCGTGTCGGCGTCGTGATCCTTGTCGTTGTCGTAGTCGTTGTCGTTGTCGTTCTCATCGTGCTTGTGCTTGCGGTCTATCCGGTCGCGCAGCTCCTGTGGCCGGCGCAGCTCGATGTCGCCCTGGAACGACTCGAGCTCCATGCGTGCGCTGCCCGAGCCGATTTTGAACGTCTTGCGGTGCCTGCCCACTCCGCTGGTCATCGGCAGCGGGAAGCTCGCATCGATGTCGCCATTCGCCGTCGCGGCGGTGATCGTGACGTTCGCGCCCTCGGGCACGGACACCGTGATGTCGCCGTTATGCGATCCCAAGCTGTAGGAGCCGCCGTCGGTGACGGTACCCTCGTACAGCACGTCGCCGTTGATCGTGCCGGCGTCGACGCTCGATGACTTGATGCCCGTCAGCGAGACCTCCCCATTCGTCGTCTCGACTTTGATTTCGCCGGTGATGTTGCTCAGCTCGACGTTTTCATTGACGGAGTTCACCTCGATACGGCCCGAGGCGTCGGCGAGTGTCACGCCACCCTGGATCGAATGCAGGGTGACGATCCCCTTGCCGCCGCGGACATTGACCTCGCCGTTGACGGTCTCGGCGCTGATCGCCCCCTGCACACCATCAACCGTGATGTCCGCATACGTGCCACTGAGGGTGAGAGCCATGGACTGTGGAACCGTGATGTCGAGATCGATGACGGACGGCGCACCTTCTCGGCTGCCCGTCTTGATGACCACGGTGTTCCCGACGACTGAGACTTCGACGCGTCCGCGGCGGCCGGTTTCGCCGTGCACTTTGACGCGATTCTCGCTCCACCCGTGGACGGTGATCCCGCCCCCGAAATTATTGACCGAAAGGCTAGCGCCGGCCGGCACGGCGAACGTCGTATCGGTTTGTCTTTGCGGTGCCAGTGCGACCAGCATCGCGGCGGCCAGCGTTGCAACCATGTTCGTTCTCCTCCTAGGATCGAGCCGCGGCCATGTCGTTCACACGCCGCAGCAGCTCCACCTTGCGCCGCATCGTATCGGCGAGGTGAAGGTTCAGGTACGCGTTGCCGGGGTCCTTTTGCAGCGCGATGCGCGCGTCAGCAATCGCCCGATCGATGATCGCGAGGGCCTCCCGCACGATGCGCACGGTGGCGGTGTCGAGTCGCTTCTCATTCTGCGCCAGTGCGGTCTGCAGGTCGGCGATGGCCGCGTCGGTATGTCCGGTCCACGTGACCACCTGCCCCACGCGGGGCCGCTGTGTGGACCCGCCTATGCGGGTCGGCTCGGGTGACTGAGACGATTGGAGGGCAAACCACGCACTGCCACCGGACAGCAGGACCAGCGCGATGCTCGCCGCCAATAACTGCCCGACGGTCAAACTAAAACGGCGGCGGACAAGGCGGTCACGTCGAGCCGGTGTCTGCTCACTGCGAATCGCCCGCGCGATCCCTGTCCACAGGTCGGTCGTCGGCGGCGTGTCCTCCAGCGACTTCGCGCGCGCGACCACCTGGCGCAGCTCGCCGAGTGTCGCGTAGCACTGACCGCACGTCGCGAGGTGTGCTTCGAGCACCGCGCGCTCGGAGCGATCGAGCTCGCCGTCGATGTATTCCGAAAGCCGATTCGTCCACTGATCGTTCATCGTTCCAAGTGCCTCCGCAGCGCCATCCGCGCATGATGCAGCTGCGATTTCGAGGTGCCCGGCACAACGCCGAGCATGCGCGCGATTTCCTCGTGGCGATACCCCTCCACGTCGTGCAACACGAACACCTGCCTTGCTCCTTCGGGAAGGCTAGCCAACGCCTCCTCGAAATCCATCGACAACTCCGGCGTCACCGGTTTGCTCGTCACGCCTTCGAGCGGCGCTTCGGCGTTGATAAATCGGCCCCGCTCGATCCCGACGTTCTTGCGCCGGGCGAGGACCACGTTCACCGCCAGCCGGTGCAGCCAGGTCCCGAATGCCGACTCGCCGCGAAACGTCGACAGCTTCTGCCATGCCCGAATGAACACGTCCTGCGTAACATCATCGGCCTCATCAGCGTCGAGCATGCGGCGCACCAGCGTGTGGACCCGGGCAACGTGAGTCCGGTACAAGCGCTCGAATGCGCTGGCATCCCCGCTGGCGGCGAGTGCCGAATCGGCAGCGATGGAGTCAGCAGTCAGAGTGTCCTCGAGCACCTGTCTGGGCATGCACGGGTTTGGATATGCAAGCGGGGCAAAAGGTTGTAGTTAGATTTGGGCCTCGACATGACCCCCTCCATTGTAGCCGTCCTCGCTATTGGCGGGCTTCTGGGCCTGCGCCATGCCTTTGAGCCAGACCATCTTGCGGCCGTGTCCACCCTGGCGACAAGGCCCGGCCGAAGGCGCCTGTGGAGCGCCGCCCGGCTGGGGCTCATCTGGGGACTCGGTCACACGGTCACCGTCGGGGCGGTGGCGTTGCTCGTCCTCGTGCTGGGGGTGCAGCTCCCTGCCAGGCTCTGGCCCGCCGCCGAGCTGGTTGTGGCGGGACTGCTCGTCCTCCTCGGCGTGATGGTGATCTGGCGCTATGCGCACGGCCGCTGGCACATGCACGCCCACGTGCACACCGCCGCCGCTCCGCATTTCCACTTGCACAGTCACGCCGCCGATCCGAGCCACGGGCATGCCCACGCGACCGTCGATGCGAGGCGATCGCTCGGTTTCGGTGTCGCCCATGGACTCGCGGGTAGCGGCGCCATTGCCGCGCTGCTGGTTGCTGCCGTTCCCGACACGACGTCTCGATTGGTTTACTTCACCGCTTTTAGTGCGGGCACGATGGTCGGGATGCTCGGCGTGTCGCTGACGCTTTCAGTGCTCGTGCGATTTGCGGCCGAGCGGGGCGCGCGCTGGGCGACCATCATCCACGTGGGAGCGGCGTTGGGGAGTGTGGTGGCTGGGATAACTCTGGGTTGGGGTGTATTGTCCGGCTAGTAACTGCTAGCCCTGCAAAGACTAGACGCACCGACGCACCGCGGGGATCCGTGAACGGTCAACGGGACCACCTTACCGAGGTTGTCCCGTTTACTCGCTTTCGTAGACTCGTCCTCTCCACTCAACTCTTTTTCCCCTTATCGCCGACCTGATCATGATGAACGCCACCATCGCGGCGCCGAATGGGTAGAGCGGCGCGTACCAGACCGGCGCTCGGTCGCTGGCGTAGACCGCGATCCACGTGAGAAGCGACACGAGCGTGGCAATGGCGGCCCAGTGCCAGCCATTCACGAGCCACAGGATGGGGGGCACCAACCAGAACAGCGCCGGTAGCCACATCAGGTAGCGAAGTGCCGCGCGCACGATCTTGATCGGCGGCGCCATCAGCGGCGCGCCCGACGCGAGGTTCTTTGTCCAGCCGGCGAGGATCTCGCGTAACGATCCGTACATGCGCGTGGTCATGAACTCGCGCGCCTGCGCGATGAAGATGTCCTTTCCTGCCCGCACGTAGTTCTGCGCGAGCATCACGTCGTCGGCCACGCTGTGTTTGACCGCTTCGTGCGTGCCGACCGATTCGTAGGCCGCCCTGGTTGTCAAAATGAACTGCCCGTTTGCGATCGCATTCCAGTAGAGGCGCGTGCGATTCACCGAGGCGAGAGTGGCGAAGCGGCTTTCGAGCGCGACAAAAACATGTGGCTGAATGAGTCGTTCCCAGAACGTGCGCATCTCCTGGCGCGGCAGCACGGTGAACAAATCGACGCGCTCATCCTGTAAGCCACGTATCGCGCGCGGCAGCAGCTCGGGCTCGTGCCGGGTGTCGGCGTCCGTGAAAAGCAGCAGCTCCCCCCGGGCGATCTTGTAGCCCTGTACGATCGCCCACTGCTTTCCAAACCATCCGGGTGGCAGCTCGCTGCCGCGCACCAAGCGCAGGCGATTGCCGGTGGTCGGCTCGACGATTTCGGCGGTGCCGTCGGTCGACCGGTCGTCCACGACGATCACCTCGACGGGCGAATACTTGGCGGCGAGGACGGATCGCACGCACCGCTCGATGTTGCGAGCCTCGTTGCGGGCGGGGATGATGACCGACACGAGCGGGCCTGAGGTGATTGGCTCATAGTCGCGCAGGCGGGGGCCGTGGATCACGTAGCGAGACACGATGAGCAGCAGCACCAGGATCCACGGCGCCGCGATCAGCCAGCTCATTTTCGATCTTCGATGGCGGATACGACGACGGCGGTCGTCAGATGGCCCGTGGCGTTGGTCATCGTCCGGAACATGTCGGGGATGCGGTCGAGGCCGATCAGAATGCTGAGACCGGCGATCGGCAGGCCGGTCGACTGGAAGGCGGGGAGCAGGCTGATCACGCCGCCCGATGGGACGGCGGCGACGGTGAGCGATGCGAGGAATACCGCCGTCCCCGCCGCAGCCATCTCAGCGAGCCCGAAGGGGATGCCGTAGAGCCGCGCGATGAAGACGACCGCGATCGCCTGAAATACGGCGGAGCCGCCGCGATTGATGCTGGCGCCGAGCGGCAGGACGAAGCCCGAAACGGGGCGGGGCAGCTGTAGATCGTTGTCCGCCGCATCGATCAGCTGCGGCAGTGCCATCATGGACGACGTCGTCGAGAAGGCCATCAGCATTGACGGGAACGCCGCCCGCAAGAAGCGGAGCGGGGCGAGGCGCGCCAGCAGCGCGACGCTCGGCAGGTAGACGATCGCGATGAAGAGCAGCACACCGAGGATCACGGCGGCGATGAAGCGGAGCATCGCCACGAGCAGCGTCCACCCGAGCTGCGTGACCAGCGGCGCGACCAGCGCAAAGATGCCGAGCGGCGCGAACAGCAGGATCCAGTGCACGATGCGAATCAGCGTCTCGGAGACGGCATCGGCGATGTTCGTCAGCGGCGCACGCCGCCCGAGCGGCAGCGTGGCGGCGGCAATCGCGAAGATCGTCACGAACACGATCACGGGCAGCAGATTGCCCTCTGCCGCGGCCTTGAACGGATTGGCCGGCACGAGCTGCACGAGGAACTGCGCGCCGGTCGGTATGCCTTCGGCGGCGCGCTGAATCACACCGGCATCGGCGCCGGCGGCGGCGCGCAACGCGTCCTGTTGCTCCGGTGTGAGCACGGTTTGCGGCAGCAGGGCCGCCGCGACGAGGAAGCCGAGCGCGATGCCGACGATCGCGGTCGCCCAGAAGTAGGCCAGCGTCCGCACCACCAGCCGGCCGACGGTGCGCAGCTCGCCGAGCTTCGCGATGCCGGCGAACAACGCCGACGCGATCAAGGGAATAACGACCATCGAGAGGAGATTGAGGAACAGCGTGCCCAGCGGCCGGATCCGCACGACCAGATCGGCGAGCCCGGGGTGGCCGCGGCGTGCCAACGCGGCGGCGAGCAGGCCCACCAAGACGCCTGCAATCAAGCCGATTCCCAGCCGTACGTGAGTTCTCATCAGATGACGGCTATTATACCGCCATGCCAGACACCACACACGCGCAGCTGCGAACTCCGAAATGGGCGCTCATCCTCGGGGCCTCGAGCGGTTTCGGGGAAGGGGCGGCCAGGGCGCTCGCGCAGGCGGGCTATGATATCGTGGGCGTGCACCTGGACCGCAAGGCGGGGCTCGAGCACGTCGCCGAAATCCGCAGAGACATCGAGAAGTCGGGCCGCAAGACGCAGTACTTCAACATCAACGCCGCCGACGAGGCGAAGCGCAACGAAGTCCTCGACGAGCTCGCCAAACAGCAGCTCAACATCGCCGTGCTGCTGCATTCGCTCGCGTTCGGCACGTTGAAGCCGTACATCGGCGACGACGTCTTGAACAAAGCCAACATCGACATGACGCTGGACGTGATGGCTCATTCGCTCGTCTACTGGGCGCAGGGCGTGGTGAAGCGCGGGCTGATGGGGAAGGGCGGCCGGATCTACTCGATGACGTCGTCCGGCTCGACGCGCGTGTTCGCGACGTATGGCGCGGTCTCCGCGGCCAAGGCGGCTCTCGAATCACATACGCGGCAGCTCGCGCTCGAGCTCGCGCCCGCTGGGATCGCCGTGAACGCCTTGCGCGGCGGTGTGACCGATACGCCGGCGCTGCGAAAGATTCCCGGCAACGAGAAGCTGATCGAGATCGCGACGCTGCGGAATCCGCACCACCGCCTCACCACGCCGGCCGACCTCGGCGGCGCCATCGTGGCGCTGTCGCACCCCGGCGCCGACTGGATCACGGGCAACGTGATCAACGTGGACGGTGGCGAGGAGGTCTCTGCCTAGGGACTCGGGGCTTGGGAATAGGGCCTAGGGCATAATGGCCACCCTCCAGGACGCACGTCGAAAGCTGCGCGACTACCGACCTACCGAAATTCCCTTCGAGAGTGGAATGATCGCTGCGGCAGTCGCCGTGATCCTCCATGACGGCGACGAAGACATTGAGGCGCTGTTCATTCATCGCGCCGTGCGCGCCGGAGATACCTGGTCCGGCCAGATCGCGTTCCCGGGCGGGCGCCGCGACCCCAGCGACGCCGATCTGCTCGCGACCGCCATCCGCGAGACCCAAGAGGAAGTCGGCGTCGATCTCTCCAAGGCCGAGCGCCTCGGCGTGCTCGACGACCTCTACCCACGCACCCCCGTGCTACCGCCCGTCGTGGTCCGTCCATTTGTATTCGCGTTGACAGCGCGGCCCAGCATCGTCCTGAGCGCAGAGGTCCAAGATGCCTTCTGGGTCTCCTTCCGGGCTCTTCAAGCCCCGGGGGTGAGCGGGGAGGTCGTCGTCGACCATCCTGGCATCCCTCGACGGGTCCTTCCTGCATATAAGCTGGGAAATCGCACGATTTGGGGAATGAGCGAGCGCATTCTCACACCGTTAATTAGCCTCGTTTCTTAGTCCTACAAAATCCACATCTTCGCTTGACAATATTTGAGAATTAGTATAGCCTAATTCCCTGTCTCGTTGACAGGGAATTGACCGGAGGGTGTTTGATGAACGCCGCGCTTCGATCGCCGCAACCACCACTCACGCGGTCCGTCGAGGACTACCTGAAGTCGGTATTTCATCTCACCAGTCAAGGCGGTTTCGCCACCACGAGCGACATCGCGGAGATGCTCGAAGTCGCGCCTCCATCGGTGAGCGGGATGATGAAACGGCTCTCCGAGACCGGACTCATCGAGCACGTTCCGTATCGCGGCGTGCAGCTCACACCACAGGGTCGTCGCGCCGCGCTGCAAATGATCCGTCGCCATCGCATTCTCGAATCGTATCTCACGAGCAAGCTCGGCTTCGACTGGGGCGACGTGCACGTCGAAGCCGAGCGATTGGAGCACGCGGTGTCCGAGAAGCTGATCGAGCGCATGGCGGATGCCCTCGGCGAGCCGCGCTACGATCCGCATGGCGCACCGATTCCGACGGCGGCGGGTGAAATCGAAGAAGCCGAGCTGGTCACGCTCGCCGAAACCGCTGTGGGCAGCGACGTCGTGTTGCAGGAAGTCGGTGACGAGAACACGGAGCGGCTGCGCTATCTCGCCGAGCAGGGTCTGACCCCGGGCGTGCAGCTCACCGTAATCGACCGGCAGCCGTTCCATGGTCCGACGATCGTGCGGCTTGGTGACGGCACGACCCGCGTCGTGGGCCAGGAGCTCGCGTTGCTGCTGTTCTGCAGGCCGACCGATGGCGAATAGCATCATCGACGCCGGCTGGCGGCACCCCCGGCTCACGCCGAGCCTCGCCGAGGTCTACCGCACGGTTCCGATCAAGCCGGGAGCGTGGTGGAAGAAGGCGCTGGCGTTTGCGGGGCCCGGGTATCTCGTCGCCGTCGGCTACATGGATCCCGGCAACTGGGCCACCGATCTCGCGGGGGGCGCGCGCTTCGGCTATACGCTGCTGAGCGTCATCCTGCTCTCCAACTTGCTCGCGATTCTGCTGCAGGGTCTGGCAGCGAAGCTCGGCATCGTGAGCGGCCGCGATCTGGCGCAGGCATGTCGCGACCACTACTCGCGCCCGGTGTCACTCGCCCTATGGGTCCTCTGCGAGATCGCGATCGCGGCGTGCGATCTCGCGGAAGTAATCGGATCGGCGATCGCGTTGAACCTGCTGTTCGGCATCCCGCTCCCCTGGGGCATTGCGATCACGTCGCTGGACGTGTTGATCGTGCTCTACATGCAGCAGAAGGGATTCCGGTTGCTCGAGGCGCTGGTCGTGGTCCTGATTGCGACGATCGCCGGTTGCTTCCTGTTCGAGATCCTGATTGCGAAGCCCGATGCCGGCGCGGTGCTCAGCGGCTTCCTGCCGAGCGTCACCATCCTCAAAGATCCGGACAAGCTGTACATCGCGATCGGCATCCTCGGCGCTACCGTGATGCCGCACAATCTCTATCTGCATTCGTCGGTCGTGCAGACTCGGAGTTACGAGGAGACAGCCGCAGGAAAACGGGAGGCGGTGAAGTTCGCTTTTCTCGATTCGACGGTCGCGCTCTCGTTCGCGCTGTTCATCAACGCCGCAATCCTCATCGTTGCGGCGGCCACCTTTCACCGAGCTGGGGAAACGGGCGTCGCGGAAATCCAGGACGCCTATCGTCTGCTGACCCCCTTGCTCGGCGTGACGGGGGCCAGCGCCGTGTTCGCGTTCGCGCTGCTCGCGTCCGGCCAGAACTCGACGTTGACGGGGACGCTCGCGGGCCAGATCGTCATGGAAGGATTCCTGAACATCCGGATCCGCCCCTGGCTGCGGCGCCTCATCACGCGATTGATTGCGATTGTGCCCGCGGCGCTGACGGCTATTTTCTTCGGAGCGCGCGGGACAGCCCAACTCCTGATCCTCAGCCAGGTGATCCTCAGCCTGCAACTCTCATTCGCGGTCTTCCCGCTCGTGATGTTCACGTCGGACCGTCTGAAAATGGGCGAGTTCGTGAACCCGACGTGGCTCAAGGCGCTCGCATACGGCGTCGCCGTTTTCATCGCGATGTTGAACGCCTGGCTGCTGGTGCAAACGTTCAAGGGCTGGATCGGCTGATGTACAAACGCATCCTGGTGCCACTCGAAAACGGCCCCGCCGATACCGCGATTCTCAAACACGTCACGGGCCTGGCCAAGCTGCTCGGCTCGGAGGTGGTGCTGGTCCACGTCGCGGACGGATGGGCGGCGCGGAACATGGAACAGCTCAACCTGCGCGAGTCACAGGAGATGAAGGACGATCGGGCCTACCTGGAGCGGATGTCGCAGGAGCTCAGGCAGTCCGGGATCGAAGTGGATGCGGTGCTGGCGGCAGGGGATCCCGCAAAGGAAATCGCGGCGACGGCGGAGCGGGAGCAGGTCGACTTGATCGCGATGGCGACGCACGGGCACTCATTGCTGAGCGATGTGGTTCATGGCACCACCGCGACAGCATTGCGACACGTCAGCCGGATTCCGATTCTGATGGTGCGCGTGCCTGCTCCAGCGCCCTGAGAATGGCGCTGAGACGGCGGTCTCGCGCCTCCCGCAGGAACTCGACCTTCCCTTTGTAGGCCCTTTCAATCGACTGTATCAACGCCCGTTGCTGCTCGGGATCCAGCTGCGCCCAGTGCGCGAGCTGCTGCCACCAGCTCTCGAAGCTCGCCAGCAGGTGCTGCGTGAAGCTGCGGATCCCGCCTTCCCCCGCCGCCAGGTGATAGGTCAGGTGGGGGCCGGCGGCAGCCCAGCCGATCGCCGGACCGAGTGAGACGGCGCGGTCGAGCTCGTCCACGCTGATCACGCCACGCAGGACCAGGTCGATGCATTCCCGCCACACCGCAGCGGCCACGCGACCAACGACGTAGCCGGGTATCGACTTCTTCAGAACGATGGGGAACCGGCCCAGGGAGCGCAGATACTCCACCGCGCGATTCATGCTGGCGGGGGACGTCCGACCCTCCGGCACGACCTCGACGAGCGGGATCAGCTCCGGCGGATTCAGCGGGTGGGTAACGAGGCAGCGATCGAGACGCCGCATCCGGCCGAAAATCTCCGTCGGGGGAAGGCCGCTCGATGACGAGCTGATCAGCGCGTCATCATCCGCGTGGGTTTCGATGGCGGCGAGCAGCTTCTGTTTGGCGCCCACGTCTTCATGAATCGCTTCGATGATCCAGTCGGCATCCTGGATCGCTTCTGTCAGGGAACGTGCCCGGACCAGCTCAGTGAGGCCTCGCTCGACAATACTTTCGGGGGCGCGACCCAAGGCGACGAGTGCGCGCGTGCGGCGCTCGACTTCGACCGACGCCTGTTCCATACTCGCCGGGTTCAGATCGAAGATCGCCACCGGCCACCCCGCCGACGCGCAGAGGGCCCCCCAGCCGATGCCGATGTCACCGACGCCGATTACGGCAACTTTGCGCGGAATCGTCACGCCGGCACCTCCTCGACGAGCGTATCGGCGGGCAGTACGCGCTCGAACAGCATGCGCCGCACGGGTGGGGGATGCACCTCCATCGCGACGCGCGTAAACGAGCCTTTGGAGTCGCGCTTTGTCCGGCCACGGCTCTGCCCGTCGTCCAGACCGACGGTGAGGCGGAGATCGCTGAATGTCAGTACGTCGGGCTGGATCAAGTAGGCGATCGCGAGGACGTCGTTGATCACGGCGCCGTCCAGTCCCTCCTGCTTCCTATGGAATTCGACGTAGAACCGCAGCGCGTCGTACAGCCAGGGCGAGTGCTGCGCGAGTCGTTCGACTTCATTCCCCTTGATCACGACCTTCCGCGTCACGTCGAGCCCGATCATCTCGGTCGGGATCTCGGCGGCGAGCACGGTCGCCAGCGCCTCGGGGTCGCACCAGGCGTTGAATTCGGAGAAGCGCGTCTGATTTCCCGCGGCTTCGATGTTGCCGATCATGGCGACGTGGCGGCTGACTTTGTCGCGTACGAGACCAGGGTTGGCGCGCAGCACCAGCGCGAGACTCGTCACCGGGCCGAGCGTCACGAGCGTGATCGGCTCGGGTTGCGTTTCGAGCAGCCGCTCGAGCGGCCGCACGTAGTCGAGAATCACGCCGGCCGGGGGAACCTCGGCGTAGCCGAGCCCGCTGGGCCCGTGCGTATCGTCCGCGACCTGCAGCTGTCGCTTGAGGGGCCGGCGGGCGCCGATGCCGAGTGGGACGCGCACGGGTTGTTTTACCTTCCGCAGGATCTCGACCGCGTTGCGGTAGGCGTTCTCGACGACGGTGTTGCCGTACGAGATCGAGATGCCGCGCACATCGAGCTCGGGCGAGTTCAGCGCGAGCAGCAACGCCAGGCAATCGTCGATCCCGGGGTCCGTATCGATGATGATGGGTAGGGGCACGCTCTAGGTTAGGCTCCTCACTTCGGAAGTGCAAACGCGATGATCGCGTCGCCGGCGCCGAACGGACCGCCACCGCCAGCCGCGATCACGACGAACTGTTGCCCACCCGCCTCATAGGTCATCGGCGTGGCGCGCGCACCCGCGGGCAGATCCGCCTTCCACAGCTCTCGCCCCGTCTCGACGTCGAACGCGCGAATCGCGCGATCGAGCGTCGCGCCGATGAAAACGATTCCGCCCGCGGTGGCAATCGGCCCGCCCAGGTTCGGCGATCCCGGGAGGCCGCCCATCGTTCCCAGCGGCACGTCCCAGGCGATGGCGCCAGTGTGCAGATTCACGGCCACCAACGAGCCGAAGGGCGGCGGCGTGCATGGCAGTCCCGTGGGGCCCAGGATCAGACGCCGGCGCACGATGAAAGGCGTGCCCCGCATCCGGGTGTACTCGAAATCGGTGATGCCGCGGCCCGCGTCGGAGCGTCGGATGCTGTCCCCGTTGAACCCTTCGGCGAGGAAGAGCTGGACCATGGCCGGGATGCGATTGACGGGCACAACGGCAATGGCGCGACCTTCATCTATAGCCATGCCGCCCCAATGCGCCCCGCCGATGTTGCCGGGTACGGCCAGTGTCCCTTGAAGGCTGGGCGGCGTGAACGGCCCCTGGTTGCGCAGGGCGCCCAGGATCGCGCGGCACGCGCCTTGTGCCTCAGGCGTCGGCCCCCAGGCGTCTGCGGCTGAATACCGCAGGGGCGAAAGTGGTGGCGTGACCGTGGTGAACGGCTGTGTCGGCGACGCCACCTCCCCGGGCACGCTGCTGGCCGGGACCGCCCGCTCCTCCACCGGAAAGATCGGCTTTCCGGTCGTGCGGTCGAGGACGTACAACATGGCTGATTTGCCGGTTTGAATGACCGCCGGAATCCGGACACCGTTCTGAATCACCGTGACCAGGGCCGGCGGCGACGCGTTGTCGTAGTCCCAGAGATCGTGATGCACGGTTTGGAAGTGCCACACGACGCGGCCTGTGGACGCGCGCAGCGCGACGATCGAATTCGCGTAGCGATCCACGCCGAGGCGTAACCCGCCGTAGTAGTCCGGCGCCGGACTCGAGGTGGGCAGAAAAACGAGATCGCGCTCCGGATCAGCGACTATGATGGACCAGACGTTGGCAGCGCCCGTGTACCTCGCGCTGCCTCCCTGCCACGTTTTGTACGCCGGATCGGCCAGGTCCCGGGGTACCGGATCGAACGTCCACCTGAGCGCGCCCGTGCGGGCATCGAACGCGCGGACCTCGCCGCTTGCCGGCGCGAATGTGGTATTGTCGGCGACGGCCGAGCCTGTGATGACGAGATCTCTCACAACGGCGGGTGGCGACGTGACCTCGTAGAACTCGAACTCCAGCGGCGGCACACGAAGCCCCGCGCGCAGGTCCACCACGCCATTTGTGCCAAACCCGGCGCAAGGCCTACCCGATCCGGCATCGAGCGCGTAGAGGTGAGCGTCAATCGTAGCGGCGAAGATGCGGCGCGCGCACGGGCTTCCGGTTGCTGCCCGGGCGTCGCGCCAGAAGCTCACGCCGCGACTCGCAAAGTCTCCATAGCCACGATGTGGATTGACGCCCGCGTCGAAGCGCCACCGTTCGGTACCTGTCGCCGGATCGAGCGCCGCGACGATGCCCGTGGGCGTGATCACATACATCGTGCCATCCACGACGATCGGCGTGACCTCGAGCGACGGCGGCCGGTGCGACATGCTCGACATGTCGGGGATGCCGGCGTGGTAGGTCCAGGCGACTTGCAGCTGCGCCACGTTGGCGCGCGATATTTGCGTGAGCGGCGAGAACCGCGCGCCCCCCGGATCGCGGCCGTACGCCGGCCAATCGCCTGGGGACTGGGGGTTGGGGGCTGGGGACTGGAGGCTAACGAACAGCAACAGTGTCAGCATGGATCTCTTTCGCGATGGTTTGGCGCAGGTGCTGGAATTCGGCGTCGCCACCGAACCCGAAGATGCGCTCGATTATGCGGCCCTGCTTATCCAGCAGCACCGAGTAGGGCAGCCCGCGATAGTGATATATCGCCTTCATGCGACCGCCGCCGAACAGAATCGGGAAGGGCGGCCGGAACTCGGCGACGAACGCGCGCATCTTGCCGGAGTCTATGTCATCGGAAATTGCCGCGATGTCGAACTGGTCGTGGGGGAACGTCTTGTAGAGCTCTGCCATGTGCGGGAACTCTTCGCGGCACGGCCCGCACCACGATGCCCAGAAGTTGACGAGCGTGAGCTTGCCGCGATAATCCTCGAGCCGCACCGGCTTGCCGGTGAGGTCGGGCAGCGCGAACGCGGGCTCGAACAGATCGCGCCCCTGCGTGGGAGTCTGCGCCAGGAGCCGTTCCGGGTCGAGCACTCGGATCCTGCCGCGGCGGTCCACCGCGATGGCCGTGATGGGCGTGCCGAGCACCTGGCTCGAGATGATCTCGCCCGTCTCGCGGTTCAGGACGTCGAGTCGCAGTCTCGTGGCGGCCGAGTCCTCGCCGCCCAACACGTAGAGCCGGCCGTCCGGTCCCACGGTCATCGCGATGTTGATGAGCGCGTGCTCCACCCGCCGCTCCTTGCCGGCGACGAAGCGGGGATCGCGCTCGACCGGAATCAGGCCGCGCGAGCTGCGCCACACCGGCGAACCGGTGGGATCGAGGCGGAGGATCTCGTCGCGGACGAGGGGCGCGAAATAGACGACACGATCGACAAGCGCCGCGGGCCCCGCGTTGACCAGCTCGGCGAGGTAACGGATGTCCGGCACATGAATCACGCCCAGACCTTCGTACGGGGCGCCCAGTGTATCGAGCATCCAGAGCAGCGGCGCGCTGCCGTCTTCGCCGACGAACAGCACGTAGTACGGCGAGCGCGAGGCGAGGATGCGGTTGCCGTCGGTCGCGTACAGCGAAGCCGGAAACGGGCTTTCCCACTCGCGCACCGGCGCCCCCGCGGTATCGAACACGACGCCCTCTCCCGTCCGTTCCGTGACCAGGAGCCGGTTCTGCGGATAGCGCGCGACCGCGACGGGGCTCGAGAGCCGTGGATTGGTGACGGTGCGGACGACGTGAAGGTCTCCGTCGAACGCAATGAGCCGGCTGTGGGCGGGATCCGCGGCCCACGAATACCGCCCCACGCGCGCGGCCGAAAAGCGGCCGAGAAACAGCAGCGTGTAGCCGTTATCGGCAGCCGGCCTGCAGCCGATCGACGTCAGTCCAACGAGTAACGCGAGCCACCGCATTCGAGGAGTATATTTGCGCCCATGAATGAGAGCTATCGCGCGCTGATCGATGCATTCGGCAAGGGGTGGGAGCGGGGCGATGTCGACGCCATCTGCGCCGTCTTCACGGAGGACGCGGTGTTTCTCGAGACGCCGTTCAGCACTCCCGATCGGGGAATGGCGGCGATCCGGGCGTACTGGAAGGACATCCCGCTGTACCAGGCCGAGACCGATTTCTCGTCGGGCGAGATTTACGCGGCGGGGCCGTGGTTTGCGACGGAGTTTCGCTGTACGTTCCGGCGCCGTCGCACTGGGGAACAGGTCGATGCGCGGGGAGCGATTTTCTGTGAGACGAAAGACGGCAAGATCAGTGAGATGAGAATGTACTGGCACCGCTATGCCGGGGGGAAAGAGGAACCAAAGGCGTAGGACCTGCAAAGACTAGACGCACCGACGCACCGCGGTTCACAGTCCACTGTTAACGGGACAAACCGCTTGCATATGTCACGGCGATTTCCATAAGCTCCGCGCTTCGCAAGCCAATGCTCATGGCCAAATCACCCGCATCCTCCTGCTGCATCTTCTTGTCGATCATCAGGTAGGGGATCAAAGCCGCCGCCGTCCTATTTCCAGAGGAGCAGTGCAGTAGCGCGTTTCGTCCTTCCAGTCTCTTTAGTGCCTGATACATCTGCTTCATTGTGTCCGTGGTGACGGCGCCATGCACGATTGGAAGGCTGATGTACTCCAGACCGGCAGCGCGTACGGTGGCAGGCTCGTCGAAGGGGCGTGGCTCCATGGGATCGCGGTTGTCGATCACGACTTCGCCGCCTGCTGCTTTGAACGCTTTGAGCTGCTGCTCGGTTGGCTGACCTCCCGTGATCCAACCCGGAACCGGTTCGGCGGCATTGGGAAGACCGGCGAGCGACGCGAGAAGGGCGGACACCTAGGGCAGCCATCCACCAGTAAACCCAGCTCGCTTGAGCCCGCGGATGATGTGCGCGTTCCCGCGCATCACGCGCCACACGAAATCGCTGCGGTAGTTCTCGATCATCGCCAGAATCGGCCCCTGGTCGATGCCGAGGTAATCGACGTCGAACCAGCCGAGCTTCGGGTCCACGCTGCCGACTTCCTGCTGGCCGGCGGCGGTGAACGTGGGATTGAAGGCGTCGAGGAAGCCGTAGGTCGAGAAGAGATGGTTCCCGTAGGTCGTCCGCATCGTGAGCAATGCGGGGATCGTAAACTCGGGTGCAAACGGCACCGCGCCGCCGGCGGCGGTGGGGCAGAGGGTGCCGTCGTCGCGCTCGTCGCCGAGCGCCGCGCCGCGGGCGTTGTAGGTATGGAACTGACGGCTGCGGCCGCTAATCGTCAGCGTCTTGTTCGCGGGCCCGTCGCACGCGGTCAGGCCCCAGACGTTGCCGTTGTAGCCCACCCAGGCGCCCGGATTAGCGATCGCATAGGTGCGCTGCGACAGCGTGGCGCGGCGCGAGTTCTCGAAGTAATCGATCCCGCGGCCGGTCATGAAAGCGTCCTTGATGTTGCGGAAATCGATCCAGACGTGCGAGTACTCGTGGCCGAAGAGCGGAGCGAATTGGACGAAGCTCTGGCCGTAATAGGTGCCCCACTGATAGCCGCTCACCCACTTGCTCCAGGCGGCCGAGTCGGCGGGATGCGTCGGCGAGGCCAGGGCGAGGATGTTCAGGATCATCCCCTCGTTGTAGCCGATCCAGTCGGCGTTGATGAATCCGTTCTCCGGGTGCCACCCCATGCTCACCGCGGGCGGCCGCGCCTCGGCCCATTTCCAATCGACGCGGAAATAGATCGAATCGGCGAGCGCGCGAATCTGCTGCTCGGTGGTGTCGCTGTGATCGTAGTAGCTCTGCGCGAACAGGATCCCGGCGAGTAGCAGCGACGTGTCGATCGTCGAAAGCTCGACCTGTTGGAAGCGCCGGCCGGTGCTCATGTCGAGGAAGTGATAGAAGAAGCCGCGATAACCGGTGGTATTCGGGCCTGCCGAATCTTGCGGGGCGGTCCAGAAGAATTGCAGCGTCGCGAGCGTGCGGTCGGCGGCCTGGGCACGGGTGATCCATCCGTGCTCCACGCCGATCGGATAGGCGGTGAGCGCGAAGCCGACGGCGGCGATGCTCGAGAACGACGGTGTGGGCCAGCGGTCGGGCGTGAGGCCGTTCGCGGGCGGCGTCAGGACCCAGAAGAAGTCGAAGGTGCGGTTTTGCAGGGTGTCGAGGAACGCAGCGACACGCGTCGAGTCCGGCGGCGGCGGAGGGGGAGCCGCGGGGTGACTGGCCGCGCACGCCGAGAGCGCCAGAACCACCAGCAGACGATTACCCCCCATGCTGCGGAACCGCGACGAACCCGATCTTCTGCAGCGCCGTCTCGATTTCAGGATTGGCCATGAAAAGCTTCCAGATGAGCCCCGTCCGCTGGTTCTCGATCATGACGACGATCGGCGCCTGGTTCAGGCCCATGAAAATGGGCGACACCCACCGTTGGTCGAGGTTGATCGCATCGCGGAAACCGTACACGCCCCACAGCCGGTCGCCCAGGTCGCGGTAATAGTGTTTCAGCGCTGCCAGCGAGGCGTCGGGCGTGTACGGGAACGACGCGAGCGCACCCGTCGGCGTGAGCGTCCCGGTATCGACGTGCGGCACCGGCTCGTGCGCCTCGTAGCCCCAGGGGCCGTCGGATGCGGTGAGCCCCCAGGCATCGGCGCCGTAGCCCGCCCGTTTGCGGGGGTTGTCGATGCAGTAGGCGCGGTTGATCAGGGCGATGGCGCGGTTATTGTCGAAATAGTTCGTGTAGCGGTCGCGCTTGCCGCGCGGATCGAAGCCGAGAAAGGAGTAGTGCGTGAAGAACAACGGGCCACCGTTCGCGACGCCGACGGGCAGCTCGATGCCGTAGTACGTGTGCCCGTTCGTGTAGTGGTCGCCGTGGCTGGTCATGCCCCACCCCCGGCGGTACTCGATCGCCCGCGGGGCCTGGCTCGCCCAGCCGCTGTAGTACATCTCTCCGGGCACGCCGTGCGTCGGCGACGCGATCGCCAGGATGTAGGTGATCATGGTCTCGTTCCACCCGATCAGCGGGTGCTCGAGCCGCCACGCGCAGTCGGGCGACCAGTGCCAGATGAGATACGCGGTGTCGGGCGGCTTGCGGAACCAGCTCCACTCGATCCCCTCCCACAGCGTCGTGATACGGTCGTAGAGGGCGCGGTCGGCCTTCCAGTACTGGCGGGCCGCGAGCAGCCCCTGCGCCAGGAACGATGTCTCGACCAGGTCCGCCCCGTCGTCGCATTTCCCGAACAACGGGATGACCTTCCCGGTCGTCCCGCTCAGGAAGTGCGGCCAGGCGCCGTGAAACCGGTCGGCGCGCTCCAGGAACGCGACGATGTGGCGCATGCGCGCCGCGCCCTGCTCGCGCGTCACGAAGCCGCGCTCGGTGCCCGTGATCAGCGCCATGATTCCGAACCCAGAGGCGCCCAGCGCCACGAGGTCGGGATCGCCAGGCCGACTCTCGAGCGCCATGCCGGCGACGGGATGCGCTCCGTCCCAGTAGTACCGGAACGATGCTTCCTGAACCATCGTGATCAGCTCGTCGTCGGTCATGGGTCGCGTGGCCGCGGACGCGGTTTGCGTGGGTGCGGAGGCGTTGCCCTGCAGATCCACGGCGCGCACGCGGTAGGTGGTCTTCTTCCCCGGTGCGCCCAGGAAGTCGACGTAGCGCGTGAACCACGGGGTCTGCGTCTCCAGGATTGCCCAGTGCTGGCCGTCGCTCGATCGCTCGACCTGGTAGCCCCGGAGATCGGGGGCCGTCACGGCGTCCCAAGCCAGCTCGACGTGGCGCTCGAAGCCCCGGGCGTGCAAGGCCCGCGGGGCGGGCGGCGGCGTTGTGTCGCCCGGGTCACCGTTCATGATCGCGATTTCGTCCACGTAGAGGGTGTGCGGGGCCTCGTCGTCGAGCCACTGCGCGAAATACACGGCCGCGGCGCTCCGCGGGTCGTAGCTCCGCCCGTCCTGCAGCGTCATCGAGAGGTTCGCGATCGGCACGGCGATGCGCATCCACCGCCCGGCCGGGATGCTCTGGACGTAATCGGCGAGCCGCACCTCGCGGTTCATGCCTTGCCCATCGTCGAGGCCAATCAAGGGGAGCGCCGTGTTGAGAATCGGCTCGTCGGTGTAGGCGCGGAACACCAGCGTGTCGCCGTCGAAGGCGGGGTTCTGGTTGCGCCAGCGCTCGCGGCGGATCATCGCTTTCCACGTGCCGCCGGGGCGGGAGGTCCAGGTGAGGCGGAGCGCGTTGGGCGGCGTGAACACCCGCTGCGTTTCGACGGGGAGCCGACCGCCCGCAGCCTCCACCGTGCTGGGGATGATGACCGTGACGTCGCTGAAATAATAAGCGGTGTCGGTCAGGCTGCGCTCGAAGAAGACGTGATGATCGTGCGCGGTCTGCGCCGCCGCGCCGCCCGCCCAGACGAGCAACGCGACGAACGAACCAACGCCGGGCTTACTCAGGGGCCCGTTCGCCGTGCCGGGTCGTGATCAGTACAACGCCGTTCGCCCCTCGCATGCCGTAGACGGCTGTCGCGCTGGCATCCTTCAAGATCTCGATCCGCTGAATGTCGCCCGGGTTGAGCCACGACAGGCCGTGTCCGGTGGTCACCTCCACCGGCATGCCGTCAATCACATAGAGAGGCTCATTGTCGCCGTAGATGGAGCTCCGACCCCTGATGCGGACGGACACGCCGCCGCCCGGCAGCCGGATCACCTGTACACCGGCGCTCCGACCCTCGAGCAGCTCCTCCACCTGCGCAGCGGGGATCCCTCGCAGGTCCTCGGCGCTCACCGTGGACACGCTCGCGGTCATGCCGTGCGGCTGTGCACTCGATGGCGCCGAGGATACGGGTGGATAGGCACAGCCCAGCAACCCTGCCGTCGCGGCCGCGAGCCCCAAGGCGTTGCCCGCCCCCACTCGATGCTCCTCCTCAGTAGCCGGGGTTCTGCTGCAGCCCGGCGATCTGCGCTTCGCCAGACGGGATCGGATACAACGTGTCTCTCGCGACGAAGGTCTTGCCTGCCGCGGCCATCAACAGGGCCGCGCGGCCCGGGATGACAGCGTCCTGCCGGCGAATGTCGAACCAGCGCTGCTCCTCCATCGCCAGCTCCACCCGGCGCTCCTGCCAGATGGCGTCGAGCAGCGCCTGTCCCGTGGCGGTCACGTCGGGTAACAAGTTCTGCGAGGTAATAGTGATCGTGAGCGCCTGAGTGGTCAGCGCAGCCGTCGGGTTCGCCCGCGCCATGCGCTGCACCTGGAGCGTGACCGACGAGCCGGCGGTCGTTCCGTTGACCGCGGTGAAGTAGTCGCTGGGCGTCGTCACCGCCGTACCGTTAACGGATTGGATGATGTCCACCGTGTCGACCCGCACCGGCGGGACGGCGGCAGATGCGCAGCTGACATCGGAGCAGCCCGCAGCGAAGCTTCGGAGCCCCGCCGTGTAGGCCGCGCCGGTGGGGTTCGCGTACCGCACGAATACGCGGCTCGTGCCGCCCGCGAGACCCAGTACGGTTTCAGCGATCGACGTGGCGAGCTGCTCGGCCGTGAAGCCCAGAGTCTTCGCAGCCGGCCCACCGCGGGCACGCGCACGCACCTGGTTCAGGTAGTTCGTCGCCTTCGCGATGTCCCCCGTCTGATACGCCGCCTCGGCCGCGATCAACAGCACGTCCGCGTACCGGATGCGCCGGATGTTGATGCCGGCATTGAAGGTCCCACCCGGATTGTCGGGCGACACAAACACCTTTTGGTTGTACCGGTTGTTCAGCATGCTCGGGTTGAAGTACACGACCCGGGGGCTGCCGTCGGGGAGAAGCTCCCATGTGTAGAGGATGGTGGCCTCGAGGCGCGGATCACCCGGCTCGTAAGCAGCCTCGAGCTCGGGTGCCGGCGTGTTGAACCCCCAACCGATGTTGGGCGTGCCGCGCACACCCTGCACCTCGGCGTACTGGACGTTGGCGCATCCCTCGCTCGGCTGGCAGCCGCTTCCGGGAGTGACAGCCGCCTGGACTTCGAAGACGCCTTCAGACGAGTTTTTACCCGCCTGGGTGAAGAGCGTCGCGTAGTCGGTGTAGAGGCCGTATTCGGCCGAGGCGATGACCGAATCCGCGTACGCGAGCGCGTGCGGATAGTCCTTCAAGTAGAGGTAGGCCTCCGCGAGCATGCTCTGTGCGGCGCCCTTGGTGGCTCGGCCCAAATCCTCCGGGGCGTATTGCGACCTCTTCGGAAGCGCCGCGCTGGCATCCTGGAGGTCCTGTACAATCAGGGCATAGACCTCGGCAGAGGTGGCTCGCGGCTGGATAAACTCGGCGGGCGTGAGGGGCTGCGTGACGAGGGGCACGCCACCGAACGCCCGCACGAGAAAGAAGTAGTAGTACGCGCGTAGGAACTTGTTCTCGCCGATGAGCCGTGCTTTGAGCGTCGCGTCCATGGAGACGTTGGGGATGTTCTGGATGGCCACGTTGGCCCGATAAATCCCCTTGTAATATCCGGCCCAGGGATCCGCAAAGGCCAGATTTCCGGGATCGAAGGTGAGGTTATCGAGGTCGCCCAGGAAGCTTGCGTCGCCCGGCGTACTCCCCTTGGTGGCGTCGTCCGATACGATGTCGGTCAGCCCGATCCACGAGAAGACGTGAACCTGCCACTCGCGCAGCATGTTGTACGTCGCATTGGTCGCCTGAACGGCTTGATCGGACGTCTTGAAGAAGTTCTCCGTCGTGAGCACACCCTTCGGCTCCGTCGAGAGGAAGTCGCACCCAACCAGGACGAGCGCCGCAAGAAGTATGAGGCCGCGCGCTGCTGTCGGTGAAGTTCTCATGGCTCGCTCCGCATCAGTCTAGTATCCACTTCGTGGTCTCTCAAAAGGTCACATCCATACCGACGGTGAACGTCCGGGCGGGCGGGAAAATCCCCCCAAACGTGTCGATCCCGCTGGCGATCACCGACCCTCCCGGGAGTTCGGGCGTGTAACCGGTGTAGTTCGTGATGTTGAAGAGATTGGTGCCGCTCACGTAGATCCTGGCTTGCTCGACGCGGAGCACGCTCGTCACACCCGGCGGCAGGCGGTAGCCCAGCTGCACCGTTTGCAGCTTGAGGAAGGAGCCGCTCTCGATGAATCGGTCGGAGGCGACGTAGTTGTTGCCGGCGGTGGTAACGCGTGGCTCGCGGTCGCTCGTGCCCTGTCCGTGCCAGCGGTCCATGAACGACGACTCGAAATTCTCGACACCGAAACGCACAGCCTTCTTGCCGTTGAACACCTTGTTACCCGCTTGTCCGCTGAAGTTTGCTGAGAGATCGAAGTTACCCCAACGGAGCCGGCTGTTGAACCCGTAGACGACGTCCGGGATCGGGCAGCCGAGAAACGCCTTGTCGGCGTCGGTAATGGTGCCGTCGCCGTTCGTATCGACGAATCGCAGGTCACCCGGCTGCTCACCTACGTTACGGTTGGGGGAGCTGGCGATCTCCGCGGGCGTCTGGAAGACGCCCAGCACCTTCAGACCCCAGAAGCAACCGATCGGCTGGCCGACGGTCGTGCGCGTGGTGTACGAGACCTCGTTCCCCAGCCCGCCGGCGAGGATCTGGCTGTTGCCCTGGCCGAGCGCTTTCACGGTGTTGCTGATCGTGGCGCCGTTCAGGCCCAGGTCCAGGTTGGCAGCGCCCAATTTGCGGCGCCAGGCGAACGTGCCCTCTATCCCCGTGTTCAAGACCTTCGCGGCGTTCACGAAGGGCTGTGTCGACACGCCGACATAGTTCGGGATCGGGACCTGCACCAGAATGCCGTCGGTGAGACGGTGATAGTAGTCGAGCGTTGCCTCGAGCTGACCGTCGAACAGCACCATGTCGGCGCCGATGTCCGCCTGGGTTGTCTTCTCCCATTTCACCAACGGATTCGCCAGCTCGATCGGGCTGGCGCCGTATTGCAGCGTTCCGCCACTCCCGAACACGGCATTCAGGTTGCCGGTGACGATCGGGACGCCTGGATACGCACCGATCTTGTCGTTGCCGATCTGCCCCCAGCTGGCGCGCACCTTGAGAGCGGAAATCGACCGGGCATCTCGCAGGAACGCCTCTTCCTTCAGGTTCCAGCCCGCAGCGAACGACGGGAAGTAGCCGTAGCGGTTGGCCGCACCGAATCGCGAGGAACCGTCGATGCGGAGCGAGCCGGTGAACAGGTACCGGTCCTTGAGGGTGTAATTGGTGCGGAACAGGTAGGAGAGCATCTTCCAGTCCGACGCGCGGTTGAAGTTGGTCTGCCCCGCAGCGGCGCCGGCGTCACAATACCAGAGACTCGGGTCCTCGCCGGGAATGTTGGTGCGGCCGCACCCGAGGTTTTCGTTGTAGAACGACTGGGCCGTGATACCCGCCAGTACGTTGAGGCGGTGCCGCTCGGCCTGATAATTGTAAGTGAGCGTGTTCTCCCACAGCCACGAGCTGCTCGAGCCGGTCTCGACGTCTACGTTGGATATGTCGTTCTTCTGCAGGGGCGAGACGGCGTAGACCGGCACGAACTTCCTGAACTCTGAGCGGCCGAGGTCCACGCCGAAGCTGGAGCGGAACGTGACGCTGTGGGGCAGATTCAACTCGGCGAAGAAATTGCCGACCACCCGAGAGTTATTCTCGTCGTTGCGCGTATAGAACACCGTCGCCGCCGGATTCCCCGCCGAGGAGCGCACGTTTCCGTCAACGAATGTGCCGTTCGGATTTAGCGCTGCGATGGTCGGATCCGCGCGGTAGATCACGCTCAGCACGTCAGGGGGTCGCTCGTCCGTCGCATACGAGACTGCGATGTTGTGCCCGAACAGGAGGTGATCGCTCAGCCGATAGTCGTTGTTCAGGCGCAGTGTGACGCGGTTGAAGTCCGAATGCGGGACCACGCCCGCCTGGCGGAAGTAATTGCCGCTCAAGTAGTACGTAATCTTGTCGGTGCCCCCCGAACTCGAAACCTGGTAGTTCTGGATCGGCGCCGTTTCGAATATCGCATGCTGCCAGTCCGTTCCCACACCAATGGTATCCGGGTTGGGAAAGTAGGCCGGCGCTCCCAGGTTGGCAGCCAGCTCGTTGGCCAGGATCGCGTAGTCGTGGGCATTGACGAGACCGACACGATGCTGGACGCTCTGGGAGCCGGCGTAGGCGTTGACACTGAAGCTCGTGGGCTGTTCCAAACGCCCCCGCTTGGTGGAGATGATGATCACGCCATTGGCGCCGCGTGAGCCGTAGATCGCCGTGGCCGAGGCGTCCTTGAGGACCTCGACGGACGTGATGTCGTTCGCTTGCAGAAACGAGACGTCGTCGGTCAGCATGCCGTCAACGACGTAGAGCGCGGACGCGTCGTTGAGTGTGCCCACCCCGCGGATGCGCACGATCGCCTTGTCACCCGGCTTGCCCGACGCCGGCGTCACCTGGACCCCGGCGACGCGACCCTGCAGCGTCTGGTCGACGGACGCCGTAGGGACGGGAGTGAGGTCCTCGGCGTTCACGCTCGCCACCGACCCGGTGACGTCGCGCCGCTGCTGGGTTCCGTAGCCTACGACGACCACCTCTTCCATCATGATCGCCGAGGCCGCGATGGCGGCGTTGACCACCGACCGTCCCGCGATCGCCACGTTCATGGGGCTGTAACCGATGAACGCGAACGTAAGGGTGTCGTTCGCACTGGGGGCATCGATGGCATACCTACCGTTGGTGCCGGTGCGCGTCCCAATGCTCGTGCCCTTGACGACGACGCTCGCCCCGGAGAGGGGGCTACCATCGCTTGCCGAGGTCACGGTGCCGGTTACCCGCACCGGCGCTGCTTGCCCCCAGGCGTGTTCGACGAAGACGAGCGACAGGAGAGTGGCGACGCCGAGGACAACCCTCGCGCCGAGCGGTCCGAGGGAGAGGCTCCGACTCATGGATGATCTCGGTTGAGTGCGTTGCCTCAGTTATCACGCGCGTGTCGGAGTCTGTCAAGTCGGGCGACGGCCGCGTAGATTGCGTGATCCGCGTTCCCAAATCCCTACTCTCTGATCAACGGAATCCCGATGCGCCCGCACACCGGTTTTCTCAAGGTCCTACCAGCTGCCCTGAGTCTCTTTACCGCCGCTCCTGCCGGCGCGCAGCGTCCCGCCCTGGAACGGCGGATCGACTCGCTCCTCGCCGCCATGACCCTCGAAGAAAAACTCGGCCAATTGAATCTCCTATCGGCCAACGGGCGCGCGTCACCTGAGCAGATGCAGCTGGTGCGCGCGGGCAAGCTCGGCGGGCTCTTCAACGTCATCGGGGCCGAGAACACGACGCCGGTCCAACGCATCGCGGTGACCGAGTCGCGCCTCAAGATTCCCTTGCTGTTTGGCCTCGACGTGATCCACGGGTATCGCACGATCTTCCCGATTCCGCTCGGCGAAGCGAGCTCGTTCGATCCCGATGCCGCCGAGGCGACAGCGCGGGCGGCGGGCCAGGAAGCCGCCGCTTTCGGGATCAATTGGACATACGCGCCGATGGTGGACATCGCCCGCGACCCGCGCTGGGGTCGCATCGCGGAGGGCTCGGGCGAGGATCCGTACCTGGGCTCGCTCATGGCTGCGGCGCGCGTGCGCGGCTTCCAGCAGAACATCTTCGCGACCGCGAAACACTTTGCCGGCTATGGCGCGGCGGAGGCCGGTCGCGACTACAACGAGACCGAAATCTCCGAGCGCACGATGCGCGAAGTGTACCTGCCGCCGTTCAAGGCCGCGGTGGACGCGGGCGTCGCGAGCCTCATGTCGGCGTTCAACGACATCGCGGGCGTTCCCGCCTCCGGCAACGCCTGGCTTACCGACACCGTCCTGCGGCGGGAGTGGGGATTCACAGGCTTCGTGGTCAGCGATTGGACGTCAGTCGCCGAGTTGCTGCAGCACGGCGTGGCCGGGTCGCCGGCCGAGGCAGGACGGCGCGCGCTGACCGCCGGCGTCGACATGGACATGCAGAGCAGCATCTACGTGGACTCGCTCGCGGCGCTGGTGCACAGTAATCGTATTCCGATGGCCGTCGTCGACTCCGCGGTCATGCGAATTCTGCGCGCCAAGCAGCGGCTCGGCTTGTTCCGCGACCCCTATAGGGCTCGGACGGCGCCCGCTAACACCGAGCTCCGTGCACTCGCCCGGCGCGTCGCGGGCGAATCGATCGTGCTATTGAAGAATGAAGGGGCTACGTTACCACTCTCCAAATCGGGCCCCATCGCGGTCATCGGCCCGCTCGCCGACAACAAGGAGGAGCCGCTCGGTCCGTGGCATACGCAAGGTCGCGCCGAGGACGTCGTCTCAGTGCTGCAGGGAATCAGATCGAAAGTTGGGACACAGGTGCTGTACGCGCAGGGGGCGGGAATCGCAGACACCTCACGGGCCGGCTTTGCGGCGGCCGTCGCCGCCGCGCGGCAGGCGAAGGTGGCCGTCCTGGTGCTCGGCGAGCTGGGCGACATGAGCGGCGAGGCGGCGAGCCGCTCCTCTCTCGGTCTTCCGGGCGTCCAACAGCAACTGCTTGAGGCGGTGGCGGCGACGGGCACGCCGGTCGTGCTCGTCCTGATGAACGGCCGGCCCCTGATCCTCGAGTGGGCGTCGGACCACGTTCCGGCGATCGTCGAGACGTGGTTCCTGGGCGTCGAGGCGGGGAACGCAACCGCCGATGTGCTGTTCGGCGACGTGAACCCGAGCGGCCGGCTGCCGGTCACGTTCCCGCGTGTGCTGGGTCAGATCCCGCTGTACTACAATCATCGCAACACCGGCCGGCCACCCGACGTGAACAACAGATTCTCATCGAAATACATCGACGTGCCGGTGACGCCGCGCTATCCGTTCGGATTCGGATTGTCGTATACGACGTTCGCGTACAGCAACCTCAGGCTCAGCGCGGCGCGCGCCCGCGCGACCGACACGATCACTGCCACGGTGACGGTGACCAACAGCGGGAGCCGAGAGGGCACGGAGGTCGTGCAGCTCTATGTGCATGACGACGTCGCGAGCGTGGCGCCGCGCGTGCGCGAGCTGAAGGCTTTTCGTCGCGTCGCGCTACGACCTGCTGAATCTCGAACAGTGGAGTTACGGATAGCGGTGCGGGATCTGTGGTTCTACGGTCTCGACATGAAGCCGGTGGTGGAGCCGGGGACATTCCGCGTCTACCTCGGTCCGAACTCGGCGGAAGGCCTCGAGGCTACGTTCGAATGTATCCCGTAGGCCTATTGCTGTCCTTGATTGGTGTAGGGGCACAGCATGCTGCGCCCCTACGTCAAAACAATGCACCCCTACAATCCCCTCATCCGACCACCTGTTACGAGATATTCGTGCGCTCGTTCTACGACAGCAACGGCGACGGGATCGGCGACCTGCGCGGCCTCACGCAGAAGCTCGACTACATCGCGGGACTGGGCGCGGACTGCGTCTGGCTCATGCCCGTCGCGGAATCGCCGAGCTATCACGGATACGACGTCACCGACTATTACAAGGTCGAGCCGGACTACGGGACGAACGACGACTTCAAGGCATTCGTGGCGGCGGCGCACCGGCACCACATCCGCGTGCTCGTTGACCTGGTCCTGAATCACACCTCGAGCGAGCACCCGTGGTTCCAGGAGGCTCTGAGAGACACCGCGTCGCCGCATCGCAACTGGTATCGCTGGTCGCATACCGCCGGCAGCAACTGGCATGAGTCACCGCTGCGCGACGAGTACTACTTCGGCCTGTTCTGGAGCGGGATGCCGGACCTGAATTACGAGAATCCCGCGGTGCTGGAGGAAATGAAGCGCGTCGCCCGTTACTGGCTGGATTCCATGCACGTCGACGGATTTCGGCTCGATGCCGTGCGCCACCTGGTCGAGGTTGGGAACGAAGTCTCCAACACGCCGGGCACGCATCAGGTGCTGCGCGAGTTCGGGCAGTACGTGCGCAGCATCGCGCCGCAATCGTACACAATCGGCGAGGTATGGGACAACACCGATGTGATTCTCACGTACTATCCCGACCAGCTGGATGCCTATTTCGCGTTCCCCATCTCGGAAGCCCTGATGGAGGCCGTGCGGACCGGGAAGGCGGGAGGGCTCATCCCCACCGTGGAGCAGTTCGAGCGCGCCGAGCCGACGTTGCGCTGGGCGCCGTTCCAACGAAATCATGATCAAACGCGCACCATGACGGCGCTGCGCAATGACACTGCGGGTGCCCGGCTGGCAGTCACAATCCTTCTCACGCTACCGGGTGTGCCCTTCATCTATTACGGCGAAGAAATCGGGATGACGGGGGACAAGCCGGACGAGCGGCTGCGCACGCCGATGCAGTGGGACCGCGCGCGGTCCGCCGGGTTCACGAAGGGCAAGCCGTGGGAGGCGTTGCAACCTGACTCGTTCAGCGCGAATGTGGCCGTTGAGAATCGCAATCCGAACTCGCTACTCAACCTTTACCGGCGATTGATGCGCCTGCGCGGCACACATTCGGCACTGCGCACCGGAAGCCTTGCGCCGCTTCCTGTCGGAAATGACGCGGTGCTCGCGTACCTACGAGGGAATAACGATTACTGGCTGTTGGTTGTCGCGAACCTCAGCAACACGACGGTGACCGGAGTCTCATTGCCGACGCCGGGACTCTTTACGCTGCGTCCGTTGCTCGGCGGCCGCACAATCAACCGAACGAGAGTCTTGCCACCGCTCGCTCCGCGCCAAGCGTACATCTACGAACTCACGGGATTCGAATTCACCAAACACACGTCACCGTGACGGGGCAGCACCCCGTCCACGTATTCACGCTCAAAAACGCGAACGGTCTCGAGCTTCGCGCAACGAATTACGGCGGCATCATCATGGCGCTGCTCGCGCCGGACCGCGACGGACGCCTCGCGAACGTCGTGATCGGCTTCGATGACGTCGAGCAATATCGGGACAACCCCAGGTACCTCGGCGCCATCATCGGCCGCTGCGCGAACCGCATCGCCAACGCGCGCTTCACGCTCGACGGAAATACTTATCGCTTGGCCGCTAATATCGGGCCAAATCATCTGCACGGTGGCGTTAAAGGGTTCGATCGACGCGTGTGGCGTGCGAGCTCGAGTGCATCTACTCTGGAACTCACCTACACGAGTCCTGATGGCGAAGAAGGTTATCCGGGAACACTCGAAGTGCGGGTCACGTACACGCTGACCGACAGCAACGAGTTGATTGTCGATTACTACGCGACTACCGACAAGCCGACGCCGGTCAATCTCACGCAGCACAGCTATTTCAATCTTGCGGGCGCAGGAAACGTACTCGGTCATCTCCTGCAGATCGATGCCGGTGCCATCACGCCGGTCGATGAGAACCTGATTCCCACCGGCGAGATCATGCCGGTGGCGGAGACCGACTTCGACTTCCGGTCGCTCACGGTGATCGGCGCGCGTCGCGGCGGACAGTACGATCACAACTACGTGCTGAGCGGAGGAGCACTCGCGGTTGACCCGAAGTCAGGCCGTACGCTTGCGGTCCGAACGACAGAACCCGCCGTGCAGCTGTACACCGGTTACGGACCCGGCTTCTGCCTCGAAACCCAACACTATCCTGATGCTCCGAACCACCCAAACTTTCCCTCTACAATTCTGCGACCCGGGACGGTGTACCAGTCGCGCACGGTCTTCATTTTCGGCATATTGCCCCTAACCAGGGGGTCTCCATGATCCACCATTCAGCGCGCGTCCTGCCATCCCTCGCCGTAGTTGCCGGAATCGCCCTCGCGTGTACCCACCGTGCGCGCAGCGTCAGTGAAGACGCGATCCCAAGGCCGGCTCCGCCGCCCCCATCGTCGGTGCGAGCGGACGTAGAGCGGCAACGCGCCACCTCCCTGGATCAGCTGCTCGCCGGCCGGATCTCCGGCGTCACCGTCAGCCCCGCGGCCGGCGGTGGGATCGTCGTGCGCATGGGTGGCCCGACGTCGTTCTATGGGAACCAGGATCCCCTCTTCGTCATCGATGGCGTCTCCGTGGATGTGCACGGCGGCACGCTGAGCTGGCTCGACCCGCATGACATCGAATCGATCCAGGCGCTCAAGGATCCGTCCGCAACCGCTCTCTACGGGGTGCGCGGAGCGAACGGCGTGATCGTCATCAAGACGAAGGGCGCGCACTAACTGCAACAGATCCATCTCGGCGGGATCGACTATGCGATCCTGATTATTTACTTCGTCTTTGTGCTCGGCATCGGCTGGGCGCTGAGACGGGTCATCAAGAGCAGCGAAGACTTTTTCCTCTCGGGCCGGTCGATCCCCGCATGGATCGCCGGCCTCGCGTTTATCTCGGCGAATCTGGGCGCGCAGGAAGTCATCGGCATGGCGGCGTCGGGCGCCAAATACGGCATCATGACGAGCCACTTCTACTGGGTCGGCGCGATGCCCGCGATGGTGTTCGTCGGGCTGTTCATGATGCCGTTCTACTACGGCTCCCGCGCCCGCTCGGTCCCCGAGTACCTGAAGCTCCGCTTCGACGAGAAGACGCGCGGCTTGAACGCGATCACCTTCGCGATCATGACGATCTTCTCCTCGGGCATCTCGATGTACGCGCTCGCCAAGCTGCTCGAGCTGGTGCTGGGGTGGAGCTTTCACGCCAGCATCGTGCTGACGGGCGTCATCGTGCTGATCTACATCTTCCTCGGCGGGCTCACCTCCGCGATTTACAACGAGGTGCTACAGTTCTTTCTCATCGTCCTCGGCTTCCTGCCCCTGGTGTTGCTCGGCCTCAAAGACGTTGGCGGATGGAACGGATTGACGGCCAAGCTCGCGACGGTCGCGACGAACGCCGGGTTTGAGCCGGGTGCGTGGTCCCATTCGTGGAAATACATGGATTCGCCAAGCCACAATCCCATGGGGATGGAGTGGTTCGGGCTCGTGATGGGATTGGGGTTCGCGCTGTCGTTCGGCTACTGGTGCACCGACTTCCTCGTGGTGCAGCGCGCGATGGCCGCCGGCTCGATGACCGCGGCACGCCGCACCCCGCTGATTGCGGCGGTTCCCAAGATGCTGATGCCCGCCCTCGTGATCCTGCCGGGGATGCTGGCGATCGGACTGCACGCCACGCGCGGCGGGTTTCTGCCGATCGGCACCGACGGCCAGCCGAATTACAACCTCGCCATTCCGATGATGCTGGCGCACTATCTGCCGTCAGGACTGCTGGGCCTCGGGCTCACCGCGTTGATGGCGTCGTTCATGTCCGGGATGGCGGGCAACGTCACGGCATTCAACAGCGTCTGGACGTACGACATCTATCAGTCCTACATCCGCCCCGGACAGCCGGACGGGCATTACCTCCGCGTGGGCCATGCGGCGACGATCTTCGGGATCTTCGCCAGCGTGCTGGCCGCGTACTCCGCGACGCGGTTCAACAACATTCTCGACATGCTGCAGCTGGTATTCTCATTCGTGAACGGACCGCTGTTCGCGACGTTCCTGCTGGGGATGTTCTGGCGCCGCACCACCGGACACGGGGCGTTCTACGGTCTCTTGACGGGGACGATCACCGCGGCGCTGCACTATGGACTCACGCTGCCGCGCGGCGCTGTACCCGGCATCAAAGGGGGGTTCCTGGGCGCGGTGCTGCACACCTACCCGAGCGAGATGGCGTTGAACTTCTGGACCGCGCTGTTCGCGTGGACCGGCTGCTTCGTCGCAACGTTGGTGATTTCGCTGTTTACCAAGCGCACCAAGACCGACGAGGAGCTGCGCGGCCTCGTCCATTCCCTGACGCCGCGTGTGCAGGAAGGGTCGATGCCGTGGTACAAACGGCCGGTGACATTAGCGGTGGGCATACTCGTTGTCTCTACCCTGCTCAACGTGATCTTCTGGTGATGCGGTCATGAGGCTAGACGTCAGGGTTCCCATCGGGGGCATGTTCACGATCATCGGCGCGCTGCTGACGATCTACGGGCTGGTGTCGTCCAAGGCGATGTATGAGCGTTCGCTCGGCATCAACGTGAATCTGTGGTGGGGGCTCGTGCTGCTGGCGTTCGGAGCCGTGATGCTTGGTTTCGCGTACCGCGCGTGGCGCCGTGCTATGCTGCCACAGCCGCCGGGGCAGGGCCCGCGTCCACCAGCTGCTTAGTCACAGGATCGATTCGGAAGTTTAGACCTTCCAGCGTTCGTGAGCCCAGGATGACCAGATCCGAGGGCTCGCCAAACACCACATCGTCCGCCGTTCGTTGTCCGGCAACATGAACGAGCGCAACACCGATCCAGCGCTCCAGGACTGTACCGCTGGCCTGGCGGAAGCGCGCCTTCCTAAACCGCTCGATGCCGAGTGATTCGAGAACAGCGCTCGGAATCCACGACAACTCAGCCCCGGTATCCACCAACACGGACCTGAGCTCTCGGCGCTCACCCGTGCGGGTGTTCTCGATTTCGACATCGACGCGGAAGGTTCCCATTTCCTCGGTCATAATGCCTCCTCGGTACCCGCCGAGTAGTACCATATCACTGCGGCAGGTGTCAATCCCGTTCAGCGCCCGAACGCGAGGACGACAGACTCGACCTCGACGCCACGCCCTTCGTTCCGGCGCAACGAAAGCTGCAGCCGTTCGAGGTGCTCGAGCCGAGGCCGGTCACTGCTGTCGCCGCGACCGGCGGCCGGTCCTACCCAGTAGTTCCATTCCCCCGGGAAGCCTTCAGGCAACAGGACTCCGCGACCGACCGTGAACTTGGCAAGTGGCAGGACCTGGTCCTGCCAGGTACTATCGACGGGCAATGCCGCCGTCCAGCTCGTGCCGTCGTCTTCCATGAGGGTGAGGTGCAGGATTTGGCGCGCGCTGAGACCGCGCAAACGGATCCGCACCTCACTTGCCGCCGCCATCGTCTCCTGGCGTGCGGCAACCCGTGCCTTGATGACGAGCGAGGCGGTGTAGTCGGCCGGGCTCCAGCGGCTGCTATCCGTCGGCAGCTCGAAATGGAAGGCTGGCTGTCCGCTCGCGGACGACGGCACGACCCGAAACAGGCCACGCCGCCCGGCGTCGCCGATCCGCGTGAACGCGAGGCGCGCCGCGTCGGTCTCTGGGTCAAAAATGCGCAGCGGCGTGGTTTGGAGCACGACATCGAACCGCCATGCTGCCTGACTGTTGTAGTTCCAATCCGTCGGTTTTCCTGGCGTGGCGGCAGGGAAGGTCACGATGGAATCGCCTCGGTATACAGTGATGACGAACTGGTGGGGCCCTTCCTGAAGCGCTTCGCCGGGGATCGCAGCGGCGTACACATATCCCCCCGCAGGACGCATCCACAATTGTTGATATGAGCCGGCAGGGGACGAGCGAACGAAGAGCTTGACCGAATCGGGCGGGAGTGGACTAACAATGCTGGCTCGAACCTCGGCATCCCTCCCGGCGAGATACTGCGGTGCAGCCAGCGACTGCACGGAGAGCGGCACGGTGTCGGTTGGCGGCGCGTGGTATTCCTTGATACCGACGTTGCCAACCCGCGGCGGCAGTGTTGCGACATCGACAGCACCAGCCTCGCTCAGCACGAAAACGCCGGGTGTGACCGTGAATGCGCCGCCGCTTGCGCGTATGGTCTGCGGATTCCCTGCCGTGACCGGCTGGACAGTGAAGGATGGACCGAGATCCGGCAGCGTGACGGTCATCGGCCAGGCGCGCCTGATCGCCCGCGTCACGATCTTGTCGACCCGCGGCGGCTCGAACGGATCGCGAATCGGCACCGCGTCGGGATACACCTCGAGGCGCCAGACCCCAGGCCGCACCCTGTCGAGGAAGTAGAGCCCCGAGCCTTCGTACGCGACTACGGCCGAGGAGCCATAGCCGGCAACGCGACGGAGCGCCCCAGGCTCGGGCGGTTTCGAGCCCGTCGAACCAGCATAGAGAAACGCATCGCGCGCGACCAGCTCACTCAGGTTGCTGTCGGCGGAGATCCGGAAGTCGCTGAACCGCAGGTTGTCTGGATACGCGCCGTACGACGTGAAGCGCGGCAGGCGACGCATCGCTTCGGCCGCGATGATCGCGCTCATCGCCTTGCGCGGTGTGTAGACCAGGCTGAGGTAATGCGTCTGCCAGCCGAGGTTGCGCGATGCGGTCGCGAGCATATCGTAGGCGAACATTGCGGCGAACTGCGCCCCCACCGTGCGAAACGTTCGCGCCATCGCGGGATACATCGTGCCGGTGCGCAGGTCGGGGCTGTCGAACTCGTACACGATCCGTGGCAGGCGCGCGAGCTCAGGGCGCAGCATGTCGGGATAGACGTCTGTGCCGCGGAGGTAATTGCCTTCCAGCTCGTGACCCGCGTTCAGGCCAGTGGGATACCAGCCAAACGTGATGCCCTGCGCTTTCGAGCGCCGGATCGCCTCGCCGATCCGGAAGTCCTGACTCACGTTGTAGACCACGAGCTTCTGACACCCTGTGCTCCGCACCGCGTCCGTGAGCGCGTCGATATAGTGGATCGAGCCCTGCAGGTCCTCTGGGTGATGCCACGGCTCGTTCACGAGCTCGATGAAGAGGATGGATGGCTCGTGCTTCAGCGCGAGGTGGGTGTACGGATTCACGTGATTCAGGATCTGGCGCAGGTAGTTCACCTGCGCGGCGAGCGCTGCGGGATCGGTCCCCATCCGGCCCTTCCCGAAGCGTCGGCCAAATCCCGGCGCGGTCGTGTCAGCGAGCGCATCCGGCCAGTTGGAGCTATACAGCTGGATAGGACTGAACAGCATGTAGATGCCGCGCTCTGTGGCGCGCGCTATGAGGTAGTCCAGGAGATCGAGGTGATCGTTGGCGATGAGATTGCCGGCGGTGTCCGACGACTCCCAGTCGCCCCAGAAGGTGAGCCGTAAGCCATCCCAGCCCATGCGGGCGAACTGCGCCATGTCCTCGTCGATCATGCGCTTGCGGTCGCCGTGGACGAAGCCGGCCGCGCGATAGTCGGACGCAGTCGTGAGCACGTAGTTCGCGCCGAAGAGGCGCAGCTCCTGCCGCGAGTCCCGCCAGCGCACCACGCCCTGTCCGTCGAGATAGACCCCCTGCGAGAGCGCGAGGATCGTGATCAGGATCAGGGGTGGTACTCCCGCTCCGTGTGCCCAGCGAGTTGTGAGCGGTAGAAATAGACGTCGCGCAGGCGACCGGAGGCGTAGCGCTCGGCTTCGTCATTGAAATGTGGCGACTGGGGCGAGCCGCTTTCCCCGCCGGCCGTGATCGCCTGAGCGCGCACGCTGTCCCCGAACTCGACGACCGCCACGAAGCTGTTGCCACTCGTGCCGTACCACTTCTTCGTGTTGGGATAGGCCCGCGCGCCGAACGCGGCGAGCGACCCCCACACGCTCGCGGTGAAGGGCACCGGGATGCTCGGGCCGGCGTCGTCGAAATGCGGCGCGATATCGTCGCTCAAGCGCTGGAAGCGGTTGATCTCACCCCACGGCGTTTGCCACGTCCCAAAATCGCCGCTGAGTGCATCCACCGCGTCGCTCAGCGATCCGAGCAGCTCGGCGGGAGCGACGCGTGACGTCGCGATGTACTGCATGACCGAGATTCCCGCCGCGCGCGCGTCGCGACTCACTCTCCGACCGATGCGCTCGCCCCAAAAGACCGCCAGCGACGTCGGCACCGATGCCGCCCCCCAGCGATAGTCCCACGCCCGCAGCGCAGCGATCGGCTCGGCGAGCTTCCCCTTGAATGGATCCGTCGCGGGCGCCTGATCGTAGGCCGTCAGCAGCGGCGGGATCATGCGCTCGAACGCGGGCAAATAACTGTCGAACGCGGCGGCCGTGAGAGAGCTCATCGTCCAGCCGGTCTTGCCTTCCAGCACGCGGAGCGCGTGGTAGCCGCGTGCCGTCTCTTCGGCGCCGGTCTCGACGTAGCTGGGGAAGCGCTGGCGCTGGGGGCTGGGCGGACTGGATGTGCCCGCCGCCGACCACGGCCAGTTGTTCGAGTTGTAGACCCAGCCGCTCGAGGGGTTCACGACGTTGGGCGTTTCGTCGAACGACAGCACGCCGCGGTAGGCCGTGGCTGGGTTTCTGCCATCCACCGGACGGGTCCAGTCGAAGGACGTATCGCGGCGGGGAATGTAGTTCGAGTGGAAGTACGCGATGTTCCCGGAGGCGTCCGCGAACACCGTGTTGTTGGACGAATTGGTGTGCAGGTCCATGATCTTGCGGAACGCCGCGAGGTCGCGTGCCTTGGTGCGAGAATATGATTGAATCAGGGCGTTGACGTGGCTCCTCATCAGGCTGACGCTCACCAGGCGGTCGCCTTCCTTGCGCACGACGGGCCCGTGGCGCGAGCCGTACACCGTAAAGGTTTTGTGCGCCATCCTGGTCGCGGTCTTGAATGCCACGGTGATCTTGCGAGCGCGCAGCGGAGGAGTCTCGTAGAACTCGTCGATGTTGTCGACTCCGCTCGAGGTGTGCATCCATCCGGCCGTAGCGTTGAATCCCTGATAGATGAAAAACTGCCCCCACGTCACGGCGCCGTAGGCGTTGAGGCCTTCGTCGCTCACCATCTGCAGCTCGGAGCGGAAGTAGAACGACGTGTGCGGGTTGATCCAGAGGAGCGCGTGATGGTTGGCGGCGATGCTCGGCGCGATGGCGATGCCGTTCGATCCTGACGGGTCGAGCTCGAAATCCTCGTCACCGCTGCGAGGCCCGGCATTCCCGGAATTCCCGTACAGGGCCGCCAGGTCCGAGACGTTGATCCGCTCGATGTCGCCGCCGATGCTCCCTTCCGTGAACGACAGCGCCATCCACGGCTCGAAATGCGTGATCACGCGCGGCTTCACCTCGGGGTGCTTATAGAGGAAGTAGTTCAAGCCGTCGGCGAACGCGTCCATCAGCCTCCGCAGCCACAGGGGACTCGCGCGATACTCGGCGCGCAGCGAGTCCGGATCGATGAACAGCCGCTGCCGCAAGTCCGTGAACAGCGCAGACTCGCCTTCGGCCTCGGCCATTCGTCCCAGCGAGTTCAAGTAGTTCGTCTCGATCCGATTGAAGTCGTCCTCGGCTTGGGCGTACTCCATGCCGAAGACGGCGTCCGCATCGGTCTTGCCGTAGACGTGGGCGATGCCCCAGTCATCGCGGATAATCGTGACGCTCTGCGCCTGGCGCTCCCAGCGGGCAACGTCGCGCCGCTGTTGCGCGGGCGCGGAGACGGCAAGGCACGAGACGGCGAGCAGGGCGCTACTGGCGAGTCGCAGTGTCGATCGCAATGGCTGACCTGGGTGAGAGGGTGAGGTGAATTGCACCGGCCGAGTCGACAACCACCGAACTACTAGTCAGCAAATCGAGATACGTTCCGGTCGCCATGCCAGTGGTCACGGTCGTGTCGAGGCTCGTCGTGCCGTTGTTGATCGCGACGAATCCCCTGGTGCCACGCGAGAACGCAATCGCGTTGCCGCCGTTGTCCCACCAATGGTTCACGTCGGTGCCCGCGACGACATGGCGGAAGCTCACCATCTTCAGGATCGACGGATCGCGGTGCTCGCAGACCCATTGGCCGATGGTGGCGGTCTCGAGGCTCGACGCGCAGGATACGGCGGTCGTCCAGCCCTGCGCATCGGACGGCGGACCCATCGAGTTGCCTGAGGGGCAGTCGAACGCATAGCTCGACAGAATCGAGGGGTAGCCGTACGGCTGCGCCAGCATCCAGACGTTGGCCATCCGAAAGACATTGCCATCGCGGTAACTGAGGCCGCATTGATGCTGGGTGTCGTGATTCTGGAGGAACACCACTGCCTTGTTCGAGGGCATGATGCCCCAGGCCGCTTCCGAGAACTGATTTCCAGGGGAGCCGTTGGGGTCGAGCTGCGAGATGTGCTCGCCATTGATGCCGCGGAACTTGTTGCCGACGCCGACGAACGTGAACTCGGTGATGTCGGCGGCGCCGCCGGAGCTGTAGCCCTCGCCGAAGTAATCGCGTGGTGCCAACGCCTCGCCCGCTCCGCCCGCGACCTCGAGGAAGAAGTAGGGAAGCGGTCTGCCTTCGGATGTGAGCGTCGTATTGACCAGAATCAAGATGCTGTCCAGCTCGACTTGCTGAATGTGTTTGGCGGCATCGATGCGGAATCCGGCCACGCCCAGACGAGCGAGCGTGAGCAAATAGTTGGCGATCTTCAGCCGCACGGAGGCGAGCCCGGTGTTGAGATCGGGCAGTGAGAACAGCTCGCAGTCCTGCACATTGGCGGCGCTCTGGTAGTTGGTCACGGTGCAGGGGCTATGGAAATCGCTCGGCGAATACAGTCCCGGGTAGTCGTACTTCGTGTAGCTCGTGCCGTTGCTGCCGACGCCCGGGCTCGGGAAATTGGTCATGTGATTGATTACGGCGTCCACGATGATGCCGACCCCCACTGCATTGCAGCGCGTCACCATATCGATGAACTCGGCGCGCGTGCCAGAGCGGCTGCGATCGATGCTGTAACTCACCGGCTGATAGCGCTCGCTCCAGTCGTGGCTGGGAACAATGCTGTGCTCCTGGGGCGGTGAGATCTGAACAGCCTTGAAGCCGGCGGGACCAAGAAAGCTCTCGCACTCGGCGGCGATATCGGTCCACGTCCACTCGAAGAGATGGACAAAGACGTCGCCCGCGGCCATGTGGCCGCTGGGGCGGTAGGTCGGTGGGAGTGTCGGCCGCCCGTTAGTACCGCCGCCGTGAGGCGGAGCGGCGACCTCCCCGCCACCGCAGGCCGCCGCGACGAGCGCGACCAGAAGAGGGGCGGCGATGCGCAACGATGTGAGATGCACGTGTTGGATTGTGCCGAGATGGGTCCGCGGCTCCGGCGCAAAGCGGCGAAGCCGCAGATCCGTTCAGCACGGCGTCATGGGCACGTGGTACCGCCATAGCCAGGGTTCTGGCACAGGTTTGGATTGGCGATCAACTCGCTCGCCGGCAGCGGGTAAAGGGCGAGCGTGGCGGGGGTCGTCTGCCCGCCGAGCACGCCGCCCTTCCACGCCCAGACGCGCGTGTTGCCGGTGAACGCGCCGAAGCGGATCAAGTCAGTGCGGCGATGGCCTTCCCACAACAGCTCGCGACCGCGCTCGTCCAGAATGAAGTCCAGGGTGAGCTCAGGTGCGGTGATGACGCCGCTCGAGTCGCCGTAGGCTCGGACGCGGAGCGCATTGACGTCGTCGAGCGCTTGCTGCTGCGTGCCGCCGGCGCCACGCAGGTACAACTCGGCATACATCAGGTACGCGTCCGCGAGGCGAAACATCGGGAAATCCGTGTCCACGAAGTTCGTCCGCGAGCCAGGCGCTCCGGTCGAAGTGACGTTCTGGTACTTGGGCGCGGCGATCCCGTTCGTGAAGTTGAACATGTCGGTCACCGCTACGGTCTGGCCACTTGTGTAGAAGTACGAAGCCCGCCCGTCACCCGCCGGATAAAACGCGTACGCTTCGGGCTTCAGCCGCAGGCCCCACCAGCACCCATCGACGCCGTACGTGCCGTTGCTCATGCTGCCGCCACACGAGGCATGGATGAGGAAGTTGGTGTTGCCATACGACTGGGTGTGAGCTCCATCCGCCGGCACCGCGAAGATGATCTCAGGCGAAGTATTGTTGTCGGCCTTGAAGTTGTTCAGGTACGCCGGGGCCAGGCTGTAGATGCCCGACCCGATGACCGCGTTCACCGCGGCCATGGCCTCTGGGTCGTGCGTCGTGCCCGTGTAGACCCCGGCGTTCAGGTAGACCTTGGCCAGAAGCATCTGATTGGCGATGGTGGTCGCGCGGCCGTACGTGGCCGCGCTGGCCGCCGGCATGTCGCCCTGGATGGCGGTCAGCTCGCTCACGAGGAAGTCGTAGATCTGCTGGCGCGTGGCGCGCTGGGGCGGCGGGCCGCCAACCGGGTCGTTCTCCGTCACCAGGATGTAGTTGCCGAAGAGATCGATGGCGTGCCAATAGCTCAGGGCCCGAAGGAACCGGGCCTCGGCTCGGTACGTGCGGATCTCGGTCCGCAGGGGACCGGTGACGCCGCGCGAATCCAGTACCGCGTCGGTCGTCTGACGCAGGAATTCGTTGGCCTGCGTCACCTGGAACGTGATGCGGTTGTACATCGCCCCAAGGAAGGCGTTGCTCGAACCCCAGTTCCCGGAGTTCAGCTCCGACAGCGAACCGTCGTTCCAGGCGATGATCGCCTCGTCGGTGGGCAGCTCGTTCATCTGCCACCACAGGCGGATGTATTGCGAGAAGCCCTCGTCGAAGCTGGGGTCGAGGTCCGGCTGCCCGGCCCCGCCCTGCTGGCCGGTGACGGCCAGTCCCGCGTACAGCTTCGCGACGAAAGCCCGGTACGAGCTCGCGTCGCTGAAGACGTTGCCCGACGTGACGGTGCTTTTCGGTGCCACCGTCAGGTCGGTGCACGCGGTCGCGAACAGGAGTCCGCAAACGGCAGCACCGGCAAGCGCCAGGGTTCTGGAGTTCATGAGTCCGTTCCTCGTGCAATGGTACACGGCCACGACTACAGCCGGACCGTCAGGCCGGCACTGAACGTGCGCGACCGCGGATAGATGTTGTTGTCGATACCATTGAGGCCCGCAGTCGGGTCTACGCCGCTGTAGCCGCTGATCGTGAAGACGTTCTTTGCCGAGGCGAACAGGCGCAGCGGCGAGCCGTGATACTGGAAGGAATAGGCCACGGTCATATTGTCCAGGCGCAGGAACGACGCGTCCTCGATGTAGTAATCTGAGAAGTACTGCGGCGAATCGAAGTTCGTCTCGAGGACCGACGCGTGCAGGTTGTACGGCGATCCCCGCCGCAGCTCCTGATAGGTGCCGAGGTTTGAGGCCACGTTGTTGTACACGTAGTTCCCGAGGTACGCCCGCAGCGTGAAGTCGAGGCTCCAGCTGCCCCACCCCAGGTACGAGGTGTGGCCGACGATCCACTTGGGCGCCGGATCGTGCAGCGGCCGCCGGTCGTTGAAGTTGATGACGCTGTCACCGTTCTGGTCGACATAGAGGTCCTGCTCGTTGATTGTCCCGTCCGGCGTGCCGGTGAACTTGCCGTTGGAGAGCCCGTTGTTGTCCGCGTAGATCGGGCGTCCGTTGGCATCCCGCTTGTGCTGGTATACGAAGAACGAGTTGACCGCGTACCCCGGCTGGAGCACCTCGATGAAGTTCCCCACGCCGCCGGCGATGCCCCCGACGAGCAGCTGCGTGGCGCCGGCCGCCGGATCTATGCCGAGCATCTCATTGGTATTGTGGGTCACGCTCAGGGCCGCCGTCCATCTGAGGCGAGCCGGTCCCTCGAGGACGCGTGCGTTGAGCGCCAGCTCGATGCCGCGGTTCCGCATGCGCCCGACGTTCTTCGTGATCCTATCCGAGAGGCACGAACCGGACGCGCATGCGACCGTGAAGATCAGGTTCGACGTATTCCGCGTGTACCAGTCGACCGTGCCCGTGTAGCGCTGGTTCGCGAATCCGAAATCGACGCCCGCATTGTACGCGTCCGTCTCCTCCCACCCGATATTCGTGTTGTAATTGCCGGCCCGGAGGGTGCTCACGAAGTTGCCGCTGCCGAACTCGATCTGGGACTGCGCGTCCCCGGCCTGGAAAGTGGGCCACGCGAGGTAGAAGGCGGTGGGCTGGTTTCCGGTCCGCGCCCACGATCCCCGGAGCTTCAAGTCCGAGAGTGACCCGAAGCCGCGCATGAACGCTTCTTGCGAGAGGCGCCAGCCGATGGATACCGACGGGAAGTTCCCCCACTGCCGCTCCGGCCCGAACCGCGACGAGCCATCGTGCCGGACACTGACCGACGCCAGATAGCGGTCGTTGAGGTTGTAGGTGGCGCGTCCGAAGAAGGAGATCAGCCGGTCCTCATTGATGAAGCGCTGGTTCTGCACGTTCAGCGCCGACGTGACACCGTTGCCGCCCAGGACGTCGGTGCTCAGGCCGGTGCCTAGGTACGACGAGAAGTCGGAATGAGACTGGGAGTACGAGTATCCGCCTGTGATGTCGATGATGCCCGGTGCGACCCGCAGCGGGGAGGAGTACTTGAGGTACATCTCCAGCACCGAGTTTGCTTGCGCGTCGTTGTAGTGATAGTCGCTGCCGTCAGTTCCGGTTTTCTGCTGGGCGTGCAGGCTGATCGGGTTGAACGTCTCGCGGTCGGCTTTGGCCAGGTCGAACCCGAGATTCAAGTTGGCTGTGAACGCCTCACCGAGCCACGGGAGGCGGTAGGAGCCCTGTACGTTGCCGATCGTGCGGTACGTCGTCCCCTGATCAGTGCCCAGCCGTAGGATCTCCAGCGGGTTGTCCGCGGACTGCAGCAATGTCCCAGGCCAGTTGTAGTACCCGGTCGTGCTCGCGGAGTCGTAGATCGGCTGGGTCGGCCCCATCTGGGCGGCGTTCGACAATACGCCGCCCGGGGTGAACAGGTCGTGCTCGCGGGAGCCGCGCAGATTGGCCTGCACGTTCAAACGATCGCCGAAGATCCGCTGACGTAAGTTGAACGCCAGAGAGAGTCGCTGGACCGTCGTGGCGTCCAGGATCCCGTCCTGATCCAGGAAGCCGCCAGACAGGCGCCAGTCAGTGTTTGGGTCCGAGCCGGAAACGGAAATGTTGTGGTCCTGTCCGTAGGCGGTCCGGTCGATCTGGCTGAACCAGTCGGTCTTCGCTGTCAGCAGCTGGCCCGCGTTGGACGAGTGAGCCTGCACGGCTTGCGCGAACTGCTGAGGGTTGAGCATCTGCGGCAGCCGCGTCACCTCCGAGGCGGAGGTGCTGGCCGTATACTCGACCTGTGGACGGGTACCGTGCTTGGTGGTGATAATGACTACGCCGTTGGTGCCATTAGTGCCATAGATCGCCGCGGCGGAGGCATCCCGAAGCACCGTTATGCTCTCGATGTCATCCGGATTCAGGGCGTTGAGGGGGTCGCGGCCGGCCGAGATGCCGCCGCCGCTGTAGTTACCCACGGGCATGCCGTCGATGATATACAGGGGCTCGTTGCTGCCGTTGGCCGAGGTGGTGCCGCGAATCCGTAGCGAGATCCCGCCGCCGGGCTCATTGTTGTCCACCACCTGCACGCCTGGGATCTTGCCCTGGATCAGCTCCGCCGGGCTCACGATGCGGCCACCGTTGAACTGCGAGTCCGCGATCTGACTGACCGCGCCGGTGATGTTGCCCGCACGCTGCTCGCCGTAGCCCGTCACCACGATTGCCGACAGACCGATGGCCTGAATGGTCAGTGCGATATCGACGACGACGGTGTCGCCGCCGGCGAGCAGAACCGGCTGATCTGCCTGTGCATAACCAATCATTCTGACGTGTAGCAAGTCGCTGCCGGCTGGAACACCGGCGATAGTGTAGCGACCATCGACTTGCGTCAGTGCGGTGCGACGACCGACTGAAACGGTGGCGCCGGTGATGGGTTGCTGTGTGCTGTTGTCTGTGATGCGTCCGCGAATGGTACCGGTGGGCTGCTGCGCGAGGAGCGGTGCGGTCCAGGAGATTGTTGCCGCCAGGAACGCACGAATCAGATGACGATTTCGACGCATACTCGGGCCCTCAGTGTGACGGTGAGACGTGGTTGGGGTTGTCCAAAAGGCGGCTTGATCCAGACGGTGTCAAGGATTGAAAAACACGCGTAGATTCCGCCATGCGCTACGACGCGTTCCGGAAGCGGCTCGTGGATGCAGTGCTGCACGCCCCGGGCGATACCGCCGAGTCGCTGCGCGGCGCCGTGCTGGAGCATGCGGGGGGAGGGGGAGCGCGCGACGGCGTGCCAGTCGAGCTCACGCCCTACGTCGATAAAGTCGCATTGCACGCGTACCGCAGCACCGACGATGACGTTACGGCCCTGCGGCGCGCCGGGTATTCCGATGACGCGGTTTTCGAGGTCACGGTTGCCGCCGCCGTCGGCGCCGCGCTGCACCGCCTCGACCGCGGCATGGCCGCGCTGCGCGGCTCGGGGGGGGAGCCGGACTGATGCGTGTGCACGCGGTCGAGCACCGTCACCGTTTGCCACAAAAGCTCAAGCTGGGGCTCATCCGGCTGCTGAGCAGGCGACGCGTGCCCGATGTCGTGAAGACGCTGATGTACCGGCCCGAATTCTTCGGCGCGCCGCAGTGCGAGTGGACGCAGGCGGTGATGCGCGGGCCGTCCGAGTGGAGCATTGGTGAGCGCGAGCTGTTCGCGGCGTTCACCTCCAAGCTGAACAGTTGCGTCTTCTGAACGGAGTCTCACGCCGCGGTCGCGGCGCTGGCGCTGAGAGGCGATACAGTCGTAAAGGCCGCGCTCGCAGATTGGCGTACGGCACCCATCGACGCAACGCTGCGCGCGATGCTGGGATTCCTCGAGAAGCTGACGCTGCGGCCGAACGACGTGCGACCCGCTGACGTCGCGCCCGTGCGAGCCGCCGGCCTGTCGGACGAAGCAATCGAAGACGCGATCAACGTCTGCGCGCTCTTCAACATCTACGACCGTCTCGCCGACGCGCTCGGCTGGTACCTGCCGGATGCCGCGGGGTATGCGGCGTCGGCGCAGAACCTGATGAAAAGAGGGTACCTCCTCTAGGATTCACAGGCTAAAGCCTGTGCTCGGCAAACAGTGTTCTTAAGGACCATGTTTGGCCGAGCCCACCCTTCAGGGTGTGGATCTGATCAGTTCCAAACGATCATTGTTTCGTGCGACCACAATCAGCCGGTCTCCGTTGGCGCGTTTCAGGAGCGCTATGTGGCGCACCTGCCCGTCGATCGCGAGCCCGCTCCGCTGCATGTCCACCGCCGTGAACCCGCCCCGACCATCTCCGTGCAATAACAGACCGTAGCTCGCGTCATAGCGGCCCTCCACCGGGGTCACGCCATAAAAGTTGCCGGCCACAAGCAGATCCGTCTTGCCATCGCCATCGAAATCATCCACAAGGGACGCGTAGATCGGAGCGAACTGCGCCTCCGCCGGCAGCGCGCGCAGCTCGAACGTCCCGTCGCCGCGGTTCAGCGCGATCGCGCTGGTGAACGTATCCGCCTCGAGCACACGGGCTTTTTTCAATTCCTTCCTCGGAATGATGTTCTGAATGCGGCTCGCGCCGAACGACTCGTACGTCGGGTACGCCTTGCGCAACGACGGCATCACCTGCAGCAGCTCGTCGCGTCCCACCAGCGGATAGCTGACGTCGTGGCGATAGGACGTGAGGATCTGGACCAGCTTTCCCGTATCGAAGAAATCGCCGACATAGAGCCGCGCCGGCTCCAAGCGCGACGCGCGCACAATCGAGTTCAAGCCGAGATTGCCGAGGACGAGATCGGGACGGCCGTCGCCATTCAGGTCCGCCGCTTGGATGCTGGTCCACCAGCCATTCGTGCCCGCGAAGCCCGCCTCGGTCGTGCGATCCACGAACCGGCCGTTCTCCTGGTGGAAGACGCGCACCGGCATCCATTCCCCGACGACGATCAGGTCGAGCTTGCCGTCGCCATCGTAATCGACCCACGCGGCCCGGCTGACCATGCCGACCGAGTCGAGGCCGGGAGCCTTCGCGACGGTGACGTCGTGGAAGTGTCCCTGTCCGTCATTCTCGAGCAGGTAACTGCGCGGCGTGACGCCATACTGCCGGGCTACGACGCGGCTGCCGACGAAGAGGAAATCGCGGCTCGGCACGATGCACGAGCCGTTGTGGGCGAAGTCGGGAAGCGCATCGGGAGATCGGGTGAAGTTGCCGTGACCATCATTCAGGTACAGCCGATCTCGTAGCGGCTCTCCCTCCCAGAATTCGTTGCCGCCACTCACGACGTAGAGATCGAGATCGCCGTCGCCGTCAGCGTCGAACAGCGCGGCGTCCACGTCCTCGTTCAGACTGTCGGCGCGAAAGGCGGGTTCGGCGGCAGCCTGGAATCGCCTCCTCGCGTCCTGCAGGAACAACGCACCGGGCTGCCACTTGGCGCCGCCGACATAAATGTCATCTCGGCCATCGCTGTTGACGTCGCCGACCGCGAGTGCCGGGCCTTCGGTCGAGAGCAGGTGGGGCATCAGCGGCTCGCGGCCGAAGTCGAAGAACGTGTTCTCGGCGTGCTTGTAGCTGATTGGCAGCCGATCGGTGACGTCCGAGAATAACGGCGGATGGGCGGACGGGCGGATGGGCGGTTGGCTGCGTGCATCGGATTGGGAGACTGTGATCATGCGGTCGGCGGCCACGTTCGTCAGCGTCTGATAGCGCCGGTCGGGCCAAATGACGGTCAGCGAGTCCACCCGCGACGTCGCACCGAGTCCAAAGTGAGCGCGCGGATCGACCGACGATTCAAAGCCACGTGTCGGCATTACCTCAACGAGCTGCCGGCCGCCTGGGCCAACAACAATGACCTTGGCACCTATCCCTGCGGTGTTCGCTCCCGAGCCCCGCAGCGTCACCGTGATATAGTGGTGATTGGCACTGTCCAGGTCGCGCGCCCGATTGCGATAGACCGCGGCGGGCGCGTTGAGATTGTTCACCACCAGGTCGAGCGCGCCGTCGTTATCGAGATCGACGTAGGCCGCCCCGTTCGAGAATCCCGCCGCGTCCAGGCCCCAGACGTGCGCCAGATTGGTGAACGTCAGATCACCGTTGTTGTGAAACGCGTAATTCGGCTGCGGCACGTGGGGCATCTTCGCGATGAGTCGCGCGGCGGGCGGCTCCACGCTCGCGGGGATGCTGTTCAGCGACGCGATGTAATCGAGATCGTTGGGCCGGCGGTAGATACCGGTCGTGACGAATAAGTCCTTCTTGCCGTCGTTGTCGAAATCGGCGAACAGCGGCGCCCAGCTCCAGTCCGTCGCCGCGATCCCGGCGAGAAAGCCGATGTCGCTGAACCGGAGTCTCCCGTTCACCACCCCGCGATTCAGCTGGAGGGTGTTGTGCGCGTACTGATAGTGATAGCCCGCGGCCCGATACCGATTGAACAACTCGTAGTTCAGCGCCGACTGGGCAGTCTTCAGGATGCGCTCGCTGTCGGGAAGCATGTCGACGACGGCGATATCGGGCCGGCCGTCGTTGTTGAAATCGGCCGCGTCTGCGCCCATCGAGAAGCGGCTCGTGTGCCCCGTCGCCTGCGCGATCGATTCGGTGAACGTCCCCTTGCAGTTGTTGAGATAGAGAAAATCGTTCTCGGGAAAATCGTTGGCGACGTAGATGTCGGGGCAGCCGTCGAGATTGAGGTCGCTGACCGCCACGCCCAGGCCAAATCCTTCGACACTGCCGTAGATACGCGCACTAGCGCTGACGTCGACGAAGTGTCCACGGTCGTTGCGATAGAGCCGGTCGCCGGCACGGGCATTGCGTTCCGTGCGGCTCGTGCTCTTGCTGGCGCGGAGCTCCGAAAACGTGGAGCTGTTGAGCAGATACATGTCGAGATCGCCGTCGCCGTCATAGTCGAAAAAGGCGGCCTGCGTGGAGTACCCCGAGAATGCGAGTCCATACTCCTCGGCGCGGTCGGTGAAGGTGCCGTCGCCGTTGTTGATATACAGGACGTTGCGGCCCTGCATTCCGCCGTAGTTCACGCCGGAAACGTAGATATCGAGGAGCCCGTCGCCGTTGACATCCGCCATCGTGACGCCGCTCTTCCACCCGACGGAATCGGCGACACCGGCGCGGCCGGTGATGTCCTCGAAACGGAAATTCCCCAGGTTGCGGTACAAGCGGTTGGAGCCCAGGTTCGACGTGAAATACAAGTCGACCAATCCATCACCGTCGATGTCGCCCGCCGCGACACCACCGCCGTTGTAGTAGTACAGGTAAGTGACGATGTTGAGGGCGGAGTCGTCCGGCACGTTGTTGGCGAACGTGATGCCGCTCGCCTCCGGCGCCACGGCCACGAACAGCTGCGGCTCGGGCGGCGTGCGCCGGCAGCTCGTCACGAGCGCTGCCGGGAGCGCGAGCAGAATCGACAGATGTTTTCGCAAGGGGCGCCAGTATAGCGTGAAAACTTTCCGTTCGCTCGTCGCCGTGCTGGTGGTCAGCGCCGTCGGGTGCAAGGAGAAACCCATCGATCAAGGCGCGCTGATCACGGCGCGCACGATCGGGCTCGACGATCTGCAACGGGGCCGCCTGGCCGAGGCGGAGCAGGAGTTTCGCACGGTCATCGCGCTCGCGCCGCGCGACCCGCTGGGCTATGCCAACCTGGGCGTCACCTATCTGCGTGCCGGGCGCTACGCCGAGGCGGAGTCGCAGCTCGAGCGTGCCCGGCGCCTCGATCCGAACAATCCCGATATCGCGCTCATCCTCGCGAAGCTGTATTCGCTGACGGGCCGGCCCGCCGAAGCCCGGCGGGTCCTCAGCTCGATTCCGCCGGACCCCCGAGCGCTGTACGCGCTCGCCGAGCTCGAGCGCGAGAACGGCGACAGCGCCTATGCGGCGCGGCTCCGCCAGGTGCTCGAGCGCTCGCCGGCCAACCTCGCCGTGCGGCTCAAGCTCGCCGATGCCCTCCTGAGGCTCGGTCAGACCGACAGCACGATTCGTTATCTCGACGACGTGCAGCGGCTCCGGCCCGTGCCGCCCCGCGAGGCCAAGCCGTATCTCGACGCGGCGCTGCAGGCGTTACACGGCGGGCGGTTGGCAGAGGCGCGCACCGCGCTCGATCGATTCCTGCGGCTGATGGAGATCACGGCGCCCTACCAGGCGGCGCTCGCGGAGGTCGACGGGATCGAAGGACCACTCGTGGGCCGGCCCGTCCTGGCCTTCAGCCCGCAGTCGCTGATCACGATGCGCGGCATTGCCTCCGGCCCGACCGCGGGAAAAGTCCAGTTCACCGACGTCACCGGCGAGGCCGGCTTCCCGGACCTTGGCGCGCCACCGACGGCGCTGGCGATGGGAGACTACGACGGCGACGGCGAGGACAATCTCCTGCTGGCGGCGCCACCTCCATCGCCGGCGCGGCTGTACGCCGTCCACGGCGGTTTCGTGGCGGACGTCAGCGCGAACATGCCGCTCCAGCTTCCGGCCGGCGTCGTCTTCGCGACATTCGCCGACTACGACAACGACGGCTGGCTCGACCTGTTCGCGATCGGCGCCGACGGCCGAGGGATTCTCCGGCACAATCGCGCAGGCAAGCGATTCGACGACGTGACCGCTGCCGCCGGCGTGCGTGACGTGGACGGTGCGCGGCGCGCGATCTTCGTCGACCTCGATCATGACGGGGATCTCGACTTGCTCCTCGTGGGCAACAATTCACTCGCCGCCTATCGCAACAACCTCGACGGCACGTTCACGCTGTTTCCGAACGCCGACGGCATCGTCCAGGGCGGGACCGATGCCGCGTTCGCCGATGTGGACGACGATGGCCGTACGGACGTCTTCGTGGCGAGTGCGACCGGCGCGGACGGCCTGTTCCACAATGACGGCGTGCGCGGCTTCACACGTACGGCCGATACGATCCGTGGCACGGGACCGGTCGCCATGGGCGACTACGACAACGACGGCGCCATCGACATCTTCGTCGCGGGCAGCGGTCTCTGGCACAACAATGGCAGCGGCCAGTTCACCCACGATACCCGCTCACCAGTTCTCGCGCGGGCGCGCCAGGCGGCCGGTGGGACGGCGGTGTTCTTCGACTACGACAACGACGGCTGGCTCGATCTGACCGTCGCGGGGCCGCACGGCGCCTCGCTGTTCCACAATGACGGCAGCGGCCGGTTGACGGATCGCAGCGAGGTGCTGCCGCCCGCGTTTCAGCGCGATTCGATCGGGCCGCTGATCGTCGCCGATATCGACGGGGACGGCGACCAGGACGTCATCCTGGGGGACCGGAGCGGCGTCCACGTGCTCCGCAACGACGGTGGCAACGCGCACCTCGCGATGCGCGTGCGGCTGACCACGCTCGGCCTCGGCAGCGGCAAGAACAATTCGTTCGGCATCGGCGCGCGGCTCGATGTGCGTGCCGGCGAGCTGTACCAGACGCGCGTCGTGACCGAGCCGGTGATGCATTTCGGACTCGGAAGCCATTTCAAGGCGGACGTGCTCCGGGTGCAGTGGCCCAACGGGGTGCCGCAGACCATCTATTTCCCCGGCACCGATCAGGACGTGCTCGAGCTGCAGCAACTCAAGGGGTCGTGCGCGTTTCTCTATACATGGAATGGGACGAAGTTCGAATTCGTTACGGATGTGATGTGGCAGAGTGCGTTGGGGATGCCGCTGGGGATTATGGGGAGGCACGAGTCTGGAGCCAGGAGTCGGGGAGCGATGACCTATGCTCCGGCGGGCGCGTCGCTCGAGTACGTGCGCATTCCCGGAGACGCGCTGCGGCCGAAGAGCGGGCGCTACGTCATTCAGGTAACCGAGGAGCTGTGGGAGACGGCGTATCTCGATCAGCTACGGCTACTCGCGGTCGATCACCCCGACTCGGTCGAGCTGTACGTGGATGAGCGCTTCCCTCCGATGCGCGGACCCAAGTTGCAGCTGTTTCAGGTCGTGCATCGCCGGCCGCCACGCTCCGCTGTTGACGAGCGCGGCGCTGACGTGCTGGCCGATCTCGCGGACAACGATTTCCGCTATGTCTCCAATCTCACGCCGCTGCGCTATCAAGGTTTGACCGAGCCGCACGCGTTGGTGCTGGACTTGGACGAGCACGCCGGCGAGCCTGGAACTCATCTGTTCTTGCGTGGCTGGATTTTCCCTAGCGACGCGAGCATCAACGTCGCGCTTTCACAGCAGCAAGGACTCAAGTCGGAGATGCCGGTGATCGAGGTGCGCGATGCGCGGGGGCAGTGGGTTTCGCGCGGCGTGATCGGGTTCCCGGCGGGCAAAGACAAGACGATGGTGGTGGATCTCGGGGGCCTGTTCCCCACGAAGGATCACCACATTCGGGTGCGGACGTCTATGCAAATCTATTGGGATCAAGCATTCGTTGCGCAGAATCTAGGATCTGGGAGTCAGGAGCCTGGAGTCGTGAGTTTAGGGCCCAAGATCCTGGCTCCCAGCTCCGGATTCCTGCATTACCGCGGTTTCTCGCGCATGTACCGGCGCGGCGGGCGTTATGGCCCGCATTGGTTCGACTACGACAGCGTCACCAAGGAATCTCCGTGGCGGCCCATCACCGGTGCAGCGACGCGCTTCGGCGATGTCCGGCCCTTGCTCGAGAACAGCGACGATCAGTACGTCATCATGGTGCCGGGCGATGAAGTCACGGTGGAATTCGCCGCGCCGGCAGCAGCGCCGCCCGTCGGCTGGAAGCGTGATTTCCTGCTTTATAGTGATGGCTGGATCAAGGACTCGGATTTGAATACGGCGAACGGCACGACGATCGGCCCGCTACCCTACCATGCGATCACGTCGTACCCGTATGCGCCCGGTGACGCGTACCCGGCAGATTCGGCGCGCCAGCGCTACCTGCGCGAGTACAACACCAGGATCATCAAGCACGGAGCGCGGGAAGGGCGCTGATCAGCGACTCCCGGCTCATGCCCAGCACCCTGTGGCGCTGGACGAGCACGTCGAGGTCCACAGGGTAGAGGCCGTGCGCCGCGGGATTCGCGAGCCCGCAGACGTTCCGCGGGGCGATCGCTTTGCTCACCCATTGGACGAATTGTCGCCGATCGGCAGGTGTGCGGACGTGCCGCAGCCGCCGGAGACTCGCGCGCGGCAGGCCGCCGAGCTGTGGATCGCCGACGCCGAGGAATCCGGCCCACGAGTGGCTTTCCGTCGGATTGACGCGTTGGCGCACTTCGGCGAATGACACCGCGGCGAAATAGATCATCGCGTGTGCGGCGAAGAGATCGAACCGAGCCATCGCGTGATAGGCCCCTGCCACCAACCGGTCGATCTGATCGGCCTCGGCGCTCAGGAGCGCGTCGTAGCGGGCGAGGTCCTGGTCTGTGGGTCCGCCGTTCTCAAACAGCAGGCCCAGGCGCTCGATCGCGCGCAGGCTCCAGGCAATGCCGGTGGAGAAGAGGGGATCCACAAACGCGTAGGCATGAGGCAGCATAGCCCAGCCTGTACCCGCCGCCCGGGTCAACCGGTGCTGAATCCGGGGCTTGTAGGCGAGGGGCATGAGGGGTTTCGCGTCGCCGAACAGCGAGCCGAGCGTAGGGTAGCGGCGAAGCAGGTACTGCCACTGTTGCTCGGGCGCTCCTGATACCCTCTCCTTCAGCAGGAACCCCGCGCTCGTAACGCCGTGGTCGAACCGCAGGGAGTACATCCACCCTTCATCTATAATGTGGTGCACCGCCGCCCAGTCATCGGGATACGGGCCCGCCGGCAAGCCAGGCACGACTTCTGGAAACAGGCGTACGCCTTCGAAGTGGCTGAACAAGAGTCCGGCCTTCGTGTGCATCCGGCTCAGCGCGGAGGGAATCCCGAGCTGCTGGGCCATGAAGCCGCCCGGCCCAGAGGCGTCGACCACGAAATCAGCCCGCAGCGCCTTCAGCATTTCAGCTGTCACCACGGTCCGATCGCGGTATTCCACACCGGCAGCGATTGCGGCGCGCACGAAATGGTGATCGACGTGGGCGCGCAGCCAGTGATTGTCGGCGATGTGGTCGCACGGGCTTGCCGCAACAAGCAGCCGCTCCGTGCGCGAGCCGTCGCTGACGAAGGGACGCCCGGCGTGGTGGCGATAGAATGTGAACCCACGCTTCAGCCCGCGACCGAGCTCGGGGAAGCGGGCGACCCAGCGGCCGTGCGCCGCCAGATCGTAGCAGTCATCCAGCCCGTAACGACGCGCCAGACGTTCGAGCGTCAGATTCGCGAGCGGCGTGCTCGACTCGCCAATAGCAAAGCGCGGGTGGCTGCCGCGCTCGAGCAGGACGACATCGTGTCCCTGGACCGCGAGCACCCGCGCGAGTAGTGAGCCGGCGAAGCCCGAGCCGACGACTGCTACGCGCACGCTGAGCAGGGGATGGGGGGTGGGGGCTGGGGACTGGGGGTGAGGTTCATTGTCTGGATGCGCGCCTCGCGCTGCGTGCGGCAAGTCTCGCAACCGGACAGCCGTGCGATGTCCCAGACATCCGCGGTGACCACGGCGGATCGGATCGCCAGGCAGCGCTCGAGCGCAGCCTCGAGCTGCGCCAGGGTCGGCGGCACGAAGTGGCCGAGCGACTGAAGCCGCTCGAGCTCACCGTTGCCGCCGCGTACCGGGATTACCGCGACGCGACCTGCTCCACGGGCTGCAGCATACTCGACGGTGCGGACCGTCCATTCGACCGATTCCTCCGCGGGGACGTAGGGTGCACCCAGTAGCACGAACGCGCGCAAATCGATGGCGTGCTCGGTGAGAAAGCCCGCGGCGCGGTCGAAGCGCTCGAGATCGAGCTTCTTGTTGAGCTGAGCAGCCGCGACGGGATGAATCGTTTCGAGCCCCACCGCAACCTCGAGCCGTCCGGAGAGCATTGCCGCGAACTCGAGCGTCAGCGGGCCGATCGTGTTCGCGTGTGATTCCACCGTGACACCGGCGAACGGCTGAGCGAGCTCCGCGATGCGTGGCAGATCTTCAGCGGGCACCGCCCGGTGGTCGAAGAAGTTGCTCGCGTTGTACAGCTTCAGCCGCTGAGGGAGAGGCGGAGGGAGCGTGTCCAGCTCCGCGGTCAGCTGCGCAGGCAGCGCGCCCGGCGGCGTCGGACCATCAATCGTCCAGCGCCATAGATCGCAGAACGAGCAGGTGAACGGGCATTCCGCGCCCGCCAGAAACACCGTAACGGCGCGCTCTACCCCACTCGCTGAGCGCTCTTCCTCCACGACTGAGCCATGCGCCTTCCAGGGATCGACGACAGGTTTCGGCGGCCGCAGCCGCCTGATCCGCGAATCAGGCGTGGAGGGTGTGGAAATGGCGGCGATAGCGGGCCTCGTCCTCGGTGAACAAGCGGGCGGCGGTAGCGGGCGTCGCCGAGCCGTGCTGGAAACGCCGTTTGGGGTAGACCGGCATGTCGATTCCCAGAACGGCGCGCACGCCGCGGCTCACGATCTCGCCCTTCAGGGCGTACAGGCGCTCATGCGAGCCGCTCGTCAGCTCGGCGAACGGCACCGCCTCGGCAACCGCAATCACTGACGGCCGCGTGTACGGGCTGAAGGAGACAAAGCCATAGCGGCTGGCGCAGGCATAGCCCCGCACGCAGCCGCGGCTGTAGCCGCCCGAGTAGGTGAGCGAGTGCTTGAGCGAGTCCACGCCCCATCCTTCCTGATAGAGCATGCGGTTGTTGACCACGCTGCGGATTGTCAGCTCGCTGTTCGCCTCGATCGGATAGTCCTTGAGATTCTCATCACCGCCGTCGCCGTCCACGAGCAGGCGCCACTCGGGGTGGCGCGCGCGGATCGCCTCGAGCAGCGCGAGGTTCACGGCGGCGCACTCGACGTCGAGCGGCTTGTAGTCCTCGATGACGGCCACCGCGCGCAGCGGATCGAGCGCGCTGGACGGCACCTCGATCGTCTCGCCCAGCATCTCCAGAGGGGTGCGCCGCAGGAACTCGCGCGCCTGGCGGGCATCATCGCCGTCACCGTCGAGCGAGAGCGTGAACGCCTTGAGGCGCGTCGGCGGGAGCCCCAGGTCGAGCAGCACCTTGTTCAAACAGAGCAGCACCGAACCGCTGTCGATGCCGCCCGAGAACGGCACGCCAATGGGGGCGGCGGGATCCTGGGCCGTGAGCCAGGCGCGCAGCTCGCTGTACAGCGCCTCGATGTAATGACGGCCGATCACGTCCAGATCGGCTGGTAAGGTCCCGCGCGGCGGATCGAAGAAGCGACGGTAGACGGGATTGGGGTCGGGACAGCCGATGAGGCGCAGCGTGGTGACATGATGCGCGGGCGCCATGCGCGTGTAAGACGGATGAAACTGGGCGGCCCAGCCGCGACGTCCAAGCTCCGCAGCGATTTCGTCGATCCGCTGTGCCACGATCAGCACCGGGCCATCAGTGGCCTTGGCCAGGAAATAGCGGAGCGGCCGCTCGAGACTCCTCGCCAGGACCACGCGTTCGCCATCCTGCGCGACGAGCGCAAAGGAGCCGTTGATTGCTAGGACATCGGCTGGGTCGGTTGCAAGCAGCGCACGGCGCGCTCTGTGGAGATCACCCGACCAAAAATGTTGTGTCTGATCGGGGATCAGATTGATGACTTGCGCGATGTGTCGGTTCATGGTCGCACGGGGCGAATGCGAATTGCCTGCCCGCCCCCGGGGGCGAGCCCAATGCGCAGCCGGGAGGCACGCGTTACGGGCCGATGCGTGATCGTCACGGGCAGCGGATTGGTGAGCCAGTTGGCGCCGGGGCCATCGGCGTAGATGTCGGCGATGTAGCTCTTGCCGCGATCGAGGAACGTGAGCGGCACGTCGAACGTGCGCGCCTGCTCGTCGGTAATGGCGCCCAGGAACCACTGCGGGCGGTTTCGTTCCCGCCGCGCCACGATCACGTAATCGCCGATCTTCCCATCGATCACGCGCGAGGTGTCCCAGTCGACGGCGACGTCCTTGATGAATTGCAGTGCCGGCTGGTTGACGTAGTTCTCCGGCAAGTCGGACGCCATCTGCAGCGGTGAGTAGATCACGACATACAAGGCGAGCTGCTTGGCCAGCGTGGTACGTACGCGCGGCTCTTCATTGGTGCGCGCCGGTCCCGTATTCGTCCGCAGGATATCGAATACTCCGGGGGTGAAATCCATCGGCCCATCGAGCAGCCGTGTGAAGAAGAGAATCGTCTCATGCTCGGGTGGATTGCCGCCGTCGCCGGCCCACGCGTTGTATTCCTGCCCGCGCGCGCCCTCTCGGCTCATCATGTTGGGATAGGTGCGGCGCTCACCGGTGTCGTGGATCGGCTCGTGCACGTCGAGCATGATGCCGTACTGCGCCGCCTTCTCGATCACGTGCCGATAGTGCCGCACCATGATCTGGCCCCAATGCGAGTGCCCGCCGGTGATCGTGTCGGTCACATAGCCCGATTTGATGGCGTCGAGTCCCAACGATTGATACAGCGCGAAGGCGCTGTCCATCTGGCGCTCGTAGTTCTCGATTCCACCTGACGTCTCATTGTGCACGATCAGCTTCACGCCCTTCGCGTGCGCGTAGCGGGCGAGCCCGGGCAGGTCGTAGTCGGGATACGGTTGGGTAAAGGAGAATGCGTTGCGGTTCTGGATCCAGTCGCCGTCCCAGCCGACGTTCCATCCTTCCACCAGGACGCCGCCGAATCCATTCGCGGCCGCGAAGTCGATGTAGCGCTTGGTATTCGCGGTCGTGGCGCCATGCTTGGGCCCCGAGCTCCACGTCATCGTGTTTATGTGCATGCCCCACCAGATGCCCACGTACTTCATCGGCTTGATCCAATCGGTGTTCGGGATGACACTGGGTGGATTCAGGTTCAGGCCGATGACCGAGGGCGATAGCTCGGTCACCTTGTCGGCGATCTGGATCGTGCGCCACGGCGTCACGAACGGCGTGCGGCCGCGCACCTTCACCCCATCGGCATATGGCGCGAGATCGGCGTGCAGCGTGCGGTTATCCATGCGCGGCCCGCGGATGTTCATCTTCGCGTAGTCCACGAGATTCGCTTCGTGGATCACCACGAACGTCTTGCCGTCTCGCGATTCCATCGTGAGCGGCGTCTGCACGCTATCGAGCGTGCTCACGGGTCCCTCGGACCACAGCTGCTCGGAGCGATCGAGCCGGGGGCGGTTGGACGCGATCCACCAGGCGCGCGCGTTGTCGGCCATCGCGAATTCCGTCAGCTCATCGGTCATCTCGAAGTCGCCGAGGTTCGCCTGTGCGGGGAACTCGTAGCGGAAGGCCACGCCGTCGTTGAAGGCACGGAATGCGACGGTGAACTTCCGGTCCGGCGGTCCGGTCTCAGCAACCGACACCTTGAGCTCGTTGTGCTGGTCGCGGATTCTCGACACTTCGCCCCAGGGCTGCGTCCACGTCGTGTCAAACGTGCTGCGGCTCGAGTCCACGATGCGCAGCCCGTCGCGCAGCGGCGGGGCGCCGCGGAATTCGAAACCCAGCATCGAGGGTGTCAGCAGCGGACGGCCATCGCGCCGCACCGCGTAGTAGAGCTTGCCGTCGTGTGTTGTGACCACGACCTGATTGCGGCCGTCGGGCGAGGTCACGCGGACCTGTGTCGCGGCATGCGACCAGAGGACGAGTGATGCAAGCAACAGAGGTCCGACGATCTTCATGAATGCGCTCCACTCGTGGATTATGTAAATTTGCCAAGCTGCCGGCTGTCTCAAGGGGCTCCTCCTGACATTGCCGCAAGGTAGGTCCCGGTGACTCCTGAGCCAATTCTTCCCCGCGTCCACATCATCAGCCCGCCCCGGGGAGCGCTCATCACAGCTCTCGGTGAGACGGTGAGGCGCAGCGTGACGCTAGTCCCGTGTGAGCGCACGCCGCCTCCCACGTCGATCACGACGCATGACCTGGTCGTTGTCGATCTGACGGTCTCCCACGATCCCCCTCTGCCCAGGACCGTAACGTCACTCCTGGACCATGTCGAGGTCTGGCTCGTAGTGGGCGGGAGGCCCGTGGATCCCGGGTGGGTCGATCGCGCACGGCACCCTCGCGTCCGAGTGATTTCTATCAATGCCGTCATCGGGGATCACGCGTACCAAGCCCTCACCACGGCGCTGCTCGAGCGTTACGCGGGACCGCTGTATGAGATCGACGCTGGGCGACTGCTCGAGCTCGAGCCTGTGCTTCGCCCCGTCGAGCCATATGTTCGTCTCGTGTGCGGGCACCCCTGGCTTGTGCGGCGGCCGCGCGATCTCGCCGACTTGGCTCATTGCTCCTTGCGAACCTTGAAGGTCGACTGTCTGGCCCTCGGCTTCAGGCGTGTCGAGCACTTCATCCTCTATGTTCGAGCCATTGCGTACGAACAGCTGATCGCGCGGGGCCTGCCGGCGCGTGATGCCCGCCGGCTTTCTGGATTTACGGATCCCTCCAACATGCGTCGCCACGTGCGACGCGCATTGCGGCACTCTCCCGCTGCTCTGAAGGTACGCTTCCGGGCCTGAGTTTTGGACCACCGCACGGGCGATTTGGACTATTGCCCGTCGTCTCGCGGCGTCGAGAACCTTCTTCCCATCTGTTTCGCACATGCTTCACCTCTAGATGGGAGGCTGTAATGTGCCGAGCATTCCGCTATTTCTTTGCGCCGGCGGCATTCGCGTCTCTGCTTGTCGCTGAGGCCTGCCGGGAGCCGGAGTCACCGCCGTCGGGGCTCTCCACGAGTCTGCAAGGCGCGGATCAAGCGGTGCCCAAAGACTACGTGGCGACGCCGGCGGGTTGGCGACATCCCTCGTGCGTTCACGGGATCGATAACGGTTCCCGGATCGAGGAAGCTCCCGACGGCTACGTAGTCACCGACAAAAAGGGTAGGGTTCGCCACATCCCACGCTGCGCCTTTCCCTCCCGGGGTAATGGACCGCGCAACGAGGCGAATGTACCTGCCTATAACCCCAACTGGGTCGAGTTCGATACGGTGCAGGCAGCACAGACCGGATCGACGTCATTCGCACAAATCACAGCCGACTGGATCGTTCCACCAGTCCCGCCGGCGACCTACGCCTCGAACCAGGTCTATTTCACGTTCCCCGGCCTGGAGAGCAATCACTACATCCTGCAGCCCGTCATCCAGTATGGATTCAGTGGAGCAGGTGGTGGCAATTTCTGGGCGATGGCGTCCTGGAAATGCTTTGGGGGCAGCGACTGCTTCCACGCACCGGCAACCGCCGTTCAGATCGCCGCTGGGGACGCGATCCACGGGAGCGTCGTGGCGAGCAACTGTGCGGGCGGGAACTGCACGTGGACGGTCACGGGCACCGACCAAACGAGCGGCGCGTCAGCCGTGTACTCGAGTACCGACGTGCAGGCGTTCTACTGGGCCACCGGCGGCGCGGTCGAGGTATATAACTTGACCACCTGCAATGATTACCCGGCCAACGGCGTGTTCTACACGAATATCGCGCTGTACGACCAGAATCTGAACGTGTTGTCGTCTCCGCCGTGGGGTGGCTACGTCGAGTCGCCGGTTCCGTCGGGCGTGAGTCCGACGTGCGGGTTTAGTCTCGCTCTCACGGCGAATACGCTGAATCTCTTCCATCGCTACACACTCTCGACGTCGATCAGCGGGCCGCAGAACATTGCCCTGCACGAGTCGGCACAGTATACGGCCAGTACGGGCGGCGGCTTCACGCCCTATACCTATCAATGGCGCTCGCGGGACGGCTGGAACGGGAGCTTCGGAGCGTGGTCGGGGTGGTACAGCACAGGTAGTACCAACTACACCTTTGCCTCCATCAACAGCTGCGGACTGAATCAGAAGCAATTGCAAGTGATGGTTACTGACGGAAAGGCCATGACGGCCACCGCGACATACAACATCTTCATCACCAATCCTTGCTGATGGCGAGTTGATCAGAGCGGGGTCATTCCCGGCCCCGCTCTGACGGGGGTCCTCGCCTGCGGATATATTTGCTCAGTTGCCGGGTCCCTCAAGGGGTGTTATGCCGAAGGTGACGCGCGTTTGCCTGCCGGTCCTGCTCGTGTGTGCCGCATGCTTGCATCGCAGCGCCGAGCACCGGTCTCCGGATCCGCGGCCGCCCGGAACGGTGCTCACCGCCGATGACATTCGCAATTCCCCGGGGCAGTCCCTCGAGCAATTACTGCTCGCGCGCGTACCGGGTCTCACGGTCGAGCGAGCCGCGGACGGTCATTCCAAACTCGTCCTTCGCGGCAAGAACACAATTCTCGGCGATGACGAAGTTCTATTCGTCGTGAACGGCATTCCGCTCGGTCCCGCGGTGAGCGGCAATCTTTCGGCCGTCGACACCCATGATATCGAGACGGTGCAAGTGCTGCGTGACGCCGTCGCCACGGCGGCGTACGGCGTGCGCGGCGCCAACGGCGTGATTCTGATTCGTACGAAACAAAGCTAGCGGAAAAACAGCGGCCGGTCGTTATTGCGCGCGACGATGTACAGGTCGCCGCGCCGAGTGCGGAGCCGCTGAATGTCGCGCGTCTCGCCGGGAACGACAAACCCGCTCTGCTGCGCCGACAACGGCGTGAGACCGCCGCGACCGTCGCCCCGGAGCATCAGCCCGTAGCTCGCCATCATGCTGCCGATCTCCGGCTGCACGCCGCTGAAGTTTCCCGCCAGCAGGAGGTCCGTGTTTCCGTCGTGATCGAAATCGCCGGCCAGAATGCCGTACACCGGCGCAATCTGCGCCGCGGGCGGCAGCGCGACCAGCGTATAGGAACCGTCGCGATTGCTGAGCGCCAGCGCGGTGGCAAACGTTTCAGCCTGCTTCAGGACCGCGTCGTTCAGCCCGCTGCCGAAAATCTGCTCGACCGTCTGGCCCGCGTAATCAGAATACTTGGGATAGCGCGCGTTGAGGTAGGGCAGGGCGCTCGTCAGCTCGTCGCGCAATGCGAGCGGGACCGACTTGCCGTTCTCATACAACGTCACGATCTGCTCGGGGAAGCCGTTGCGGCCGAAGTCCTTGATGTACATGCGTGCCGGCTCGGCCGGTAACGCGTGCAACCGCGAGTTCAGCCCCAAGTTGCCCAGTACAAAATCGGGGCGCCCGTCGCCGTTGAAGTCGGCGGTGATGACGCGATTCCACCATCCAGAGGTGTGCTCGAGCCCGCGCACGGTCGTAGGAACGAGCCTGGTGCCGGTGTTATGGAATACCGTAATCGGCATCCATTCGCCAACCACCACCAGGTCCGGACGGCCGTCGCGATCGACGTCGACCCAAAGCGCATCGGTGACCATCCCGACGCGGGCGAGCTCGGGTGCGACCTGCGCCGTGACGTCAATGAGCTGCCCGCGGCCGTCGCGCTTGAGCAATGTGCTCGGCGGATTGAGGCCGTACCGTCCGGGCACGACGCGCCCGCCGACGAACACGTAGTCGTTCGATACCGCCACGCGTGACCCGCTGTTCGCAAGCGGAGGCAGCCGGCCCGTGGTTTTCGTGAAATGTCCGTGGCCGTCACCGAGGTACAGCCGGTCCTCGAGGGCGGGCGCGAGATCGGAGAATTCGTCGCCGCCCGTCACGACGTAGAGGTTCGCATCGAAAAACGCGGCGCCGAGGTCTTCGGAGATCGAGTCGGCCGCGAACAGCTTCTGATTGGTCGCGACGAACGTGCCGTTGGAACGCTGCACGTACAGCGCGCTCGGTTGGCCTTTTGCCCCGCCGATGAAGAAATCGTCCAGCCCATCGCCGTTGACGTCGGCCACGGCCACGAACGGGCCTTCGCGTGAAATCATTTTGGGAATCAGCGGCTCGCGGTCGAAATCGACGAAATCGTTTTCCTGGTGACTGAAATCCAGCCCGACTTGAGAGGTAACGTCTCTGAACAGCGGCGGTCGAGAAGCAACTGCGGCGGTCGGGCGGTCAAGAGGCAACTGCGGCGGTCGTGCAGACGTGCCGACGTGCGACGTGGAACTAGTGTCCGCCTCGCGAATCGTGAGCCTCTGGTTAGTGCCGACGTGAGACATGCCACTCGTGCGACCATCAGGCCAATCCACGGTCAGCGACTCCACCGTATCGATGCGGCCTACACCAAACGTCAGGACATAGTCGACGCTGGATTGAAAGCCGCGTGTCGGCTCGAGCTCCTGCACGAACTGCGTGTTCTTGTCCTTCACGGTCACGCGCGCGCCCACCGCGAACCGGTTCATGCTGTCCCCGACGAGCGCGACCTGCAGGTAATGATTCTGCGGCAGCTGTGTGCGCGCGTTGTTGCGATAGATGAACGCTTCGTCGTTTACGTTGTTGACGACCAGATCCGGCGCGCCGTCACCATCCAGATCGCCGTACGCCGCGCCGTTCGAAAAACTCGGCGTATCGATGCCCCAGGTGGAGCTCACGTTCGTGAACGTCAGATCCCCGTTGTTGCGGAAGGCGTAATTGCGGAGCTTGGTCGAGGTCATCGCCTGGATCAGGCTCGTGAAATCGGCCCGCCGGGTGCCACCGCGCGTTGCCCCCATCAGGGTCTGATCATTCGAGAGAAACGCGATGTAATCCTGTGAGGTGACGTCCTTGGCGAGACCGTTGGCGACGAAGATGTCCTTGTTGCCGTCGAGATCGAAGTCGGCGATCAACGCCGCCCAGCTCCAGTCGGTGCGCGCGACGCCCGCCTGCCAGGCGACGTCGCTGAAGGTCCCGTTGGCGTTGTTGCGCTGCAGCATGTTGCGCATGAGCTGGTGGTCGAACCCGTCGTGGGCCTTGGCGTCGTAGAGCGACCACGACTCGAACGATTGCGTGGTCTTGAGACGGTCGTCGTCCTCGGGCAGCATGTCGCTCGTGTAAATGTCGGGCCAGCCGTCGTTGTCGATGTCGGCGATGTCCACGCCCATCGAGAAGTAGCTCGACACGGGCAGCGCGTCTTCGAGGACTTCTCGAAACGTCCCGTTCCCGTTGTTGAGATAGACGTAATCGCGCTCGAAGAAGTCGTTCGCAACGTAGACGTCGGGCCGGCCGTCGCGATTCACATCCCCGACCGCGATGCCGAGGCCGAAGCCGATCTCCGGGCCGTAGATGCCGGCCTGCTCGCTGACATCGACAAAGTGGCCGCCGTCGTTGCGGTACAGCTTGTGTCCGCCGAGGGGATCGCGGATGGCGCGCTGGTTCTTGACGGCGATGGTCCCGACGGGGCGCGGCGAGTTCCGGATCAAGAAGAGATCGAGATCGCCGTCGCCGTCGTAATCGAAGAACGCAGCCTGCGTCGAGTAGCCGGTATCGGCGATGCCGTATTGCGCGGCCATCTCCTTGAAGCGCGGGATTCCGTCCGTCACGCCCTGGTTGATGTAGAGCGTGTTCGCGCGGAGCGCGCCCGGCTTCAACCCTGCGTGACAGACGTAGATGTCGAGCTTGCCGTCGCCGTTCACGTCGGCGAGCGTGACGCCCGTCGTCCAGCGGCCATGCTCCTCGATGCCGGCGTCTTTCGTGATGTCACGAAAGCGAAAGTGGCCGAGGTTCAGATAGAGCTGCGGGCCGCCTTCGTTCGATGTGAGCACGATCTCGGGGAGGCTATCCCCGCTCAAATCGCCGATCGCGACGCCACCGCCGTTATAGAAGTTGCGATAGGTGAAGACGTTGAAGTCGCGCGTGTCGGAGAGGCGATTGGCGAAGTTCACGCCGGTATAGCTCGACGGCAGCAGTGTGAACAACTGGCCGTCACGGGGTGGCGGCGGGGACGCGTCATCGCGCCTGGTTTCGGAGCAAGCCACCACGGCGAGGAAAAGAAAGAGGGGCGCAGCGTGCTGCGCCCCTCTGTGAAGCGCCTGCGGCAATTAGTACCCTGGGTTTTGCGAGAGCTGGGGGTTCGCGCTGATCTGTGACTGCGGGATCGGCATCAGGACGTAGTAATCCTGGCTCGCCACCTTGCCGCCGACCAGACCTGATGGGGCGTCGGTTCGATTCGTGAACTTGCCGAACCGGATCAGGTCCTGCCGGCGCTTGACTTCACCGAACAGCTCGTACAGCCGCTCCCTGAGAATCACGGTATCGGAAACGGCCGCCAGCGGAGGCGCGACCGGGTCGGTGCGGTTGCGCAAGGTGTTGAGGGTTGTCAGCGCTGCAGCGTCCTGCCCGAGCACGTGCTGCGCCTCGGCCTTGATCAGATACATTTCGCCGAGGCGGAACCAGGCGAAGTCGTTACCGCTGTTTTGGGCCACGTGCGCCGGGTCGGCCGGCCACTTGTAGAGTCGCGGGCCCTCGCCTTCGGTCGCCGAGCGGATGTTCCCGATGCTGTCGGTGAAGACCAGCGCATTAGCGGGTGTATAGGCTGGACAAGCGTTGTTCACCCGTACGGTCACCAGCGCACCACTCAACACGTCCCTTTGAGGTCCGATCAGGATCGTGTTGCGACGCTTGTCGGCCGGATCGAAGGCGTTGAACGTCTGCGCCAGCGTCGAGAAGCCGTTCCACGGCGTGAGGGGCGCATACTGGCAGTAGTGGAGCGCCGCCATGGCGACACCCATTCCCAGATTGTCCGCGGCGATGAACTTGACCACGAAAATATTTTCCGGCGACTTGTAGTTGTCGGCGCGGAAATTCTGTGGGAAGGAGTCGGCCAGCGAGTAATAGCCCGAAGTCAGAATGCGGTCCACCGCGGCGATGGCGGCTGCGCATGCGTCGCCGCCGGTTACGGTTACACCCTGGCACGAGTTGTATCCGTTGGCGTTGATGAGGCTCGAGGGGGTGTTGTCCTTGGTGAACACGCCCGCGTTCAAGTACATGTTGGCGAGGATGGCATCTGCGGTGCCCTTGGTGACCCGCCCGTTGTCCCCTGGGCCCCACGTGTCTGGCAAGCCGGAATCGCGTGCCGCAATCAGCTCGCCTTCGATGAAGTCGAACAGCTCACGGCGGGTGCTGCGGGGCTTCAATTGGATATCCGTGGTGGTCACGAGCGGCACGCCGCCGAACATGTCCATCAGGAGATAGTAATAGAAGGCCCGTAATGTCCTGCCCTCCGCGACATAACGCGCCTTGTTCGGAACGGACGAGTTCGCCAGTCCCGAAAGGAGCAGATTCGCGCGAGCGACGCCCGCATAGGCCGTGTTCCAGGCTCCATTGAAGAAATTCGTCGTCGCGATGCTCGTCGGCGTCCAGGTCATGTTGTGCAGATCGATCCACTGGCCGTTGTCGCTCCAGTCCTTGCCGCGGGTCGGCACCACGATCTCGTCGGTGACGACCTCGTTCGCATCGTAGAGACCTCCCTCCGGCGCCGTGCTCCGCAGTTGCGCATAGACGCCCGCCAGACCGGCCAGCACTTCCGGCTCGGTATGGAAGAAATTCCCGGGCGTGATCAGGCTGAGCGGAGTTTCATCGAGGTTGGTGCACGCTTGCGGCACGATGAGCAGCCCACAGAGCAGCGCCCCCGCTCCGAACGATATCTTCACAAATGGTCGCTTCATTGGACATCGCTCCCTAGAAGAGGAGACGGAGACCCCCCGTAATCGTCCGGGGGTGGGGATAGACGAGATAGTCGATACCACGTACTGCCAGACCTGTACCCGAATAGACCTCGGGGTCGAGCCCTGAGTAACCCGTGAGGAGGAACAGATTGTCGGCCGACACGTAGAGCCGGGCGCTCCGCGCCGAGCGCATCAGCCACGGCACGTGGAGGTCATACCCGACCGTGATGTTCTGTAGCCGCACGAACGACGCACTCTCGATCCAGCGAGAGGAGTAGATCGCGGGCTCATGAATTCCGGTCGGGTCGGTCAGCGCGGACCGCAGGATATTACTCCCCCCGATGGCGTTACCCTTGCTGGCATAGACCAGCGCCGTGTTATTGAACACGTCCTGTCCCACCACGGCCCGGACCAGGAAACTGACATCGAACCGGCTGACGGTGATCTGGCTGCTGAATCCCACGGTAAAGTCGGGGTTGGCGTTGCCAATGACGCGGTAATCGGCGGCGGCGGGGTTGCCACTGATCGTCGTCCGTCCGTTCACGCACCCTGTAGTGGCCGCGGTGCAGAAGAACACCTGCTGCCCGGTCGTTGGGTCGACGTCGAGGAACACGGGGCCGTAGAACGTCCCCAAGGCATATCCCGGGCAGTACCCCGGCCGACTGGGGTCGCAGACCATCACGCGTTCCGCCCGTACACCGCTCTGACCCTGTCCGCTGACGTCTCCGGACTCGTAGTACGGGCACGTCTTGAGCCCGGTCGTTGAATCCGCACCACACCCGAGGTCAGTCACCTTGCTCCGGTCCGCGGCGAAGACAAGGCCCGCACGCCAGGTCAGGCCGGGTCGTGAGATCGCCAGAGCGTCGAGGGAAAGCTCCAGGCCGTGACCGCTGAGCCGGCCCACGTTTCTGAGCTGCTGGGGCTGAAGAGACGGCTGCGCGACGTCGACGGTCAGCAGCAGGTCCTTGGTGTTTTTGTGGTAATACTCGACGGTTCCGGAGATCCGGTCGTTCAAGACGCCGAAGTCGATTGCTCCGTCGACCTGTGAGGTCTGCTCCCACTTGAGATCCTTGTTGCCGTTGCTCTTCGCCAGAACTCCGCCATGAGGCGAGTCGCCCCACGGGTATGTGGCGCCGCTGCCGCTCGCGAGCGTGATCTCCGTGGTATACGGGTCGATGGTGGGATTGCCCTGGAGGCCCCAACCGAGTCGCACCTTGAACTGCGAAAACGGTCCACCCTGCATGAACCCTTCCTGCTTCAGATTCCAGGAAGCTGACAGCCCTGGGAACAGCGCCCATTTGTGTCCAGGCGCGAACCGGGACGAGCCGTCATACCGCACCACGCCAGTGATGAAAAAGCGATCGTTCAGCCCGAGGTTGGCCCGGCCGAAAAACGACGCGAGCCGGCTCTCTGTGGCGTCGGAGGAGTCGTTTCTCGACTGGGCCGCGTTGAGGCTGTTGAACGTGTACGCATCGGTGAAGAAACCGATGCCGCGACCCATTAAGAACTTGGTCCTGAACTTGCTGTATTCGTAGCCACCCACGACGTTGAGGCTGTGGCCCTCGCCGACTTGGCCGTCATAGGTGAGGAGTGTCTGCACGGTCTGTGTGATATTTTCCAGATTCTGTACCTGTGCGAACCCGTTCCCCAGCGCCCTGCCCAGCGGGCTTGCGAGGGGGTAGTACTCCTGCCGTCCGCCGTTGGAGTGGTCCAGCCCGACGTTGACCTTCGCCGTCAGACCATGTACCACGTCGAATTCGGCCTCGGCGTTGCCGAGCGTCCTCGTCGTCTGGCCGATGTTGGTGATCTGATTCGCCAAGGCTACCGGATTGCGTGTCGTGGTCCCGCCGACCTCGTAGTAATGCGTCCCGGTCGAATCGGTGAGCGTAACCGGCTGGGTCGGATTGAAGATGGCAACATTCTCGAACGCGCCGCCTTCGAAGCCACCCTGGTTTTCGTAGGTGAGGTAGGTGTTGTTGACGCGCGAGCTCGTGACGTTCAGGCCGATCCGCAGGCGATTGTCGAGATCCGAGTGACTGGCGCTGAGCCGCCCCTGGATCCGCTCGAGTCCGCTCGAGAGCGTGACGCCCTGCTCGTTGGCGTAATTCACCGACGCGCGGTAGTGCGTGTCTTCGCTGCCGCCGGAGAACGCGAGATTGTGATTATGCGTGATGGACGAGCGCGTGAGCGCGCCTTCCCAGTTGGTGTTGTATATGACCCTGGAGGTATCACCGGGATTGGGTCCGGTCGACACCAGCAGCCCCAGGCTCCCGAGGTGCGACGGGTCGAGGGCGTTAAACGCCGCCGCCGAGTCCGCATAGTGCACGGCGGTGTCCGCGGCACACGTCGGATGTCTGCCGCAGAAGGCGGTCGAATCCGCCCGCCAATTCGCCACCGAACTCTGCACGAAGGCGCGATACTCGCTGCCGTTCAGCACGTCGAGGTGGCGGGAGGGACTGGACGTCGACACATAACCGTCGTACTCGAAGGTCGCTCCGCCCGTCGCCTGACCGCGCTTCGTCTCGACGAGAATCACGCCGTTCGAGGCGCGGCTGCCGTAGATCGCCGTCGAGGCTGCGTCTTTCAGCACTGTGATGGAAGCGATGTCGGCGGGGTTAATGAGGTTCAAGGGGTTGCGCGCGAGCGACGGGTTGCCCGTCCACCCGTTGGCATCAGGCTCGGTGGCAACGTTGTTGATCGGTACCCCGTCGATCACGTAGAGCGGGTCGTTCTTAGCGCTCACCGAGCTGCCGCCGCGGATGAGGATCTGTGCCCCCGCGCCCGGTTCGCCGTTGTTCTGAATGACCTCCACACCCGCGGCGCGTCCCTGGATCATTTGGCTGACGTTGGTCTTCACGCCAACGTTCGCGGCCGAGGCATCGACGCTCGAGACGGATCCGGTGATGGCTTCCCGTCGCTGCGTCCCGTAGCCGGTGACGACGACGGCCTCGAGCAAGGACGCCTGCGGCGACATTTCGAACGCTGCCTCAGCCGTACCGCCAGCGCTGACGGTGACGACCTGCTGCCGCGGCGCAAACCCGATCCGTGTCGCCCTCACGACGACGCTTCCCGCCGGCACGTCGCCCAGCGAGTAGTTGCCATCGGGTCCCGTCAGGGTAGAGCGCGGTGTGCCTTGGATTTGGACTGTGACGCCGGCGAGAGCCTGCCTTGTCGTGCTGTCGACCACCTGACCTCTGAGGGTGCCGGTATTCTGCGCGGTGAGAGGCATGGTGTACAGACACGTGAGGAACGCGAGAGCCGAAGCCGAATGTCGAACGAAGCGCATCGATGTTACCCTCCGCAGGCGTGTCAGCTGACCAACGGAATACGGTTATTGCATCCGAATTGCCGCCCGATCCAGCCCTTGTCAAGGGTGGGGACTGGGCGGAGTATCTACGGCCATGCTTCCGGCCTTGCTGCTTGCGATTCAAACTGCATCCACGCGGGAAGCCCCGCCCGTTCTGCAATTCCCCACGTCCGGCCTCGACGACCCCGCCGCCTACGAGGGCTACACAGCGCGCCTGTACCGCGATGCGCGCGGCAATTCGGTCGAGATCTACATCGAGGGGAAAACGGGACGCGTCGTGCATCTCTGGGCCGATGGACTCAACGAGAGCATCGGGTTTACCGTAGGACCGGGCGGTCAAGAAACAGATGCGGCGGTCAAAAGACAAGGCGGCGGTCAAGAGGAAACTGCGGCGGTCGCGGGCGGTCAAGAAGCAACTGCGGCGGTCGCGGCGGTCGCATTCGGTGCAGGGACGGCGACGGTGTGGAGTACGGGCGGTCGTCGCGGTTTGCGCTACTGGCTCACGCTGAATGGCGGGCGGTCGAGGGCGGTCGAGATCGGACAGTTTCTGCTCGGCTCG
>DASXTV010000070.1:0-91916 GCA_036505175.1 Gemmatimonadales bacterium
CCAGCGTGCTGCGTCGCATTGCGAGCCTCCAGAGAGAGGAAGACGCGGGCGCCATCCTGACCGCCTAAGACCTGCGCGTTGCGGCGCTCCGGGTGCGGCATGATCCCCACCACGTTCCGGCCGGCGTTGCACACGCCGGCGATATCGTGCATCGAGCCGTTCGGATTCTCCGTCACGTAGCGTAAGACCACCTGGCCGTTTGCCTCGAGTAGTGCCGCCGTCTCGGCATCCGCCACGTACCGGCCATCGCCGTGCGCGATCGGCAACGTCAACTCTTCGCCACGCTCGTAACTGCCGGTGAACGGCGTGTCCGTCGCTTCCACTCGCACCCGTACCGGGCGCGACAGAAACTTGAGGCGGGCATTGCGCATCAGCGCGCCGGGCAACAATCCCGCTTCGCACAGAATCTGGAATCCGTTGCAGATGCCGAGCACGGCCCCGCCCGCGCGAGCGTGTGCGGACACCGCGCGCAGCACCGGCGAAAACCGGGCGATGGCCCCGGAGCGAAGATAATCGCCGTAGCTGAAGCCGCCCGGCAGGATGACCGCATCCGCCTGTTGCAAGTCGGTATCGCGGTGCCAGACGTAATAGGCGTCCGATCCGGCGGCGCGAGCCGCGTCGAGCGTGTCGGCATCGCAATTCGAGCCGGGAAACACGACTACTGCGACACGCTGCATTCGTAGTCCTCGGTCACCGGGTTGGCCAGCAGGCGGTCGCACATGGTGCGCGCCTTTGCCGCCGCCTCTTCGCGCGTGGATGCCTGTACCTGTAAGACCAGGTGTTTGCCGGCGCGGACGCTCGCCACCTCGCCGAAGCCCAGCGCCTGCAGGGCGTGCTGGACCGCCTGGCCCTGGGGATCGAGCAGCGCGGCGCGCGGCATCACACGGATCTCGACCGTGTAGGCGCTCATGCGGCTCCTCCCCCTCCCCCCCCCCCGGCCGCCCCCCCGGCACCGGGACGCCTGGGGCTCCGGTAGTTCTGCTCGCTCTCGTCGATTACGATCGGACCCGCGATTTCTGCCTCCTCGTCCTCGGCGGGCGCCTTGAAGAAGCCCAGCAGGATTGCGCGCGCCACGCCGTAGAACATGTACACGATTCCCAGCGGGAACAGGAAAACGTCGTGCTGCCAGATGCCGAATACCAGGATAACAACAATCAGCGCGAGTCCCAATAGTCCGCTCGCCGTCCGGAACCCGGCGCGTGGCAGCGTCGGGTAGTGGACGTTGCTGACCATCAGGATCGTCAGGCCGATCATCAAGAACGTGAGTACCAGGTGCCAGGGAAGGGTGTGCAGCGCGCCGTACAATTCCGTCTGCGTAAACGGATAGTAGGTGGCGAGCGTCATGCCCGCGGCCGGCGACGGCAGGCCGATGAAATACGATTTGGCGCGCCCGGCCTGCGTGATGTTGAAGCGCGCCAGCCGGATGGCCGCCGCCATGACGTAGAAGTAGCAGAAGATCCAGCTCGCCTGGCCCCCGCCCCTGAACTCCACTTGATACATAAGGAAAGCAGGGGCGACGCCGAAGCTCACGATGTCCACGAGGCTGTCGAGCTCCGCGCCGAACCGCGTCCCGGTGCCCGAGATGCGCGCCACGCGGCCGTCCAGCGTGTCGAGGATCCCGGCGAAGACGATGAACCAGCCGGCGCGGTAGAAATCACCGCGCGTCGCGAGCACCATCGCCCAGATCCCGAAGAAGAGATTGAACAGGGTGAACAGGCTCGGTACCACGATGACGACGCGGCGGAGCGGCAGCGGCGGTGGTCTCACGCGTACTCCGCCAGCACGGTCCCACCGACGCGCACCCGATCTCCGGGTTTGACCTTCACGACGGGCCGGGCCGAAAGGGGCAAGAAGACGTCGGTGCGCGAGCCGAACCGGATCAGCCCCAGGCGGTCGCCCTGGGTCACGCGGTCGCCGGGTTTGGAGTCCGTCACGATGCGCCGCGCGATCAGGCCGGCGATCTGGCGCACCAGCACGCGGCCGCGTGGGCCGCGCATGCCGACCGAGGACTGCTCATTGTCGAGGCTCGCCTTTTCGTCGGCAGCGTGCAGGAATTTGCCCTTGTTGTAGTGCACCAGCTCGACGGTACCATCGACGGGGTAGCGATTCACATGGACGTCGAAGACGGATAGGAAAATCGAAATGCGCACCGCCCGTTCCTTGACGTACATCGGCTCGTCGAGCTCGGTCACGTGCACGACGTGCCCTTCGGCGGCGGCCACGACATAGCGCTCACCGCGTGGACCGGAGCGCAGGGGGTCGCGAAAGAATGAGACGACCCAGACCGCGACGATCGCCAGGACGGCCGCCAGCGGCCACCACACGAATGCCGCTGCGACTGCCAACCCCCACGCCCCCGCAATGAATGGCCATCCTTCACGAGCTATCCTCACCGTTGTTCCCACCCTGAAGGGTGGGCTCGGTCATCACTGTCCTTAAGGACAACGCCTCGCCGAGCACAGGCTTCAGCCTGTCCATTCACGAAGCACTATCCAGTTCTTTCCCAGTGATCCGGCGATACGCGTCCCGATACCGCTCACTCGTCGCCTGGACCACTTCGGCCGGGAGCGGCGGCGGCGGGGCTTCACCGTTCCATTTGCCCTGTTGCTTCAGGTCGGCCAGGTAATCGCGCAGCGGCTGCTTGTCAAAACTCGGCTGGCTGCGTCCCGGCTCGTAGCGGTCCGCGGGCCAGAACCGGGATGAGTCGGGAGTGAGGATTTCGTCGATGACGATCAGCTCATCCTGCGCTGTGGTGCCGAATTCAAATTTCGTGTCGGCGATGATGATGCCGCGCTTCGCCGCGGAATCGCGGCCCGCTTCATAGAGCGCCAGGCTGGCGCCGCGGAGGCGCTCGGCGGTGAGGCGGCCGAGCGCGCTTACGACGTCGTCGAACGTGACGTTCTCGTCGTGTCCGTGTTCGGCCTTGGTCGCGGGCGAGAAAATCGGTGGATCGAGCGGCGCGCTTTCGACGAGCCCCTGCGGCATCGGCTCACCCGCGAGCGTTTGCGACTTCTTGTATTCGACCCACGCCGAGCCCGAGATGTAGCCACGCACCACACACTCGAATGGCACCGGCGTTGCGCGGCGCGACAGCATCGCGCGGCCCTGCAGCTCGTCGCGGTGCGGCGCGAGGGCCGGGACGCGCGTGACGATCTCGTCGGCGTCGGCAGTGAGCAGATGATGCGGCATGACGGACTTGAGGCGCTCAAACCAGAACGCGCTCATCTGCGTGAGCACCGCGCCCTTGTGCGGGACCGCTTCTTTCATGACGACGTCGAACGCACTGACGCGATCACTGGCAACAAGAAGCAGCACGCCCTCGTCAACCTCGTACACCTCCCGAACCTTCCCGCGACGAAGCAGCGGGAGGGGCAGCTTGCTTTGCACCAACACACCGGTCATACCTGAACCTCCGCTGCTGCCGCGGCGGGCGCGGCCGCCTGGATGGAGCGCATCAAATCGGGAAGCACGTGATCGAGGAACTCGTCGACCTGCTCCGGGGCGCGACCCACGTAGCCGGCGGGATCGAGCTCGCCCGCTCTGGCGCGCACGCCGAGCCGCTTGAACTCCGGATCGCGGGCGAGGCGCTCGAGCAGGTCCTTGCCGCCCTTCAGACTGTGAGCGCGCATGATCTCGTGCAGATGCTGCCGGTCGCCCCCCGCTTTCACGCCACGCATCAGGAGCCGTTCGGTCGCTAGAAACGGCATCGCATCGGTGACGTGCTCGGCGATGGCGGATTCGCGGACCTCGAGCCCCGCGGCGACATTGGTTGCGAGCACCAGCACCGCATCGGTCACCAGAAATGCCTCGGGGATCACGAGGCGGCGGTTGGCGCTGTCATCGAGCGTCCGTTCCAGCCATTGCTGGGCCGCGGTATGCGCGGCGTTCCCTTCCAGCTCGATGACGAAGCGAGCCAGACCAGTGATCCGTTCGGCGCGCATCGGATTCCGCTTGTACGGCATCGCGGACGAACCGACTTGCTCGCCTTCGAACGGCTCCAGAATTTCGCCTTCGTGTTGCAACAGCCGGAGATCGGTCGCGAACTTGGCGGCTGATTGCGCGATGCCCGAGAGCACCGCCAGGATCTGCGCATCGAGCTTACGTGTGTAGGTCTGCCCCGTCACCGGGAAGACCGCGTTGAAGCCCATCGCGCGCGCCACTCGGCTGTCGAGCTCGCTGATTTTGGCGTGATCGCCCTCGAACAGCTCGAGGAAGCTCGCCTGCGTTCCCGTCGTCCCCTTCACGCCGCGAAATCGCATCGTCGCGATGCGATGCAGCAGCTCCTCGGCATCCAGCGCGAAATCCTGCAACCACAGTGTCATGCGCTTGCCGACGGTGGTCAGTTGCGCGGCCTGGAAATGCGTGTACGCCAGACAGGGAACGGCGCGGTAGCGGCGCGCGTGCTTTCCCAACGCAACCAGGACGGCCCCGATCCGCCCCAACAGCAGCCCCATCCCCTCCCGCATCAAGAGGAGATCGGTGTTATCGGTGACGAAGGCGCTGGTGGCGCCGAGATGGATGAAGGCCCTAGCAGCGGGGGCCTGGTCGCCGAGGTGATGGATATGGGCCATCACGTCGTGGCGCAGGCGTCGCTCGTATTCGGCCGCCTTGTCGAGATCGGCGTCGTCGAGGTGCACGCGCAACTGTGCAATCGCGGCGTCGGGGATCTCGAGCCCGAGCTCTTTCTGGGCTTCCATCAAGGCGAGCCACAACCGGCGCCACAGACCGATGCGGCGGCGCTCGCCCCAGAGCGCCTGCATCGCGGGAGAGGCGTAACGCGTGGAGAGCGGGGAGACCCAGTTCAAACCGCGGCCTTCGCCCGCGCGACCAGCTTGCTCCAGTCGGCGAGGAACTGCTCGAGGCCGCGGTCGGTGAGCGGATGCTGCAGCAGCTTTTTCAGGACATCGGGCGGCAACGTCGCGACGTCGGCCCCGATCATCGCCGCTTCCACGACGTGGCGGGGATGGCGAATCGACGCGGCGAGAATCTGGGTTTCGATATTGTAGTTGTCGAAGATGACGCGCGCTTCGCGGATCACGTCCATCCCTTCTTGTCCGACGTCATCCAGCCGCCCGATGAACGGGCTCACGTACGACGCGCCCGCCTTCGCGGCGATGAGGCACTGCACGCTCGAGAAGCACAGTGTGACGTTGGTCCGGATGCCGGCGCCCGCGAGCCGGCGCACGGCGATCATGCCGGCTTCGAGCATCGGGATCTTCACGACGACGTTCTCGGCGATCTTGGCGAGCTCGGTCCCTTCCTTGACCATCGCGTCGGCATCGACGGCGACCACCTCCGCCGACACGGGTCCGTCCACCAGCGAGCAGATCTCCTTCAGCACGTCCCGCGGATCGAGATCGCCCGCTTGTTTCGACAGCAACGTAGGATTGGTCGTGATGCCATCGATGAGGCCTGCCTGTGCAGCCCAGCTGATGTCTTTGAGATTTGCGGAGTCGAGGAAAAACTTCATGTCGTAGACTCCTCGGCGTAGAGTTCCGGAGGATACTGCACCGCTTCCAGGTACAGACCCTGGGCCGGGGCAGGCGGGCTGGCCGCCAGATTATCAGTCGCAGCAAGCAGACGGGGGAAATCCGCCGGCGGGCGCCGGCCGAGCGCGATGTCGACCATGGTGCCCACGATGAAGCGCACCATGTGATGCAGGAATCGATCGGCCTCGACCGTGAACGCCATCCCCACTCCGTCCGCACGCGGCGCCCATTGCGCAAGCGCCACGCGGCATCGGTAGTGGGCGGTGTTCGCGCCGGCCGCAGCCAGGCCGCGAAAGTCGTGCTCGCCAATCAGGGCCGCCGCGACGCTCTCCAGCGAGCCGACATCGAGCGCTCGACCCAGGGCCCATTCGTACGGCTTGCGGAACGGCGACGCTGCACCCTCATCGGTACCGATCAGGTACCGATAGCGCCGCGCCGTGGCGCTGCGCCGTGCATCGAAACCGGGCCGCATCACATGCACCTGCTGAACCCAAATCTCGCGCGGCAGCAGCGCATTGAGCGCGCGACGCAGATCGCTCGGTTGCGCTGCCCAGCGCTCGCTGCCCAGAAAGCTGACGCCCTGCCCAAGAGCATGGACGCCCGTATCGGTGCGCCCTGCGCCGGTCGCCGGCGTGCGGCGACCCATTAACCGTTCGAGTACCGCTTCGAACTCGGCCTGAACCGTGCGGTCGACAGGCTGCCGCTGCCACCCTGCGAAGCCGCCCCCGTCGTATTGGACCACCGCGAGGAAGGGCCGGGGGGAACGGCTCGTCACGCGGGGAAAGATGCAACTCGTTGTCACTATTTGACAAGGGTGATAGCCTTAACTCCTCATGGATTCTCCGCTGCGCCGCGCGCTCACCGCGCTCGCGAACCGTCAATCGCTGTCCGAAGATCAAACCGCCGAGGTTTTCGGCGTCGTGATGAGCGGCGAAGCGACGCCCGCGCAAATCGGCGGGCTGCTCATGGGGCTGCGCGCGAAAGGCGAAACCGCCGACGAGCTCGCCGGCGCCGCGCGCGCGCTGCGCAATGCGATGGTGCGCGTGAGCGCCGCACACGACCACCTCGTCGACACCTGCGGGACTGGCGGTGGCAGCGTCCCCACGTTCAACATCTCGACGGTCGCGGCACTCGTCGCCGCCGGGGCCGGAGCGGTCGTCCCGAAACACGGAAACCGCTCGTTTACCTCACGCTGCGGCTCGGCTGACGTGCTCGAGGCGCTCGGCATACGCATCGTGCTCGACGCTCAGGCCGCGAGCCGCGTGCTGAATGAAGCGCGTGTCGTCTTCCTGTTCGCTCCCAGTTTCCACCCGGCGATGAAGCATGTGGGCGCGGTGCGGCGTGAGCTGGGGACGCCCTCCCTCATGAATCTCGTCGGGCCGCTCGCGAATCCGGCCGGCGTGCAGCGGCAGGTCATCGGCGTCGCCGAACCGGATCGCGCCTCCGTCGTGGCCGAAGCGCTCGTGCGGCTCGGCGCCGAGCACGCCCTTGTCGTGCACGGCCGTGTGGGCATGGATGAGATCTCGCCGTATGGCGTGACCGATGTGTGGGAGGTGAAGGACGGCACGGTGCGGAGCTGGGAAATCGATCCCGAACGCTTCCGTCTCGGCATCACGGACGTGGGAGCGCTGCAGGGCGGGGAGCCAGCCGCCAACGCCGAGCGGTTGGAGCGAATTCTGGGGAATGGGTCGGCCGATCCGTCGGGACTGGCGGCAGTGCTGCTCAACGCGGGTGCGGCGATCTACGTGGCGGGAATCGCAGGCTCGCTCGCCGAAGGCATCGGCCGGGCGCGCGAGGTCGTCGCGTCCGGCGCGGCGCGTGCGGCGCTCGATCGGCTGCGCAAAGCGACGGCTAGTATTTCCTAATGACGCCGACGACCACGCCCTGGACGATGACGTCGCGCTCATTGAGCCGCAGCGGCTGGAGCGTGTCGTTGGCGGGCTGCAACCTGATCCACCCGCCGGGCTCACGGTAGAACCGCTTGACCGTGGCGCCTTCACCATGGACGAGCGCGATCACAGTCTGGCCGGCGTCGGCCTGGTTGCGTTCCTGAACAACGACGTAGTCGCCGTCTTTGATGTGTTCGTCGATCATCGAGTCGCCGCGCACCTTCAGGACGTAACTGCGCCCGCGCCTCGGCAGGAGCTCATCCGGCACCGCAATCGTCTCGTCACCCGTCACCGCCTCGATGGGGGAGCCGGCGGCGACCAGGCCGAGCAACGGCAGCTCGGTGGCGCCGGTCTGACCCTTGGGAGGGACGACCTCGATGGCCCGGCTCTCGTTATGGGTTCGGCGGATGTACCCTTTGCGCTCGAGATTGGTGAGGTGCTCGTGGACGGTGGCCAGCGACTGAAACCCGAACTGGCGGGCAATTTCCTCGAAGCTGGGCGCGTAGCCCTTCTCTTCGATGTGTTTCCCGATGTAATCGAGGATCTCGCGCTGGCGCCGCGTGACCGGCATATTCGCTCCCGAAGATAAGCCGAAGCTTAATCTACCCGAATATCGACCGAATGCAAGGATGCCAAATAACCAACGCCCTCCGACGCTAGACGCTATTCTGGCCGTAACTCGGGTGCGCGTCGAGGCTCTCAAACAGCGGGCCGGCGAGCTGGAGCTGGCTGCTCGAAAGGCACCGACACGGTCGTTTCTGGGCAAGCCAGGACCGACGGTCGGGGTGATTGCCGAAGTGAAGCGACGGTCACCATCGAAGGGCTCCATTCGCGAGGGCCTCGATCCCGTTGCCCACGCGCGCGCCTACCAGCGCGGCGGGGCCGTGGCAGTTTCGGTGCTCACTGACGAAGCGCACTTTGGAGGGTCGCTCGAGGATTTGGAGCGCGTTGCAGCGGCCGTCCGGGTGCCGGTGTTGCGCAAGGACTTTATCCTCGATGAGCTGCAGATAATGGAGGCGAGAGCGGCGGGCGCGAGCGCCGTGCTGCTCATCGTGCGAGCGCTGGCCCCGGACAGACTGCAAGCGCTCGCGCGGGCGGCGGCCGTGTGGCACCTGCCGACGCTGATCGAGGTGCACGCCGTCGCGGAGCTCGAGCCGGCGCTCGCGGCAGGGCCGGGCGCGATCGGCGTCAACGCGCGGGATCTCTCGACATTCGCGATCGATTTGCGGCGGGCCGAAGCCGTGATTCGGGAAGTCCCCAACCACGTTGCCGTGGTCGCCGAGAGCGGAATCGAGAGCCGGGCGGATGTGGAGCGGGTCGCGGCGGCAGGCGCGGATTTCGTGCTCGTCGGAACGAGCGTGGCGCGACAGGGCGATCCGGAAAGGGCGGTGCGTGGGCTGGTGGGGGTGAAAAGACAGATGGGAGTTCGCTCGTGATTTGTTCACAGGCTGAAGCCTGTGCTCGGCAAGCATTGTCCTTAAGGACAATGTATGCCGAGCCCACCCTTGAGGGTGGGAATCAACGATGACGGCAATCGATACGGGTCGTTTCGGCCCCTACGGCGGCCGCTATGTCCCCGAGACGCTCATGCATGCGCTCGAGGAGCTGGCCCGTGTGTACGAGGCGGCGCGCAACGATCCGCGATTCTGGGCCGAGCTCGAGGCGCTCCTCAAGAACTACGTCGGGCGTCCGACGCCGATCACAGCGGTTCCGCGGCTGTCGGCCCAGGTTGGTGCGCAGGTCCTGCTGAAGCGAGAGGATTTGAACCACACCGGCGCCCACAAGATCAACAACACCCTCGGCCAAGTGCTGTTGGCGCAGCGCATGAACAAGCGGCGCATCATCGCGGAAACGGGTGCCGGACAGCACGGCGTGGCCACTGCGACCGTCTGCGCGCGCTTTGGTCTCGACTGCGTGGTCTACATGGGTGAAGAGGACATGCGGCGGCAGCGGCTCAACGTCTACCGCATGGAGCTGATGGGCGCGAAGGTGGTGCCGGTCACATCAGGCACCCGCACGCTGAAAGACGCAACCAACGAAGCGCTGCGCGACTGGGTCACGAACGTCATGACCACGCACTACATCATCGGCTCGGTGGTGGGCCCTGACCCGTTCCCGCGGCTGGTGCGCGATTTCCAGTCGGTGATCGGGCGTGAGGCGCGCGCGCAAATGCTGGAGCAAGTCGGTCGCCTGCCGAGCACCGTGGTGGCCTGTGTGGGAGGCGGGTCGAACGCGATGGGGATCTTCACCGCATTCCTCGAGGACACATCGGTGCAATTAGTCGGCGTCGAAGCGGCGGGGGAGGGCGTGGGGACGCATAAACACGCGGCCACCCTGGGCGCCGGGCGGCCCGGCGTCTTCCACGGCAGCAAGAGCTACTTGCTCCAGGACGCCGACGGACAAGTTCAACCGGCGCACAGTGTTTCGGCCGGTCTCGACTATCCGGGCGTCGGTCCCGAGCATGCTTACCTGAAAGACACCGGTCGCGTATTGTATGAAGCCGTGACGGATCAGGAGGCTCTGGACGCCTTCGCCGCCCTGTCGCGACTGGAAGGCATTCTTCCGGCTCTCGAGAGCGCCCACGCCATCGCCTGGGTCATGAAGACGAGGCGAGCCTCTCACGAACTCATCCTGATCAACCTGAGTGGTCGTGGCGACAAGGACGTCGCCATGGTTGCCGAGCTTACGGGAGCAGCGCTCTGACCAATCCGCAGGCCCAGATCCCCGAGCTGGCCCTCCCGCCATCACAGGTCGAGGAGCTGATGCAGGTCGTCAGCAAGGGGATGCGGGCGACGCAGCTCTACCTCCCGAACAATCCCGTCTATCAGCGCGCTGTCGACAACATCCGCAGCGCCTTCCGCCAGATCTGGCAGGCCACCGACGATCTGATATTCGACATCGGGGAAACGGAGATGCGGTGGGAAGATCACCCCATCTACAGCCAGGACCAGCGCCACGAGAGCATCGCCTGGACGCTCTACAAGGACGGCGTCCGCTCGCTCACGTTCAAGCCGGGCGTGGAGGATGCTGAAATCGTGCGGTTCCTCGCGGTGCTGCAGCAGGCGAAAAACCTGCAGGCAGACGCGCCCGACGACCTGCTGACCTTGCTGTGGGCGGAAGATTTCCAGTTCGTCACGTACACATTCCGCGAGCTCGCCAGCGAAAACGCGGTGCCGATCGAGCGCGCCGAGAAGGGTGCGCCGACCATCGGTGGCGGCGGCACGCCCGGGGGCGATGGCGGCTCGGCGGATCCGACGACCGTGCGCCGTCAGGTCGAGGAAGAGGCCCCACCGAAGCGCGACGGCCTGGTGTCGATCGACGACTTCGACACGACGCTCTATTTCCTCGACGACAAGGAGATCGAGTATCTCCACAAGGAAGTCGAGCGAGAGTACGCGCAGGACCTGCGCGGCAATGTGCTCGCGATGCTGTTCGACTTGATGGAGCTGCAGACGTACGGCACGGTCCGCGCCGAGCTGATCTCGATCGTCGAAAACTTCATTCCGTACCTGCTCGGCGCCGGTGATTTTCGGTCGGTCGCCTTCATCCTGCGCGAATGCAAGGTGATTCTGCAGCGCGCCCGCGAGCTGATTCCCGAGCATCGCCAGATCCTGGAGGCGCTGCCGGCGCGGCTGTCGCAGGCCGACGCGCTGGCGCAGCTGCTGCAGTCTCTCGATGAAGCGACCACGCATCCCACCGAAGAAGAGTTGAGCGAGCTGTTTGGCGAGCTGCGGGCCGACGCGCTCGGCACGCTCATGGGATGGCTGCCGAAGCTCACGAACGAGCGCGTGAAGCAGCTCGTGCAAAACTCGGCCGAGCGGTTGGCGCAGGCGCACGCGGCGGAAGTGCTCAAGGCGCTGGCCAGCGCCGACCCCGCGGTGCAGCTCGAGATGGTCCGGCTCGCGGGGCGCCTCAAGCTTCCGGGAGCGCCCGACGGGATGGGCCCGCTGCTGGAGCGCGGTGAGCGCGATCTCAAACTCGCCGTCGTGGAGGCGCTGACGAACATCGGCAGCCCCAGTGCCACCCGCCTGCTCGAGAAGGCCATCGACGATGCCGAGCGGGACGTGCGCATCACGGCCGTGAAGTTCCTGGGCCAGCGGGGCCACCGGAATGCATTCCCGCGCATCGAAGCCGCCGTCGTCGGCAACAAGCTCAAGGACGCCGACCTCACCGAGAAGATGGCGTTCTTCGAAGCGTACGGCGCGCTGGCGGGGGAGTCCGGGATCCCGACGCTCGAGAAGCTGCTCGTGGCCAAAGGCGGTCTGCTCGCGCGCAAAGAAGACCCCGAGACGCGTGCCTGCGCGGCGATGGCGCTCGGCAAGATTCGCGCACCCGCCGCCCGCGAGATCCTGCAGAAGGTGACGCAGGATAAGGAAGCGCTGGTGCGGAACGCCGTGAGTCGCGCGCTGCGCGACGTGGGACCCGCCGGAACATGACGGCGCCCGGCGGCAAGCGGCCCACGATGATGGAGACCGTCCAGACGACGGACGGCTTCCTGCGCCATGCCGGACGGGACTTCCTCATCGTCCTCTACACGGCATTTCGGTCGCTCAAGCTCTATCCGATCGAGAACACGCAGGTGCAGAAGGCGCTCGACGATCTGGCCGCGACGACCAAGCAGCTGCTGGACGTGGAACGCGAGCTCGAGATCCGGCTCCAGGGTGAGTTCATCTTCGTCAACTCGACGCGCCTGCGGCTGGACCTCGACAACTACGCGTCGTTCTCGCACATCCTGAACGTCTTCCAGCAATGCGGGATTGGCGCCGTCCGCGTCGATGAAGGGGTGGACCGCAAACAGCTGCAGGTGTTCGTGTCGCTGCTGCTGGCCTATGCCGCGAAGGAAGCGAACCCCAACAAACTGTTCGAGCTGTCGCAGAAGCTCAGCGATGGCGGCGTCTCGCACGTCAGCGTCGAGCCACCGCTCGAAGCCGAAGAGGATGTTGAGGAAGAGGAGCGGCAGAAGGAAGCCGCCAAGCGCACCTATGCGCGATCGGTGGCCGTGACGAAAGAAGTCATCAACAGCATTCGCATGGGCCGCACCGCGAACGTGAAGAAGGTGAAGCGCGCGGTGCAGGCGATCGTGGACCAGGTCCTCAACAATGAGTCGTCGCTGGTGGGACTGACCACGCTGCGCGACTACGACGAGTACACGTTCACCCATTCGGTCAACGTCTGCATCTTCTCCGTCGCGCTGGGACGCAAGCTGGGCCTGACCAAGTTGCAGCTGTACGATCTCGGCATGGCGGCGCTGTTCCACGACGTCGGCAAGTCACGCGTGCCGCTGGAGGTCCTGAATAAGGAAGGGGGCCTCACCGAAGAGGAGTGGCGGATCATGCAGGCGCACCCCTGGCTGGGCGTGCTGACGCTCTTCGGGCTGCGCGGCTACGGCGAGATCCCCTACCGCGGCATGGTGGTCGCCTACGAGCACCACATGAAGACCGACCTCACGGGCTATCCGAAATCGATCCGCGGGCGGCAGCTCTCCATCTATTCCAAGGTCATCGCGGTCGCCGACGGCTTCGATGCCGCGACGAGCCGGCGCGTGTACCAGACCGTGCCGATTCAGCCGGATCAGGTGCTCAAGGAGATGTGGGAGAACCCGCGGCGCGGCTACGACCCCGTCGTCGTCAAAGCGTTCATCAACCTCATCGGCATTTACCCGGTCGGCACGTGCGTCATTCTCGACACGTACGAGGTCGCGTTGGTGCACAACGCCAATCCCGACGTGGCCCACGTCCATCGGCCGGTGGTGCGTCTCGTCACGACACCGGACGGCGCGCTCTTGAACCCCGGCACGGTCGTCGATCTCTCGGAGAAAGACGCGAACGGCAACTTCCCGCGCACGATCGTCAAGGTCACAGACCCGGTCAAATACGGTATCAACGTCAGCGACTACTTTGTCTGAAAATGCCATCGCGGCACGGTGGCGGGCGCTCGGCACGTCACGGGCGCTCATTCCATATCTCACAGCCGGTTATCCCACACCCGCCGTCTTCCTCGACGCGCTGCAGCGAGTGGCCGACGCCGGGGCGGACTTCGTCGAGGTGGGCGTGCCGTTCTCCGATCCGCTCGCGGATGGTCCGACGATTCAGCGCACGACCCAGGCCGCGCTGGAGCAGGGGATGACCGTGCCGCGCGTGCTCGCGCTGGTCCGCCAGGCCGAGCTCGCGGTGCCCGTGATCATCATGACGTACTTGAATCCCGTCCTGGCGTATGGCGTGCAGCGCTTCGCCACCGACGCGCACGCGGCGGGGGCCGCGGGTGTGCTGCTCACCGATCTTCCAGCGGGCGCCGATCCGGCCGTCGAGCAGACCGTGACGAGCAGCGGGCTCGCGCTGATTCGCCTGGTCGCCCCGACAACCGATGACCGACGACTAGCGACCGCATTGTCAGGCGCCACCGGGTTCGTGTACCTGATCTCACGACTCGGCGTCACGGGGGCGCGGGCCGATGTCCCGCCCGATCTCGACGCCCAGGTGCACCGCGTCCGGGCGGCGGCTCCGGCTCGACTCCCGGTCGCGGTCGGCTTTGGCATCGGCACGCCGGCGCAGGCGGCGGCCGCGGCGCGCTCGGCGGACGGCGTCATCGTCGGCAGCGCGCTGATGGATGCGCTGACCAACGGCGGTGTCGCGGGCGTGGAGCGGCTCACGCGCGAGCTGGCCGCGGCGGTGCACGCATGAGAATCGCGCGCTTCGTCGGCCTCTACAGTCAGGCGCTCGCGCTGGTGGGCGCGGCGCTCTTGATCGCGGTGCTCGTGGCCGATCCCCGCTGGTTGTCGCAGGTGCCCGAGCTCGTGGTGATGTTGGGAAGCGCCGTGGCGCTCCGCGGTCTCTCCGTGCCGCTCAGCAAATACTCGTATTTGACGCAGACCGCGCTCGTCGGGCTGGCGGGCAGCCTGCTGGTCGGCGTCCCGGGCACCGCGCTCGCGATCGCCGGCGCAACCGTCATCACCGATTGGCTGTGGCAGCGGAAGCCGTTGCGCGTCGCGTGGATCAACCTCGGCCGGGAGGTCATCACCCTGGTGGCGGCCTACGGTGTGTACGCGGCCGGCCTGCACTGGCTCGACATGCCGAACGGCGTCCCGGTGCTGAACATCGAGCTGCTGCCGGTGCTCGCCGGCTACGCCCTCGCCTATTTCGTGTTCGGCCGTGTGCTGTTCTACCTCAGCTTGATCATCCGCGCGAAGCTCGAGCCGGCGGAACGGCTGATGATCGTGCGCTACGAGGTGATCGCCTACGCCGCGACGCTCCTTGCCGTCACGATCTTCGTCGGCGCCGTCGTCGCCTTCGCTGACATCGGCGCCTGGATCCTCGTCGGCCTCGTGCTCACGTTCCTCGGTCTGCTGCTCAAACAGATGATCGAGGAAGCCGTCTCGGCGGAGGAGCTGAACAAGATCCACGCGATGGAAGCGGTGATCACCGCCAACATCAGCCTCGAAGATTCCTTCCAGCGGATCGAGCGGCTGGCGAACCGGCTGGTGGACTGGGGGGACTTCCGCATCTACCGGTTGCACGAGGGCGTCATGTCGTTGGTGCACCGCTCCGAGCGCGGCCGCGAGCAGCGAGGCGAGCCGTCGGACGACACCCAAGCGCTGCGCCGGAGCGTCGCGACGAGTGGGGAGACGGTGGTCATCGACGACGTCACGCGCGATAAGCGGGTCGCCGACGCGCCGCTCGAGGTCCAGAGCCTCGTGATCGTGCCGCTCAAATTCGGCGATCAGGTGATCGGGACGCTGGAGATCGAGCACCACAAGAAGAACTGCTACCGGCGCTCGGACATCCTGACGATCACGACGTTCGCGAGCCAGCTGGCCACCGCGGTCCACATCACCGACTTGCGCCGCCCGCTCGTCGAAACGGTGGAGCGGATGACGCGCCAGCTCGCCACGATCGCCCAGACGGCCGAGACGTTGAAGGGCGCGGCGGCGGCGGTGGCGCAATCCACGGGGGTGATCCGGGAGGGTGTGCGGCGGGAAGAAGGCGAAGTCTCCGGCGGGCTCGAGGCCACGGAGACGCTCGCGCAGGTCTCGCGTCGCGTCTCCGACGACGGCGCGGGCGCCGCCCGCGCCTCGACCGCCGCCAGCGACGTTGCGAGCCGCAACCGCACCCAGATCCGCGAGGCGATCGAGCGGCTGGTCGCCCTGAAGACGTTCGTCGGCGAAAGCTCGAGCAAGGTGCAGCAGCTCGGGCAGGTGAGCCGCCGCATCACCGGCTTCATCGCGTCGATCCGCGAGCTCGCCGACATGACGAACCTGCTGTCGCTGAACGCCGCCATCGAGGCGGCGCGCGCCGGCAAGCACGGCAAAGGCTTCGCCGTCGTCGCCGACGAGGTGCGCCGGCTCGCCGAGCAGAGCGCCAATGCCGCCGCGGAAGCGGGCGATCTGGTGCAGGAGATCCACACCCAGGTCGGCGAAGTCGTCGAGCAGATGCGCCGCGGCCAGGTCAACGTCGGGGGCGTCGAGGAGCTCTCGGCCGCGGCGCTCGAAGCGCTCGATGCGATCGTCGCCGCGACGGCGGAAGCGACGGCGCACGCGGGCCGTATCACGGCGGCCGCCGGCGAACAGCATCAGGCCTTCGCGCGCCTGCGCGAGCGCATCAACGCCGTGGCGAGCATTGCGGGCCAAAACCGCGTCGAAGCCGACGACGTGGCCACGCGCGCGGTCCAGGCGGCCGAAGGTCTCACCGACCTCGAGCGGGCCACGCGCGACCTGGAACAGGTCGCGACGATGCTGCGCGACTTGACGCGCGGATTCGCCAACGTCAATTGAACGAGCCTTCGTCGCCCTCGGCTCCAACGTGGGCGATCGCGCCGCACACCTGGCGCATGCGCGCGCGCGCCTGGGTGCGCTGCCGGGCACGCGCCTGATCGCTGCGTCCCGCGTCGAGGAAACCGCGCCGCTCGGACCGGTTGCGCAGTCGCCGTATTTGAACCAAATGGTTCTGCTCGAAACGACGTTGCCGCCGGCGGAGCTGCTCGCGCACTGCCGGCGGATCGAAGCGGAGCGGGGCCGAGAGCGACGCGAGCGCTGGGGGCCGCGGACGCTCGACCTCGATATCGTTCGCTATGGCAACCACACGGTGCGGGAACCGGATCTGACGATTCCCCATCCCGAGCTGCCGAACCGCGATTTTTGGCAGCGGGAGATCGTCGAGCTGGAAGGAGAACATGTCTAGCATCACGACCCGCGGGCTGCTCGAGATGAAGGAGAAGGGCGAGCGCATCGTGTCACTTACGTGCTACGACGCGCTGTTCGCGCGCCTGCTCGATGCCAGCGGTGTCGACATTCTTCTGGTCGGTGACTCGCTGAACCAGGTGCTCGCGGGGGCATCGTCCACGCTGTCGGCGACGCTGGACCAGATGATTTATCACACCACCATGGTGCGGCGCGGCACCGAGCGCGCCATGGTCGTATGTGATATGCCGTTCCTCACTTACCAGGTGTCGCCTGAGGACGCGCTGCGGAACTGCGGCCGCGCCATGAAGAAGACGGGTTGCCACGCGGTGAAAATCGAAGGCGGGCAGCCGATGGCCGTGACGGTGCGCCGCCTCGTGGAGATCGGGATTCCCGTCATGGGTCACATCGGGCTGACGCCGCAGTCGGTGCACGCCTTGGGCGGCTATCGCGTGCAGGGCCGCGACGATGCGGCTGCCGTACGGCTCAAGGCGGATGCGATGGCGCTGCAGGATGCCGGGGCGTTCGCCGTGGTGCTCGAGCTCGTGCCGGCGCCGCTCGCGTCGCAGATCACCAAATCCCTGACGATCCCCACGATCGGCATCGGCGCCGGTCCGGCGTGCGACGGCCAGGTGCTCGTGCTCCACGATATGCTCGGCTTGAACGACCAGTTCACCGCCAAGTTCGTCAAGAAGTACGCGGCGCTGGCGGAGGACGTGCGGGAGGCAGCGCGGGTATTCGCGGCGGAGGTGCGGGAGGGCCGCTACCCTGGACCGGAGCACTCCTTTGGGAAATGATCAATGATCAATGATCAATGATCAATCCTTGATCATTGATTACTGATCATTGATTATTGTTCATTCCGACCGCAGGGAGGCGCAGTGTCGAAGACGGAAGACGAAAAGCTCGCCAAGCTGATCAAGAAAAACATCGCCAAGGCGGCAAAGGCCAAACCCAAAGCGCGCAAGCGCTATGACCCGACGCTGCCGCCGGAATCGACGGACGATGACATCGAGCGGCGCGACTTCTTTTCGGAGATGAAGAAGCGCGAGTTCTAGTTGCGCGAGCTCTCCAACCTGTCCGAGATGCGCTCCTGGTCTCGCGCCGAGCGCTCTCGTCGTCACACGATCGGCTTCGTCCCCACCATGGGATATTTCCACGAAGGCCATCTGCGCCTCGTGGACCGCGCCCGCGCGCTGGCCGACCGCGTCGTCGTGAGCATCTTCGTCAACCCGCTGCAGTTCGGGCCGACCGAGGACCTCGCCCGCTATCCCCGTGATCTCCCGCGCGACCGCCAGCTGGCCGAGGCACGAGAGGTGGATTGCCTGTTCGTACCGGATGGCGCCGCGATGTACAGCGGCGAACCGCTCGTCCGCGTGATTCCGGGAGCGGCGGCCGATACGCTCGAAGGCGCAGCCCGGCCCGGGCACTTCATCGGCGTGCTCACCGTGGTCGCCAAGTTGTTTCACATCGTCGAACCCGATGTCGCCGTGTTCGGCCGCAAGGACTTTCAGCAGGCCATGCTGGTGAAGCGGCTCGTGAAGGACCTCGACTTCCCGCTGACGATCGACGTGGCTCCGACCGTGCGCGAGCTGGATGGCCTCGCGCTGTCGTCGCGCAACACCTACCTCAATCAGGACGAGCGCCGAGCCGCGCTCGCGCTCTCGCGCGCGCTCAGAACACTCGAGCAGACGTGGCGTGGCGGCGACGCCGACCCGGCACACGTGCAGCGCGCCGGTCTCGAGGCGATGCGGGTGCCCGACGTCACACCGGAGTACTGCGCCCTGGTCGATGACAGCGTCCAGCCGGTCAGCCGCGTAACGGCGCACACGGTGGCCCTGGTGGCGGCGCGCGTCGGCACGACCAGGCTGATCGACAACGTCGTGCTGGGCGAAGGCATCGGTGCGGACCCCCGAGTCACGCGGTGAGTCTGCCGGCGTGGGCGCAGGTGTCCGCGCAGCGTCGCGCGCACATCGAGCGAGTGGTCGCGCTGCTGCGCAGCTGGGCAGACGCGATGCACGTCAGCGCGACGGAGCGGGACCGGTGGCTCCGCGCCGGCTGGCTGCATGACGCACTGCGCGACGCGCTCCCCCCGTTCGCCGACCCGCTGTCGCATGGCCCGGCCGCGGCGGATCGCGCCGCGGCGGCGGGGGAACGCGACCCTGGGGTGCTCGCTGCGGTGCGCTACCACACGATTGGATCCCCGGATTGGGATGACGTCGGACGGATGCTGTACCTCGCCGATTTTCTAGAGCCTGGTCGGGCCACAGATCCCGCAGACCGGGCGGATCTCGCGCGGAGGGTTCCAACCGAGCGTGATGCAATCCTCGTGGAAGTCGCGCGACGGCGGATCGGGTGGGTACTCCGGTCACGGTGGCGCCTAGCGCCGGAAACCGTGGGCTTCTGGAACCAACTTGTCGGACGGCCTGACGGCCGGACGGCCGGACGGCCGTGAAGATCCCGGCGTTCGTGGTCGTTGCAGTCGTTGTCGGTGGCTGCGGCAGGGATGCGACGAAGACGCATCCCGTACCAGGCGATCGCGGTCCCGCAATCACGGTCGAGGTGCTGAACGCCAACGGACGCGCGGGTGACGCGCGCGTGGGCACGAGGGCTTTGCGCCGGGCGGGAATCGACGTGGTCTACTTCGGCAACGCGGCGGAGACTGGGCTCGATTCCACGCTCATCATCGTGCGGCGCGGCGCCGAGCAGGTTGGGAAGCGGGTGCGAGCAGCGCTGGGGCAGGGTCGCGTCGCAGTGCAGCTCGACAGCTCCAAGCTACTCGATGTGAGCGTGCTCCTCGGCGCGGACTTTGCGTCCAGCGCGCGCTTCGACTTCCACCCGTAGCTGGCCGCAGGCCGCGCTGATATCCAGCCCGCGACTGCGCCGCAGGACCGCTTCCACTCCCCGTTGCTTCAGGCGCCGTTGGAACGCGAGCATCTGCGCCCGCGTGCTCGGCGTGAGGTCCGGAGCGCCGCCGGGATGCAACGGCAGCAAGTTCACCAACGCCTCGAGCGGCTGGGCAAGCTTCGCAAGCTGGTCGGCTGTCTCGAGGGAGTCGTTCGTTCCGCCGATCAGCACGTACTCGAGCGTCACCCGCCGCCGGAACTGTTTCAGCGCCTGCATCAGCTCGGCGAGCGTGTACTTCTTTTCGATCGGCATGAGCTCGCGTCGCAGCGCCGGGCTGGGCGCATGCAGGGACACCGCCACCCGGAACTGCTCGCTGCGCCCCGCAAATTTGGCGAGGTTGGGAAGAATCCCCACCGTGGAAACGGTGATGTGACGCGCCCCGATGCCGAATCCTTCTGGCTGATTGAGAATCGTGAGCGTCGCATCCACGGCGTCCCAGTTCAGCAGCGGCTCGCCCATGCCCATGAACACGACGTTCGTCGGCTTCCGCGTGGGATCGCGCAACACCATTTCGCGGACCTGCGTGGCGATCTCGGCGACGGAGAGGTTGCGCCGAAATCCCATACGTCCCGTGGCGCAGAAGACGCAGCCGAGCGCGCAGCCGGCCTGCGACGAGATACACAGGGTACGGCGCTTGCCTTCGGGGATCAGGACCGATTCGATCGCTTCGCCGTCATCCAGAGCCCAGAGAAACTTCTCGGTGCCGTCACTCGAGACTTGATGTGTGCGCAGGGTCAATCGGCGTAACGGAACCGACGCATGCAACGCAGCTCGCAGCGGGACGGCGAGATCTGTGGCCTCGGCCCAACCGCCGATCGGCCGCTGCCAGAGACGCGGGAACACCTGGCGCAGGCGATACGGCGGCTCGCCCCGCTGGGCGAGCCACTCCTCGAGCGCGGCGCGCGCCGCCGCCGGCGTCAGACTCAGGAGGTCAACGCTCAACGGAAACGCATGTCCACGCCGACCCGGTATGCCGAGCCGAGGTCGTTGATACCGGCGTCACGCGCCAGCGTGACCCGGTACTTGCCGATCACCAGCCGCAGGCCGGCGACGGGCCGCCAATGCGCCCCATCGCTGTAGCCCCCTTCACGGGCCAGCATGAGATCGAGGGCGACGGTCTTTGCGAACTCCGCCCCCACTCCGAACTGGTGATCGACCGCGAATCCGTGCGCAAACGAGATTCCGTAGCGGCCCCGAACGACCACGCGGTCGCTGGCCAGGGGACCCTTCCAGATCCGCCCCTCGATGCCTGCGTAGACATCCTGTGACGGATCATTGGTCTTGAGCGAGGAGAAGAAGTGCGTAGCGGCGGCCAGGCGCAGCCGGTCGCCGAACAATGGGCGGCTCGCACCGACGTCGATTGTCCACCGGTTTGCGCGGGCGACGTCGAGACGCGTCTGGTGAAACGCGAGCGTCGCCCCTATGCTCGTCGCACCGACCAGACGCGACCACGTCGCGCCGACCGCGAACGTGTAAACCGGGATCACGCTCCCCGTGGGATCCGGGCTATCCACGGTCTGCGAGATGTCGCTCAGCCCCACACGGCCGTAGAGGAGGCCGAGCTGTCCAAAGGAGCCGACCGGCAGGCGCATCGTCGCGATGATGCCGGTGGCATCCACGGCGGCGGGCGTCTGAATCGCCTCCACGGCGAGCTGCAGTCGCGCACTGTCTTCGGTCTGGGCCGGATTCCAGATTGCCGCGGCGGGACCCTGCGCCAGGGCAGGTGGTGTGGCCAGCGTGGTCCCCGCGACGCGCCACAGCGTCGTCCCGGTGGCCTGCTGTCCGCTCGCTCGCTGTTCGCCGAGCGCCAGGAGTCCAACAAGCAGCAGGCCAATGCGTTGCATGCCGAACGTTTACTCAAGGCTGTGGCGCCGTCAACTCAAGTCAACTATCTTCAACCGGTTACGGCACTTGGACATACTCCATTGCGGCTCTCCGAACTGCTGACTCCCGACCGCATCCGGGTCCCCATCCGGGCCCAGAGCAAAGAGGGCGTATTACGGGAGTTGGTCGAACTCCTGGTCGGGGGGAACGGGGCAGCCCCTGACGTGCTGCAGGCGGTCATGGAGCGGGAGCGGCAGTTCCCGACCGGCATTGGCTACGGCGTAGCGGTACCGCATGGCAAGACCCCAGCCCTCGCCAATCTCGTCGCGGTCGCCGGCACGGCGCGCACTCCCGTGCCTTATGAAACGGTGGATGGCGAACCGGTGCGGTTGTTCTTCTTGCTCGCCGGTCCCGAGTCGCAGGCGGGCGCACACGTGAAAGCATTGAGCCGGATCTCACGGCTCGTCCGACGCGAGCCGATCCGCGCGCGTCTGTTGGCGGCGAGCGATGCCGAAGAGTTCTATCGCATCCTGTGTGATGCGGAGAGGGGAGGCGCATAAACGCCAGTGTGACTCAGACCACCCTGCGAACCCACCGCTGCGGCGCGTTGCGGAAGGAGCACGTGGGGCAGCGGGTCCGTCTGGGGGGCTGGGTCCACCGCCGCCGCGACCTCGGAGGAATCGTCTTTCTCGATCTCCGGGATCGTGACGGTCTGGTACAGGTTGCCGTCGGGCCGGCGTGGGCGTCGCCCGATCTCGTGTCCCGCACGCAGGCCGTGGGGACGGAGACGGTCGTTGTGGTAGAGGGCGAGGTGGTTGCCCGTCCTCCCGCGATGCGCAACGCGGAACTCGCGACCGGTGACATCGAGGTGCACGCGGCCACGCTGCGCGTCGTCGGCCCGGCGGAGACGCCCGCCATTCCCGTAGCACGGGGGAAGGGGGAAGAACTCCCTGCCGAGGAGCTGCGCCTCAAGTATCGCCATCTCGATCTGCGGCGCCCAGAGCTTCAGGCCAATCTGATCTTGCGCCATCGCCTGCTGCAGCGGGCGCGTCGCGCGCTCAGCGAGCTCGACTTCCTGGAGATCGAAACACCGATCCTGACCAAGCCGACCCCCGAAGGCGCGCGCGACTATCTCGTGCCGTCGCGCGTTCACCCCGGCGAGTGCTTCGCGTTACCCCAGTCGCCGCAGATCTACAAGCAACTGCTGATGGTCTCGGGGTTCGATCGCTATTTCCAGATCGCGCGCTGCTTCCGCGACGAGGACCTGCGGTACGATCGCCAGCCCGAGTTCTCGCAGATCGATATCGAAGCGTCGTTCGTCGGGCAGGAGGACGTGATCGGCTTCGTCGAGACGGTGCTCGTCGCCCTGTGGGATGAAACGGGGCACCGGATCGAACGGCCGTTCCCCCGTCTGACGTGGCGCGAAGCGATGGAACGGTACGGGACGGACAAGCCGGACTTGCGCTTCGACTTTCCGATCGCCGACTGGACCGCGCAGGTCCAGCCACTGGCCGTGCCGTTCTTCCAGAGCGCGACCAACGGGTCGCGCGTGCGCGGCATCGCGGTGCGCGGGGGCGGAACCCTGTCCCGCAAAGACGTGGACCAGCTCACCGAAACAGCCAAGACCCATGGCGCGCCCGGGCTGGCGTGGGTGAAGCGCCAGGGCGAGCAGCTCTCCGGCTCCGTCGGCAAGCACTTCACGGCGGAAGCACTGGGGCGCATCGGCGTTGGCGATGGCGATGTGGCGTTGATGACGGTCGGGCTCGATCGCGTCACGTCCCCCGCGCTCGATAAGGTGCGGCAGGAGGTCATCCGGCGGCTGGCGCCGCAGCCGAAGCTCGCGCACGCGTTCTGTTGGGTCGTCGATTTCCCGCTGTTCGAGCCCGACCCGGAGACGGGGAAGCCGGTGTTCGCGCATCACCCGTTCACGTCGCCGCATCCGGAGGACGTGAGCAAGCTCGACAGTGATCCGTTCGCCTGCCGGGCGCTGCACTACGATGCCGTCTACAACGGCAACGAGCTCGGCTCGGGCTCGATCCGCATCATCGATCCGGCGACCCAGCGCAAGGTTTTCACGCACCTTGGGCTGTCTCCCGCCGAGATCGAGGCGCGCTTCGGCTTCTTGCTGACGGCGCTGGCAGCGGGCGCGCCACCGCACGGTGGTTTTGCGGTGGGGTTCGACCGCACGGCGATGCTGCTCGCGGGCGCGGGCTCGTTACGCGACGTGATCGCATTTCCGAAGACGACCGCGGCACGGGCGTTGTTCGAAGGCGCGCCGGCTCCGGCGCGGCCCGAGGATCTAGCCGCACTTCACATCAAGGTGGTGCCATGAGCGACGACGTCGTCCAGCGGATATCCGTGGAGGGCGTGGATCCGCTGGCGTTGGCCGGCGTGAACGATGCCAATCTGCTCGAGCTGGCGCGCCGGTTGGGGGTGCGGGTGTCGCTGCGCGGCGACAGCCTCTCGCTTGCCGGTCCGGCCGCTGCCATCGAGCGTGCCGGCCCCGTGGCGCAGGCGCTCATCGATTTGGCGCGCATGGGCGAGACGCTCGACGTCCACGACGTCGAGCGCCTGGTCTCCGACGAGGCCCACGGGGAGCTCGGGCGCCAGGGAGCCGCGCCGGACCCGGTGAAGATCATTCTGCCAGGCTTGCGGCGCGTCATTCAACCGAAGACCGCCGGGCAGCGCGAGTATCTGCGGTCGATCGCCGAGCACGACATCGTCATCGGCATCGGACCCGCCGGTACCGGCAAGACGTATCTCGCGGTCGCGGCCGCCGTGGACGCGCTCGCCCGCAAGCGGGTGCGCCGCATCATCCTGGCCCGGCCCGCGGTGGAAGCGGGGGAGAACCTGGGCTTCCTGCCCGGGGATCTCCAGGAAAAGGTCGATCCCTACCTGCGGCCGCTGTACGACGCGCTCGAGGACATGATGCCGCGGGAGCGGGTGGAGAAGGCACTCGAGACGCGCACCATCGAGATTGCGCCGCTCGCGTACATGCGCGGCCGCACCTTGAGTGATGCGTTCGTGATTCTCGATGAGGCCCAGAATGCGACCGGCATGCAGATGAAGATGTTCCTGACGCGGCTGGGCGTGAACTCGCGCGCCGTGATCACCGGCGACAAGACGCAGATCGACCTCCCCAACCGCGAGGATTCCGGGCTGCTGCAGGTCGAGCGCATCCTCCCGGGAATCGAGGGCATCGGCTTCTGCTACCTCGGCGATGCGGATGTCGTGCGCCACCGGCTGGTGCGCGACATCATCCGTGCCTACGCCGAGGACGCGCAGGGTTAAGATGAAGCTTCCGACACGGGAGAAGGTGCGCTATCACCTGGTGCGCTGGATGTGGGTCCCGGCGCTGGCGCTGGTGGCGCACGTCGCGTTCCCGTCGAGCTCGGCCGACGTCGCGCCGCTGCTCGAGCCGGGCGCGCGCGCCGACAAGGAAATCGTCGCGCCGTTCAACTTTGTCGTGAACAAATCGGAAGATGAGCTGCAGCGCGAAGCCGAAGAGCTCGCGGCGTCGGCCAAGCCGATCTACGAGTTCCGCCAGCACGCCTACGACAGCGCGGCGACCACGATGGCGGCGTTTTTCAGCGTGGTGGATGCCGCCACGGATCAGGGGCCGCAGGCGATCATCCGCGCCGCCGCCGAATTCGGCGTCCCGGCGACGCTGCAGGAAGCGGCCTATCTGGGCAAAGGCGGCAAGCGGCGGGCGCTGCAGCAGGCGCTCGACCGGCTGTTCGACCGCACGTTGGCGCAGGGTGTGACGGGTCCCGGCGTCCTCCAGGGCGAGCAGTCGCGCGAGCTGATCGTGCGCCGCGGCTCGACCGAATCGTCCGTGCAGCGGGACCAGGTGCTCGCCTTTGCGCAATACTTGAATCGCGCCAAGCAGCTGCATCCCGACGCCGGCTCCAGCGTGGGCGACGTGCTGTATCTGAAGCTCGTGCGCCAGTTCTTCCGGCCCACCCTGATTCCGCGGCAGCTCGAAACGGAGCGGCGCCGCAACGAGCTGCGCGGCAGCGTGGATCCCAGCAAGTACATCGTGCGGGCCGGCGATCGGATCGTGGCCCCCAACGAGGTGGTCACGAACGAGGCGCACGAGCGGTTACTCGCGCTGCACCAGGAGCTGCTGCGCCGCGGCGCGGCCACCACGTACTCGATCCGCGGCGTTCTCGGTCCGCTGCTCCGCGACTCGCTGATCATCGCGATCTTCTGGGTGCTGCTGGTGTTCTACCGGCGCGAGACCTACAGTGAAATCCGCCAGGTGTCCTTGATCGGCGGGCTGTTTGCCGTCCTGCTCGCGCAGGCGGGATTCGTGGCACGGTTCTATCCGGCGCACCCCGAAGTCGTCTTCATGCCGTTCCTCGCGATGATGATGACGGTGCTGTTCAACGGCCGGGTCTCGATGATCGCGGCGATGATTTGGGCCGTCGTCGTCGGGCTGCAACCCGTCTTCCACGACGTCCCCGCAACGTTCCTGTGCGTGGTGGGCGGCGTGACCGCCGCGTTGTCGGTCAAAACGCTGCGCAGCCGCAGCAACTTCTACGCGCCGGTGCTGATCATCGCGGGGGGATACCTCACCGGAGCAGTCGCCCTCGGGCTCTCGAGCGGCTGGCCGATTGCGGAGATCGGGCTCCGCGGCCTGTGGGGCACACTGAACGGTCTGGTGTCCGCCGGCCTCACCTTCTTCTTGTTGCCGGTCGCCGAATCGGTCACGCACATCACCACCGATCTGACGCTGCTCGAGCTGTCCGACCCCAGCCGGCCGTTGCTGCGCCGCCTGTCGCTCGAGGCGCCCGGGACCTACGCCCACAGTGTGGCCATGGCGAATCTCGTCGAGGCGGCGTGCAATCGCATCGGCGCGAACGGCCTGCTCGGGCGCGTGGGCTGCTACTACCACGATATCGGCAAGGTGAAGAATCCGATGTTCTTCGTCGAGAACCAGATCCCGGGCAACAATCCGCACGATCGGCTGAAGCCGCTGCAGTCGGCACAGATCATCAAGGCGCACGTCACGGATGGCCTCGCGCTCGCCCGAGACGCCAAGCTGCCCGATGCGGTTGCCGCGTTCATCCCCGAGCATCACGGGACGACCGAGATCACCTACTTCCTCGACAAGGCCAAGAAGACCGACGGCGGGCAGGCGCGCAATCCGGAGGACTTCACCTATCCGGGACCGAAACCGCGGTCGATGGAGACCGCGATTTCGATGATCGCCGACTCGGTCGAAGCGGCGCTGCGCGTCCTCGAGGACCTGACGCCGCAGAAGATCGAGGAAGCGATCGATCACATCGTGCGCACCAAGGTCAACGCCGGCCAGCTCGATGAAGCCCCGCTCACGCTGCAGCAGATCGAGCAGGTCAAGGCGGCGTTCCTCATCGTCTTGAGCGGGATGTATCACAATCGCATCGATTACCCGGAGTCCAGTGGCGGCATTAGTGCGGCCTGGCACCCGGCCACCGCGCGCTGAGCAGCTGATGCGCATCGCACAGCGGGTGATCGCGTGGGAACACGCGCCCGCCGGGTCGCAGGTCGAGATCACGTTGCTGCCCGCCGCGGCCATGCGGCGCGCCAACCGCCGCGCCACCGGGCGCCGCGGCGTGACGGACGTCATCGCGTACACGCTGCCACAACCGGATGGGCGCGTGCTGGGCGACGTCTACATCTGCCCGGCAGCCGCCGCCGGCGCCGCGCGGAATGGCGGCGGCGTGCGAGAGGAGCTCATCCGGTTGGCCGTCCACGGGACGCTCCACGTGCTGGGATACGATCATCCCGACGGCTCTGGCCGCACCCGATCGCGCATGTGGCGGCTGCAGGAACGCTACGTCCGGCGACTGATCCGCTAATGCTCACCGAAGCGGCATTGCGCCTCATCGGGCTTGTCGTCGCCCTCAGCGCGGGCGTGTGGGCCGCACTGCTCGCCCTGGGCGAAGAAGCGGCCGTGGGCGAAGCGCTCCACACCCTGGGCGACGCCCCGCCCGTCGCGGCCGAGAGTCGCGTCCCGCTGCATCGCGCGCTCCACGTGGCGCGCCTGGCCCTGCTGGTGCTGGGCGCCGTCGCCACGGCGAACGCCGTCGCCTGGTGGAGCCGGCCGTGGGCGGAGGCGCTCGCCACGCTGTTGGTCGGCACGCTGCTCCTGTTCATCGTCGGCGACGCCCTCCCGCGCAGTGTGGCGCGGATTGCGCCGGAGCTGTCGGAGGCCGCTCTCCCCTTCGCACGTCGGACGCTCGCCCCGTTCAGCCCGCTGCTCTGGCTGCTGGCGTGGGCGGATCGCGGGTTGCACGCGCTCGTGCACACGCCGCGCCCCATGCAGCCCGATCTGGGCATTGCCCAGCGCGACATGCTGCTCGGCGTCTTCACGCTCGCCGACACGACGGTGGACGAGGTCATGACACCGCGCCTCGATATGATCGGCGTGGATGTCGCGGCGTCCACCGACGAGGTGCTCGAGATATTCCGGCAGAGCCAGCACTCGCGGCTGCCCGTCGTGGATGGCTCACCGGACAACATCGGCGGCGTGGTGTTCGGGAAGGACCTCGTGCCGATTGCCATGGGACTCGCGGAACCCGGCATGCGCTGGCAGACGCTGGTGCGGCCCGCGGCGTTCGTTCCCGAGACCAAGACACTCGACAACCAGCTGCGCGACTTTCAGGGAACGCCGTCGCACATCGCGATCGTCGTGGACGAATTCGGCGGCACCTCGGGATTGATCACCCGCGAAGACATTCTCGAGGAAATCGTCGGCGAGATTCGAGACGAGCACGACACCGAGACGACGCCGGCGATTCGCCAGGACGGCGCGCGGCTCTGGGTGGATGGGCGTACCAGTCTCGATGAGCTGTCGGCCGCGCTGGGCACGACCATCGCGCACACCGAGGTGTCCACGGTGGGCGGGCTCGTGTACTCCGTGCTGGGGCGGGTGCCGCGGCCCGGGGATGAGCTGACGCTCGACGGCTACCGCGTCGTCGTCGAGCGTGTCGAGCAGCGGCGCGTGACCCAAGTGTCGTTCGAAAAGCGATGAGCGTCGCGCTCGGCGTCCTGCTGGTGGGGCTGCTCGTGGCCGGTGTATCGGCGGCCATCGGCGTCGCCGCCGCCACCGTGAGCCAGCATGAGCTGACGCGCTGGGTCGCCTACAAGCTGCGCGGCTCCGCCGCCACGATGAACGTGCTGCAAAACCCCGGGCGTACGCTTGCCACCGCCAACATGCTGACGACGGTCGGCGTGCTGCTCGCCGCCGGCGCGATTCCGGCGTTGCTTGCGGCCACGACGCCGACATTCCTGGGCATCTTCACCATCACGGTCGGCGTGCCCCTGTTCATCGGCGCGGCCTACCTCGTGCCGCGGGTGCTGGGGCGGCGTTGGGCGGAGCCGTTGGTCGGGCGCGCCGTGCCGTTGCTGGACCGCTTCGGGACGGTGCTGTCGCCGTTCATTCCGCGGCGCGAAGGATCCACGCGCACCACCCTCGCCGCACTGCTCACGAGTGCGGATACCGACGCGCTGGCCACGACGGATGAGATGGCGGTCGTCTCCGGAGTCCTCGCGTTTGCCGATCGTCCGGTGCGTGAGCTGATGACGCCGCGCACGGCGATCGTCGCGTTTCCGGAAGGCATTCTGACCGCCGAGGCGGCCCACGTGCTGCAGCAGTCCGGATACAGCCGCTATCCGGTCTACCACGGCTCGCTGGATGAGGTGGTCGGGGTGGCGCACACGCTGGACCTGCTGGGCCGCCAGCCGGAGGATCCCATCCTCGTCCGGCCACCGTTGTCCGTACCCGGCACCATGCGCGCCGCCGATCTGATGCTCGAGATGCAGCGCGGCGGGCGCCACCTCGCCGTCGTCCTCGATGAGTTTGGCGGGACCGCGGGACTCGTCACGTTCGAAGACCTGCTGAACGATCTCGTCAGCGAGCTGTTCGAGCCGTCGTCGTCCACCCATGATGCAACCCGTGTGGTCGAGGTCGAGGGCAGCGCGCCGATCACCGAGCTCGCCGAGCAGCTCGGCGTGGCCCTCGGGGGCGGCGCCCAGACCGTCGGCGGACTGCTGATGCAGGCGCTCGGCCGCATCCCCCGCCCGGGAGAGCGCTTCACCTTCAAGGGTCTCGAATTCGATATCCTCGCCGCCAGCGCGACGCGCGTCGAGCGGGTGGCGGTGCGTCCCGGACCGGTGCGCACCATCGCGCTGGGCGGAGGATCGGCGTGACCGTTCCCGAAGCACCCGATCTCAGGCTCGATGAGTTGAAGGAGCTCGCTGAGCAGGACGATCTGCACCCGTTCCTGCAGCGCGTGCGCCACGTCCATCCGTCGGATCTCGCCGACGTCCTGTCGGCGCTGGATGAAACCATTCGTGTCCGCGTGATCTCAGAGCTGCCGCTTGACGTCGCTTCGGGTGCGCTCGCTGAAATGGAAGCAGCGGAGCACCCGGAAGAGATGCTGCTCGCCGTTGGACCGGAGTACGCGGCGGCGCTGGTGGAAGAGATGCCGACGGATGATGCCGCCGACCTCGTCGCGGAGTTACCCGCGCGCGACCGCGAAGCGGTGCTCGAGGAAATCGCCGATCGCGCCGATGTCGAGCGCCTCCTGGAATACCCGGAGGACTCCGCCGGCGGCTTGATGACCGCGAACGTGGTCGCCGTGCGGGACGATGCGACCGTCGCGGAAGCCCTCGAGGCGATCCGCCAGCAGAGTGACGAAGACGAAAGCCAGCTCTACCAAGTGTACGCGGTCGATGGGTCAGGCAACTTGCGCGGCATCCTCCCGATCGCGCGGCTGATCGTCAGCGCACCGACGCGATTGGTGCGCGATGTCATGGAGCAGCCCCCCGTCCAGGTACAACCGCAACAGGACCAGGAAGAGGTGGCACGGCTGATGGCTCGCTACAATGTGGCGGCGGTGCCGGTCGTCGACGCCAGCGGCCGGTTGCTGGGTCGCATCACGTTTGACGACGTGATCGACGTTGTGGAAGCGGAGACGACCGAGGACCTCCTGAAGTTCGGCGGTATGGAGGCGCTGGACGCGCCCTACTTGAAGGTCGCGTTTGGCCGCATGGTGCGAAAGCGCGCGGGGTGGCTGGCCGCGTTGTTCCTCGGTGAGATGCTCACGGCGACGGCGATGGCGTTCTTTGAGGAAGAGATCGCCAAAGCGGTCATCCTCGCGCTGTTCGTGCCGCTCATCATCTCGAGTGGCGGCAATTCCGGCTCCCAGGCGTCGACGCTGGTCATCCGCGCGATGGCACTGGGTGAGGTAAACCTGCGGGACTGGTGGCGCGTCATCCGGCGCGAGGTCGCGACCGGTCTGGTGCTCGGGCTGGTGCTCGGCGCCATTGGCTTCCTGCGCATTACAGTCTGGCACACTCTCACGGGGATTTACGGGGCGCACTACCTGCTCGTCGCGCTCACGGTCTTCGGCAGCCTCATCGGTGTCGTGACCTTCGGAACGATGGCGGGTTCTCTGCTTCCCTTTGTCCTGCGCCGGCTCGGATTCGACCCCGCCAGCGCCTCCGCGCCGTTCGTCGCGACGCTTGTCGACGTGACGGGTCTGGTCATTTACTTCACCGTGGCCAGCATCATCCTGCGCGGAACCCTCCTATGACGGCCACGCCGCCGTTATCCTTAGAGCGTATGCGACTCGACGCGGTGCTCGATGGGTTGACGCGCGGCGACACCGCGGCGCTGGCGCGTGCGATCAGCCTGGTCGAGAACCAGCGCGAAGGCTTCGAGCGCGTCCTGGCGGAGCTGCACAGGAGAATCGGGAAGGGCCGTACCCGGCGCATCGGCATCACGGGGCCCCCCGGGGCGGGCAAGAGCACCCTCACCGAACAGCTGGTGCGCGCGTATCGCGAGCGCGGTCTCAAAGTCGCGGTCATTGCCGTCGATCCCACCAGCCCGTTCACCGGCGGCGCGCTACTCGGCGACCGGATTCGCATGGAATCGGTGAGTCTCGATCCGGGGGTCTTCATCCGGTCCATGGCGACCCGCGGCGCGCAGGGAGGTCTCGCGACGACGACCGAAGAGGTCGCGGACGTGCTCGAGGCATTCGGATTCGACCGCATCCTGATCGAGACGGTCGGCGTCGGCCAGACCGAGCTCGACGTCGCCGCGTCCGCCGAGACGACGGTCCTGGTCCTGGTTCCCGAATCCGGCGACAGCATCCAGACGCTCAAGGCCGGTGTGATGGAGATCGCAGAGCTCTACGTGATCAACAAGAGCGACCGGCCGGGAGCCGATAAGCTGCGCCAAGAGATCGAGGTAATGCTGGGCATACGGAGGGGGAATGCGTTTGCGCATGTGCGGCCGCACCACGGACGGGCGGATGGGCCGATGGGCGGCGGGGCCGTCAAGAACCGCCCATCAGCCCATCAGCCCGTCAGCCCATCGGAATGGGAGCCACCGGTTCTCAATACGGTAGCCTCAAAGGGCGAAGGAATCGCCGGGCTCGTCACTGCGCTCGACCAGCACCATGAGTATCTCGAGCGCACCGGCAAGCTCGTCGAGCGACGGAAGCGGCGTCTCGCCGCCCGCACCCGCGCCGTCGTGAACCGGGCGATTCGCCAATGGGTATGGGATGAGACGCAGGCGGAAGACCTGCTGACGCGGCGGCTCGACGATGTCGCGGCGGGAACGCGGAGCCCCTACGAGGTCGCCGCCGAGGTTCTCGAGCAAGTGCGGAACGGCAGCGCGGTAGAACCGCGCACGATCAATGAAGAATGACCAATGACCATTGACAACAAAGCTGTCTATACGGCGGCGGACTTGAACGGTTTCGACGCCGAGCAAGCGCTCGGCCGCCCCGGCGAGTATCCGTTCACCCGCGGCATTCACCCGACGATGTACCGCGGCAAGCTCTGGACCATGCGCCAGTTCGCCGGCTTCGGCAGCGCGACCGACACCAACCGCCGCTACAAGTTCCTGCTCGAGCACGGCCAGACGGGCCTCTCGGTGGCGTTCGACTTCCCCACACTGATGGGCTACGACTCCGACCATCCTCGGTCCGAGGGGGAAGTGGGGAAGTGCGGCGTCGCCATCTCTTCGTTGGCCGACATGGAGACCCTGTTCGACGGCATCCCGCTGGACCAGGTCTCCACGTCCATGACGATCAACGGCCCGGCGGCCATTCTCTTCTGCTTCTATGTCGCCGCGGCCGAGAAGCAGGGCGTGCCGATCGCGAAGCTGCGCGGCACGGTGCAGAACGACATTCTCAAGGAATACATGGCCCAGCACGCCTGGGTCTATCCAGTGGAGCCCGCGCTCAAAGTGATCGTGGACATGTTCGAGTGGGGCGCGAAGCATACGCCGCTGTGGAATACGATCTCGATCTCGGGCTATCACATCCGCGAAGCAGGCGCGACCGCCGCGCAGGAGCTCGCGTTCACGCTCGCCAACGGCTTCACCTACGTCGAGCGGGGCATCGCGCGCGGTCTCGATATCGATAGCTTCGCCGCCCGCCTTTCCTTCTTCTGGGACATTCACAACGACTTCTTCGAGGAGATCGCCAAGCTCCGTGCCGCCCGACGCATCTGGGCGCGGCACATACGCGAGCGCTACACGGCGAGGCAAGCGCGCTCGTGGATGATGCGGTTTCACAGCCAGACGGCCGGCGTGACGCTCACGGCGCAACAACCGCTGAACAACATCGTGCGAGTCGCCTATCAGGCTCTCGCCGCGGTGCTCGGCGGCACGCAGTCGCTGCACACCAACTCGCTCGATGAAACGCTGGCGCTGCCGACGGAGCAGTCGGTGCAGGTGGCCTTGAGGACCCAGCAGATTCTCGCCCACGAGACGGGCATCGCGCAGGTCATCGATCCGCTGGGCGGCTCGTACTACGTCGAGGCACTCACCGACCAGCTGGAGCGCGAAGCCGAAGCGCTGTTCGCCGAAATCCATTCGATCGGCGGCGTCGTCCGGGGGATCGAGACCGGCTGGTTCCAGCGGCAGATTGCCCAGTCCGCGGCAGCGTTCCAGCGTCAGGTCGAGATGGGTGAGAAGGTCATCGTCGGCGTCAACGAGTACCTGTCCGACGACGATCACCCGGTCGAAATCCTGAAAGTCTCCAACGACGCCGAAGCGCAGCAGCGACGGCGCCTCGCACGCGTACGCGCGGAGCGAGACAACGCCATGGTCGAACGCCGCCTCGAGGCTCTGAAGCAAGCGGCCGAGTCTGATCACAACGTGATCGGACCGATGTTGGACTGCGCGCGCGCCTACGCCACACTCTACGAAATCCGCCACGCGCTGGAGCGCGTGTGGGGAGCCTACCGTGAACCCGTGTTCTTTTAGACCATGAGCGCCCTACCCGCGGCAATCACCGAGCAGGACGCGCAGGAGGCCATGTCGCGGCTCGCCGCGATCAAGCCCGGCCCCCACTGGGTGGTGACGTGTTACTTGAAGCTCGAGCCGCGCGACCGCACGCGCGGCAAGTACCTGATCAAAATGAAAACCCGCGCGAAGGGTTTGTTGCTTGCGCACCAGGGAGAACCGGAAGTCGCTGCCAACCTGCGACGTGTGCTCGAGTACCTCGAGGAGCCGAATCATCTGCCGCGCGCGCGCGCGATCGCGATCGTCGCCGCCCGCGAGCTGGGACTGTTCGAGGTGCTCCCGCTCCCACACGTCCACCGCTCGCGGCTGGCGGTCTCGCACGAACCGCTGGTGCGCGAGCTGCTGGGACTCGAAGAAGAATTCGGCACGATTCTGGCCGTCGTCTACGATCGTACGGCCGCGCGGTTCTTCGAGGTGACCGCCTACGACTGCGTCGAGCTGGCGGGACTGGCGGGAATCGAAGCCTCGCGCGCCGGCAGATTTCACGGCGTGCACACCGGCGTGCCGTTGGGCAGCGCCGGCGAGCACAATTATCACCAGCGCATTCGCACCGAAAAGCAACGGCTGTACGCGCAAATCGCCGATCGCATCTTCCAGATCAATCGCAGCAAGCCGCTGGCGGGGATCGTGCTCGGCAGTGTGGGTGTGGACGCCGGAGCGGTGATTCCCCACCTTCACACGTATGTCCACGACCTCGTGTTCGGTGTGGTGAAGCTCAACCCCAAGCAGGCGACCGCGGCCGAGGTCCGGGACGCCACCCTGGTGCTCCGCGAAGAACGCGAGCGCGCCTGGGAGCGCGCCCACGCCGAGGCGGTACAGGACGGTGCGCCCCGCGGCTGGGCCGTCAACGGCGTGGATGCCACGCTCAAGGCGCTGATGCGCGGGCAGGTTCGTACCCTGTTGGCGGACGGCCTCGACGATGACGCGCGCATCGACGAAGCGGTGGAAGAGGCGTTGGGTCAGCGGGCGCAGGTGGATGTGCTCTACGACGAGAAAGCTCGGCGTGGCGTCGACGGCCTGGCGGCGCTGCTGCGCTTCCGCGCGTGACGACGGCGCGGCGTCGACCGATCCGTATTCTGGTCGCGAAGCCGGGCCTCGACGGGCACGATCGCGGTGCGAAGGTCGTGGCGGCCGCGCTCCGCGACTCCGGAATGGAAGTCATTTACACCGGCCTGCACCAGACGCCGGAGATGATCGCCCAGGCCGCGATCCAGGAGGATGTCGACGTCGTCGGGTTATCCATTCTCTCGGGCGCGCACATGACGCTGTTCCCGCGCGTCCGCAAACTGCTCGACGCCGCCGGCCGGCAGGACGTGCTGCTGACCGGCGGTGGCATCATCCCCCCTGAAGACATGAGCGCGCTGGAATCGCAGGGCACGGGCAAGCTGTTCGGCCCCGGCACGCCGACGGCCGACCTCATCAAATACATCCAGGAGTGGGCGGCGGAGCACGTCGCCGCGTGAGTCGCCTCAAGACGCTCAGCGACGAATACCAGAAGCTCCGCGGGCGCCTCGAGCAGGGCGGCGGCGCGGAGCGGATCAAGCGCCAGCACGACCAGGGCAAACTGACCGCGCGCGAGCGGGTCGCGGCGCTCCTCGACACGGACGGTCCATGGGTCGAGATCGGACTGCTCGTCGCGTGGGATCAGTACGACGGGCAGGCACCGGCGGCGGGCGTCGTGACGGGACTGGGTCGTGTCGGCGGGCGCCCGGTGGTGGTGGTCGCGAATGATGCGACGGTCAAAGCGGGGTCGTGGTGGCCCGAGACGATCCGGAAAATCCTCCGCGCCCAGGAGATGGCGATGCGGCAGCGCATCCCGATCGTCTACCTGGTCGATTCAGCCGGAGTGAACCTCCCGTATCAGGGCGGCGTCTTCCCGGGTCAATACGGTGCGGCTCGGATCTTCTATTACAACTCGATCATGCGGCGCTATCTCAAGGTGCCACAGATCGCCGCCGTGATGGGGCCATGTATCGCGGGAGGTGCATACTTGCCGGCGTTGTCGGACGTGATCTTCATGGTGGACGGGACGTCATTCATGGGCCTGGGCGGTCCCAATTTGGTGAAGGGGGCGACGGGGCAGGTGGTGGACGCGGAAACGCTGGGCGGCGCCACGACGCATACCACGGTGAGTGCCGTCGCCCACTACAAAGCCACAGACGATAAGGACTGTCTGGCCCGGATCCGCGAATACGTCGGCCGGCTGCCGCACGCGCCCGAGTCGCGCCGGACCTATCCCGCGCCGCAGCGCGACATCAAGGATCTGTACGAGCTGATTCCGATCGATCACCGCATGAGCTACGACGTGCGGTCACTGCTCGCGTGCCTCCTCGACGCCGGGCGGGGGCGGGGGGAGGGTGGCCTCGACGAGTTTCAACCCGATGTCGCGCCCGAAATGATGTGCGGCCACGGCGCCATCGAGGGACGCCAGGTCGCGGTCATCGCCAATTCCCGCGGCGTGATCAAAGGCAAGCAGAAGACCGCAGCCCCGCGCATCGGCGGCATCATCTACACGGAGAGCGCCGAGAAGGTGGCGTATTTCATCGAGAACGCCGACCGTGAGCGCGTGCCGCTGCTCTTCATTCAGGACGTGTCCGGATTCATGGTCGGGACCGAGGCGGAGCACACCGGTATCATCCGGGCCGGCGCGCGGTTCGTCGAGGCGATGGCGACGGCGACGGTGCCCAAGCTGGTGCTCACCGTCAACCACGCCTCCGGCGCGGGCTACTACGCCATGGCGGGTCAGGGCTTCGACCCCGACTTCATCGTGTCGTGGCCGACGGGGCGCATGGGCGTGATGGAAGGCGAGTCCGCCATTCAGGCGGTCTACGGGGCGGACGCGGCGCACCAGGACAATGCTGCCGCCGTGGACGCCATGCGCGCCGATTACGAGCAACAGCTCGACGCGAAGTTCGCCGGGGCGCGCGGATTTGTCGATGCGATTCTCACGCCCGAAGAAACGCGCGATACGCTCGCGTTCCTCCTCGAGGTGTGCAGCGAATTCACCGGTCCCCACTTGGGGGCCTTTGCTCTGCCGAGTCTCTCGTGACGCTGAAGCCTGTTGCCATGCTCTCGCTCGCCATCGCCGCAGCCTGCGCCAGCACCAAGGGCCTCACCAAACCGGTGCAGCCAAAGACCTCGCTGCCCACCCCGGCAGTCCCCTCAGACGGCAGCCGGGCATCCATGCCGCAGCCGGCAGTCGATCCGGCGATGGCGTTTATGCTCGGTCTCATGCCCCTGCGGAGCACCGGCGTCGACGTGTTTCGCGCGCTCCACCCAACCTACGACGGACGGGGCGTGCTGATCGCGATTCTGGACAGCGGCGTCGATCCCGGCGTTCCCGGGCTGATCACGACCAGCACCGGCGCGCCCAAGGTCATCGAGCTGCGCGACTTCTCCGGCGAGGGTCGCGTCCCGCTCACGGCCGTCCCCGCGCCGACCGACAAGGAGATGCGCGGCGCCTCCCGTATCGGCCGTCTGACCACCGCGACGACCTGGTATCGCGGCACCTTCCGCGAGCTGCCGCTGGGCCGGCCACCGGCGGGCGACGTCAACGGCAACGGCCGCAACACCGACGAGTTTCCCGTCGTGGTGGTGAAGGCCCTCGACGGCTGGGTCGCGTTCATCGATACGAACTTGGACGGCTCGTTCGAGGACGAGATGCCGCTCCACGATTACCGCCAGGGCCGCGAGATGATCGCGCTGGGCAAAAAGCCGCTGACCATCGTCGCGAACTTCAGTGAGTCGGACAGCGCGCCGGCGCTCGACCTCTTCTTCGACACGTCGGGTCACGGCACGCACGTCGCGGGCATCGCCGCCGGCTACAACCTGTTCGACGTCGCTGGATTCAACGGCGTGGCGCCCGGCGCGCAGATCATCGGCCTCAAGATCGCGAACAACGCGCGCGGCGGCGTCACCGTCCACGGCAGCATGATGCGCGCCATGGACTACGCCGCCCGCTACGCGGCCCAACGCAACCTGCCGCTCGTCTTGAACATGAGCTTCGGCGTCGGCAACGAGCATGAAGGCCGCGCGGTGATCGACTCGATCGTCGATGCCTTCCTGCTCACCCACCCCGAAGCGGTCTTCGCGATCAGTGCCGGCAACGACGGCCCGGGCCTGTCGACGCTGGGCTTCCCAGGCTCAGCGGATCTGGCACTCTCCGTTGGCGCAGCCTATCCCGGTGTCTTCGCGGCGGCGCCGCAGCCCGGGGTTCCTGCCGCGCGCGACGTGCTGGGGTGGTTCAGCTCCCGCGGGGGCGAGCTCGCCAAGCCGGACATCGTGACGCCGGGCGTCGCCTTCTCCAGCGTGCCGCACTGGGACACCGGCAACGAGATCAAAGGCGGCACGAGCATGTCATCGCCACATGCGGCCGGTCTGGCGGCATCCCTGGTGTCGGCGCTGGTGCAGGAAGGCCGCCGCACCGCCGCGGCGGACATCGTCCAGGCGCTGCGAATTTCTGCTCGCCCGTTCAATGGCGCTCGCGTCATCGACGACGGCGCGGGGATGCCCGCGCTCGAGGCGGCATATCAGTGGCTCGAAGGCGGACACCAGGGATCGATCTACGGCGTTCAGGCATCGACCGGCGTCACAGCCGCATTCCGGCGCAACGGGTTCGCCGGACCCGAGGACAGCGTCGAGACCTTCACCGTGCGTCACCTAGCGGGATTGCGCGCGGCCGAGTTCGTCCTGCACGCCGACGTGCCGTGGCTGAGCGTCGACGATTGCGTGGATGCTGGGCCGCGCACGACGCGAATCGCCGTCACCTACAAACGCAGCGCCCTGACGGCTCCGGGCGTGTACGTTGGGACGGTGACGGCGCGCAACCCCCGTGATCCCGTCGCCGGTCCGCTGTTCACACTCGTGAACACGATCATCGTGCCCACCGATCTCACGGCCAACGGGCTGTTCGACGAACGGCGTGTCGTGGGGCCGGGAAGCGTCCAGCGCTACTTTGTGCGCGTCCCGCAGGACAATACGACGTTGCACGCGACCGTGATGCTGCCCGATTCGCTCGGCCAGCAGGCGACGGTGCGACTGTACGAGCCCAACGGCGCTCCCGCGCGCTCCGCCCCCGACGATATCGATCTCGGCCAGCAGGAGGCGGGGACCGCGGTGATGACAGTCCGTGCCGAAGACATGGTCCCGGGCGTGTACGAGCTCGACGTCGTGGCGCCGCCGCTCTCGGCCACCACCGCGACCGTGCGCGCCGAACTGGGCCCGGTCGCACTCGCCACAACGCCGCACGCTGCGGAGCTGGAAGCCTCGAGTGTGATCAGCGGGCAAGCAAACTCCTCGAGCGGTGAAGTCACCTACCGGCTGGTCGGTGCCGAGCGCAGCTACGCGATTGCGGGCAGGGGGCAGCCGTCCGAGTCGCTGCAGGTGCGCGCGCCGCGCTGGGCGAAACGCATGGAGGTAGACCTCGAGCTGCCGCCAGATCTCTGGGACGAGCTGACCGACCTATCGGTCACGGTCTACGACGCCGCCGGGCAGCAGGTCCGGGGCGGCAATGAGCCCGTGAATTACGCGTTCGGACGCATGAGCCTGGCGCTGTCCGATTCGCTGACCGGGGTCCCGCTCACCGTCGAGTTCTACCCTGCGTTCGCCCGGTTGCCCGGGCACGCGTGGCGCGGCGCCGCCCGTGTCCGCTTTCTCGGCCCCGACGAACCGGTTGGTGAGCGAGCATCGCTATCCGTCGTAGCCGGTGGACGCACGGTGCTGCGGCTGCCCAACGCACCGGTGCTCGAGATGCCGGAAGGCTTCGGCACCTTGATCGAGACCCGCGTGACCACGCCAACCGGGTCGGTCGCCGCCCGTCGCACCCTCGTCACCACCGGGCCGCGTGGAGCGGGTAACCTGCGGTGACTGACCGTCCGGCGACGGTGCGGGTCGCGGGTGGTCAGGGGTTTTGGGGAGATTGGTTGGAAGCGCCGTACCGCCAGGTAACAGGTGGCCCGGTGGACTACTTGATGATGGACTATCTCGCCGAAGTCACGATGTCCATCCTGCAGAAGCAGAAGTCGCGCGATCCGCAGCGCGGCTACGCCACCGATTTCGTGACGCAGATGGAGCGGATTCTGCCGACGGTGGTGGAGCGGGGCATCAAGGTCAGCGCGAACGCGGGCGGCGTGAATCCGCGCGCCTGCGCCCTGGCTGTCGCGGAAGTCGCGCGCAAGCTGGGGCTGGCCGGCAAGCTGACGATTGGCGTCGTCACCGGTGACGATCTCCTCGGCCGACTCGATGGTTTGGTCGCGCGGGGACACGATCTCAATAATCTCGATACCGGCCGGCCGCTGCACGACGTCCGCGACCGGGTGCTGTCCGCGAACGCCTATCTCGGTGCCGCCCCGGTCGTCGAGGCACTAGCGCGCGGGGCCCAGGTGGTGATCACGGGACGCGTGACAGACACCGGGCTGACGTTGGGTCCCTTGATGCACGCGTTCGGGTGGGCGCCCGATGCGTGGGACCTGATCGCCGCAGGGACAGTCGCCGGGCACATCATCGAGTGCGGCGCGCAGTGCAGCGGCGGGAATTGCCTGCGCGACTGGAAGACGATCCCCGATATGGCGAACGTCGGCTATCCGATCGTCGAAGCCCGCGCCGATGGTACCTTCGACCTCGTCAAACACCCGAAGACCGGCGGGCGCATCGACGTCGCCTCCGTCACCGAGCAGCTCGTGTATGAAATGGGCGACCCGCGTGCCTACCTCACACCAGACGGTGTCGCCGACTTTACGACGATCCATTTGCGTCAGGTGAGCAAGGACAGGGTTCGGGTGTCGGGTGTGAGGGGAAAACCTGCCACCGACAAGCTGAAGGTCTCGGTGGCCTATTTCTACGGCTACAAAGCCGTCGGCACGCTGGTGTACGCCTGGCCCGAGGCGCTCGAGAAAGCGAAAGCGGCCGACCGCATCCTGCGCCAGCGTCTCAAGGACTTACGGCTGAAGTTCGAGGCGATTCACACTGAGTTCGTGGGCGCCGATGCCACGCACGGGCCGCTCGCCTTGCAGGACGTGGACGTGGCAGCGATTCCGGAGGTGCAGCTGCGGGTTGGCGTGCGGGCGCGGGACGAAGCGCCCGTGGACCGCTTCACCCGGGAGATTGCCCCCCTCATTCTCAACGGCCCGCCCAGCGTGACAGGCTTCGCCGGCGGTCGGCCCAAGCCGGAGGAGATCGTCGCCTACTGGCCGGCGTTGATCGACAAGCGGATGGTGCAGCCGGCCGTGGAGCTGATTCAGGCATGAAAACACGGCGGTCGGACGGTCAAAAGACAAATGCGGCGGTCGGCCGGTCACGAACTGTCCGACTCGTGGACATTGCCCATGCTCGCTCGGGGGACAAGGGCGACACCGCCAACATCGGCTTGATCGCACTCACGCCCAATTACTATCCGATATTGGTGAAACAGGTGACAGCGGCCCGCGTGGCGCGGCATTTTAAGGGCATGATCACGGGACCGGTCGAGCGCTTCGAGCTGCCGAACCTCCACGCGCTCAACTTCCTGCTGCACGGCGCACTCGACGGTGGCGGCACGATCTCGCTGAAGACCGACGCGCAAGGAAAGGTGTTCTCCACGGCGCTGCTCCGCATGGAGATCGAGGTGGGAAAGTGAGCGATCGCGTGCTGGTTCAAGTCGCCGGCGGTGTGCTTACCGCAACGCTCAACCGCGCCGACAAGCGGAACGCGATCGATACCGCGATGATCGACGCGCTGCTGGCGGCGCTGGAACGCGCGGATCTGGACGCCCGCGTCCGGGTGGTCGCCGTGCGCGGCGCGGGCCCCGACTTCTGCGCCGGCATGGATTTGAACGAGCTGCTCGCCTCCGCCGATCGAACGCTCGAGCAGAACCGCAAAGCGGCGCTGCATTTTGCTCAGGTGTTCGTACGTATGCGCAAGCTGCCGAAGCCCGTCGTGGCGCTGGTGCAGGGCCGCGCGCTGGCGGGCGGCTGTGGTCTCGCCACCGCGTGCGACCTGGTGCTGGCGGCGGAGTCCTCCCAATTCGGCTATCCGGAGGTGCAGCGCGGCTTCGTGCCGGCGATCGTCATGACGATGCTGCGGCGTGCGGTGGGCGAGAAGATCGCCTTCGATCTCGCGGCCACGGGGCGGCTGCTCGATGGTAGCGAGGCTGCCGCGGTGGGGCTGGCCTCGCGGGTCTACGAGGACGCCGACTTCGAGGAGCAGGCCGGCGAGGTGTTGCGCGTGCTGGCGGAAGCGAGTCCGTCAGCCCTCGCGTTTACCAAGCAGCAGTTCTACCAGCTCGATGGCCTCGCATTCGACGACGGCCTGCGGCTGGGCGCCGACGTCAATGCCGTCAGCAGGACCACACCCGATTTTCGCGCTGCATTGAGCGCGTTTCTCAAGAAGTGAGGAGAGCATGCGCAACCTGAATGTCCCGATGTACGATCCGGAAATGGTCCGCCCGATGCGGGAGGAGTTGACCCGTCTGGGCTTTGCGGAGTTACGGACGCCCGACGAAGTGGACGCCGTGCTCGCCAGCGAGCGCGCCCCGACGCTCGTCGTCGTGAACTCGGTCTGCGGCTGCGCGGCGCGGAACGCGCGCCCCGCGGCCGCGCTCGCGATGCAACACGAACGCCGCCCTGCGCGCCTGGTCACGGTGTTCGCGGGGCAGGATGCGGATGCGACCGCACGCGCCCGGAGCTACTTCACCGGCTATGCGCCGTCGTCACCGCAGATCGCGTTGTTCAAGGAGGGACGGCTCGTGTTTATGCTCGAGCGGCGCAACATCGAGGGGCGGAATGCCCGCGATATTGCGGTGGATTTGATGGCGGCGTTTGATCGATACTGCTAAGACGACGGTAAGGGACGGTAAGAGACGGTAAGGGACGGTAGGGGTTGTCTATCCCTTACCGTCCCTTACCGTCATTTACCGTCTCTTACCGTTGTTTCTCAGAGGATTTTCCCGCGTCTCACCCGGAAGTCGACGATCTGCTCCGTCCAGCTCCAGAGCGAGTCCTGCCGTTCCATCGCGACGCCCGCGACTTCATGCCGGTGCCAGCCGACCATGACGTTCGCGTCCTGCGTCCAGATCTTCACGCGACTGCGGGGCACCAGCCGCTCCCAGTTCTGCGCCACGGGAGGATCGGCATACAGCAAGCGCACGGTCACGTTCCGCGACAGGTACTCGATCGGGCTGAGGTCGACCTTGGCGTAGAGCGCCTTGGGATCCATGCGCCGCGCGCCGGGCAGGTCGGGAAGCCCGTCGGAGAACATCACGATGTTGAGCGGGGCGAGCACCAGGTTCTGTCGCTTGATGTGGACCGCCACGCGACTGAAGAAGGCGTTGAAGTCGGTCAGCGCATCCACATCGGGGAACCAGGCGCGCAGGTCCCGCTCGATCTCCGCCGGGGTCTTGCCAGAGAGGTCCTGGATCGGGTGGAACGTCTTCGGCTGGCCGGGGATGTCGCCGCCCAACGAGCCGACGAACACATCGGTGGTTTGTTTCAGGCCGCCCAGCCCATTCACGTGGCCGTAGATGTAGAGCGACGCGTAGCGCATCGCATCGTCGAAGCGACCACTGTTCCGGAACGACCCGGAAACGTCGAGGCCCACCACCAGCGTCGACCGCGGCGGGGGTGCGTTGGCGGGTGGTTTGCACCCGAACGCAACGAGACCAACGGCCAACAGCGCGACGCGTCTCATCGCGCCACCTCGCCGCTGACGCGGTGCGGGAAGTGCGTAGCCGCCAACACGTCGTCGATCGACTTGAACGGCAGCGAGAAGTAGCCGCGGCCGCTGAACACCACAAAGAGGAAATTCATCCCCGACGCGACGACCTGCAGCACGGGCAGCGACGCCAGCTCGAACAGCTCACGCGATTCCTTGCGGAACCACTCGCGCTCCGCCTTGAGCGCACTGATGGGGCCCTTCCAGTAATCGGGCACCGCCGTCGCGCCGCCGTGGGGGACCGACCCTTCGACGGCAAACGCCTGGCGGCCGAGCAGACCGATCATCGCGGGGGCGCCGAAGCGGCCGAACAGGAACCACGTCATGCCGCGCACGCCGACCCAGCCAAAGAAGGCGAGGCCGATCGTCCCGAACACGCCGAGTTGGATCCCCTGCTGCGCCAGCCACGGGGTCATGGCATCCACCAGTTCGCGATACAGGAACAGCACCTCGAACATCGCGACCGCGATTTCCACGAGGATCATGAAGACGATGTTGCCGGTCTGGCGCTCCTTGATCGCGTCATTGAGCACCTGAATACACGCGAAGCTGCCCGCAATGATGATCGCGAGGAAAATCCAGAGAATCACGACCAGCGCGAAGCCGTTGACCTCGTAGCCCGTGAGATCGGCCAGGAGCTCACTCATCGTGGGCCGCAGCGTGAACGTGAAGATGGTCGCCTCGACGGCGGACCAGACGATCAGCAGGAAGAACGCCGGCCAGGGCACGCCGGGGCGGCGCGACGTCGCGTCGAGCATGGCGAGCGGCGAGGTGATCGCGCTTTTCAGGGTGCCGATGATGAGCTGCACGCTCAGCTTGAGCAGACCCCACATCCAGCCGACCAGCACGATGAGAAACTTCACGAGGCCGGCCCAATAGAACCACACCATGCGCAGCGCGTCCCACCACGCCAACGCGACCGACTGCAGGAGCGTCACTGAGCGTCCCAGGCGGAAGGGGATCGTGTAGAGCGATACCATGGTGCCCCAGATCCCGGCGATGAAGACCGATGCGGGCAACAGCAGCAGCACCGACATGCCGGCGAGGCTCCAGAACGTTTCGCCCTGGAGCACAAATCCAAAAATCCGACTCTGGAATGGCACGATCCACGCCAGTCCCGCCATCACCCAGGCAAAGAGCTGCGACAGGATGAAGCTCCATTGCTGGGTCTGTGCGGCGCCAGTGACAGCTTCTTGCATCGGAAGAGCCCTCCCACGGGGTAGGACGGCATTCGCATCGAGGCGGGCACATTGTTATAAAACCGGACCAGACAAGTCAAGCAAAAGGGGGGTGATGGGGGTCACGGGCAGCGTGCGACTTGCGCAAAATACCCATGAAAGGCTAATCATCTGGCGTGTCGGAGGATCCGAAACGTCTGATCGTCGTCGGCGATCGTGTGCTCATCGCCCCTGAGGAGGGGGAGGAGCGCACGAACGTCGGGCTCTATTTGCCTCCCTCCGCGATCGAGGGGCGCCAGGTGCAGGGCGGGCGCATCGTCGCCACCGGCCCGGGAACGCCGATGGCGGAGCCCGCGAGTATGGACGAGGAGCCGTGGAAGATTCACGGGTCGGAGGTGAAGTACCTGCCGATGCAGGCCGAGATGGGAGATTACGCGTTGTTCTTCCGCAAAGCCGCCGTCGAAATCACATTCGAGAACAAGACGTACCTGGTCGTCCCACAAGCCGCCATTCTGGTACTCGTACGAGGGAAGCATGGCTGACATCGGGTGGGCACGCAGTCGCGGCAGTCGCGCCGAAGGCCAGGGACTCCGGCGCGGCGCGTGGTACCGGGTGGTCGAGAGTCCGCAAAAGGATTACATCGTGCTCGACGTGCACCACGTGGAGATTCGCGTCCCGAAAGGGGACCTCGAGATCCGCGGCCAGCGCCCGAACGCGTGGAGCGTGGTGCGCCAGCCGCACCTCGTCTGTCCTGGGTGCTCTAGCCGTGCCGTCGTTCCCGAGGGAATGAAAGACGCGAAATGCAATGAGTGCAGTCGCGTGTATCCGGTTGATTGGAAAGACGCTGGCTGAAGAAACGACGGTAAGGGACGGTAAGGGACGGTAAGGGACGGTAAGCGTAACCTCGGCCCGTCCGCTACTTCCTAGCCGATTGCATGATCGCGCGATAAAGACGCCATGTCATGAAACCGGCTCTTCCACGCAATCCCTCGAGTCGCTTCCAATCACTCTCAGACAGGATCTTCAGATCGCGCGTCAATCGAAGAGTATAGGCGAGTTCTGCGAGTGAACCGATGCTGATGTCGATGAACCTCCGGAACTCGGTGGCCCCCCGTTTCGCCGAGCCCTCTGCAATGTTTGCCGCAGCCGAGAACGCCGCGCGCCGAGCCTGCGACGTGAGTCCGTAGAGTTCGTGTTTGGGAAAGGAGCTCGTCGCATCGTAAACGGCGAGGACCAGTTCGTGACAGAGCTTCCACGCCTCAAGCCTCTCATGCGCGAGCATGCGTTAACATGTAGCAACGTCGTCAACGCGAGTTAAAACAATCGTCTACCCTTACCGTCTCTTACCGTCCCTTGCCGTCCCGTGCTTGGCCGGCAATTGCATGTGGAGAGTGTGAACCAGAAAGGCCCAGCGGTCGGTTTGCTCCTCGATGACTTTCGCGGTGGGCTTGCCGGCGCCGTGACCCGCCTTCGTCTCGATGCGAATCAGCACCGGCTCGGCGCCGCCCTGCGCGGCCTGGAGTGAGGCAGCGTACTTGAACGAGTGCCCGGGCACGACGCGGTCGTCATGATCCGCCGTCGTGATCAGCGTGGCCGGGTAGTGCGTCCCCGGTTTCATGTTGTGAATCGGCGAGTAACGATAGAGGAAGGGAAACTGCCCCACGCTGTCGGCGGACCCGTACTCCGTAACCCACGCCCACCCGATCGTGAACTTGTGGAAGCGTAACATGTCCATCACACCCACCGCCGGGAGCGCGGCGCCGAACAGCTCGGGGCGCTGATTCAGCACGGCGCCGATCAGCAGCCCGCCGTTCGAGCCGCCGCCGATCGCCAGTTTGGGCGGCGACGTGTAGCGCTCGCCGATCAGGTACTCCGCGGCCGAGATGAAGTCGTCGAACACGTTCTGTTTGCGATTCAGCATCCCCGCTTGATGCCACTCCTCGCCGTATTCCGAGCCGCCACGCAGCACGGCCTGGGCATACACGCCGCCCATCTCGAGCCAGGCGAGCACGCCGATCGAAAACCCGGGGGTCATATTGACGTTGAAGCCGCCGTACCCATACAGGTACGTCGCGTTCGAGCCATCCTGCTTCAGTCCCTGCTTGTAGGTCAAGAACATCGGCACGCGCGTGCCATCCTTGCTGTGATAAAACACCTGCACCGTTTCGTACTGCGATGCATCGAACGAGATCTCCGGCGCCTTGAAGACGCTCGATGTGCCGTTGGTGAAGTCGTGCCGGAAGATCGTGGTCGGATACAGAAACGACGTGAAAGCGTAGAACATTTCGGTGTCGTGCGGCTCGCCGGTCACCTGGACGATCGAGCCGAGCGTCGGGAGTGGCACAGTGCCGGCCGGTTTACCGTCGAGCGCGAACAGGCGCAGCTGCGAGTACGCGTCGTGGAGATAGCGGACGACGAATGTGTTGTGGACGATCTGCGAGCCTTCGATCACGTCAGGGGCCTGCGGCACGATCTCTTTCCACGCACCTTGCTCGGCGTGCCGGATATCCACGGCGACGATGCGTCCCCGCGGCGCGCCGTTGTCAGTCTGAAAGTAGAAAGCAGGCCCGGTGTTTCCCACGAATCCGTAGGAGGCGTCGAACTCGTCGAGCAAGCGCACCGCCGGCGCATCGAGCCGCGGACGCTTGGGGTCGCCGAGGTCCTGGTAGTAGATGCGATTGCGCCGATCGGTGCCGAGCCAGACGGTGTAGACCGCGTAGCGCCCGTCGGCGCTGACTTCGACTCCGAACCCCCAATCCGGATGATCCGGCCGCTCGTAGATCAGCCGGTCGGCGGATTGGTCGGTGCCGAGTTTGTGGTAATAGACCTTCTGGTTGTGGTTGACCTCGAGCAGCGGATCGGCACCCCTGGCCGGCTCCGGATAGCGGCTGTAGAAGAATCCCCCGCCGTCGTGCGTCCAGGCGGCACTCGAGAACTTGATCCACTTCAGGTGATCGCTGCGGTCCTGGTGCGTGGTCACGTCGCGCACGCGGAACTCTTGCCAATCCGAGCCGCTGCCCGATGTGCCGTACACCATCGTGCGCCCATCTTCGGCGAAGGCGAGAATCGAGAGCGCGACGGTGCCATCAGCCGACAGGGTGTTGGGATCGAGCAGCACCTCCGGCTCTGCCGTCAACGACGCTTGCGTGTAGAGCACCGACTGGTTCTGCAGCCCTGAGTTCTTGAAGAAGAAATAGCGGCCGCCCTTCTTGAACGGCGCGCCGTATTTCGGATAGTCCCACAGCTCGGTCAGGCGGCGTCGGATCCGCTCGCGGTCCGGGATCTGCTCCAGATACGCGAACGTGACGCGGTTTTCTGCCTCCACCCAGCTGCGCGTTTCCGGCGAGTCCACATCCTCGAGCCAGCGATATGGATCGGCGACCTTGGTGCCGTGGTAGTCGTCCACCACGTCGCCCTTGCGGGCCGGCGGATATGTCACGGTTTGTACGAGCATGAGGGTCGTTAAGAATAAAGGAGGCATGACGCGTAAACGTGCCCCGTGCCGCAGTTTTGGGGTAGGGGAGCGCGACACTCGCAGGCTATTCGTGTGACGTGCAGACGTTCGACGCGGGACTCGACGCCGCCCGCACGATCCTCCAGGAACGCTTCGGTCTCGCGCGCTTCCGCGTGCATCAGCTCAAAGTGCTGGGACCGCTGCTCGCGGGGCACGATGTGCTCGCCGTGCTCCCGACCGGCGCTGGCAAGTCGCTTTGCTATCAGGTACCGGCGCTGCTCGGCGCGGGACTGACGCTCGTCGTATCCCCCCTCATCTCGCTGATGCAGGATCAGGTCGGCGCGCTGCGGCGCCGCGGGATTGCGGCCGCGTACGTGAACAGCCAGCTCGATGCCGATCAACGACGCACCATTCTCGCTGCGGCGACCGGCGGCCGGCTGTCGCTGCTGTACTGCGCGCCGGAGCGCCTGGCCTCGCTCACCCGCCGGTTGGCTGCTGCCAGCACTGCGGTCACGTTGCTTGCGATCGACGAGGCGCACTGCATCGCGGAGTGGGGCAATGAATTCCGGCCGGTCTATCGCCGGCTCGGCGTATTCCGCTCAGGCTTGGGCCGCCCGCCGACGATCGCGTTGACGGGTAGCGCAACGCCCGCGGCCCGCGCCGCCATCCTTCATGTGCTGCGCATGCCCGATGCCCAGGTCGTGGTCACGTCATTCGATCGCCCCAACCTGAGGTTTGCGGTCCAGAAGGTGCGCGACGACCGCGAGCGTTTTGCCGTCATCCGGGCCCGCGTGCGAGACGCCGCCGGCGCCTCGCTGATCTACACACCCACGCGGCGGCTCACGGAGCTCGTCACGCGTGCGCTGCTCCGGACCAGTGTGCGCGCCGCGCCGTATCACGCCGGCCTGAGCGCCGGCATCCGTCGCAGGGTGCTCCGAGCATTTCTCGCCGATCAGGTGCGCGTCATCGTGGCGACGAGCGCCTTCGGCATGGGCATCGACAAGCCGGATGTGCGGCACGTCCTGCACTGGGGCGCACCACCGACGCTGGAGGCCTACTATCAAGAAGCAGGCAGGGCCGGCCGTGACGGCAACTCATCCGAATGTCTCATTCTGTGGCGACCTGAAGACTTCGCATGGGGAAACATTGCCCCCCCGATGCGTCGATACGTGGAGGCCCGCCGGGACCACCGTAAGATGATCCTGGAGTATTTCGGGGATGACGGTAGGTCATACGACGGTAGATGAAACGACGGTAGATGGAACAACGGTACCGTCGAATTACCTACCGTCGCTCCATCTACCGTCCCTTACCGTCCTATATTTCGGTGTGCACGATTCTCTCTACTTCAGCGACCACCATCTCCAGGTCCGCGAGATGGTGCGCGATTTCGCCCGCAACGTCGTCAAACCCACCGCCCGCCAATACGATCTCGACAGCCGCTTCCCCTGGGACAACGTCAAGCAGATGGCGGAGCTCGGCTTGTTCGGGATTCCGTGGCCGGAGGAGCTGGGTGGTTCGGGGATGGACTATCTCTCCTACATCACCGTCATCCACGAGCTCGCGAAGGTCGACGCGAGTCACGCTATCACCGTCAGCGCGCACACGACGCTCGGCACGTCGCCGATCGTGGACTTCGGCACCGACGAACAGCAACGTCGCTTCGTGCCGTTTCTCGCGAGCGGAAAAGTGCTGGGCGGGTTTGGCCTGACCGAGCCGGGAGCCGGGTCGGATGCGGGCGGGACCAAGACAACTGCCGTCGACCGCGGTGACCACTATGTCCTGAACGGCTCGAAGATCTTCATCACCCATGCCGGCGTCGGCGAAGTCTTCTGCGTGACCGCGCGCACCGATCCCACCGCGAAGCGGACGCACGGGATCACGGCGTTCATCGTCACCAAGGACACCTGCGATCTCGAGGAGACCAAGCGCGTCGGGGTCGGGCACGCGAGCGACCTGCCGAAGAACCGCGGCGTCCTCTCGGGAAAGAAGGAAGACAAGCTGGGGTGGCGGGCCTCCGACACGCGCGAGCTGATCTTCCAGGACGCGATCGTGCCGAAGGAGAACGTGCTCGGCCCGGTGAACAACGGGTTCCGCCAGTTCCTGCACACGCTCGACGGCGGCCGCATCGGCATCGCCGCCCTCGCGCTCGGGCTCGCTGAGGGCGCGCTGGAGGAGTGCCTGACGTATACGTCCACGCGGCAGCAGTTCGGCCGGCCCATCGCGAGCTTCCAGGGCGTGCACTTCGCGCTCGCTGACATGGCCACCGAGATCGAGGCCGCCAAGCAACTCGTCTATCACGCCGCCTGGCTCAAACAGCATGGCCATCCGTTCAAGAAGGAGGCGGCGATGGCGAAGCTCTACGCCTCCGAGCTCTGTATGCGGTCGACGACGAAGGCGGTCCAACTCCACGGCGGTTACGGATACACGACCGAGTACCCGGTCGAGCGGATGATGCGGGACGCCAAGATCTGCGAGATCGGTGAGGGAACGAGCGAGATTCAGCGGATTGTCATTGCGCGTAATCTGTTAGGACATCTGATTGATTAGCACCTCGACCGCCTTCGATCACCCCTTATTATTGACCTAACCTCTCGCTCGTCTTAGGTTTACCTCATGAATTGGTCTCTGGCGTCTCTCAGCCGCCTTTCCAATCGACTCATCACACTGCCCATGCCAAATAGGCCGGGCGAGTTGGACTATTGCTGGGAAAACCACAGGCTCCCGGGGGGCGGCTGCTTCCCGCCGGGGCGCGAGGGTAACTGCTTTGAAGCGCGAGATATTGATCTCTGGAAGCCCGCGGGAGACCCGCGTGGCCATTCTCGAGGACGACCGACTTGTTGAGCTCCTGGTCGATCGTCCCGATTCTCGCCGTTCAGTCGGCGACATCTATGTCGGCAAGGTCGAAGCCGTCCTGCCCGGCATCCAGGCGGCCTTCGTTGACATTGGCGCCGAAAAAAGTGCCTTTCTCCACGCCTCCGATCTAATCGAAGCGGAAGAGGACGAAGACCCCGACGACCGCGAGCCGGACGATGCCGACGAGGAAAATGGCAACGGCAATGGAAACGAGGGGGGGGGCGGGAACGGCAAGGGTGAAGGGAAGGGCGGAGCCCAGGCGGTGGCGCATCGGCGGGGCCGCTCATCGCGGCGCCGCCCGGCACCCAACATCGCCGATGAGTTGAAGCGCGGACAGACCAAGCTCGTTCAAGTCATCAAAGAAGCCATTGGTACCAAGGGACCGCGCGTCACCGCGCAGGTCTCGCTCGCCGGCAGGTTCCTCGTCTACATGCCGTTCGCGTCGAAGGTGGGGGTCTCACGCAAAATCGAAGCGCGCGAGCAGCGCGCCAAGCTGCGCGAGATGGTGACGAAGCTCGTCCCCGCCGATTCGGGCGGCTGGATCATCCGCACCGTCGCCGACGATCTGACCGAGGCGAGCTGCAAGCGGGAGATCGAACACCTCCTCGGCCTGTGGAAGAAGATCAAGCGGAAACAGGCGTCAGGCCGTGCGCCACAGCTGGTCCAGCGCGAGACGAGCCTGACCCGCGGCATCGTTCGCGACTTGTTGTCCGATAAGGTCGACCTGCTCCTCGTCGACTCGAAGCTGCTGTACAACGAAGTCGAGCAGTATTTGAAGCAGATCGACCCCGAACTGCTGCCGCGGGTCAAGATGTACCACGACGAGACTTCGCTGTTCGACGCCTACGACATCGAAGCGGAAATCCGCAATCTCTTCAAGCAGCGGGTGGACCTGCCGACCGGCGGCTATCTGATCATCCAGCCGACCGAGGCGCTGATCTCGATCGACGTGAATACGGGCCGCTACACGGGCAAGCGCGATCCCGAGAGCACGATCCTGCGTACCAACCTCGAGGCGGCGCGGGAAGTGGCGCGCCAACTGCGGCTGCGCGACATCGGCGGGATCATCGTGGTCGATTTCATCGACATGGAGACGCGCTCCAACCGCGACAAGGTGCTCCAGGAGCTGCGCGCCCATCTCGGCCGAGATCGAGCGCGCACCCGCGCCTTCGCCGTGTCCGAGCTCGGCCTGATCGAGATGACGCGGCAGCGCGTTCGCCCGTCGCTGTGGCAGTCCATGACGGTCGAGTGCCCCACCTGCAGCGGCACGGGACGCGTATTCCGGCCCGAGGTAGTGGTGCGGCGCATGGAGCGCTCGCTCAAGCGGGCTGGCGCCGATCACAAGGAGCGACAGCTGTCGGTGCGGCTCCATCCCGAGGTGGCGCTGTACCTGGTCGAGCAGGAGCCTGACTTCCTGCGCCAACTCGAGAAGCAGACCGGGCTCGAGCTCGAGGTGCGGGACGATCCGATGATGCGACTGGATGAGTTCAGGATGATGGCGCGCCCGGCTGGACGGGACGTGACCGAGCAATACGCTGTGGCTTAAGGCGGCCGGTCAAAATGCAAATGCGGCGGTCAACAAACAAAGGCGGCGGTCGAGGCGGTCACGCCCGTCCCGACCGCCGCAGTTGCCTATTTGACCGCCGCCGTTGTCTCTTGACCGCCTCGTTGGCTTGACCAAAGTCCCCATCCCAATTAGAGTTCCGGCCCTATGAGTTACGCAATCTTCACGACCGGTGGCGCCCAGTTCCGGGCCGAGCCCGGAGTCACCATCAAGGTCCCGCTGCTCGACGCGAAGCCGGGGGACGAGGTGTCGTTCGACCAGGTGCTCATGGCGAGCGATGGCAAGCACGTCCAGACCGGCGCGCCCAAAGTGAAGGGGGCGAAGGTGACGGCCGAGGTCGTGCGGCACGGCAAGGGCAAGAAGATCCGGATTTTCCGGTTTGCGCGCCGCACGGGGTATCGCCGCCACGCCGGGCATCGCCAGGATTTCACCGAGATCAAGATCGCCGACGTGAAGGTCGGCTGAGGATCGCATGGCTCATAAGAAGGGTGTCGGCTCCTCGCGCAACGGGCGCGACTCCAATCCGAAGTACCTCGGCGTGAAACGCTTCGGCGGGGAATTCGTGACTGCGGGCAGCATCATCGTGCGCCAGCGCGGGACGAAGTTTCATCCCGGGAAGAACGTACGCCGGGCCTCCGACGACTCGTTGTTCACCACCGTAGACGGGCAAGTCAAATTCGAACATAAGAACAAGAAAAGAATGCAGGTGAGCGTGTATCCGGTGGCGGTAGAGGCGTCGAAGAACTAGAGCGGTAACGAGCGGTAACGGGCGGTAATGGGCGGTAGGGTTTCCGGACCCTGCCGCTTTTTCATTGGTACACTAGCGAGATGCGACTCTCCGTTTGCGTGCTGACACTCGGATTGCTCGTGCATGCCGCGCACGCGCAGGTCCTCGCCGGGACGGTGCTCGACAGCGCCTCCGGAAAGCCCATCGTGGGGGCAGGCATCCTTCTGCTCGATTCCGCGGGCACGGCGATAAGGTCTCTAGTCACAGGTCCGGATGGGCAGTTCACCTTCAACATCCCCCACCTCGGCGAATATCGCCTCCTGATAAGTAGGATTGGTTATCCGATTAGTATCAGCAAACCCTTTGATTTCAGTTCGACGTTCACCGCACGTGTATCGCTGAGTTTGCCGTCGAATCCGATAACCCTCGACACGGTCACCGTAGTGGCCAAGGAGATCGAGAGACGGTTGCCAAACCTGGCGGACGCCGGGTTCTATAGGCGTAGACAAATAGGATTCGGACATTTCTTGACGCGCGACGAAATCGACAAGCGGGATCCCCTCATCCTTTCCGACCTACTTCAAGGAATGTCTGGAGTGCGCGTCACCTGCGTGGGCGCTCGGCGGTGTACCGTAACGATGCGAGCCGCGAACACGATGTTCTTTCGCGGAAAATGCAACCCCAGCGTTGTTCTGGATGGTGTCCTGCTGCAGCCCGGCGGCACGGGCAGCGGTGGACTACGTCTCGATGACCTCGTCAACCCATTCAATATCGAAGCGCTGGAGGTATATCCCGGACCCGAAGGTGTGCCCGTGCAGTACTCGGGTTATCTGAGTCCCTGCGGAGCGATACTCGTATGGTCTCGTCGATAGCTAGGCGACAACGCGGCGGCTAAGAACTAGTAGGGGCGGTAAAGGGGCGGTAGGAGGCGGTAGGGGAAACCCACCGCCTTTTTTGTTTCCGGTTACCTGTTTTTTTGGTTACACGCTCTCACCTCTTGAATAATTCTTGTAGCATGATGCCGTACGAGCGTTTTGAGGCCTGGAAGCTGTGTGACGAACTCGCGGTAGAGGTATATGACGTGACGCGATCGTTTCCGAAATACGAATTGTACGGATTGACGTCTCAAGCACGACGTGCCGCGTTCTCAGCCCCCGTCAACATCGCCGAGGGCTCTGCAAAACCAGGAGCCAACGAGTTTTGTCGTTTTCTAAACATCGCGATTGGATCGCTGTCCGAACTCTCGTATACGCTGAGATTCTGCAAAAGAGTCGAGTTATTGGACGACGAACGCTTTAAGCGGTTGGATGAGTTGCGGCGGCGAGCCGGGTTTCTGACATGGAAGCTTTACGAGGCAGTCCGAAAACAAAAACGGTAGGGGGTAGTTTACCGCCCCCTACCGCCTCCTACCGCCCCTAATACTTCGGCGGCAACGTCTTGTACCTCTCCAACAACTCCGTCTGCCTGCTCCGCAGCGGGATGTCTCGGCCACGTATGAACACGTGGTCCACTCCAGTCGCGAAGTCGAACGGATCGCCGGTCCAGACCACTACGTTTGCGACCTTGCCAACGTCCAGTGAGCCGTAGCGATCGGCAACGCCGAAAACCTCTGCCGGTGTCAGCGTCACAGCCCGCAACGCCTGCTCCCAGGTCATCCCACTCGCCACCGCATTGCCAGCCTGCTGCCGCAGGTCGCGCGTGTTCTCCGTCGCCGTCTCCATCAGTGCGACCTTTACGCCGCCTTTGGCGAGCAGCGGCGCATTCTCGTAGCGAATGCCGAGTGCGTCGAAGCTCGGGATATTGTCCATCGGCTCGACCAGCACCGGCACGCCGGCGGCCGCGATCTCGCCCGGAATCATCCACCCCTCGGCCGCGCCCGCGAGAATGAGCTTGAGCTTGTACTCCTTCGCGATTCGCAGCGCCGTTTCGATATCGCTGCGGCGGTTCGCGACTACCAGCAGCGGCAGCTCGCCGCGGAGCAGGGGCTGCAGCGCCTCGAGGTCCGCGGCGCTGGCGGCGAGCGACTGGATCTGCGCCCGTCGGTAATCGGCGCGCCGTGTCGCATACTCGCGGGCGTCATCGAGCACGCGGCGGAGTCGCTGCGCCACGCCGGCCCGCGAGCCACCGCCCGCGTCCTTCGCGCCTTCACCGAGGTCGGCCACCATGGCGGCGGGCGACTTCACCCGCATCGCCTCGATCGTCGCGCCGTCGAGATCGATCAAGACCGCCTGTCCCCAGATGAGACTGCCGTTCGGGACCGCGAGGGTCGTCGTGATGCCTTCCATGCGGTTCACGGCGATCAAGGTCGAAGCCGGGTTGATTCCTTCCAGCACATTGAACGCCGCCGCCACCTCGTTCCCGCGCAGCGAGTATTCGTTGGTGTTCTGTACCGCGCCGATTTCGCGCAGTCCCATCTGGCCGGCGCCGTCGATCAACCCCGGCGTGACCCACTTGCCGGACGCGTCGATGCGCGTCGCGCCGGCGGGGACCGCCACGTTCGTTCCGACGGCCGCGATCCGGCCGTCCCGAATCAGCACCGTGGCGTTTTCGATCTTCGGGCCCGAGACCGGGTACACCGTGCCCCCGGTGATCGCGATGGTCTGGGCGAGCAAGAAGGCGATCATGGCTGCCCCAAGGTGAAATCGGTTTTGGGCTGATGCGCGGGATCGTTGCGGTCGTAGACGAGCCAGCCGTCGTTATAGACCTGAATGGCGCGGGCATAGACCGACAATGGATCGGCCGACCACAGCACGACGTCCGCCATCTTGCCGGGCTCGAGCGTGCCGACGATCGAATCGAGACCGAGCACCCACGCCGGATTGGCGGTAAACCAGCGCACTGCCTGGTCACGGGTAATAGGAATGCCGGCGCGGCGGCCATGGTACATCGCCTTGGCCGCTTCCTGATTGAGGCGCTGGATGCCCGAGGCATCGTCGGAGTGGATCACGACGCGGCCGCCGGCCTGCTGCACCAGCGCGGCGTTCTCGTAAATCCCGTCCATCGCTTCCTCTTTGAAGCCCCACCAGTCCGACCAGATCGACACCGCCGTGCCTTCGCGCGCCAACACGTCGGCGATCTTGTACGCCTCCACCGCATGGTGGAACGAGCGGATCTTGAAGCCGAACTCGTGGGCGAGATCGAGCATCTGCATCATCTCGTCGGCGCGATAGCAGTGGTTCTGCACGTAGATGTTGCCGCGCAGCACCTCGGCGAGCGACTCGTTGCGCAGATTGCGCTCCGGCGGATCGCCCTGATGATCCTTGTTCCATTTGTCCCACTTGCGGCGATACACCTGTGCCTGAATGAACGCGTCGCGATAGCCGGCCATGTTGCCCATGCGCGTCGAGGGCCCGCCGCGCTGGCCATACACGCGCTTGGGATTCTCGCCGCAGGCCATCTTCAACCCGTAGTGCGCACCGGGGAACTTCATCTCCTGCACCGAGCGCACGGGAACGAGCTTCAGCACCGCGCTCCGGCCGCCGATGAGATTTGCGGATCCGGGGAGCGCCTGGATCGTCGTGACGCCGCCCGCGATCGCAAGCGGAATCTGGGGATCCTGCGGCCAGAACGAATGCTCGGCCCAGACCTCGGCGGTGACAGGTCGCGTCGCTTCGTTGCCGTCCGATTCCGCAAAGGTGCCCGGCGCCGCATACACGCCGAGGTGCGAGTGCGTGTCGATGACGCCCGGCGTGACCCATTTGCCGGTGCCGTCCACGACGGTCGCATCGGTGGGTGCCTGGACGTTCGTGCCGACCGCGACGATGCGGCCGTCCTTGAACACAATCGAGCCGCCCTGAATCTCCTGTCCCGCCGCCGTCATGATCGTCGCGTTACGGATCACGACCGGAGGATTCGGGTGACGCTGGTAAGTCGAGGGGTACTGTGGACCGATCCCACCGGCCGTGTCCTGCGCCGGCGTCGCGGTGGCGGTGGCGGTGGCGGGAGCGCTGCTTCCCGACGTCCGCGCACCGGCCGACGCGCATCCCGCGGCGAGGAGGACCGCGAGCACCAGTGTGGCCGACCGCCGCCTTGTGAGTTTGACCGCTTTTTCAGTTTGACCGCCCGACCGCCGCATTATCGGTTCCTCCTATTTCACGAGTTCAAACACCAGCGGCGCACCAGTCGGCGCGACGCGTACCACGCGTCGCGGCGCTTGCTGGGTCACATGCATCACGATGGGCAATTGCATCCCGGACAGCTCGAGCCGGTACGCCGGGAAGGTACCAGCGGGAACGACGACGTTTTCGAGCCCTGAGACCTTCACGCTGACGACTTTGGTCGCTCCTTCACCCGACGAGAACACGTTCAAGTTGAACGTCTTGCCTTGCTCGAGCGGCAGGGCGGCCAGCAGCACGGCGAGCGCGTTGTCCTCGATCGTGCCGTCGGCAACCGTCGTATCGACGGTGATCGACCTCGGGGTCGTACCGGGCGGCTGCGGTGACTGGCTCGTGCCTTTGACGCGTCCGGCGGCATAGACCAGATGGATTTCGGTCCGTTGACCTTGGATCACCGAGTTCTGATCGGTGCGACGCATCGATAGATCTCCGTTCAGCACGACCGTCGACTGCTGCTGGAACGCGCCGGGCGGACCGATCACCGTCGATTCGGTATAGACGATCGAGTCACCGGCGAGCGCGACCTTCGCCGTTTGCCCGCCGAACACCTTGCCTTGCACCAGCGCTTCGAAGCTGTCGCTGCGCGCCACGATCTGGCTGCGATCGAACGCGACCGGGCCCCCCGTCGGATTCAGTTCGGCGGGATCCATCGGCTTGCCTTCGGTGTCCACGAGCCGGACCGGCGCGATGGCCTTGAGCTTGTCGTAGAGCGCCTTGGCATCGCCGACCACGACGATCGTGAGCGCATCGCGCTTGTACACACGCTGCGCCGCGGCACGCGCCCGCGGGCCACTCACCGCCGTGAGCCGGTCGCGGTAGCGCTGGATGTAGTCTGCGCCGAGGCCGAGGAGGCGCGCGGTCGTCACGACCTGCGCGATCTGGCGCGGGGTCTCGATCGTGAGGGGGAATGAGCCGACGAGAAACCCCTTCGCAGCCACCAGCTCGCTGTCGGGAATGATCTCGGTACGCACGCGGTCGATCTGGTGGAGCAGCTCCGCGAGTGCGCTGTCCGTGACTTCGGTGCGACCTTCAAACGTCGCCTGCCAGTAGCCCATGCCGCGATTACGGCGCAGCGCGGCGTAGGAGCCGTAGGTCCAGCTCTTCTGCTCGCGCAGGATCATGAACAGGCGGGAATCGCTTCCACCACCCAGCACATGCGTGGCGATGCGCGCGGCATAATAGCCCGTATCGGTCGGCAGGAATGTCGTATTGCCGATCACAATGTTTGCCTGCACGGAGCCGGGCCGGTCGGCCAGCAGGATATCGGTACCACGCTTCGTCGGTGCGGCGGGGAACACCGGGGTCGGCGCGGCGGCGCCGCGCCAGGTGCCGAACGCTTGCGTCGCCAGCTCCCGCGCGCGGGGCAGGGTGATGTCACCCGGCGACGACCAGCAGCGAGCCCCCGGGGCGTACGCGACGTCCCGCGAAGGCGACGACGTCGCTCCGCGTGATCGCCCGGTAGGCCGGCGCGCTCGTGTTCCGGCCGTACGGATTCTTGCCGTAGATCTCTTTCTGGAATGCGCGTCCGGCGACGTTATCGGCCTGCGACAGCTCCACCGCGAGCGACGACAGGAACCGGGTGCGCGCCAGCTCGAGCTCCTGATCGGGGAAGGTCGCCCGTCGCGTCACATCACCGAGCAGCGTGAACGCCAGATCCGCGTGATCGCTGAGCACGTCGGTCGAGACGGTCAGGAAGTCATCGCCCGCGCTCGCACCGATGCTGCCGCCAACGCCCTCGATCGTCGCCGCGATCTGGTCGGCGGTGAGTGTGGGCGTCCCTTTGGTCAGCAGCTCGGCGACGAACGACGCGACGCCTTCCTTGCCGGCGGGATCGTAAGCCGTGCCGGCCCGGAAGCTGAGGCTCACCGACAACGTCGGCTGCTCGTGATTCTCGACGAGCAGCAGCGTCATCCCATTCGGCAGGGCGACCTCACGGAACGGCGGGAATTGCACGGGCCGCAGCCGCGCGGGCGCGGGTGGACGCGTGGGGAAGGGCTCCTGAGCGGAAAGTTGGAAGGTTGGAATGATGGAAAGTGTGATGAGTCCCATCATTCCAACCTTCCAACATTCCATCATTCCGACATTCCGGCGATTCATTGCCCACCTCCCGACGCCGGCGCCGCGCCCGCACGGACGATCACCAGCGTCAGATTGCCCGGCGTCAGGTACTGGTTGGCCACGCGCTTCACATCGTCGCTCGTGACCGAGAGCAGGCGGTCGAGATCGGTGTTGATCTCGTCGATCGAGTTGTGAAATGTGAGGTAGTGGTGCAGCTCTTCCGCTTTGCCCAACGTCGTTTCCCGGTTTCCGATGAATCCCGCCCGCAGCGCGTTCTTGGCCTTCTCGAGCTCTGCCGGGGTGATGCCGTTCGCGCGGATGCTGTCCAGCTGCACCCCGATCAGACTGTCCATGCGGTCGGCGGAGACGCCCTGGTTCACGATGCCGTACGCAACCCAAATCCCTGGACCGTTGCGCGAGCCGAACGGATTGAGAATCGCTCCCGTGGCCACCGCCGCTTTCTCGCGCCGCACCACGGAGACGTTGAGCCGCGAGCTCTCGCCCTGACCGAGGATGATGTTGAGCAGCTCGAGCGCCGGCGTGTCGGCGTGGCGATGCTCGGGAATGCGGTAGATGCGGAGCAGCGCATCCAGGTTCGCGTGCGCATCGTGCACTTCCCGCCGCTTGGCTGCCGAGCCGGTCGTCACAGCATCGCAGCGCGGCGCCTCCGGCACCGGGTGACTCGGGGCGCCGGCGAAATATTGATTGACGAGGCGGCGGAGCTCGCTCGGCGCGAAGTCGCCCACCACCACGAGCGTCGCGTTGTTGGGCGCGTAATAGGCATCGAAGAACGCCTGCACGTCCGGGAGCTTCGCCGCATCGAGATCGGCCATCGAGCCGATGACGGTGTGGGCGTAGGGGAAGCAGCTCGTACTGTCGAACGGCCACGTCAGACCGTCGGTAAAGGCAGCCTGATACGGTTGATTGTCCACCCGCAGCCTGCGCTCTTCTTTCACCGCCTCGCGCTGGTTCTCGAAGTTCTCCTCGGTAATCGCGAGCGAGCGCATGCGGTCCGCTTCCGCCCACAGCGCCAGGTTGAGGCGATTCGACGGTACCGTTTCCCAGTAGTTGGTGCGATCCTCGGCGGTCGAGCCGTTGAAATCGCCACCGGCGCGCTCGATCAGCTTATTGTGTTCGGCCTTTTGAATGTGCGCCGATCCCTGAAACATCATGTGCTCGAACAGATGCGCGAACCCCGAACGGCCGGGCCGCTCGTTGCGAGACCCGACCTCGTACCACACGTCCACCGACACGACCGGCGTGGAGTGGTCCTCGGAGTAAATGACGCGCAGCCCGTTCGGCAGCGCGAACTGCTCGAAGGCGATGCGACCGGCCTGCGCTGAGAGTACTCCGGGGATGAGCAGCAGCAACACAAACAGGTGGCGCATGGGTTCAGGACTCCGCGGGGAAAAGCGCAAGCGCGTTGGTCTCGAGGATCGCCCGTTGCTGCTCGTTCCCGAGCGGCAGGGTCAGGAATTGATCGATGTTCTGCCGGAGATCTTTCACGCCCGGACTGGGCCAGTCGGTACCCCACAGCACGCGGTCCACGATCTCCGTCAGGCGGGGAAAGTACTCCAGCAGCTTGGAGGGCGGAATGCCCGACACGTCGAGCCTGACTTTCCTATGACGTCGCAGGACAAAGAACGCCTCCTCCATGTACAGCGGCCGTCCGCCATGGGCCATGACCAGCTGCAAATCGGGAAAATCGATGGCGACGTCGTCCAGCTCCATCGGGTTGCCGTACTTCGAGCGCGCGCCCGGAAAGATCGATGTGCCGGTGTGGATCATAACGGGCAGGCCGCGCTCTTCGCAGCGCTTGTAGATGGTGCCGAGGGCGGTGAGCCCCTCGGTGTAGGCGTTGGCGGGGAACGCCTGGTGTGGCGGATGAATTTTGAGCAGCCGAATTCCCTGATCGATCAGTCGATCGACGTCGCCGGCCGGGTCCTTGGTGTAGCGCGCATGCACGCCACCATAGGCGAGCAGCCGCTCGGGATTCGTTTTGGCGTACTTGGCCGCGAAGGTGTTCGTCGAATCGTTGAACCCCATGATGTCGGGGCTGGGATAGTTGACGAGGCCCACGCGCCACACGCCGGACTTGTCCATTACCTCGAGTAAGGCGCGCGGATCGTCCATCAGGGAGATGAGGACCTCCCAATGGTCCTCTTTCCCTTTGCGCATCGCCTCCTGAACTTTGGGTTTGAGGTCGCGCCACGGCTGGATGTGGATGTGGACGTCGGTGATGCGATTGTATGTGGAGAGCGGCGCCATGAGTCGGGGAAGCTAGTCGCCTCCTACGAGCCCTTCAACGTCATGGCCACGGCTTGTGTGGCTGTGATCACACGATCTCCGGTGAGTCGACGACGCCGTGCAAAACCTCATAACCGCAGGGACCCTCCGCGGGAACCTCGGGGGTACATGTAGCGGGCGTTGCCCGGCAGACATGATCCCAATGCATCACATCGCCACCGTACACGTTCTCGCCACAGCCGGTAGCGCAGGAGTCGCGCTCTGCCGCGCCTTGAAGGCCAAGGTCGACGCACGACATTGGGCCGCTGCACCCCCTGTGCATGCAGTCCAGCCGGGTGACTTGGTGGTCGTCGATCTGACCGACCCACATCCTCCCGCTGACCCGCGCGGACTGCAACGGCTGCTTGAACGCGCGACGTTGTGCCTGATTCCCGGAAATGCCCCGATCAGCCCCCATTGGCTGGACCTCGCTGCTCGGCCCGGCGTTCACGTCCTTGGCGTCAGTGCTGGTGACGGACAGCCGGGAGACAAATGCGTGACGGAGATGCTCCGCCTGGTCCAAGGACCGAGCGCCAGCCGCGTCGCCGATCTCGTGCTGAGCGCCGAGCCCGCGCTGCGTTCCGTGCAATGCCTCGTGGAGGCCGTGTGCCTCGATCCATGGTCGATTCGTCGACCGCGGGATCTGGCAGTGCGGACACGGATGTCGCTGGCCGCGCTGCGGCGCCAGTGCACGCAGGCGGGCTTCACGCGAATCGAGCACTTCATCCTCTGTGTCCGACTTCTTGCGTATCACGAGCTGGTAGCCACTGAGCACTTGCCGGTTCGTACCGCGCGCGGCCTCGCTGGTTTCGACGATCCATCGAACATGCGACGGCATGCCCACCGCGCCGCGCTGCGATCGCCGATGGTTGAACGCGCGTTGCGTCCGTCGGCTCTCCACTAGGTTTGGACTGCTCACGCGCGTTTTGGACTCTCCCAGGAAAAGACGTCCGGTCTAGGCTTCGCTTCATCGCGAAACACTAGAACCCTGACCTTCGAGGGGGATGCTACCATGCTTCAGCACACCAGGATCGTCGCCGTCGCTGCGGCAGTCGTGCTGACTGCACGCTGCTCCGACGCGCCCAGCAACCCGGCCGCGACGCCGCCTCCAAAGAGCCCCGATGCATCAGTGGTTGGGCCACTCGCCGCGCGAGCGATCGCCCTCGCGATGGCGGAGCCTGCAATCAGGCAGCAGATCCTCGGCGATATGCGTGACTCGCCTTTCAGCGAGCACAAGCTGGTTCTGCAGGACTACTTCGCGACTCCCGCCGGCGCGCGCGTCCTCGACGCCATCCAACAGACCGGGATCGATGCGGACGATCTTCGTAACAAGCTGAAGGCAAGCCGCCCGATCCAATTCTACGTGCCCAGCACGGACCAGCGGTCCTCCTGGCGAGGAAGCGCCGACGTCATCGTCGTCGCAAACCTGACTCGGGAGCAACCAACGCTCGGTTTCACACCCACGGGTGAGACGCAGGCCATCGCGCTGGAGAAGCGCAGCATGCCCAATGGAGTCGGAGCGCTGTTCCTACTTCAGTGGGCCGAACCGATGTTTCACCGCTGGTCCGGGCCGACCGCCGCGACCGAAACGATTCAGAAACCGAACGAATCTCAAATCGGGAGTGGCCGGGTCATCCGCGATGCAAGCGGGCACATCGTCAGCACGACGGACGATACGCCTGCCGGGGCCTCCAGAGTCGCCGCCTCGGCCACCTTCGAAGAACCCGCCGGCACCTACCTAACGTACCTTCAGAATAGAGCAGGCATCTGCGACAACCTGTGTATCGGAGACGAGCATCTGGAATTCGAGTTTCGCTCGACGGCATCGGATAACCCCACGACATACGTTTCCAGTCAGTTGAGTGGGATCGGCACCGACGCCGGGTCCGCGTGGGCAGGGTGGTGGCAGGTCCATACCAGTAGAGTCTGGTCCCCCATCACGATGGAAGTGCAGGTGTGGGAGATCGACGACTCGTCGCCCGACGATCCGTACTACTGCAGTGCGACGGACGCCCACTGCAGTCCTGGCATTTCACAATGGCCGTACCTGACAGACCCCTACCAAAACCACGGGCCCTGGCCCTTTGGTTTGTGCCATGATCCCAACATGTGCGGCGCGCAGTATCCGGATTTTTGGGTCACGTTCACCGACCGCGCCACACCCGTCGCGACGCGCGTGACGGTCTCGCCACAGAACGCGACGATCAACAAAGGTGCGACTCAAGCGTTCACCGCACAGGTGCAGGATCAGTATGGCGGCCTCATGCCGAGTGCGGTCGCGACATGGACCAGCGCAAACACGAGTGTGGCAACCGTCGCGTCGACCGGCAACCAGTCGGCTACAGCGACCGGCGTCGGCGGTGGCCAGGCAGCGATCTATGCGACCGTCGGCGATGCATCCAGGGGCGCCACACTGACCGTGCTTGCGCCGGCCACGGTGACGGTGTCACCGTCATCGATCTCGATCTGCTCGAACGGCGGCGGGGGGTTCCTTACGGCGTCAGTCAAGGATCAGAATGGCACCGTGTGGACCCCGGGAAGTGTGGCATGGTCCAGTTCGAACACGAGCGCCGCAACGGTCGCGTTATACGATCCCCGCACCGGAAGGGTCACGGGTGGCGCTCTGGGCTCGGCCACGATCACCGCAACGCTCGACGGTGTGAGTGGCACGTCGGATGTGACGGTCGGCACATGCCTTCCTGCGCCGACGAGCTGCACGCTCGACTACATTCCCACGCCCCACTACCTGAAAGTGGCGTGGGTCAACGCTGACGCCAGCGCCTCCACCGAAGTCTGGGTCATGGAGTCGGCGGGGAGTTGGCAGCTCGTGAGGACGGCCAGTCCGGGCGCCACGCAGGAGTTCTACGTGGTCGGCCCCGGGCTGTGGTATGCGCGTGTGCGACACGTGAAGGCGGGCTATCTGCCGTCCACTTACTGCAACACCAACGCTAAGACTGTGCCGTAGACACTGAGGCGATTAACGAGGGGAGCGGTGGGCTTGAGGTGAATCGCCCGCCGCTCCCCGTCCTTCAGCCCAGACTTCAATCGCTCCAGGTGTAGAACCCCTTTCCCGTTTTCCTTCCCAGCTCCCCTTTCTTCACCTTGTCCTTCAGAATCTTCGGCGGCTCGTACTGCGGCTTGCCGAGCGTCGCGTGCAGGTATTCGGCGATCGCCAGGCGCACGTCGAGGCCGACGAGATCGCTCAGCTTGAGCGGCCCCATCGGGTGGTTGTAGCCCAGCTCCATCGCCTTGTCGATGTCTTCCGCATTGGCGACGCCTTGCTCGAGCATCCGCATCGCTTCGAGACCCAGCACGACGCCAAGCCGGCTCGACGCGAATCCCGGTGAATCCTGCACGACGATCGGTTCCTTGCCGAGCTCGCGCGCAAACTCCATGGCGCGCTCGGCCGCCGGGCGGCTGTCACGTCCGTGCGTGACGACTTCGACGAGCTTCATCATGTGCACCGGGTTGAAGAAGTGCATACCGACGAGGCGACTCGGTTGCTTCATCGCGGACGCGATGTCGCCGATCGACAAGGAAGAGGTGTTCGAGGCGAGCAGCGCACCCCTCGGCGCCGCACTCTCCACCTCCGCGAACACACGCTGCTTGATGGCGAGATCCTCTACGACCGCTTCGATGACGATGTCCGCGTCGCTCACCGCTACGCGAATCTGCGGCTCCGCGCGGACCCGTTTGCGCACCGCCGCGTGTTCGTCCGCGACCAGCTTGCCACGCTTGAGGCCACCGATGAGCAGCCCTTCGATCTTGTCGAGCGCCTGAGGTAGGGCTTCGGGCCGCGCATCGGTCAACCGGACTTCGCATCCTGCCAGCGCCGCGACGTAAGCGATGCCGTGCCCCATCGTCCCCGCGCCGATGACCGCGACACGGGGCTTCATGCGGCTCGGGAGGCGTCCACGATCCGGCGCGCGCGCTCGGGATGGTTGGTGCAGAGGCCGTCTACTCCCCACCGCACCAAGTGCTCCATGTCGGCAGGGTCGTCGACGGTCCACGCGATGATGCCCGCGCCGAGGCCGTGCACCGTTTTCACGAGCGCCTCGTCGAGCGTCGACCGCTCCTGCCACAAGGTCTGGGCCGACGCGTCCTCGAGCGTTTGCTTTGGGTTTCGCGTCGCGACCTCCGAAAGCACGCCACGCGGCAGCGCAGGCCGCTTCTGGCCGAGCCGGCGCACGACGTGGAACGCGAAGCTGTGCACGGCATACCCGCCGGGATTGGGCCCGTTGTCGAGAACGGCGAGCAGGCGGTCGTCCCAGCGCGGGTCCAGCACTTTCACTTCGACGAACACGCGGAGCTTGCCAAGCACATCGAGCGCCTGCGCCAGCGTGGGGATGGGCTCGCCGTTCGCGAGCGGCACCGAGGCCAGGTCACGCCATCGCGCCCGCGCAATCGGCAGACCGAGCATGGAGGGGTCGTGATGGACGACGATCTCACCGTCGATCGTGGCGTGGACGTCCAACTCCACGCCATCGGCTCCCTGGCCAGCAGCGGCGCGAAACGCGGCCAGGGAGTTCTCCAGCGCGATGCTGGAGGCGCCCCGGTGGGCGATGACCAATGGCTTCACTGCTGCAGGCTGTCGGCTTTTTTGGGCTCGATCCAGTCCGGCTCCTTCTCGATGTCGTGCACGATCGCGATGTCTTCGGGGCGCGGCAGCACGGACTCGAGATAGGCCGGATACTTCGCGGCGTCGAGCGGTTGCCCGTCCACGGTGAACTTCTGATGCGCGTACATTCCGATCCGCCGGTTGAACTTGAGGTCGGGGACCTTGAGCTGCCGCTCGCGCTCCGGAATGAACATGTTCAGCCGCTCGACCAGCTTGACGATCTCCTGCCGATACAGTCCGCGCGCCAGCTCGTTCAACTTGCTCTTATCGGGCTCGGCGCCGTTGGTGGGGCTCTCCCGCTCGTCGTAGCGGCCTTTGAGGCCCCACACATATGCCCAATGCGCGGATGAGGAATTGTCCGTGCCGAAAAGGTCGAACGCCGTCGGGATCCACTTATAGAAGAAGCGCTGGATCACCTCGGGCGGCATCTTGCGTGCCTTCACGATGCGCAGCAGGCCGTTGTTGCCCGTGCCCAGATGATAGGACTCCTCCTTCAGCATCGGCCCCATAGATCGGGACAATGGATCGAACGCCGAGACGGACAGCATCTTCAGCTGGAATTTCCCGTCGCGATCGATGAATTGCGTGTATGTGAAGAAATCGAGCCAGTTGTCGACGATCTCGTTGAACGAGCCGAGCAGCCGCTCGCCTTCGTCGGCGCGCCGCTCGAGCAGCTTGGCCGCTTCGCGCTTGCCCTCGTCACCGAAATGCGAGCAGAGCAGGTAGGACATCTGCCAGCCGTGCCGCATCTCTTCGGTCATCACGCGCTGCAGTGACAGCAGATCGTAGTCGGAGGGCGCGTGCTGCAGCAGGTTGCGCTGCTGCTCCACCGACGCGAATTCGGTGTCGCCCTGGTAGACGATCAGGTTGAGTAAGGCGTCGCGAATCCGTTGATCGGGGATGTGCATCACCGTCGGCCATTTGCGCTGGCCTTTGTAATGCCCGAACTCGATGTGGGGGACTTCGGGCTCGCCGAACTTCGCCTCGAACTTGAAGGCGCGGATCGCGCCTTGCGGCAGACCGATCGAGTCCTGCCAGTAACGGAAATAGTCGATCCAGTCGTCGAAGTTGTGGAGTTTGCGGACCATCAGCGATTCCTTATGAGTTGGCGTGCCTCGGGAGTGGCGAACAGAACCTCTTGATCGGCGATTTCGACGTCGAGCATCTCTGCGAGCGTGCTATGGAGTGAGCGGTACAGGGCAGCCTTCGCCTTACGGACCGCTAGTGGTGTCATGCCGGCCCAGCGCTCGGCGAGCGTCTTGGCTTCGGCCGCGAGCGAGGCGTGCGGCACGACGCGATCGAACAGGCCGAGCTCCGCCGCTTCCGCGGCGGGCACCATGCGCGCACTCCAGACGAGCTCGAGCGCTTTCGACACGCTCGTCAGGCGCGGCAGGAAATAGCTGCCGCCCCAATCCGGCCCCAGTCCCAGCTTGTGAAATACCTGCCCGATCGAGGCCTGGTCTGACGCCAGGCGGTAGTCGCACGCGAGCGCGAGATTGGCGCCGCCGCCGGCGGCTGGGCCGTTCACCGCGGCGAGCACCGGTTTCGGCGCGTTGCGGATCGTGAGCGCGATGTCCTTGCCGGCGCGTACGAGCTGCTCGCCCTGGGTGCCCAGTACGCCGAGGTCGGCGCCAGCGCAGAAGGCGCGGCCGGCTCCGGTGATGACGATGACGCGCACGGCGTCGGCCGCGGCGAGCATGCGGAGCGCTTCGAGCAGATCGTCGCACGCATCGGGATCGACGGCGTTGAGCTTGTCGGGACGGTTGAGTGTGACGGTCCCGATATGATCGGTGATCTCGACCAGCACCCGCTCGTACGCCGCCATCAGACGCGCTCCACAATCATGGCGATGCCCTGACCGACGCCGATGCACATAGTTACTAAACCGTAGGAAGACTTCGTACGAGCTAAGGCGTGGACCAAAGTCGTCAAAAGCTTGGCACCAGTGCAGCCGAGGGGGTGGCCGAGCGCGATGCCGCCGCCGTAGATGTTCACCTTCTCGGGGTCGAGCTTCAACTCGCGGATGCACGCGATCGCTTGCGCGGCGAATGCCTCGTTCAGCTCGACGAGATCGATTTGATCGATTGTTAGACCGGCCCGCTTCAGTGCCTTATTGGTCGCTGGGATGGGACCCAGACCCATACAGCTCGGATCGACCCCCGCCACTGCCGTCGTGACAATTCGGGCAAGCGGTTTGGCCGTCCGGCCGTCCGACCGTCCGACCGTCACAAGCAGTGCCGCCGCGCCGTCGTTGATCCCGCTCGAGGTTGCCGCCGTGACGGTCCCATCCTTCTTGAAGGCGGGCTTGAGCTTCGATACCGCATCCATCGTCGTCCCCGCCCGAGGATACTCATCTTTCGCAAACGAGGAGCCGTCGGGGAGGGGAACCGGCACGAACTCATCCGTGAACACGCATTCCTTCAGTGCTTTCTCGGCCCGCCGCTGGCTCTCCACCGCGAACGCATCCTGCTCGGCTCGGCTGATCTTGTAGCGCTCCGCCACGACCTCGGCCGTTTCGCCAAGCGAGATCGTCCATTCCTTCTTCATTTTGGGATTGATGAAGCGCCAACCCACCGTCGTATCAGCGTTCTCCGGCGCCTTGCGGCTCCAGGGCTCCGCTGCTTTGAGCATGACGTACGGCGCGCGTGTCATGCTCTCCACGCCACCGGCGATGAACGTCTCGCCTTCGCCCGCTCTGATCGCCTGCGCCGCGCTCGCGACGGCCTGCAGCCCCGACCCGCACAGCCGGTTCACCGTTTGCCCCGGGACTTCTACCGGCAGACCAGCGAGGAGGAGTGCCATCCGGGCCACGTTGCGATTGTCCTCGCCCGCCTGATTCGCGCAGCCGAGAATCACATCGTCGATGGTCGCCGGATCGATTCTGGACCGCTCGACGACAGCTTTGATGGGGACTGCTGCGAGGTCATCGGGGCGGACGCTCGCAAGCGAACCTCCATGTTTGCCAACTGGAGTTCGTAGAGCTTCCACAATAAAGGCTTCTGTCACAGCCCAACCCACACAGTCTTGGTTTCGAGGTAGCCGTCCAGGGCTTCGCGACCGAGATCGCGTCCGAAGCCGGAGGCCTTGAAGCCGCCGAAGGGCGCGCCCGAGTCGTAGAAGTTGTACGAGTTGATCCAGACCGTGCCGGCGCGAATCGCTTTCGCCGCGCGGTGCGCCTTCTGGATGTCCTTGGTCCAGATCCCGGCCGCGAGCCCGTAGATCGTATTATTGGCGAGCTTCACGCCCTGCTCGAAGTCGTCGAACGTGAGCACCGCGAGCACGGGCCCGAAGATTTCTTCGCGCGCAATCGTCATCTCGGGCCGTACGCCGTCGAACACGGTTGCCTCGACGTAGTAGCCTTTGCCGTTGGGCTTCGCGGCCTTACCGCCAGCGACGAGCTGGGCACCCTCGTCCACGCCCTTCTTGATGTAGGAGAGCACGGTCTCCTGCTGCTTTTTCGACACAAGCGCCCCGAGCCGGGTGTTCTTATCGAGCGGATCGCCGGGCGTCATTTTCTTGGCGCCTTCGGTCAACTGCTCGATCACCTGCGCGTGCACCGACTTCTCGACCAGCAGCCGGGAGCCCGCGGCGCAGACTTCGCCCTTGCCGTAGAAGATCCCCGTTTGGGCGCCGCGCACGGCGGCCTTCAGATCGGCGTCGGCGAAAATGATGTTCGGACTTTTCCCGCCCAGCTCGAGCGTGACGCGTTTGTTCGTCTCGGCCGCCATTTTCATGATCTGGCGGCCGACCTCGGTCGATCCGGTGAACGAGATTTTGTCGACATCGGGATGACGCACGAGGGCGGCACCGGCAGTCGTGCCACCGCCCGGCACCACGTTGAATGCACCCGCCGGCAGCCCGGCCTCGAGCGCTATCTCCGCGAAGAGCAGGGCAGTGAGCGGCGTCTCCGAAGCAGGCTTGAGCACAACCGTGCACCCGGCCGCCAGGGCGGGCGCAAATTTCCAGCTGGCGATGTTGAGCGGGAAATTCCAGGGCACGATCGCTCCGACGACGCCGATCGGCTCGCGCAGGGTGTAGGTGAAGAAGGGGCCTTCGACCGGCAGGGTATCACCGACGATCTTGTCCGTCCACCCCGCGTAGTAGCGCAGCGTGTTGATCGCCATGCCGATTTCGATCTTCGACTCGAACAACGTCTTGCCGTTCTGCGCCGTCTCGAGCCGGGCGACCTCGTCGAGCCGCGCCTCCAGCAGATCCGCCGCTTTGAAGAGGAGTTTTCCCCTTTTTCTCGCCGACAGCTCCCGCCACGCTTGCGACTCAAAACACGCCTTCGCCGCGCGAACCGCGTTATCGACGTCCGCGGCATCGCCCGCGGCGACCTCGGCGAGCACTTCTTCGGTTGCGGGGTTTTCGACCGCGAACCGTTTGCCGGCCGCGGCCGCCCGCCACTCGTTATTAATGAAGAGGTCGGTCTTCACTTCCCCTTGAACTCCGCCACGCGCTTCTCGTTGTAGGCGGCAATGCCCTCCTTGGCATCCTCACTCTGGAAGAGCTGCTGCTGCAGCTCGCGCTCGATCGCGAGCGAGCTCTCGAACGGCACCTCGGCGCCCGACTGCACGGCGCGCTTGATCAGCCCGACCGCCTTCGACGCCTTGTTGGGCGGGCAGAACTGCCTCGCGTAAAGCAACACCTGGTCCCAGAAGCTGTCCGCCGGGAAGATCTCGTTGACCATCCCGAGCTCTTTGGCGCGGTCGAACGAGAACGTCTCGCCCTTCACCATCATCTCGATGGCGAGTGACTTGCCCACGAGGCGCGCGAGGCGCTGCGTTCCCCCCGTGCCCGGAAGCACGCCGAGGTTCACTTCGGGCAGGCCGATCTTACCCGCGTTCTCCTTGGCGAGGCGCATGTCGCACGCCATCGCGATCTCGAGCCCACCGCCCACCGTGTGGCCGTTGAGCGCGGCGATGGTCAGCTTCGGCGTCTGCTCCAGCCGGCTGAGCGTCTCGTTCGCATGCAGGCAGAAGAAATACTTGAAGCGCGGCGTGACCTTGTTCAGCATCGCGATGTTCGCGCCGGCCGAGAAGAACTTCTCGCCGTGGCCGCGAATCACGATCACGTGCACCGTGTCGTCGAAGCGGGCCCGCAGGATCGCGTCGTCGAGCTGGCGCATCATCTCGTAGGTGTAGGTATTCGCGGGAGGATCGTCGAGCTCGATGATCGCGAGCCCGTCCTCGGTGCGGTACTGAATCAACGTCTTGACGTGCGGTTCGGTCATGGTTGCCATGGGGGTTTACTTAGCCTCCTGATGAGTCTCGACGAAGCCGCCGAGGAAGATGCTCGCCATGAGATCGGCCAGGCGCGCAGGATCGATCTGGCCGGCGGGGTCGTACCAGTTGTAGATCCAGTTCATCATGCCAAACAGGATGTAGGTCGCGGCACTGCGGTCGACGGCGCTCTGGTCGGGCGCCGCATCCTTCAGAATCGATTCGAGCAAGTCCACATAGCGGCGCTTGATCGCGCTCACGCCACGGGGCGAGGCCTCATGCGACAACACCTTCATCTCGGCCATGTGGTGCGCGAAGAAGTTGACGTGATGCCGGATGAACGCCTGCAACCGCTCGTGCGGGTCCGTGGCCTTCGCGACTGCCTGCCGCGCGCCCTCCAGGACCTGCGTGAAGCAGCGTTCCTGGATCAAGGCGAGGAGATCTTCCTTGCCACGGACGTAGTAATACATCCCCGCCAGGGACATCCCGCTCGCGGCGGACAGGTCCCGCATCGTGGTGGGGTGGTAGCCCTTGTCCGCGAAGACCTGGGCGGCGCGGGCGAGCAGGTGGTCGAGACGTTCGTCGTATGGTCGCATGTTTTCGAACGGACGTTCGAAATTGGAAGCTATGCGACTGGTTTCCGTGCGGCAAGGTGTCGGGTGTCGGGTGTCGGGTGTCGGGTGCCTGGTGTCGGGTGTCAGAAGTGTAATCCCTGACACCAGGTACCTGACACCCGACACCTTCTTAATATTTGCCACTCATCCACGTCCACCACCCCGGAGCCCGATGGCCCAACCGCACATGGTTCCAGCAGCCCCCGACGCCGCGCTGATCCTCGCGTGGCAGGCGGGCGACGAACAGGCGGCGGCCGAGCTCGTCGGGCGCCACGCCCGGCCCTTGGCGCGCTTCTTGGCGGGCGCCGGTGCTCCCGACGCCGACGTGGACGACCTGGTGCAGGAGACGTTCATCCGCGCGTTTCGCAGCGTGGATCGCTTTCGCGGGCAGTGTCAGTTTCGCACCTGGCTGCTGACGATCGGCAGCAACGTGCTGAAGGATTTTGGACGCCGCGCGGCGCGGCGCAAAGTGATGCCGTTGGATGAGGCCGTGCGCGATGTCACCGGTGACCCGCATGAGCATGCCGAGGCGAGCGAGACCGAAGAGTTGCTCGCGGCGGGATTGCAAAAGTTGCCGCGGCTGCAGCGGGAGGTGTTCCTCCTGCGGGCGCAGCAAGGACTCGAGTACGAAGAGATCGCAGCCGCATTGGCGACGACACCGGGAGCGGCGCGGGTGCATTACCATCATGCGGTGCGGAGACTAAAGGAGATAGTGAAATGAAAGGCGACGCCATGAACAGCGACGCTATGAACAGCGACGCTAGGCTCGAGGGCCTTGCGAAGCGTCTCGGCCACAGGGCCGCCGATCGACTCGACGTCGACGCGGCGGCGCGGAAGGTCGTCGAGCGCTTGCGCGAGCGGCCGGCGCCCCGCCTGGTCTGGGTCCAGCAGACGTGGCTGCGCATCGCCGCGGCGGTCGTGATGGTCGTCGGCGGCGCCGTGATCGCGTCTCGGGTAACCCCGGGGCGTCGCCCCGGGGTCAGCCCCGAGCACGTCGCGCATTTCGTCGCCGACGACCTGAGTGATCTCTCCGCGGACGAGCTGCAGGATGTGCTGGCCTCGTTCGATGAGATCATCAGCAGTGATAGTGCCGCAGTGCCGGAGGGCAGCACCGATCTCCATGAACTCGATGCGCAGCAGCTTCGCGTTGTGCTACGCTTTTTGGAGGGATAAATGAAGACTCTGAGGTTGATGTGCCTTGCCGCCGTCCTGGCCCCGTCGCTCGCGGCACAACAGCGGAGCGATACGGGTGAGGCGGGGCGGCTGCGCCAGCGGATCGACAGTGCTTTCAGCACGCGGGTGCAGCAGGATCTCAACTTGTCGTCCGATCAAACGACCAAGCTGCGCGCCACGCAGGAGCGGTTCAGTGCTCGGCGGCGCGATCTGATGCAGCAGCAGCTCGAGCGGCGGCGCGCCCTCGAGGGGCAGATGCAACCGGGGGTCGCAGCGAATTCGGACAGTGTGCGCAAGCTGATGGATGGCCTGCAGGCCGGCCGCGCCGAGATGCTCAAGATCGAGCAGGATCAGGATCGGGAGATGTCGGGGTATCTCACGCCGGTGCAGCGAGCGCGCTATCAGCAGATGCGCGAGCGCTTCATGCAGCGGGTTGGGGAGCTGCGGATGGAGCGGCGCGAAGGGCGGGGGATGCGTCCGGGAATGGTCCCGCGTCCAGGACTGCGTGGAGGGCGGCGCAGGGGGATTTGATTGGCGTCGCTGGTTGAATTGGCGTCGGGCATTTGATATAGGGGCGCAGCATGCTGCGCCCCTACCGTTTGTTTCCCAGCCGGCGGTGCGCTAGCTGAGCGCCTTGCTCAACTGCACGCAGCGACCCAGCAGGGTGGGATCATCCAGCTTGGCCCCACTGCCATCGAGGAATCCGGCCAGGATCCACGGGTTGCCCCCCACGCCGCCTTGCACCGGCTGCTTGGGGAACGTGAAGCTCATCCCTGGCGGGATGATGGAGAGGGTCTGGCTGCGAACCGCCTCATGCGGGCCCCCTACCGGATTATCATTGTTCCGGAAGATGACTTGGGCACCGAGACCCTCGTACGCTAGGCTGGCGTCCATGCTGATGAACGGCCCCGGGCTGTTCTCGCAGCCCGTGACTCCGAACTCAGCGAACCCCGATCCCGTCGTGACCTCCGCATGCGTGAAGCCGTACCGGGAACCCTGGACGCAGCGACCGAGGTAGATCTCGTCGCTGGTCGGCTTGCCGGCGGCGTTCACGAACTGCACCCAGATGAACGGGTTGCCGCCGACGCCACCGAGCACCGGCTGCTTCGGGATCGTGATCGCTTGTCCCGCGGGCTGCAGCGCGATGTCGACCTGATTATCGACGGTGTAGTCGTGCGTGCCTTTCAGGTTATTGCTGAACGTCATCTCCACACCGAAGCCACCGAGCGCGGCGAGGCCATCGAGCGTGATGTTCGGGCCGGGGTTGTTGCTGCAGTCCGTCACGGTGAGGGCGGCGTTCACGCTCACGGGTAACGGCAGTTCGGTGATGTTGATGTGGGGCAGGGATGACGACGAGGCACTGAAGGCGGGAGCAGTCGGGCTGGCGGAGCGCGAGCTCTCCTGACAGGCGCCGGTCAGGAAAATCGGTACGAACAGCAGGAAGGTGGTGGGGCGCATATGCAAGGAACCTCCTTCATGGTTTGCGGGTCTGGGGGATTCCAGACCCGGGTGGGCAAGTGGCAAGGCGTATGCCTAAGCCGAGGCGTAGCCACACAGCCCCCTCGCTCCACCGCATCTGTAAGCCCGCGCCAACATCATGTGTAAGCCCGCGCTAACATCCCGTTGCGGGAGCGCCGCCACCGATGTTCGGGTCAGGATTCGTTGCGTTACTTCTCGTGTGTTCAGAGCATCTCACGTCTTCCGGCGTATATTTCGCGCGCGGAGACTGGCCCGAGTGGCGGAATGGCAGACGCAACGGACTCAAAATCCGTCGGGGGCAACCCCATGAGAGTTCGACTCTCTCCTCGGGCATCCAAAACCGAATGTCGAATGTCGAACACCGACTATCGAATTTCGAAATTCGACATTGGACATTGGATATTCGACATTCACCTTCGGCATGCGCTCTCTCCTTCTCCTCTTCTTGATCACGCCGGTCGTCGAGGCTCAGGTCCGTGGCAGGGTCGTCTCAGCCGAAACCGGCCAGCCCCTCGGCTTCGCCATCGTGACCGTGCACCCGCACGTGGGAAAGCAGTTCACCGACGCGTCCGGCGCGTTCGCCTTCGCAGACACCAAAGCGGGCACGTACCTGCTCAGCATCCGCCAGATCGGCTACGCGCCACTCGACACACAAGTCGTGCTGAACAGCGACAGCGCCGTCGTCCTGTACCTCTCGCTGCGTCACCTCGCGATCGAGCTTCCTCCCGTCACCATCACCGGCCGGCGATGCACGAACCCGGGCCGGCCGGACTCAACCGACGCGGCGCTGCTCGCCGTCTTCGACCAGCTGCAGGAAAACGCTCGGCGCTTCGAGCTGCTCGCGGACTCCTTTCCGTTCCGCTACGACCTGCAGCTCTTGCTCCGCGAAGTGGATCAGCGTGGTGACACGAGTGGACCCGAGATTCGCACGCTGCGATTCACCAGCAACGACTACCACCCGTACGCGGTCGGTCGAGTCGTCGAACCGGGCTGGGGACCCTGGGGCAGCCCCGACAATACCCTCGTCATCTCCAGTGCCGACCTGCGCGACCTCGGCAACGCCAGCTTCATTGCGAATCACTGCTTCCGGCTGGCCGGACGCGACACGATCGAAGGACACCTGCTCGTCCGCATCGATTTCGAGCCGGCGACACGCATCGGCTCGGCAGACATGTCGGGCGCCGCTTACCTCGACACCAGCACCTACGAGTTGCGATACACGGAGACCTCGCTCACCAAGCCCGAGCGATCGGCATTGACGAACGTCCGTTCCATGAGGTTTCGCACGCGCTTTCGCAACATCGCGCGGGGTGTGCCCCTGCAAGACTCGTTGACCGTCGTCACCACGTATCGCTACGGCCGGCGGGCCAAGATCGACATCCAGCGAACGTTGAACGTGCGTTTCCGCCGCCCGCCACCACTTCCGTAGTGTCCTAACCCCTTGCGCCGGCAGAGGCGATGGGGGGATATGGTGGCCTCCCAGGAGGCCACCCATGGCTCTGCCGCTGCTGCTCGCGCTGCTCCATGCTGCTCACCCGGCCACGCCCGCGGCACAGACCCCGCCCGTCGGTTCGGTCCCGTCATGGACACTCCACTTCAGCGGCGACCTCCGTTGGCAGCAGGTCACCCCCGCGGGCGCGCTCCTCGTCTCGACGGACGCGGCGCTCGCAGGCGTCGACATCGAGCGCGGCCAGATCACCTGGCAGAAACCGGAGCTGGGCGGCCTCCCAGTCGATAGCGTGCACATGGTCGAAGGCTCCCTCCTGATGGAAGCCGCCAAGCCCGGTCTGTCACTCATCTTCGATCCCGTGACCGGGACGGTGCTGTTCGACTCGCGGCGCCTCAACCTGACGCAAGTGGTCACCCGCCGCGTGTTGACGCAGACCGGCACGCTGCTGGTGCACGGTCGGCGCGCCTCGGGCCCGCCGGTAGTCGCGCTGTATGATCTCGCGAGCGGCACGCAGCGTTGGGTGAGTGAATCGCTGTTTCAGCAGAGCGGGCCTAAAAAGGGCGGGCTCGGCGGCTTGATGCAGGGACTCGTACGCATGGCATCCGAGGTGACCACGCTCGAGGTGATGCAGGCCGGACCTGAGGTCATCGTCGTGAACACCTTGACGAACCTGCGCGGCCTGGACGCGCGCACCGGCGCTACGCGCTGGTCGGCTACGCTGCCCACGGCGCGGGCCGGAAACCCCGCCAAACACGTCCGGCTCTTTCCGTCGATCGACAAGCCCGACCGCATCTACGTCGGCTTTGACGATCGCCTCATGGCGTACCGGCTCGCCGATGGCCAGCCGCTCTGGGCCAAGCCCGCGATCATCCAGGGATGGGTGCACGGCATCGTGCAGCACCCCGCGGGCATCATCATCCTGCCCGAATCACCGCCTCCCAATGAAGCGACGGGGAACGTGCGCATCGTGAACGGCGTGGTGCAGACCGGACTCAGCGTCGCTCGCTATGACGACGGATCGACGATCGCTCCCAAACCGCTCCGCATGCGTGGCACCGTCACGGATGCGATCGTCACCGGCGGTTCCGCGGTGCTGGCCGTCGACGCCGAGTCGCGCACATTCGTGAACGTGCTGGACGTGGCGACGTCCACCGTGCGACTCGAGAAGGACGTGAAGATCAAGGGCCAGCTCGCTTATGCCGAGCTGACACCCGCGGGACTGCTCTACATCTCACGCGCCGGTGACGCTACGAACGGTGAAGTCAATCTCATCGACCTCTCGGGCGGCGAGCCCAAGTACAAGGATGCGATCGAGGGAACCCGCGACGGGGGGCTGGTTCACGCGGTCGACGGACGGACACTGTACGTGTTCGCGAGCAAGGATCATCAGCTGTACGCCGTCGATCGCCAAGACGGCACGTACCGAGCGCTGGGAGGAGAAATCAAGCTGGAGGGCAAAGAGGATCCGACCGCGCTCGAGGTTCGGCCTGGTGGGCTGGTGCTGTCTTCATCGCAAAACCTTGTCATTATCGGCCGCGATGGGCAGATCAAACAGCAGGTCTATCATCCCGCGCCACAGCTGCCGGGACTACTGCGGGCGTTGTACCGGATCAACTCTGTGCGCGCCGGACTCTACGGTGCCGCGGCGTCGGCGTACGGCGACGCATTCGCGCAAGCCTCACGCACCGCCACCGACTCGACTGCGCGGCGCATAACCGGACAGCTGGCCGCGGCCTATACCCAGGGCGGGGCACAGCTGCAGGGATACTCGACGCAGGCGGCCGCGCTGGCGTCAAAACGATTCAAAGCGTCACTGGCGACGCCCGGATCGGTATTCATGCTCACCCGCTCCCCCGACGGGAACGGCAACGTGCTGCTGCAAGTCGACAAGGACAACGCGCAGCCGCGCTCGCGTGTCGACCTCGGCAAGCAACGCGAGCCTGTGTATGCGGTGGATGATATTTCGGGGATGTTGTTCTTGCAGACTGCGGCGGGTGTTTTGACGGGCTATCGGCTATAAACAATGTCCAATGATCAATAATCAATAATCAATGATCAATGATCATTGGACATTCTACATCGATCAATGATCATTGGACATTCTACATCGAACATTCGCGCTAGGGCGTCGTCCCTGTCGTGATCGTAAACGCGCCGCTGGTCACCGTCTCGGCGCCGCTGGCACTCGCCTGCAGCGTGTAGGTTCCCGCCTTATCGATGGCCAGGTTGGAAAAGCTCGCGATCCCGTTCACAGGTCGCACGTTCGTCGTGCCGCTCAACGAGGCACCGGTCGTGTTCGATGCCAGGCCGATCGTGATGGTTCCGGTGAACGCGCTATCGATATTGCCCAGGGAGTCGCGGGTAACGACCTCGACTGCCGGCGAGATGGCTTGACCGACGTCTGCTGAATTCGGCTGGACGAAAAAGCCCAGTACCGGCGGCCCATTGCTACCGTTGCCGCCGTTGCCACCGGATATGCCGACCATCCCGGAGCCGATGCCGCCGATGCAGCCGGTGATGACCAGGGTGAGCAGCGCTCCGATGACGCTCCAAGGTGCGATTCGCATAGATCCCTTACCCATTGGAATAGATCACCTACCCATAGACCTTCGAGCCGTTCCGCCAAGTCACATCTGCGTCCCGGCTCGCCTGCAAAGGCGGGCGTTTTTGTGGTAAGATGGGGACCATGCCAACACAGGTCGAAGGGCGCCGCGGTGGTGCCGTCGGGGCGAAGATCGAGTACCGGGACGGTCATTGGATCGTCCCCGACCATCCCATCATCCCATTCATCGAAGGCGACGGCACCGGCCCCGACATCTGGCGGGCGTCCGCGAAGGTTTTCGACGCCGCGGTGGCCAAGACGTCGGGCGGCAAACGCAGCATCGTGTGGCGCGAAGTCCTGGCCGGCGAAAAATCGTTCAATCAGACCGGCAACTGGCTGCCCGAAGAGACCCTGGGCGTGATTCGTGAGCATCGCATCGCGATCAAGGGTCCGTTGACGACGCCGGTAGGCGGCGGCATCCGCTCCCTGAACGTCGCGCTGCGCCAGGTGCTCGATCTCTACGCCTGCATCCGCCCCGTCCGCTACATCGCCGGTGTGCCGGCGCCCGTCAAGCAGCCGGCCAAACTCGACGTCGTCATCTTCCGCGAGAACATCGAGGACGTCTACGCCGGCATCGAGTACCAAGCCGAGAGTGCCGAAGCCGACGCGATCATCGAATTCCTCCACCGGCGCTTCGGGGCGAAGATCCGCGAGCAGAGCGCCATCGGCATCAAGCCGATGTCGAAGTTCGGCTCGCAGCGACTCGTCGTGAAAGCTATTCAATACGCGATCAAGCGGCGTCGTGCATCCGTCACGCTGGTCCACAAAGGCAACATTATGAAGTTCACCGAAGGCGGCTTCCGCGACTGGGGATACGAAATCGCGAAGGAGCGCTTTGGCGAGCAGACGGTGACCGAGGCGGAGGGTGGAAAGCGAAAAGAGGACGCCGGCAAGGTCGTGATCAAGGACCGCATTGCCGACGCGATGTTTCAGCAGCTCGTGCTGCGGCCAGACGAGTACTCGGTGATCGCGGCCCCTAACCTCAACGGCGATTACTTGTCCGATGCGGCGGCCGCCCAGGTCGGGGGGCTCGGCCTCGCGCCGGGCGGCAACGTCGGCGATGGCTACGCCGTGTACGAGGCGACGCACGGCACGGCTCCGAAGTACGCCGGTCAGGACAAGGTGAATCCGAGCAGCGTGATCCTCTCGGGCGTGATGATGTTCGAGGAGATGGGCTGGGACGAGGTGGCGCGCGCCGTCGTGCGCGGGATCGAGGGCGCGATCGCGGCGCAACGCGTCACCTACGACCTCGCGCGCCAGCTGCCCGGTGCGACCGAGGTCTCGACCTCCGCGTTCGCCGATGCGATCATCGAGCACTTGTCATGAAGACTCGTGTCTCGACCAAGCCACTTCCCAACGTTGAGACGCCACTCCTGGCGCTGCTCGTGGCCCAGGGGGGGGGATCAATACCGAAGATCGAGCCAAATCTGGAGCGGGCGATCGCGTCGGGGGACTACAAGGGCAAGAAGGACGAGACGCTCCTCGTCTACGGCAGCGGCAAGGCGGAGCGCATCCTGCTTGTGGGTGTCGGGAAGCCAAACGAGATCACGCGCAGCGCGGTCCGTCGCGCCGCGGCGATCGCGGCCAAGCGCGCTCGCGGGCTGGGAACCAAGACATTCTCCCTGGCCGTCGCGAAAGAGGCGCGCGGCAGTCTCGGTGCCGCCGAGCTGGCGCAGGTGGCGATCGAGGGCGCGGCCCAGGGTGGGTGGCAGTTCACGGAGCTCAAGAAGCAGCCGGAGGACCCCAAACCCGAGCTCGAATCCGTCGAGCTGGTGATCGACGCATCCGATAAAGACGAAGCAGAGGCAGGGCGCCGCATCGGTGATGCCATCGCGGCGGGGTATTTGTTCACGCGCGACCTGCAGATGCAGCCCGGTAACGTCGCGACGCCGCGCTACCTGGCCGAGCAGGCCAAAAAGCTGGCCGCGACCTACGGATTCGGCGTCACCATCCTGGACAAGGCGCAGATAAAGAAGGAAGGGATGGGCGCGCTCCTCGCCGTGGCGCAAGGCAGCGCCGAGGAGCCCCGGTTCATCGTGCTGGAGTATCAGGGGGGCAGCGGCGCGCCGATCGCACTGATCGGCAAAGGCGTCACGTTCGATTCCGGCGGCATCTCGATCAAGCCTGCGTTGAACATGGAGGACATGAAGTTCGACAAATCAGGCGCCACCGCGGTGCTTGGTACGTTCGAGGTGCTGGGCCGCCTCAAGCCCAAGATCAATGTCGTGGGCCTGATCCCGGCGACGGAGAACCTGCCCTCGGGCACCGCCATCAAGCCGGGCGACGTCGTGAAGAGTCACCTCGGCAAGACGATCGAGATCATCAATACCGACGCGGAAGGGCGACTGATTCTGTGCGACGCCCTTTCATACGCGCGGCGCTTCAAGCCGGCGGCGGCGATCGACGCCGCCACACTCACGGGTGCCGTGGTGATCGCGCTCGGCCACCACGCCATCGGCATGCTCGGCAACGACGAAGCGTTGCTCGCCGAGGTCCGCGACGCGGGCGAGCGCGCCGGCGAGCGTTGCTGGCCGTTGCCGCTGTGGGACGACTACCGCGAGCTGCTCAAGTCCGACGTGGCCGACGTCAAGAATTCCGGCGGGCGCGCCGCCGGCACCATCGCAGGCGCCTGGTTCCTGCGCGAGTTCGTGGACAGCTTCCCGTGGGTGCATCTCGATATCGCCGGCACCGCCTACCTCGAAGGAGAAGGCGCCAGCCATGCCAAGGGGCCGACGGCGGTGGGAGTCCGGCTGTTCACGGAGTTCCTGCTCAAACGCGCCGGCGCTTGATTCCCGCGTGGGCGGGGGGGGGCCTTCTCGTCCTCGCCCTGCTGCCCGCGGCTCTCTCTGCTCAGGTGGATACCACTGGCCGAGGCACGTCGGCACGAGACACGTCGGCACGTGACACAACCGCACGGGACACGACGACCGCATTACTCCCGATCTTTGCGCCGGCGATCGTCCCCGGTCCGCTGCCCAGGGGTACCCGCTACACCTTCACACTCGACTCCGTCCTGCTCTCGAACGCGCGCACGCTGAGTGATCTCCTCGTCCACATTCCCGGAGTCTACGTCGCGCGCGGGGGCTGGTATGGGGAGCCGGAGATTGTGTTGTTCGGTGGCAGCGGGCAGGCGTCACTCGAGGTCTACTGGGACGGCGTGCCCATGTTGCCGTTGGGGCGCGACTCGATCTATCTCGATCCGGCACGGATTCCGCTCGGACCGATCGAGCGCGTGGATGTCATCGTGCTGCCCGCGCAGCTGCAAGTGTACCTGGTCACGTCGCAACGCCGACCGACGGCGCCGCTCACACAAGTCGGTGTCATCTCCGGACAACAGGACATCGCGGATTACCGCGCGGGCTACGCCGCGCGGACGCGCTCAGGGTTTGGCGTATCGCTGCTCGCCGACTGGGCGAGTATCGGCGTCGGTTCACTCGGTGTCACGACCCCGCCGTTCGGGACGAGCGACATCTGGGTCAAGGCCGATTACGTGCCGCCCGGAGGGCGTGTCGGGGCATCGTTCCAGGTGTCGAGCTCGAGCTGGCATCGCTCCGCTGCGGGCGACGGCCGCGTGGACGGCTGGCGCCAGGATCGCCGCGACCGGCTGCTGCGCCTGTTCGTCGCGCAGCGCGACGACGGCCTCGGGTGGCGGCTGACGGCAAGCCTGGGAACGAGCGGCATCAGTCACGACACACTGGTCGCGCCCCGCACGGTATCCGGCGCCAGCATCGACGTCAGCCAGGTGTGGCGCTCCGCGACGGTGGCGGGGACCGCGCGCTTCGGCGCCGCCGGCGCGCCGCAGCAGTTCGAGGCACGCGCGGGATGGATGCCGATTCGTCCCATTACCCTCGCGGGCAACGTGCGGCAGACGTTCTACGCGGACCACAGCGCGGGCGTGCGCACCTTCGGAACCGCGGGCATCACACTGCCGCTCGGGTTCTCGGCGCGAGCGGAAGTCGTCTGGCAACACGACGCCCAAACGGCGCTGATCACCACCGATAAGGTGCAGCGGGCGCTCGATGTGGCGGGCTGGGTGCGCTTCGACCATCGCCTGCTCACCCTGGAGGTCGGCCGAGGCCGGCGCGATCCGTTCGCGCCGCTCGGTTTCGCCGCGGGGATCAAGACGGTGGATTCACTGAACCCCACGCCGCTCACCGAATTCGTCGCCGCGCACGCCACGCTGCGCATCGCCCCCGGATTCCAACTGGCCGGCTGGTACTTCGATCCTGTGGTGGGGGGTGGGGACTTCGAGCCACCACATCATGGGCGCGTGTCGGCGACGTTTTACTCGAAGTTCTGGCGTGTCTTCAGGAGCGGCATCTTCGCGCTGCGCGGTGAGGTCGCCATGGAGTCGTGGAGCCGCTCGGCCCTCGGCGGCCTCGACAGCAGCGGCGTGCAACGGGCGATGACCGGATCGAGCTTCGTCGACACGAACCTCGAGCTGCAGCTCGCGGGCGTCACGATCTTCTGGAGCGTGACGAACATCAACATCATGCGCTCGAGTTACGTGGAGGGGCTGGGGTATCCCAAGACTGTACAACAGTATGGCGCGCGCTGGTTCTTCACTAACTAGTCCACCCTACTACATTTAAGGGCCTGTGCCGCGCAGTATGACGGGCTTCGGCTCGGCCGAAGATCGGGTGCTCCGCGGACGGTTGCGAATTGAAATCCGCACCGTCAACCACCGCTATTTCAACCCGCAGCTGAAGCTGCCGGCGGATCTGGCCGGCGTGGAGATCGAAATGCGCGAGCGGCTGCGTCAGCTGCTCGAGCGCGGGCATGTGGCCGTGACGGCGCGCTGGGTCGAAGCACCGGGTCCGGAGCGGGAAGTCACCATCGACTTGTCGCGTGCCAAACAGGTCGTGGCGGCAGCCCAGCACCTCAAGAAGAAGCTGAAGTTGAAAGGCAGCGTCGACCTGGCGTTCGTGGCGCGGCAGCCCGATGTCCTGACCGCGACGAATGGCACGAGCGAGCAGCCGGTGCAGTGGCCGGATGTTCAACCGATCGTCGAGCGGGCCGCGCGCGACGTCGTCGCGATGCGCGAGCGGGAAGGGCAGGCGCTGGCGAGCGAGCTGGGCAGCCGCCTCGAGGCGCTCGAGGCGGCGGCGGGGACGATCGAAGCGCTGGCGCCGCTGCGGCTCAAGGCGGAACACGAGCGGCTCAAGCAGGCGGTGGCGGAGCTGACGGCACAGACAGCCGTGGACGAGCAGCGCCTGGCACTCGAGATCGCGTTGCTGGCCGATCGCGTGGACATCACGGAGGAGCTGGTGCGGTTCCGCTCGCACGTGGCGGCGGCCCGCGCCGCGCTGCGGTCCGATCACGCGGTGGGGAAGCAGCTCGGGTTCCTGGCGCAGGAGCTGCTGCGCGAGGTCAACACGATGGGCTCCAAGGCCAATGACGCGCGCATCACGCAGACGGTGATCGCGATGAAGGGGGACCTCGAGAAGTTCCGGGAGCAGCTGGAGAACCTGGAGTGACGCCGCGTATAGTCGTCCTGTCCGCGCCATCGGGTGGCGGCAAGACGACGATCGCCAAGGCTGTGCGGGATCGGTACGCCGATCGGTTTGGCTTCTCTGTTTCGGCGACGACGCGCAAGCCACGGCCGGGTGAGCAGCATGGTGTCGATTATCATTTCTGGAAGCCCGGCGAGTTCCTCGACGCCGTGAAAGAGGGAAAGTTCTTAGAGCATGCGGAATACGGTGGTGAGCTGTATGGCACGCTGAAGAGCGATGTGCGAAAGATTCTCGACTCCGGGCGCCACGTGTTGCTCGACATTGAAGTCCAGGGCGCTGAGCAGGTGAGGCGATTAGAACCAAAGGCAATAACGCTTTTCATACTGCCGAGTGATCCACGCGTCCTTACGGAGCGACTCATCAAGCGTGGGAGCGAATCGCCGGAAGAAATTCAGCGTCGGTTGGATCGAGCAACGTACGAAGTGAGCCAGGCAACGTTGTTCAACCGATGGATCAGAAACGACGATCTCGAAGACGCCGTTCGCTCGGTGGTCAAAACCGTCGATGCGAGTCCCGACAAGCTCTGGCGGGACAAGCACGACTTCGGCTGGCTCAATGGCTATTTGCAGGGTATCCAACTCGAAAAGCAGCGCCTGTATGATGAGCTGCACCAACAGAAAGGCTGAGCAATGCGGATCGTGACGCCGGCAGAAGTCGCTGGACAGACACAGAACAAGTACCTGGGGGTCCTGGTGGCCGCCAAATTCGCGCGCTTCGTCAATGATTTCCCGCGCGATCGGTCGGTGGACTGGGAGGAGAAGCTCACCACGCGGGCGTTCGACGAGCTCGTCCGCGGCGGCCTGAAGTACCGCCTGGTGCGGCGGCGGCGCCAGCAGGAAGGCTGATGCCCCTCGCCGGCCGTCACGTCGTGCTCGGCGTGTCGGGCGGGATCGCCTGCTACAAGAGCTGTTTCCTGGCGCGCCGCCTGACCGAGGCGGGCGCCACGGTGGACGTCGTCCTCACCGCCGCGGCCGCCGAGTTCGTGCGCCCGGTGACGTTCGAGGCGCTCACGGGGCGGCCGGTGCTCACCTCGCTGTGGGAGCGTGGGCGCGCGCTCGCGCACATCGATCTCGCCAAGGATCCCGACCTCGTCATCGTCGCGCCGGCGACTGCGCACATCCTCGCGCGGGCCGCGATGGGGATGGCAGACGATCTGCTCACGGCGCTGCTGCTCGCGCGCCATGATCGTCCCGTGCTCGCGGCCCCGGCGATGAACGACGCAATGTACGCGAACCCGGCGACGACGGCGAACATCAAGGCACTCACAGAGCGCGGCTGGCATTTCATCGGCCCGGACGTCGGCGCCCTCGCCGAAGGGCCGAGCGAGCGGCCGGGGCGGATGAGCGAGCCGGACGCGATCTTGGCGGCGGCCGAGCGTCTGCTGGGTGGCCACAACCCCAAGAGCAAATGGTCGGGCAAGCGCGTCGTCGTGACCGCGGGCCCGACGCGTGAGCATCTCGACCCGGTGCGTGTGATCACGAATCCTTCGAGCGGCCGGATGGGGTACGCGCTCGCGGAAGCGGCGCGCGCGCGCGGCGCGAACGTGGTGCTCGTGACTGGACCCACCGAGCTGCCGCCGCCCACTGGCCTCGCGACCACGCGCGTCGAGACAACGGAAGAGATGCAGCACGCACTCGAGTCCCTAGTCCCTAACGCCGACGCCCTCATCATGAGCGCCGCGCCGGCCGACTACCGACCCAAAGCACCAGGCAACAACAAGCGACCGCGCTCGGCCGGCCCGCTTACCGTCGAGTTGGAAGCGACGCCCGACATCCTCGGCTCGCTCAAGCGGCGCAAGGGGATGGTGGTCGTCGGGTTCGCGCTCGAGACGGGAAACGGATTGGCGAATGCGCGCTCCAAGATGCAAAATAAGGCGCTGGACTTCGTGATCCTGAATGACGCCACTGAGCCCGGCGCCGGATTCGAGGTCACGACCAATCGCGTGACGATACTGGGACGCAACGGTACGCAAGTCGACTTGCCGTTGCTGCCTAAGCGCGACGTGGCCGAACGAATCCTCGACGTGGTGGAAGAAGCGCTTTGACTGACGCGCGGGCTCTGGCGGTTGAATACTTGAAGCAGCAGCGGCTCTTGGGGCGGGATTCCGTGATTCTCCCCGCCATCTCGCCAACCCCGGACTTGCGTCCGGGGTTAGAAAACCCAACACCAATGTCCGCTCCCGCAGTTCTGACCCCGGGCGCAAGCCCGGGGAAAACCAGCATCGCCGTCGACCTTCCGCCCGCGGGCCTGAGCTTCGACCCACCCTCAAGCGATCTGTTCGCCGTCGATCCGATCCAGCAAACTCAGTCGCTCGACGACGTCGCGGCTCTCATCGCGGAGTGCCGCAAGTGCAAGCTGTGCGAGGGCCGCACCAACACGGTGCCCGGTGAGGGTCCGGCGACGGCGCGGCTGGTGGTGATCGGCGAAGGGCCGGGACGGACCGAAGACGAAACGGGACGTCCGTTCGTGGGGCGGGCGGGCGAGCTGCTGACGAAGATTCTCGAAGCGATCAAGCTGCCGCGCGTGCAGGTCTTCATCTGCAACGTCGTCAAATGCCGGCCGCCCGAGAACCGGCTGCCGCAGTATGACGAGATCGCGGCGTGCCTGCCGTTCCTGTATCGGCAGATCGAGTTGGTGAAGCCGAAGGTTATTCTCGCCATGGGCGGGACGGCGGCGCAGAGCCTGCTCAATACCAAACAGTCGCTCGGCACCTTACGCAATCATGTTCACCGGTTCCGCGGCATCCCCGTGGTGGTGACGTATCACCCGGCGGCATTGCTGCGCAACCCTAATTGGAAGAGACCAACCTGGGATGACGTCCGTATCGCCGCTCGCGTCCTCGACAGCTGAGAGATCGGGGGCGGGAGAATACGCCGGCCGCCAGACTCCGTGGAGCAACGAGGCGGAGCAGGCAGTGTTAGGCGCGATGTTGCTCGACCAGGACGCGGCCCTCAAAGCCGCCGAGATCCTGGACGACACGATGTTCTACCGCGAGGCACACCGCCTGCTGTTCCGGTCGATGCTGTCGCTGACGGAGCGGGGCGACGTCATCGATCCCGTCACGCTGCGCGATGAGTTGAGCCGGCGCGGCGACCTCGACCGGGCGGGCGGGATGGAGTACATCGCCACGCTCATCGACGTCGTCCCCACCGCGGCCAACGTCGACTACCACGCCAAGATCGTCCGCGACAAGGCCGTGCTGCGCCGGCTCGCCGAAGCCGCGACCGGCATCATCCAGGACGTCTACGAGACCAAGGGGCATGCGGCGGAGGTGCTCGACGTCGCCGAGCACAGGATTTTCGAGGTCGCGCAGTTCCGGCGCGCACAGGACTTCGTGCGGCTGAAGGAGCTGATTTGGCCCACGATGGAGCGGATTGAGCAGCTCCAGGGACGAGACAGTGCGCTCACGGGCGTGCCGACCGGTTTTAATGACCTCGACGAGTATACCGCCGGCTTGCAGCGCAGTGATCTGGTCATCCTGGCGGCCAGGCCATCAATGGGGAAGACGGCGTTCGCCCTGAACATCGTTCAGCACGCGTCGATCACCCATGCAAAGAAGGTCGCGCTCTTCTCGCTCGAGATGTCCAAGGACCAGCTCGTGCAGCGCCTCCTGTGCTCGGAAGGCTTGGTGGACGCACAGAAGCTGCGCCGGGGGAAGCTGCAGGATGAGGACTATCCGAAGCTCGCCCGCGCGGCCGGCCTCCTCAGTGCTGCCCACATCTGGATCGATGACACCGCGAGCTTGACGCCGCTGGCGGTGCGATCCAAGGCCCGTCGGCTCAAGGCCGAGCACGACATCGATTTGGTGGTCGTCGATTACCTGCAGCTCATGACCGGACCCGAGGACCTCGACAACCGGCAGCAGGAAATCTCGTATATCTCGCGCTCGCTCAAAGCGCTGGCCAAGGAGCTCGACGTGCCGGTGCTCGCACTCTCGCAGCTGTCCCGGGCGCCGGAGCAGCGCGGGGGAGAGCATCGCCGGCCGCAGCTCTCGGATCTGCGCGAATCCGGCGCCATCGAGCAGGATGCCGACGTCGTGCTGTTCATCTACCGCGAAGAGATGTACGTGACGCCCGGCGTCGACGGGAAAAAACTGGACAAGGACGGGAACGATGTCGAGCGGAAGGCCGAGTTGATTGTTGGCAAGCAGCGTAACGGACCGACGGGCAGCATCTCCCTGATCTTCGAAAAGCGGTTCACCCGATTCGACAACGCCACCAGGAGAGAGCTGCCTCCCGAGTTCGCCAGTGTCTAAGGGCCGTTCCGTCTTCCGCTGCACCGAGTGCGGCGCGGATCAGCCGAAATGGGGCGGGCGGTGCGATGGTTGCGGTGCATGGAACAGTCTCGTCGAGGAGCCTGTCGGTCGGAAGGTTGAAAGGTTGGAAGGTTGGAATGGAACGGCGGCCGTTCCCGTCCAACTTTCCAACATTCCAACGGCCAGCGCGCAGCGCTGGCGGACCGGCCTCGCGGAATTCGATTTCGTCCTCGGCGGCGGCATCGTCCCGGGCTCCGTCACGCTCGTCGGCGGCGAGCCGGGGATCGGCAAATCCACACTGCTCATGCAGTGCGCGGCGCGACTCGAGCGCCAGGGCATCTCGACGCTCTATGTCTCAGGTGAGGAGTCTCCGGATCAGCTGCGCTTGCGCGCCGATCGCCTCGAGGAAGACGCCGGCGGCATTCACGTGCTGGGTGAGACCCGGCTCGAGTCGATTCTCCATCACGCGGCGCAGCTGAAATCGAGCGTCGTCCTGCTCGACTCGATCCAGACGACGTACACCGAGGAGCTGGAGGGTGCGCCCGGCAACGTCGGCCAGGTTCGCGAGTGCGCGGCCCGGCTGATGCGCTTCGCCAAGGAATCGGGCCCCGCCGTGTTGCTGGTCGGACATGTCACAAAGGGCGGGGGCATCGCCGGCCCGAAGACGCTCGAACACATCGTGGACACCGTGCTGTACTTCGAAGGTGAAACGACGCTCGATCACCGCATCCTGCGGGCCGTGAAGAACCGGTTTGGCTCGGTCGACGAGATCGGTGTGTTTCGCATGACGGGACAAGGACTGGAGCCCGTCGCGAATCCCGCGGCGGCATTCCTCGCCGGCCGCGGCACCGGCGCATCCGGCTCCGCGGTCACGGCCCTGATGGAAGGGACGCGACCGATGCTCGTCGAAATCCAGGCCCTCGCTTCCAAAGCGGGATTCGGGACGCCGCAGCGCGTGGCGACTGGTCTCGATCATCGCCGCCTCGCGCTGTTGCTCGCCGTGCTCGAGCGCCGCGCTGGACTCCCGTTCGGGAATCTGGACGTGTTCGTCAACGTGACTGGCGGCGTGCGCCTGATCGAGCCGTCCACAGACCTCGCGATCCTCGCCGCGCTCGTGTCGACGGTGCATGACCGACCCGTGCCGGTCGATGCGCTGTTCCTGGGGGAGGTCGGCCTCGGTGGCGAGATCCGCCCCGTCGCCGGCGTCGAACGACGCCTCGCCGAAGCGGCGCGACAGGGTTTTCGCCGTGTGTTCTTGTCCGCGCGGTCGCGTGGAGCCGCGGGCGACCTCGAGGTGATCGGGCTGGAGGGAATCGGTGAGCTCACCCGTCGTCTCGCAGCCTGACGTCGGGGTTGTTGTGGTGGCGGCGGGAGCGGGCGTGCGCGCCGGTCCGGGTGAGCCGAAGCAGTTCCGTCCGATCCTCGGCGTCCCGATGCTGCTGCGCGCGCTCCGTCACTTCACCGGCCACCCGGAGGTGCGTCAGGTCATCGTGGCGCTGCCACCGGGGTACGCCGGGCGCCCGCCCGACTGGCTCGGCAAGTTGCGCGGCGAGCGCCTCGGCTTCGTGCCCGGTGGGGCGCAGCGCGTTGATTCGGTCCGAGCCGGACTCGAGGTACTGCCAGCTGACGCCACCATCATCCTGATTCACGACGCCGCGCGGCCGTTCGTGAGCCGGGGGACGATCGACGCGGTCATCGCGCGCGCGCGGGCGGGCGTGGGCGCGGTCGCGGCGGTCCCGACGTCCGATACGCTCAAGGAAATCGGCCAAGGCGCCCCGCGTCCGACGCCGCGCATTACGCGCACGGTCGATCGCGAACGCATCTGGCGCGCCCAGACCCCGCAAGGTTTTCCCCGCAAGATGTTGCACGACGCGTACGCGCAGCTTGGAGCAACCGTGAACGGCGCAACCGCCTCGCCCGGTGATGACGCCGAGGTCTGCGAGCGCGCGGGGTTCCCGGTCGAGTTGGTTCCAGATTCGCCGTACAACTTCAAGATCACCACAGCCGACGATTTCCGGATCGCCGAGGCGCTGGCCCGTGAGCTCCGGTGAAACCGCTCGCCTTCCAGACGCCGGCGGAGGTCGCCGCGGCGATTCCTCGCGTCGTGGCGCACCTGCGGGATGGACGCTTACTCGCCTATCCGACGGAGACGGTGTACGGCCTCGGCTCGCGTGCGCTCCAGGCAGACGTCGCGGCACTCGCTGCATTGAAGGGCCGCACCGCCGGCAAGCCGTTTCTCTTATTGATCAGCGACCGGGCGATGGCTGAGGCGCACGGGCTGGCCTTCAACGCCTCGGCGGATGCGCTGGCGCGCGCGTTCTGGCCCGGGCCGCTGACCCTCGTCCTGCCTGGCGGCTCCGGCCGGCTTCCAGATCTGCTGCGCGGCCCCGATGGCGGCATCGCGGTGCGCTGGACCTCTCACCACGCGATCGCCGAGCTCGTCGCCGCGCTGGGCGCGCCATTGACGTCCACTTCGGCGAATCTCCCCGGGCAGCCCCCCGGTCCCGGCGCCGACGCCATCGCCCGCGACTTTGCGCCGGCGGTGGCATCCGGACAGGTGCTCGTGCTCGACGGCGGGGTGCTGGGGAACCGGCCACCTTCCACGGTGGTTGACTGCACGCGACCGCGGGCGCAGATCGTGCGCGAGGGAACCCTCAGCGTGCACGAGCTGCGGCGCGCCGTCGGTCGCCTCGCCCCATGACTCAGCAGGTCCTGTTCGTGTGCACCGGCAATATTTGCCGCAGCCCGCTCGCGGCGTCGCTACTCGCGCGCGCATTGAAGGAACGGGGACTCGAGGTGTCGGTCAGCTCTGCCGGTACCGGCGCCTGGGATGGCGCGCCCGCATCGGAAGGGGCGTATCTCGTCGGGCTGGAACGCGGCCTGGATCTCTCCGGTCACCGGGCGCGGCTGCTGACGCGCGAGCTGGTGGAACAAGCCGATCTCATCCTGACGATGGCACGGCACCATCGCGCCCGCGTCGACGAGCTGGGTGGCGAAGGGAAGGTGTTCGTGCTGGGCGAATACGCCGGCAAGGGCGGCGACGAGGTCAGCGACCCGTTTGGCGGCGATCTCGGTGTGTACCGCGACACCTGCCAGGAGCTCGAGGCCCTCGCGGCCGCAGTGGCCGACCGACTCGCCGCCGAGAGCAAGAGTGGAGATAAGCGCTAAGACGCGGTTGCTCACGGTCATCGGTGACCCGGTGGCCCATTCGCTTTCCCCCGCGATGTACAACGCCGCGTGTCGGGCGCTCGGTCTCGACGCGGTCTACGTCGCCCTGCGCGTTCCTGCCGCATCGCTGTCCGCCGTGCTGACGATGCATGCCGCCATCGGCGGCGGCGGCAATGTTACCGTCCCACACAAGGAAGCAGTCGAACGATCCGTCGTGCGCAAAACGGATGTCTGCGCGCGGGTCGGTGCGTGCAATACCTTCTGGACCGAGGACGGGGGCGGGGGGGGCGGGGGGGGCGGGGGGGGCGGGGG
>DASXTV010000071.1:0-3000 GCA_036505175.1 Gemmatimonadales bacterium
CGTGAAACGCCCGGATTGCCGACGCGCGCGAGTTGCGGCTCGACTGGCCAACGCGATGAATCGCCTTGGCGCCCGGCACGTAGCGGATGTGATACCCGACGCCGCGGAGGCGGCGGCAGAGGTCCGCATCTTCCCAATAGAGGAAGTAGCGCTCGTCGAATCCGTTCACCTTTTCGAGCGCATCCCGCCGGGCCAACATACACGCACCCGAAAGCCAGTCGACGACGACGCTCTCGTGCCGACTGCGGATTGCCGCCTCGCTGATCACGTTGCGCCTGGAAACCGGCAGCCACGGCAGGATCCGTCCGAGGGCGCCAGTTCGTCCGAAGAGTCCGGTGAATATGTCGGGGTCGCCCCGGGCGCTTCCCTGGATCGAGCCGTCTGCGTTCAGGATGCGAGGGCCCACGAGAGCGCAGTGCTCGGTTTGCGCGAGCTCGGTCCGCAATGTCGCGATGGCGCCCGCCACCAGCCGGCAATCGGGATTCATGATGAGGACGAGCGGCGCCGCCGTCGCGGCAAGCCCCTGGTTCACGGCGCGCGCGAAGCCCACGTTTGCCGCGTTGCGCTTGAGCGACACGTACGGCGCGAACTCGGCCACCGCATCCGCGCTGCCATCGATGGAATCGTTGTCGATGACGATGCCTTCCCACGGCAGCTCGTGAAGCTCGTCCACGATGGACTGGAGCGCGCGGCGCAGCTCGTCTCCCGCGTTGTAGTTCACGAGAATCGCGGCCAGTGCCGGCACGCTCATGGTGTGCGCTCTCCCGGGGTCCCCACCGCGCGTCTTCTGCGCGGTGGGGTGGAGGCGAGGCCGACATCGAAGCGCTCCTCACGACGCTTCAACGCAATCCAGCGTGGCTCGAGCTGAGCCCAGATTTCCCGGGAGGGCGCCGTTCGAGCGGTTTGAACGGTCGCGCGCTTGCGGAGAATCGATGGCAGACCACCAAGCGCCGCGAGCTTCGCGCGCAGGAATGTCCCGAACAGGCCGAGGCGCGCAAAGTGCACCGCCGCGGCTGCGTCGTACACGAGGTGATCGGGCAGCGTACGTAGGAGCAGCGGCATCGGCGTGTTCTTGAAGTATGCCCACTCGAGGTTTCGCTGCCCCTGATAGACGGCGAACGCGCTCACGCGGCCGAGGGTGGCGCTGCCGCGATGTTCGACCACAGCCCGTGCTTCGTACCAGCAGCGGTAGCCGCGCAAGCGGGCGCGGTACGACAGGTCGACGTCCTCGTGCGACGCGAAGAAATCCTCGTCGAACCCGCCAATCTCGTCGAACACGTCCTTCAGCACCGCAAAGGCGGCGCCGCACGCGCCGAACACCTCACGCGACTCCTGCGCCAGCGCGGAAGGCGCACCGTGCAGCCGCTTGAACGCTCCTCCCGCACGCGTCATGCCATCGCCGGCGCTGTCGATCACGCCGGGCGGATGCATGTACACGATCCGCGACGTGACGAACGCGACGCGACGCGTCACGTCCAGCGCTCCGACGATCCTGAACAACCAGTCGGGAGCTGCCACCGTGTCGTTGTTGAGGAAGGCGAGGATGTGCCCGCGCGCCTCGCGCACACCCGCGTTGTTGCCGCCCGCGAATCCGCGGTTCGTGTCGAGCGCGACCACCCGCACCCAGGGGAAGTGTGCTCGCACGAAGTCAACCGTCCCATCGGTCGACGCGTTGTCCACGAGAATGGTCTCGGCCTCGACCTCCCGCTGCGCCGAGACGGCCGTCAGGCAGGCGTCGAGATGCTCGCGGCCGTTCCAGGTGACGATGATGACGGAGACATCGGGACGACGCGTCATCGGGCGTGCGCTGCCTGGCGGTACACGTCGAGCGTCAACCGCGCCGTTCGCGTCCACGTGAACTCCGACGCGCGGGCCAGGCCGCGCGTCCTCAACTGCGCCCGCCGGTCGTCGTCGTTGAGCACGCTCACGATGGCTTCCGTCCAGCCGTTCACGTCGAGCGGATCGAGCAGGATGCCCGCGTCGCCGACGACTTCGGGAATGGATGCCGCGCGCGACGCGATCACGGGTGTCCCGCACGCCATCGCTTCGAGCGCTGGAAGGCCGAATCCCTCGTACAGCGAGGGATACACCAGGGCGGCCGCGCACTGATAGAGCGTGAGCAGCAACGTCTCGCTCACCGGGCCCAGGCGGATGACGGCGTCCGGTTCGTCCGCCTCCGCGGCAATCGCACACAGCCCGTCCCCGACGCCCAGATCGATTCCGGCAAGCACGAGCGACACCGCCGACGCATTCCCGAAATGGCGTCTGGCTTCGAGCACCGCATCGACAACCGTCGCCAGATTGCGCCGCTCGTGGAGATCGCCGACGTGGAGCACGAAGGGCCCCGCCACCTCCTGGGGCAAATCGCACGATCCGCCAGCACCTGGCGGGGAAAACGCCGGATCGACGCCGAGGGGTGCCACGGCGATCCGGTCCGACGGAATCCCGTACGCGGCGCCAATCTCGGCGGCGGAAAACGCCGAGTCCGTGACGATGGCTGTCGCCCCGCGCGCGCTGCGTCGATAGAACGCGCGGCGGACGACGTCACGATGATACGGATACCACTCGGGGCGCCTCGCATAGCTGACGTCGTGAATCGTCAGGACGACCGGCGCGCTGGCCCAGAACGGGGCGGTATAGGCGGGGGCGTGCAGAACGTCGACCCGGGCGCGAGCGGCGGCGCGCGGGAGTCCCACGAGCGCCCAACCCAGATTCGTAGGCGGGTGCGGCGGCTCCTCCACATACCCGACGCCCGAGGGAAGATCCGCGGTGTCGCGGCCGCCCAGCGCCACGACTTCGATCGGCTCGCCGAGCCCCATCAAGGCTCGCACCAGCTCGCGCGCATACCGTCTCACCCCCGCCGCAGGTGAGGTAAACGCGCGGCCGTCAATGCCGATACGGAGGAGTCTGGGCAGGTCAAAGGTCAAAGGTCAAAGGTCAAAGGTCAGGTCAAAAGTACAAAGGTATAAGGTCACAGGTCCAGGTCAAAGGTACAGGTCA
>DASXTV010000072.1:0-3058 GCA_036505175.1 Gemmatimonadales bacterium
CGTAGGGCCTGGGCACGCCCGCTTCAAACGGGCCATACAAACCGTCCCAGTGCACCGGAAGATACGTTCTGGGCTTGATCACCGGGAGGACGAGCGCGGCCACCGCACGCCCACCGGTGCCGATCCATAAGTCGATCGCATCGAGCCCCGCCGCTTTCATCGCCGCCGCGAGATTGTCGATCGGCGCGCCGTAGTTCTGGCCGTCCACGACGATCGGGACGCGGAGATCGACGGCGCTCGCGGAGTTCTGAAAGAACCAACTGACGCGCCCGTCCCGTAAATCGACAGTGAACAGGTACGCGCGATTGCCGCCTCCGTTAGGGAAATCCTCGGCGACGCCGGCCCGCAACCCGCCGGTCGCCGGATCAGGCCGCGGCACCGCGGTCAACTCGACGGCGTTGTGCTGCTCCGGATTCGTCGCCGGATCGCCGCTGTGGTTCCATCGGATCACACGCATCGTGACGCCGTCGGCAAGCGTGAAGGTCTCGCCGCCAGACACCGCGGTGCAGCGATCGGCGGGAATGCGTTCGGCTTGTGCCTGCAAGCAGGTCGTCATCGAACCGATGATGCGCGCGCCGGTCAGCGCCGACCAGGTCGCCGTGTCGAACGAATGATCGAAATGGCTGTGGCCGGTCAGGAGCAGGTCCACGCTCGAGGGTCCGCCGATCGCCTTCATCACCCGCGTGACAGCCCCGACATCAGGCTTGTACGGCTGGCGCGTGTTCGCGAGCCCTCCGCCTCCGCCAAAAAACGCGGACTGCGGGATCCGGGTGAAGTACCCGTCGGTCATTATGCGTAGCGGGCCCATCTCGTAATAAACGTTCGAGATGGACATCCATGTGATGTCCACGAACGAGGGCCCGGCAGCCTGCGTCTCGCCAGCGATGACAAGGGCGACCGCAGTCGCGAGTGTCAGCTTCCTCATGTCGGCACAGTCTGCCACGATCCAGGCCGTCTTGAGGACGCGGTGGTGGGTCAGTTTCACGTGGACCACCGAGAGACTATGAGAGCGGACCGTTGCAGGTAAGCTCCTACCGGATGTTCAAAGCCGAAGGAGGCTGTGATGACTGCAAGGACCCGCTCTGACGTGAGTGTAAGCGAAGCGACGTTGTATGTGGCCTTCGAGGTGGGCAAGAAGGAGTGGAAGCTGGCGATGACGTCGGGCTTTGGGGTGCCGCCGTGGCTGACGACGGTGCGGGCCGGCGATCTGCGCGCAGTGGAGCGGGCGGTGATACGCGGGCGGGCGCGGGGGACGCTCGCGGCGGATGCGCCGGTGGTGAGTTGCTACGAGGCGGGGCGGGATGGGTTCTGGATTCATCGGGCGCTGACGCAGCTCGGGCTGCGCAATCGGGTGGTGGATTCGTCGAGCATCGAGGTGAAACGGCGCGCGCGGCGGACGAAGACGGATCGGCTGGACGCGCAGAAGCTGGTGATGATGTTGGTGCGCGCAGGCCACGGGGAAGCCGGGGTGTGGCAAGAGGTGCGGGTGCCCGCGGTGGCCGACGAGGCGGCGCGGCAGGTGAGTCGCGAGCGGACGGCGCTGGTGAAAGAGCAGACGCGGCTGCGCAATCAGATCGACAGTTGGCTGGCGGCGTGGGGGTGTGTCGTCCCGGCGCGGGCGCGGCGGGTGGCGGCCTGGTGGACGACGGTCCGCGATTGGCGCGCGGCGCTCCTGCCCGTCGAGTTGCAAGGGCGCCTAGCGCGGGCGGTCGCCCGCCTCGCCCTGCTCGCCGAGCACCTGGCGACCCTTGAGGCCGCGCAAGAGGCGGTGACGCGCGCGGCGGCGCCGGACAGTGCCCTGGGCCGCTTGGTGCAACTCAAAGGGGTGGCGACGACCGGCGCGTCGGTGTTGCTCGACGAAGGCTTGGTGTGGCGGGCGTTCCGGAATCGCCGCGAGATTGGGGGGCTGCTGGGGTTTGCGCCGGCAAAATATGAGAGCGGCGACGCGGCGCGGGACCAGGGCATCAGTCGAGCGGGCAATGCGCATTGGCAGGCGGTGAGTATTCAGTTGGCGTGGAATTGGGTGCGGTGGCAACCGGCCAGCGCCCTGACGCAGTGGTATCGCGCCCACTTCGGGACGCGGAAACGCGCGCAGCGCATCGGGATCGTCGCTGTCGCGCGGAAACTGATCATCGCCTTGTGGCGCTATGTCACGAGCGGCATCGTGCCGGCGGGCGCCGTGCTGAAATCCTCCGCACGCGCCTAACGGGATGCGCAGGGCGTCGCGTGTCACGCGCGGCGGCGAGTACGACAGTGGGCGGGTCGCTCCGGCGACCGTCACCGAGAAGGTACCGCCGCTCACGTGTCCGGTTCGAGACTGCACCGTCTCTGGGGGCCGCGCGCGACGCGTGCGAGCCCGGATAGAAGCCGAGCGCTGGGTCCGTGACCCACGACTCACACCGGACCGCGTGACGATTGACGTCGGACGTTGGCGAGCGACCTGGGGTTGGCGTGGTCGCACGGTTGGGCAGACGGGTGGCTCGAGGGCCGCCTGCGCGGGCCGCTCAGAGGTGGGCGGCCTGCTCGGCGGCGGCCACGATCGGACCGTTCATGAAAATCGAAGGGGAACTGATCATGAGATGAAGGGGGGCGCTTGACAACGGTCCGCAACATAGAAGCTCACCGAGGCCACCGAGAACAGGCTGGGCCAAAAGCAATGGGGGAAGCAATCGTCGCACTCTGGAGTCGTCAGCCAGCGGTGGACTGACGCCCGCTGACAGTGGACTGTCCGCCGAGCAGCTCGTCGAGCGCGCGCGCCACCTGGGATCCGGTGAATGGCTTTGGAATGAGCAACACCCGTTCGGCCTGCCGGGCGCGCAGACTCGCGTCGGCCTGCTCCGGCGTATCGCTGATGATCACCACGGGAAGATCAGCGTGATTGGCGTCACTCCGCACCATATCGAACAGCGACTCGCTCATATTCAAGATCGTGCAGTCCAGCACGAGCGCGACAGCGCGCTCCTGGACGAGCAGGTCATTGACCTCGGTCGTAAATCCTACGGCCGCGACATCGTATCCGCGGTCGCGCAACGCGAAGGTGAGAAGCTCAGCGATCTCG
>DASXTV010000073.1:0-21806 GCA_036505175.1 Gemmatimonadales bacterium
TCGGATCTCGCGCTCGGGAATTCTCCAGCGGGTTGGACTGTTAACTCAATATGACTCACCGATTGTCGGGAGATAGTAGCGCGTGCCCCAACATGAAAGGGAGGGTCCAATATGTACCGAGTTTCTCATCTAGCGTCCGCAGCGGGACTCGTTGCCGTGGCGACGCTCGCCGGCTGCGCGGCTGACGCACCGCTCCGGCCTAGCCCAGCGCCGTCGTTCGACGCGGCGTCAGCAAGCCGCCCACCGTTCGTCTTCCCCGCCGGCTGTTGTTATTACCAGGGCCGCGTCGTGCGCACTGTCGTGCCACCCGCGAGCGCCCCGAAGGCAGGGACCGACAATTTCTACGCTTTCCCGGGGAGCGCCGCAGCCGGGCAGAAGGGAGTCGTGGGCGTGGCGCCCGGCGCCCCGGGCTATCACGGTGGCCACTGGAAGTTCTTCGCCGTCACGTGGAACGTGACGCCCTCCCTGCTCACCTCTGAAGCGGCTGTGCTCACAGCCGCTGCCGCAGGCGATGTGACGGTAACACGCGTTCCCGACAACGACTTCAAATGCCCGATTCAGCCCTAGACGCTCACAGGAGGAGGATTCGTATGATTCGCCAGTACCTGATCGCCCCGGCCGTCGCGGCGGGGCTCACCTTGGTGACGACTGGAAGCGCCACGGCGCAGCAGCCTACGGCCGGGATGCAACATTCGAAGGGTACCCAGCGCACCATCTCGGGGACGGTGGTGGACGTCTCGTGCAGGTTCGGCCTGGGCTTGATGGGCGACAGTCACCGCATGTGCGCCCAGGTCTGTGCCGACAAGGGGATACCGCTCGCCATCCTCGGCAATGACGGCAAGCTCTATCTCCCCGCGTCGGCAGCCATGCCGGGCGATGGGCAGAACGCCCGGCTGAAGGACTTCGCCGAGCAGCAGGTGACCGTGACCGGGACGGTGTTCCCGGCCGGCGGCGCCAACGCGATCCAGATCGCGACGATCCAGCGCAAATCCTGACGGAGTCGAGGCCGCCCCCTGGTGAAGTGCGTCGCCAAGGTGGCGGCGATTTGACTTGGTGCCAATCGTGGTGCCAACAAGTTCGTTGCTACTCATCGCTGGCAATCGCCACCATTGCTGCGGCTCGCTGAAACACAACGGCCAGCGCTGGGGTGCGCTGGCCGTGCAGGATTACGAATCGAGAGCTCTACCACTGAGCTACGGTGGCCGAAGGCACTAAGTTAGCGGCGCGTGCCGGGACGCGGTACTACAACGTCGCCTTGGACTTGCGCCCGATTCGACGGATGCGCCGAATGCTCCTGGCGGCCGGCGAACGCTGCGCGTGGTAGAGGTCCCACGCCAACTGCAGGTTGAGCCAGAACTGCGCCTCCATCCCGAAAAGACGCTCCAGCCGTAGCGCCGTGTCCGGCGTGACACCCCGCTTGCCATGCACGAGCTCGTTGACCCGCGGGTAGGAGACCCCTAGCTTCGCAGCCAGCTCGGTCTGACTTAAGCCGAGCGGCTTGAGAAACTCCTCCTCGAGCATTTCGCCCGGATGCGTCGGTGCACCATCTGTCGGAACCCGAACCATCGCGTTGCTCCCCTCTTCGGCACGGTCAATGGTAATCCGTGATCTCGACCCGACTCGGTTCCTCTGCGGTCCAGACAAAACAGATCCGGTACTGATCGTTGATCCGGATGCTATGCTGCCCCGGGCGGTCCTTGCCGAGTGCTTCCAAGTGGTTGCCCGGGGGTATCCGCAGCGACCCGAGCGAAACGGCGGCGTTCAGCTGGTCGAGCTTGCGTTCTGCGGTGCGTCGCAACTGCTCGGGGCACGTTCGGCGCGCCGCCTTGGTGCGGCGCCGGTTGAAGATGTCCTTCGTTCCCTGATCATAGAACGAGCGAATCACGGGCGCCGACCGGCATCACTGAACTTGCACTATAACGGATACCGTTATACGTGTCAAGCGGGACTGGCCGATCACACCCGACGAGCGCTTCGAGCCAGCGACTTCCAATGATTTCATGGTGCCAATGGTGGTGCCAAACATTTCGTCGTCCACCGTTGCAGGCAATCGCGCTCGGCACCGCACATCGCTCAAACACAACGGCCAGCGCTGGTGTGCGCTGGCCGTGCAGGATTACGAATCGAGAGCTCTACCACTGAGCTACGGTGGCGCGGCCCCAAAGTTAGCAACGTGTCGCTCCACACGGTACTCCAGCTAGCGTGTGACGAGACGACTCAGTAGCGACTTGCTACCCTCCGCGACGCTACGCAACCGCTCGACGTCGCGCCTGGGGGGCTCGCCGAAGAGCTTCTTGTACTCCCGATTGAAGTGCGGCGGATCGTCGTAACCAACTCGGTACCCGGCGCGCGCGACATCGACCTCGCCGGCGAGTAGCAGCCGCCGGGCTTCTTGCAGCCGGAGCTGCTTCTGAAACTGCAAGGGGCTCATCGCGGTGACGGCTTTGAAGTCGTGGTGGAAGGCGGAAACGCTCATCCCGAGCTGCCGGGCGAGCCCGTCGAGGCGGAGTGGCTTGCCGAAAGTCTTGCGGATGAGCTCGATCGCCTTCGCGATGCGATGCGCCCCCCCCCGACCAGCGATGACAGCAACCTGGCGAAGCCGCTCTCCCTGATCTCCACGCGCAAGCCGGTACACGATCTCACGCGCGGCGAGCGGCGCGAGCGCGGCGTAGTCGCGTGGTGAGTCCACGAGTCGCACGAGCCGCACGACGCTATCCAGCAGGTCCGTGTCGAGAGGGTACGCAGCCTAGGCTCTGACGGCGGTGTCGCTCCGTGAGGTCAGGAGGTCGCTCTCCATCAGAACCTCGGTAACGATGGCGGGATCGAGCACGAGGCGCGCGGCGAGATACGGTCGCTCCTCCGAGGCCTCAACGATGTGGCCGACCACCGGCAGGCCGGCCGAGACGAGCAGGTACTGCGACGCATCGTAACGGTACCGGTCGCTGCCGAGCAGCAGCTCTTTGCCTCCCTGAACGATTACGCAGAACGACGGCTCGCTGACCGAGTATATCGGCCCCGTCGGCACGGAATAACGCATAAGCAACAGGCCCGGAGCCGCCTCAACCACCCGCCATCCAGGAACAGCGCGACGGCAATAGCGTCCAGTGGATGGAAGAGGTCAGCGACGAACAATACCGGGCGCGCGAGACGGCTGGACTCCACAGATAGACGACCAGTCAGTGACTGGCGAGCAGCAGCTCCCGTAGCCGCGCCGCCGCCGGGCTCAGCGGCGCTCCCTCGCGCCGAATCACGAGCAGGTCCCGCACCCACTGACGGCCTTGAAGATGGATTGCCACTACCCGCGGATCGCGCTGTCGCACGGCGTGCCGCGAGACGACGGACACCCCGAGCCCGGCGGCCACGGCTTCACGCACCGCCTCGGTGCTTCCGAGCTGCATGATGGGCAGCAGCGTCACACGCAGATCGTCGAGCAGCCGTTCCGCCACAGCACGCGTGCTCGACCCTTCCTCTCTCGCGATGTACGGCTCGCCCGCGAGCGCGGCGCCGGAGAGCGTGCGCCGGCGCGCGAAAGGATGCCGCCTTCCGACAATCGCCACCAGCTCGTCCTTTACCCACGGCTCCGCGGCGAGTCCGGGACGGACGGGCGCCGCACCGATGACGCCCAGCTCCACCGCGCCGGCGGCGACCCACTGCTCGACCTCGCGCGTATCGCCGATCCGGAGCGTGAGCGCGATTCGCGGGTGAGCGGTGTGAAATCGTCCGAGGACTTCGGGGAGGAGGTAGGTGCCCGGCGTCGTGCTCGCGCCTACCGCGACCGCGCCCGCCAGCAGACCGCGCACCTCAGCGGCCGCCTGCTCGGCGCTCGTCAGCAGGCCGAGCGCTTGACGGACCAACGGCTCGACGAGGCGCGCGGCGGCGGTCGGCCGAACCCCGCGGCCGGCCCGCTCGAACAGCGGCACACCGAAGAACGCCTCGAGGCCGCGCAGGTGCTCCGAAACCGCCGGCTGGCTGAGGTTGCGTGTCTTCGCGGCGCGTGCCACGCCACCCGCGTCCAGCACCGCCAGGAACAATTCGAGACGATGCAGGGTGAGGCCAGGTTTTGTCATAGGCTTTAACCTATACGACATATACAAACGTCGTATTTGTCCTATGTCCAGAATGTGGCGAGCGTGCAGCCACCAACCAATTGGAGACCATCATGTCGCTCCGCCGCATTATCGCACTCGCCGTCCTGGCCTTTGTACCCGCGGGGCTCGCGGCACAAGCCCCAGCTACACCGGCCCCGTCATCTCACGTGATCGTTGCGCATGCGCCGACACTCGCGTGGGCGCCCGGACCGCCGTCGCTGCCGCCCGGTGCCGAGTTCGTGCTGCTCGAGGGGAATCCCGCCGAGGCAGTCCCGCTGACGTTCCGGCTCAGATTTCCCCCCAACTACCGGATTCCGCCGCATTGGCATTCGGTCATCGAGCACGTGACGGTCCTCTCGGGCACGCTCAACGTCGGGATGGGGGAGCAGGCTACCTACACCGGCGGTACGGCGCTCAACGCCGGCAGCTTTGCCGCGATGCCCGCGAAGATGGTCCACTTCGCCTGGGCCGGTCCCGAGGGCGTCACGTTTCAGCTGCACAGTGTCGGCCCGTGGAGCATCACTTATGTGAAAGCGGCTGACGATCCGCGCACGCCGAAGCCGACGGGCAACTAGTGGCCGACCTCGCGACGCAGCACGCCGCCGAGCAGGCCCCGCTCGAGGGCGTGAATGGACCTTAAGTCCCACTGGGAGCGCATTTACCGCGACAAGCTCCCGACGCAGGTCAGCTGGTACCAGCCCCATGCCCTGCGCTCTCTGGAGTTGATTCGCCGAGTAAGCCCGCCGCCCGATGGAGCGATCATTGATGTGGGCGGCGGTGCATCAACCTTGATCGATGACCTCCTGGACGCCGGCTATCACGATCTCACAGTCCTCGATCTCTCGGCCGCAGCACTCGCCGTTGCCCGCGCCCGTCTCGGCCCGCGAGCGAATAGCGTCCGATGGGTCGAGGCCGATGTTCTGAACGCGTCGCTTCCGAAGACCGGCTACTCCGTCTGGCATGACCGCGCTGCCTTCCACTTTCTCACTGCGCCGGCCGATCGAGCCCGCTATGTTGCGCAAGTGCGGCAGTCTGTTCGGCCGGGCGGGTTCGCTCTCGTGGCGACCTTCGCGGACGACGGCCCAACACGTTGCAGCGGACTTGAGGTCGCTCGGTACTCGGCGGAGGCGTTGCGCGCGGAATTCGGTGCCCCTTTCCAGCTGATGGCTAGTGAACGTGAGGAGCACGTTACTCCGGGCGGAGTCCGCCAAGCGTTCATCTACTGCTTGGGCCGCATGGACTGAATGGCGGGACTGAAAGCAGCAGGAAACCACGAACACTGCCCGGACGCAGCTACTGATCGACAACCTGCCGCTACCGTGGGCAGAATGGGCCGCCGAGTTCCGCGAACGGATGCCTCAGGAGATCGAGGCCCTCATCGAGGCAGTGGCGTCCGCTCGGCACCGCGCTGCCACCGTGGTGCCAATAGTGGTGCCAAACAACTCATTGCAGCCGAGCGTTGGCAATTTCTCAAATCGCTTAACGCGCTGAAACACAACGGCCAGCGCTGGCGTGCGCTGGCCGTGCAGGATTACGAATCGAGAGCTCTACCACTGAGCTACGGTGGCGAAGTGCCCTAGCTTAGCCACACGCTGCTCCACACGGTACTCCACCTTCATCTCACCTTGATGATGACCTTGCCCTTGGCCCGCCCGGTTTCGACGGCGAGCACTGCGAATGCGATACGACGCAAGCTCACCACCGTCGCCGCACGCCAACTTCAACCCGGCTCGCCCGATAGACCGCGTACGCGTTGTTCGACCGGTTTTCCTCGAACGCGTACTCCACGCCTACCTCCCACGCGGGCCCGTGGAGCTCGCGAATGAGGGACACTCCATAGGTCCAGCGCTGGTCCGCGCGCGCCACGGTGCCCGCCTGGTCCACGAAGCTGCGGTCGTACCGCCGCCGGTTATACGCCGTTTGCAGCTCGAGACGGTGCGCGGCCGGAAGCGGGATCCGAATCCAGCCGCTGCCGGTCCAGCCCCCATAGCGACTGCCCTCGAATTCCGATTTGTTCCCCTCGTAGCGCCCGGTCACCCACAGGCCTCCGCAGGGCCACCAGAGGTAATATCCCATCCCCGCCAGAAGGAAGGTGTCACGGCGGCTCGCCACACCGAGGTCGATTCGCCTCGCGCTGTGCACCGCGTACAGGCTCAACACATGGGCCGGCGCCGGGCGAAACTCAATCTGGGGTCTCAGAATGATCTCATCCGCCAGCTCGCGATCTTCCGTCCAGGAGCCGATACGCAACGTCGCCCCGAGCCGCAGTCGGAGCGGCCGGAGGGAGGGCGCAAATTCCACGCTGACGTCGTGCGTCGTGCGGTTCCACTCGAGCGTATTGGAGAACCGATTGAGCGTGAAATCGTAGCGCGCCGTCAGAAACGGGCGGACGCGTGCGCTCTGAAGACCGACGCCCAACCGGGCGACCGTCCCGTACGAACGTTGGGGCACCGGGTCGCGATCGATGTTGCTGTCGAACACGCCGGACACCCGCGCGTCGATAAAGCCGAAGAGCGCGCCCAGCAGCGGATCGTCCGGCTCTCGCCGGAGCGGGGGGGCGCCGATCGGGCGCTTCGGGTCCAGCGCTTGCCCGGACACGGTGCGCGTGGTGTCGCGCCGGACTCCGGTCGCCACGATCCGTAGGACACCGTCCCGATAGGTGAGTCGCTCGGGGTACCGGCTCGGCAGCCAGTGGCTGAAGAACCACTCGTCGACGAACAGCACACCGTTCTCGTCCACGTATGACCAGGAGGGCAGCGATTCCTGCCGTTCATTGACCTGGAAGCCGGGCTGTCCCGTGTGGAAGTAGAGCCTGTCGCCGAAGAGCGACGCCACCACCTGCGCGCCGCTGGCCGTGACATCCGCCCCCAGTGCGGCGAGCAGGGTGACGGGCAAAGCGCGGTGACCAAAGAGGGTTGAGGCCTCCGCGCGCGCTCGCTCGCGGTCGCCGGCGACCAGCCGTATGGCCTGCGCCCGTGCAGGCACGTGCGCGATGGCGACCAGGGCCGCCAGACAGAGCGCGAATCTCAACGCGTTTTGCTGGTTGACCATCAGGGGTCCGGGACCATTGGCGCTCGGCGCGCCCGTTCCCAGGTGGCGGGTTGCCGACCAGCCAGAAAGCGGCCGAACCCCCGCAGCACCGCGTAGTTCGCGACGACGAAGTAGTAGGGCGCAAAGAGCGCGGTGCGCCGGAACGCCCGGCGGTCGCCCAGATACCCGGCAAGCGCGAGGCCGTAGAACGCGATCTGGCCCCAAAGCAAGGCGCGATACACGTGCGTGGGAGGCCCGTTGCCGGCCGCGAGCATGGCGTTTGCGGGCAGCAGCAGCAACAGCAGTAACGGCACGACGCTCCAACGCAGGACGCGGTGGGACAGGTACTGAAAGGACAGCATGGCATGTCCGCGTGGATTCAACAGCGAGAGCAGACGTAGCATCGACTGCCAGCCACCGGCCGCAATGCGAATCCTGCGCTTCAGCTCGTCACCCACCGATGCCGAAGCCTCTTCGACGGCGTACGCGCGGGGCTCGTAAACGACGCGAAAGCCCTGGGCGGCGATCCGGAGCGAGAGCACGAGGTCGTCCAGGATCGTATCCTCCTCGAGCGGTGCGAACAGCTCGCGGCGGCAGGAGAGCAGCCCGCCGTCTGCCCCCACCACCGTCCAGAGTTCCGAGTCGACACGCTTGAGCCACGATTCGTACCGCCAGTAAAGGCCTTCACCGGTGGCCGCGCTATTGTCGCTCCGCCGAATCCGTTTCTCGCCTGCTACGGCCCCCACGGTCGGATCGGCATAGTGCCGGACGATCTCACGCACGGCTTCCCGGTTCACCAGCGCGTTCGCATCGGTGAGGATGACGATCGAACCCGTGACATGGGCCATCGCGTGGTTGATCGCCGCGGCTTTGCCCAACCGCACCGGCCGGTGCAGCACCTCGACCTGCCCAGTGCGACGCGCGATGCCCGCGGTGTCGTCAGTGGACCCGTCGTTCACGACGAGAATTCTCAGACGGTCCGGCGGATAGTCCAGCGCGCGGCAATTGGCGATCTTGGCGGCGATGCAGTCGGCCTCGTTGAACGCGGGAACGATGAGGGCCACGTCCGGCACGAAGCCGGCACCGGGGAGGCGCGCCGCCGCCGGACTCGGCGCCCGCGTGAGACGCGCGAGACAGTAGACGAGCACCCCATAGCCGGCGTACGCGTAACCGACCACCAGCAGCGCGATCCAGAAGAACAGCTCGAGTGCCTGCATATCCGGGCTCACCGCCCCCGCCCCCGCCCCTGCGCCCGCCCGGCACGCCCCAGCGCCAGGTTGCGCAGCAGGCGCGCGTGGGGCCAGGCCCGCCAAAAACGCCCGTAGGCGAGCGCCCGCAACGCCTTCAGGGCCGCGACCGCCTGACAGAGGTCGAACGCCAAGGGGTCGGGTGCCACGCGGGATCCCTCGAGGAATGCGTCCCGGAGGCGCGCCAGCCCGGCGGCGCGGCGCGGATGCACGAAGTACAGCTCGAGGTGCACCAGGAAGTAGGCGACGTCCTCCCACGGCAGCCCCTCGTGAAACCCCTCGAAGTCAATGACGGCGAGCGCCGCGGGAGCCACGAGGATGTTGCCGGGAGACAAGTCGCCGTGGCAGCCGACGGGCCGGATCCCGGGCGGCAGGCACAGGCGCATCCCCTCGAGGCGCTGCCCGATCGCTCCCGCCATGCGGGACGACAGCGTGCGGTCCACGCAGGCGGCAAGATCCCGCTGCGCTCCGTCGAGCAAGGCGTCCCACGCCCGTCGCGCGGCGTCCGGGTCGTCCCGTCGCGTGACCTCCTGCAACCGGCCTACCCACTCCCCGGCGGCCCGGACCGCGCGATCGAGCGATGTCCAGGCCTCGCCGTCTCGGTCCCGACGCGCCTGACGAATCAGAGCGTCGAGCGGGTCCCCACCGCACCGCTCCAGCGCGATCGATGCGTCCGAGGGGCGGTCGGTGAGCGGGCGCGGCGTCCGCAGCGACATCCCGTTGCCCGCAGCGGTGCCGTCGGCGAACCAGGGGTGCAGCCGTACCAGCACGTCGTGCTCGTGCTTTGCCCGCTCAGCGGCGGCCCACGAGTCGCCCGGCCGGGATCGGTGTGTCTTGAGAATGAACTCCCGCGCCTGCCGCCCGTCGGCGGCCATCATTTCGATCACGCTCGAGTCACGCCCTCCGTGCACGCGGCGGACCCCCAGCTCATGACCCGCGAAGCCCGCGGCGCCGGCGAGATCGCGAATCCCCGCGGCGTCCGCCGGCGGCGGGTTCCACTGGTCGAGCTCCCGCCGGAGCGCCGCGGTGCAGGCATCGAGCCGAAACGCGCGCAGCACGGTGTCGCGGCCACGCCGGCCCATCTGCCGCGCACGCGCCGCATCGCCGAGCAGGCCGGCGATCGCCGCGGCCAACGCCGCCGGGTTGCCGGGCTCTACCAGCAGGCCGTTGACGCCATGCTCCACGAGCTCGGGGATTCCGGACATGGCGGATGCGATCACCGGCAGCTTCGCCGCCATGGCCTCCATCAACGCGACCGGGATGCCCTCCATCTGGCCATCGCGCGCGACGAGGCTGGGAAGTACGAAGACGCTTGCGTCGCCGAGCATCCGGGCGACCTCGTCCTGCCGCAGCGCCCCGCAGAGCCGCACACAGTCGCCGAGCGCGGCTTGCGCGATGCTGGCCGCGAGCGATGCGCGCAGCGCTCCGTCGCCCACGATGTCGCACTGGAAGCGGAATCCCGCCCCCCGAAGCTGCGCGCACGCCTCGATCAGAACCGGGAGCCCCTTGTACGGCTGGAGCGCCGCCACGCACAGGAGTCGGGCTCCGCCGCTCTCGGTCGTCCCCCGCCGGTACTTGTCGGGCTCGACCCCCACGTGGATGACGCGGATCTTGCCGGCGCTCGCCGGATAGAGCGCCCGCAGGAAGTATCCGTTGAACGCCGAGATCACGCGGATGAATCGCGCGCGCCGGACCTTCCAGCCGAGCAGCGGGCGCCGCCAGGCCACGAAGAGGTCGTGCGCGTGCGCCGTGAAGCTGAAGGTGATCGGGGCGAGCGACGAAATGATGAGCGCCGCGGTGGCCGGATGCGTCGCGTAGTGCGCGTGCACGTGCCGGATGCCCTCGCGCTCCAGGCGCTCCGCGAGATAGACGCACTTCGGGAACAGCGTCACCGTGCGGACGAGCACGTTCCAGCTGCGCACCGAGCCGAGCACGACGCGGCCGAGCAGCGCGACATATCGGTACGGCTGCCGGGCCAACGTGCGTAAGTTGGCGGCCACGATCCCGGGCGAGAGCAATGGCGTGAACAGCGCGCGCGGCAACCAGGCTTGCGCCTCACGGTGCACGATCGCGTGCCGCTCGCGCATGAGCGGCACCAGCCGCACAGCCTGTCCCTGACGCTCCAGCTCTTCGATCTCGCGAAGGATGAACGTCTCAGTCACAAGCGGAAATCGTGACAGCAGCACCGCGATGGCCCGCCGCGCCGGCGCGGGCGGCCTGGCCGCGGCCGGCTCGACGCGACGGCGCTCGACCGGCTCGAGGCTCGGGTGCAAGGCAGGATGCCGCTCCGTCATCGAATCGCCCCGGATGGCGCGCTCAGTAAGCGCCCTGCCCGGCGAGCACGACCGGGCCGGTGCGGGCGAGAATCAGGCAGTCGAGCCACAGCGACCAGCAGTCGACGTATACCAGATCGAGCTGAATCCGCTCCTGGTCGGAGCACAAACTGCGGCCACTGACCTGCCACAAGCCGGTGATGCCCGGCTTCGCGGCGAAGCGACGCACTTGGTGGCCACGCGGGAACTTCGCGAGGTCGCACTTCAGGATCGGCCGCGGTCCGACGATGCTCATGTCGCCGCGCAGGACGTTGATCAGCTGGGGCAGCTCGTCCACGCTCGTGAGCCGCAGCCAACGCCCCAGGGGAGTCGTACGGGGATCGTTCTCGATCTTGAGGAACGTGCGGTCGCCGTACTGGGCGGCGAGCTCGGCTTCGGCCCGCTCCGCCCCTGCGTACATCGTGCGGAACTTCAGCATCGGGAAGACGGACGTCCGGTAGCCGATACGCTCCTGCACGAACAGCACCGGCCCCTGGCTCGTCAGCTTGATGGCCAGCGCGATCACGGCGAGCAGCGGCGCCAGGAGCAGCAGCAGGGTCGCCGCGAGGAGAACGTCGAGGAAGCGTTTCACGCGCGACGCGGCGACGGGGCCTGCCTTGACGAAGACCGGTACCGTCCATTCGTGGATCGTGGAAGTGCGGTACATAGTTGTCCTCCGTCAGGAAGAGACCAGGGCCGCGGCGGGCGGCTCCGCAGTCACCAGCGAAAGGAGCTGGCGCGCGCGTGCCCGCCAGCTGCCGTTCTCGGCAACGCCCCGCGCTCGCTCGCCCATGGCGCGACGCATGCCGGGGTCCCGGATCAGGCGCCTGAGTGCGAGGGAGAGCGCCCGCACGTCGTCGGGCGGGAACAGGAGGCCGGTGACGCCGTCCTCCACGACCTCACGGACCGGGGCGAGATCGGGGGCGACCGCGGGGAGTCCGGCAGCCGCGTAATCCATGAGCTTCATGGGATGCCCGTAGTCGTTGCTCGCCGGCACGACGCCGATGTCGCACGCGACGACCCAGGCGGGCAGCTGGTCCGGCGGCACGGCTCCCGGGGCGGTCACACGGTCGTGCTGGCCGGAGCGCCGTACCGCCGCCAAGGTGCGCGCGCGCTCCGGGCCGTCCCCCAGGAGCAGCAGGTGAACCGCAGGGGCATCGCCGAGCAAGGTCAGCGCCTCAACGACGAGGTGCACCCGGTGCCACGGCTGAAACGAGCCCACGAATCCGATCACGCACGTCCCCCCCCCGTCCACGCCGAGCCGCCGACGCGCCGCAGCCCGGTCCGCGCCCGCGTACGCGGCCGGATCGCTGCCGTTCGGAACGACCTCGAGCTTCTCCGCCGGCACGCCCTCGCCAGCCAGGCGCTCGCGCAGCGCGTGTGAGGAGACGACCAGATGCCGCGCGGCTCGGATCTGCGTTCGAAACACTCGGCCGGCGAGCCGCGGGAGCCCCGCTCCGAGCGTCCGCTCCTCCGAGCTGGGCGAGCAGTCGTCGAGCACGAGCGGCACACCGGTCATGCGCGCGGCCAACGCGCCCGACCCCGCCAAGTGGACCTGCGTCTCGACAATGAGGTCCGCGCCTTGTGCCAGCGCGGCGGCGGCGACGCGCCGCCCGTGGAGCAGGGCTTCGGCCCACCGCCCGGCGTCGCGCAGCGCGAGTGCCGGACTCCGCGGCACAAGCCGCCGGACGACGTGCCGGTACGTCGCCACCGCCGCCGCCGACGCCCGCGCCGCAGCGCGCTCCACGACACGGATCTCGTGGCCCTCGGCGCGGAGCGCCTCGATGAGCTGGCGCGCGCGCACCACGTCCCCGCGGCTGCCGCACAGCGGCTCGCCCGGCACCGGGACGCTCCAGGTGATTCTCATCCGCGCCCCCGCCCGGGCTTCTTCCCCACGATGGCCACGCTGCCGCAGAACTTCTGCAAGCCCGGAAAGACCGTGAGCAGCAGGCGGTCGAGGCCGTACAGCAGGAACAGACACGCCCGGGTCAGTCGATGGCCGGTATCCGTCTGGTGTCTGTTCGGAAACAGCCGACGCAGGCGTCCGAGGAGGTTGAAGTACGTCCGCTCCGGACCGACCAGCTCGTTGACCACGAAATTCACTTCGTCCTCGTTCAACGGTCGCTCGCCCGGCGACGCCCGCTTGTCGATCGGTACGCGGTCGCGCACACGCTGAAGCCACGGGGAAAACGCGATGGGCTCGACGATGGCGGCCGTGCCCTGCGGCTTGAGCGAAGCGACGATCAGGGGAACGACCGAACGCAGATCGACGTGATGCAGCACCAGATTGCACACCGCGAAGTCGAACTGATTCGCCTCCAGTGGCGCAGCCGTGATGTCCCGCTCGATGAACTGGATCCGGCCGGCAACGCCGTCGGCCTCGGCCCGTTGCCGCGCAACCTCGATCAACTGGGGGGAGATATCCACCGCCGTGACGCGCGCGCCGAGCCGGGCCAAAATGACGCTCAATGCGCCGTCGCCGCACCCGAAATCGAGGACGTCCGCGTCCCGGATGTCCTTCAGGTGCGCGAACAGGAACTCGGCCGGAAACACTCGACCGTGTCTGGCCTCCCGGTACCGCTCCACGACATGGCCCGGCGTCGGACGGATGGGGCCCATCCGGGAGGCACGGTCCGCCTGAAAGGCGAGCTCAGACTTCAGTCGTTCGTTTCGATCCATGGGAGCGGCCTCGGCATCCACGCGAACGGCGGTCATGCGACCGACCTGGCTCGGGGCCGCCGGTCCACGAGCGCGCCCCACAAGTGCAGCGTCCGCGCAACCATGGTCGTGATGGAGAAGCGCTGACGGGCGAGCCGGTAGGCGGTGGCGCCGTAGGCGCGGGCGCGGGCGCCGTCGAGCAGCAGGGTCGCGATCGCGTCCGCCAGCGCCGCGTGGTCGCCGGGCGGCACGAGGAGACCCGTTTCCCCCTCGACGACGATCTCCGGGATGCCGCTCATCCGAGTGGCCACGACGGCGCGGCCGGCGGCGGCCGCCTCGAGGAGCACGGTGGGCAGAGCTTCCTCGACGGTACCGTCCGATCGCGTGGCCGACGGCAGCACGACGAGGTCGCAGGCGGTCAAGAGCTCCGGGATGTCGGTTCGCAGACCGAGGAACTGCACGGCGTCGCCCACGGCGCGGGCTTCCCCGCGCAGCGCCGCCTCGCGCTCCCCTGCTCCGGCGAACAGGACCCGGACGGCGGGCACGCGGCTCAGCAGGGCGGGCAGCGCCCGCAGCAGCACCTCGTGACCCTTGCCCTCGCGCAGCGCCGCCGGCACCAGCACGAGCGGCTCGTCTGGGCGGGCGCCGAGCGACGCCCGCACCATCGCCCGGGCCTGCGGCCCGCCGTCGGCGAAACGATCCAGCTCGATGCCATTCGCGATCACTTGAATCGCCTCGCGGGGTCGCCCGCTCAACTCGGCGAGCCGCTGCGCGACCGCACCGGACACGGCGATGACGGCGTCGGCGCGGCGCAGCGCGCCACAGGCGGCGCGAGCCCGCAGGCGCTGGCGCCGGTCCCCCATCGGCTCCTCCATCACGTGCCGGGTGATCACGAGGGGAAAGGCGCGAAGCCTCCGGACTGCGTCCGCGACGATCGAGGCGTCCTGACCGTGCGCGTGCACTACGTCCGGTCGCTCGCGCTTCAGCAGTTGGAGCAGGCGGATCAATGGCCACGGGTCGGCAAGCCGTCGCGCGGCCAGGTCGTGACGGGGCACGCCGGCCCCGGCGAGCTCGGCGGCGAGCGGGCCATCGTGCCGGGCCGTGACGGTGCACACCGCAGCGTCGATCCCCATCGCCCGCAGCCGGCGCACGAACGACACAGTCACCCGCTCGGCGCCGCCCGTGGCTAGGCCGCTGAGCAGGACGAGAGGGCGGAGGGGACGGGGACGGTCGTTCATGAGAGCACGACGCCCGCCGCGGGGCGGGGCCAGAGAGTCGAGACGGCGTGGTGGTACGCCCCCGGGCTCAGCACGCGCACGGCGGCCGCGTAGGCGCCGATCCCGAGGGCCACGCCGCCGCCGAGCACGAGCAAGCTCCCCGCTCCGGCCGCCGCATGCGTCCACGCAATGAGGACCAGGGCGAGAGCCGCGACCGGAGGCAGGCTCGTGGCGACAGCGCTCAGGATCGCGCGGACGGGGACGCCGCTGATGCGACGTACCAGCGCGAAGTCGAGCAGCAACGTCGCCCCGGCGACCGTCGCCGTCGCGGCGGCGACCGCTGTCGCGCCTCCCCACCGCGCCGCCACGACCTGTGCCGGCACGAGCAGGAGCGCCTTCAGGGCGGCGAGCGCGGCGAGGAGCTTCGGCCGACCCTGCGCCTTGACGACGTCGCCCGCGTGCGTGCCCAGCGCGCGGAACCCCGTGTAGACCGCGACCGCCCGGAGGATCGGAATGGAGGGCCGCCAGCTCTCTCCAAACAGCGCGAGCACCAGGGGCTCGGCCAGGAAGACGAGACCTACCGCGGCGGGGAGCGCCAGCAGCGCGAAGTAGCGCAGCGCCGTGACGTACGCATCTCCCAGGCTGCGGCCCGACGCCCACACGCGGGAGAAGGCGGGAAACAGCACCATGCTCGCCTGCCAGACGAGCAGGATCACGACCGTCTCGGGCACCTTGTAGGCCATCTGATAGAAGCCGAGCGTGCTCATCCCGAGCATCCGGCCGATAACGACGTAGTCCACGTGGTGGACCACGACGGCGATGACGTTCACCACCATGATCCAGCCGCCGTACCGGCGGATGGGTCGCAACAGGTCCGAGGGCCAGCGCCACGCGGGACGCCAGGAGACCACGAGCCAGAGCAGCGCCGCGCGCGCGCCCAGCGCGGCGAGATGACCCCACACGAGACTCCACACGCCCAGGCCTGCGAGCGCGAGCGCGATCGTGAGCGCCGCTTTGACCGCGGCCAACCCGATCTCGGGAATCAACCTCGCTTTGAAGCGGAGATCCTTCTTGCAGAGCGCGTCGTGCGTGTTCCCGAGCGCCCGCAGGATGAACGTGGCCCCCAGCACGCGCAGGATCGGCGTGCCGCCGGGGCTGTGGAAAAAGGCGGCGACGGCGGGGGCGAGGCCCCAGGTGAGCAGGAACCACGCGACGCCTGTCAGCAGGTTGAGCACGAAGGTGATCTGGGCGACGTCGCGCGTGCGATCCGGCCAGTAGATGAGCGCCGCTCCGGTCCCCAGGTCTGCGATGGTTTCCAGGTACGCGAGGTAGACGAGGGCGAACGCGAACAGCCCGAAATCTGCTGGCGCGAGCAGCCGCGCGAGCACGGCCATGCTCGCCAGCGCGAGGAGCTTGCCGGCTCCCGCGCCGAGCATCGACCAGCCGAGGCCCGCCGCGGTGCGGCGGCCGAGTGCCGCGTCCGCTTCGCGCATCACGTCGCCTTCGGGGCGATCGCGCGGGCCTGCGAGCGCGCCGGCGCCAGGCGGCACAGCGCGGCGCTGAAGCCGAAGAGCAGCCAGAGACTGCGCGGGAAGTGCCCGTGGAGGAACAGGCAGGACACGAGGTAGCCGATCAGCCCGAGCTGAACGCCGGTGGCCAGCGACGCCGACGACCAGTCCCCCGCCCCGCCGAACGCGACGCGCGCGCGCCGGAGGTAGATGAAGCAGGTCACCAGCACCGCGGCGAAGACGATCAGCCCCGGCAGACCGGTCTCCGCCGCGATCTCCAGATACAGGTTGTGCGGGTAATGGGGCTGGTCGAAGTCCTCGTATTCCAAGACGACCGAGCCGGTCTCCTCGGTGTACGGGCGGTAGTGGACGGTGTAGTTGCCGGCACCGACGCCTGTGAGCGGGCGGTCGAGGAACATGTGCCAGGCCGCCGTGACGAACACGCGGCGCTGCTCGAACGACGAATCCAGCCGCAGTACGTCGCCGCTTCCGGGCAGAAACTGCCGGAACGTGGTGAGCCGGCGGGCGAAGTCGGACGGCAGCAGCAGAACCAGCAGGCCGATCGCCGCGGCCCCCACGGCCAGGCGGCGACCGGACCTCCCCTGGCCCAGGAGCCACAGGGCCAGCACCACGCCCAGGGCGAGTGCGCCGCCGCGCGAGTAGGTCATGACCACGGCGGCGGTCACGACGCTAACGCATCCGAACGCGGCGACCCGCTCGCGAACGCCCGACGCACTGTCGGCGAGCAGCAATGCGATCGGTACCGCCGGGATCAGCATCTGGGCGAAGAAGTTGGGGTCGCCCACGGGACCGGCGATTCGCGGCTCGAAGACCGGGCCGTAAATCTGCGCGTAGTCGATGCGGGCCAGACCCGCAAACGTCTGGTCATAGCTGCCGGCGATCACCTGGAAGACGCCCAGGGCCCCGACGAGGACTGCGGCTGCCACGAGCGTCCACGCACCCTGGCGGACCTGCGCCGGCGACCCCGCGAGCAGGACGACCAGCGCGTAGATCACGAACGCTTTGGTGATCGTGAGGGCCTGCTGCTCCGCCAACACCGCGTCGCGCGCCCACGCCATGGACAGCCACACGACCGCCGTATAGGCCGCGAGGCACACGGTGAGCGCCCCCGGCAACGGCCCGCCGAAGCCGCGCCGCCGCTGAACGAACCACGCCGCCAGCAGCAGCGGTACGGCCAGCGCCTGGAGCACCGACGGAGCGCCGTGCCACCGAACCAGGATGTCAGACAGGTTCAAGTAGGCGACGAGGATCAGGACCATCAGGGCGAGCGCAGGTCGCCAGACCACGACCACGCCGAACGCGAGGAAGCCGACGAGGACTCCGGCGTCCAACGTCGAGGGCTGGAAGTGCAGGAGATCCGGGGCGATGGCGACGAGCAAGCCAAGGGCGACCGCGCAGGCCCCCGCCACGGCACCGGCGACCACGGCCGCCCGCCCCCCGTTCCATCCGGCTAGCGCCGCCGCGACGGCAGCCCCGGGACGACCCTGGGTGTCCACGAGCGAACGCAGGTGGTGTCTAGGTCAGCCCGCTCGGTGAGCTCGTCGAGCGCACCAGCAGGTAGGTCGCCGCAATACCGAGGAACGCGCCGAGAATGGCGGCGAGGGCGATGGCGCGCCGCGGATTGGGCGCCACCGGCGCCTTGGGGGCCACCGCGGCGGCCAGTGGCGTCATCTCGAACACCCGATACATCGCCTTCGCTTCCGCCATGGTCGTGGTCGCGAGAGCGTTCGCGAACCCGGCGGCACGCGCCGGATCGGGACCCTCTACCTCGATGCGGATGAGGTTCGTGTTTGGAATCACGAAGGCCTGCGAGAGGTAGTAGCCGAGCGAATCGGGTTGCAGCGCGACAGCGCGCGCCGCGGCCACGCGGATCCGTTCGGTCGACGGGATCTGGGCGAAGGTGGCGATGACCGTACGGCGTTCCAGCGTCTCGAGACTGCGCAGCAGATCGGGGCCATCGTGGATCGCTGCGCTCGGCACGAGCACCAGCGTGGCGCTGCCGCGGTACGTCGGCGTCTGGTACGACGTCACCACCGCGGCCGTTCCGACCGAGAGCGCCAGGACGAGTGGCACCATCCACAGCCCCGTCCGTAACAAGCCGCGCAGCGAGGGCACGTCCGGTGCCGAACCCGGCCGAGCCGCCGGTCGGGCTCGAACGTGGTCGCGGAGCTCCGTCACTTCCATGACAATCTCCCCGCCGGCGAACGTCCCGACGCAAAGCGGGCCGCCAGCGACTTCTCGCTGGCGGCCCGGCCGGCATGGCGGCGTTCCGCCGCCGTAGCCCCGTGACTCTGCGTCACCGTCTTTCGACGGTTTTGCTCTGAGCAGCGAATCGTATGGTGTGTTGAACCCGCGGAAGGAGGGCGCGCGCCGCGAGGCGGTGCATCGCACCGCACATTGAAGATGCGCTCCCCTGCAGACCGTAACGGTGACCGCTGTCACGCACCATCAGGTCGCCGATTTCGACGTTAGGATGATGCCTATGTCGACTATCGTTCGCCCCTCCACGGCCGAAACCCCACCCTCTTCCAGCTGGTGGCATCCCTGGCTTGCCACGCCCGGCGCGGTCGTCGTCGTCTACCTGCTGACGGTGTTCGCCACGGATCCGCAGTTCATGGCTGATACCACCAGGTACGCCCAGCAGCTGACGTCCGCCTCGGCGGAGAGCATGTGGGAGTTCGGCCACCTGCTCTGGCGCCCGCTGGGCTGGGTACTGCTGCAGCTCATCGGTCCGCTCACCGCCAGGTTCGTCGGGCCGTCGCCCCAGGCGAACGCTGTCCTGGCGCTCGTTGGGGTGAGCCTGCTCGCCGGATTGGTCAGCGTGGTGGCGCTGCACAGGCTCCTCCACCGCGCGAGCGACAACGTGCTCGTGGTCAACCTGGTGGTGCTGGCGTTCATCTTCACCAACGGCTTCCTGAACTACGCCCAGAGCGGGGCGCCGTACGTGGCGGGGCTGGCGCTACTGCTGGTGGGCGTATACCTGCTCAACAGGGGCGGCCAGCAGCGCCCGCCCTCAACCCCGGAGGCGATCCTGGCGGGCGTGAGTCTGGCCGGAGCAGTGGGCTTCTGGTTCTTGTACGTGTTCGCGCTGCCGGCAGCGCTGGCGTCGCCGCTCTTCCTCTGGGGGAGGGCGCGAGCGAGCCGGAGGGCCGTGTTCTACGCTGGGTTGACCGTCGCCGCGGGCACCGCGCTGCTGTACGCGGCAGCCGCCTCCCTGGCCCTAGGCATCACCAGTCTGCCCAAGTTCGTCGACTGGATGGGGGCGGACAGGCGCATAGGCACCGCCAGGGGGCTGCCCCGCGCCGTCTTCGGCTTCGCCCGATCGTTCGTCGACATGGGTCGGGATGGGGTGCTGTTCAGGCGCTTCCTGGCGAACGACCCCTACAACTCCGTGCCACTGGGCAACCTCCTGCGATTCAGCCTGTGGAAGCTGGCACTGTTTTACGCGGCGATGGCCGCTCTGGTCGTGCTGCTGGCGCGCTCCCCACTGGGACGGCGGGCTCTGGCACTGCTGGCGCTGTGGGGCGCGCCGGTGATCGGCTTCGCCGTGTTCTGGCAGGGGGGAGCTATCGAGCGTTACCTGCCGCTGTACCCGATGCTGTTTCTCGGCGTCGCGATCGGCGTGCGTGCCCCCTTCCGATGGCGGGTGGTGGCGGTGCCGCTCGCCTTCTTCATAGTCGCGGCGGCGACGAACGTGAACGTGATGGCCTTGCCGTCGCTCTACGAGCGGCAGGAGCACGACGTGGACAGGGTACGCCCGGTGCTGCCGCTGCTGGAGGAGGGGAGCCGCCTTTTCACCATCACGCAGCGGGACGAGCTGTTCCTCTTCGGCCAGGACTTCCCGTTCCACCCCCTGAACCGTGATGGCGGGCTGGCCCTGGCGTACGTCGTCGACTTCGGCCACTACTACGCCCCGCAGTGGCGCACCCTGTTCGCGACGCGCGTCAGCGCCGTGTGGGGCGAGGGCGGCGAGGTATGGGTGACCACGCGCGTGCTGGCATCGCGCCCTCAACCCGGCTGGGATTGGGTGGAGGGTGAGGACCCGCGCGTCTCTTGGCAGGACCTGCACGCGTTCTTTGCCGCCCTAGAGTGGGGCGAGCGCGTGGGAGGAGAGGACGGCTTCGTCCACCTGCGGCGCTCGCGGGCCAGCGAGGAGCTGTTGAACGGGCTGAAGCGCAAGTAGATGACTTCGGCATCAACGCCGTGGAATACGTCAATCGTTTCGCGCAAGATGGTGAAATACAACGGCCAGCGCTGGTGCGCGCCGGCCGTCCGGGATTACGAATCGAGAGCTCTACCACTGAGCTCCGTGGCTAACTGAGTCACTAACTTAGCGACGGGCTGCTCAGCAGGGTACTCCTACCGCGCCCAAGCAGTTGCGCGTTGAAGGCCACGATTATGGTGGATACAGACATGAACACCGCCCCCAACGCGGGCGAGAGCAGAATCCCGGTAGCGCGATAAAGGACGCCGGCTGCCAGCGGGATGGCCGCGGCGTTGTAGCCGGTGGCCCACCACAGGTTCTGTACGATCTTGCGGTACGTCGCACGCGCCAGCCCAATGATCGACGGAACGTCGCGTGGATCGGAACGGACCAGCACGATATCCGCTGATTCGATCGCGACATCGGTGCCCGCGCCGATCGCGATGCCCACGTCGGCCTCAACGAGCGCGGGAGCATCATTGACACCGTCCCCGACCATCGCGACCGTCAGGCCGCGGCCCTTGATTTCGCGAATTTTCGCGGCTTTCTGATCGGGGAGCACTTCGGCGAAGTACTCGTCGAGGCCGAGCTCTTGCGCGACCCAGCGCGCAACCGGCGTCGCATCGCCGGTCAGCATCATTGATCGGATTCCCATTTCCTTTAGTCGAGTCAATGCCTCCCTTGCCTCCGGGCGAATGATATCTGCCAATGCGATCGCCCCTGCGACCTTCGAATCGACAAGGACGTACACGACCGTTTTTCCTTGTGCAGCGACGCGTCTCACGCGAGCATCATCAACATTCAGTCGTTGTTCCTTGAGGTATTGCGGGCTCACGACGGCGACGTTCATTCCATCCACGACGCCCCGCGCCCCCTTCCCGGGGATGGCGGCAACACCGCTCAGCACCGAGTAGCTCACGTCGCGTTCCGTTGCGGCGCGTACGACGCCGGCGGCAATGGGGTGCTCGGAACGGCTCTCGATCGCCGCGGCGAGTCGCAGGACGTCTTGCTCGCTGCGACCATCGAATGAGATAACGTCGGTGACGCCAAATCGACCCTCGGTCAGCGTTCCGGTCTTGTCGAAGACGATCGCCTCCAGCGCGCGCGCCCGCTCGAAGGCCGCGCGGTCACGGATCAGTAAGCCATTCCGAGCAGAAAGTGCAGTCGAGACGGCCACGACAAGCGGCACTGCGAGACCCAGCGCGTGGGGACACGTTATGACCATGACGGTCACCATGCGCTCGAGCGCGAAATCGAGCTGGCGTCCCGCCACAAGCCAGACGGCTAGCGTTGCCGTACCGGCTACAATTGCGATGACGGTCAGCCACATCGCGGCACGGTTCGCCAAGTCTTGGGTGCGGGAGCGCGTTTCCTGCGCGCGTCGAACCAGATCGATGACTTGTGACAGGTACGTCTCCGCGCCGATGCGGGTGATCCGCACCGTGATTGCCGCCTCGCCATTGACCGCCCCGCCGAGCACCTCGTCTCCCGCGCCCTTCTCTACCGGCTGCGATTCTCCCG
>DASXTV010000074.1:0-65111 GCA_036505175.1 Gemmatimonadales bacterium
TGCGGACGCTAGATGAGAAACTCGGTACATATTGGACCCTCCCTTTCATGTTGGGGCACGCGCTACTATCTCCCGACAATCGGTGAGTCATATTGAGTTAACAGTCCAACCCGCTGGAGAATTCCCGAGCGCGAGATCCGAGCATGGCGCACGACGACACCGACGAACGAAGAGCCCGGTTCGAGTCTCTCGCGCTGCCGTTCATGCAGCGGCTGTATAACACCGCCCTCCGGCTGACGTCGGACCCTCACGAGGCGGAGGATGTCGTGCAGGACACCTACCTGCGAGCCTTTCGCACGTTCGACAACTTCCGTCCCGGAACGAACGCCAAGGCCTGGCTGTTCACCGTCCTGTATTCGGTGGTGATCAATCGGAGCAAGAAGACGCGCCGCGAGGTAGGTCCGCTGCCGGTGGACGAGCTCGAGGAGCGGTATCGCCTGGTGGCCGAGACTCCCGTGGGCGATGTGGGGGATGTCGAGGCCTGGGGCGCGAGCTGGCCCAAGGAGATCGAGGCGGCGTTGCGCGCTTTGCCCGAGGCGTTCCGCGCCGTCGTGTTGCTGGTCGACGTGCAAGAACTGTCTTATGAGGAAGCAGCGGGCGTATTGGACTGTCCCGTCGGGACCGTGCAGTCGCGCCTGCACCGCGGCCGCCGGCTGTTGTTCTCCGCCCTCGAGCAGTACGCACGGCACGCCGGTCATTTGAGATCGGTGGATCCATGACGGAACAACGAGGCCATCCCGGCGAGGATCTCACGCTGCTGGTCGACGACCGCCTGCCCCCCGAGCGGCGTCTAGAGGTCGAGGCGCATCTGGTGGTCTGCGCACCCTGCCGCAGGGAGGTCGAAGCTCTGCGTCTGGTCAAGTCCGGCGTTCGCGACGCGCTCTCGGAGCACTCCGTTCCACCCGCGCTGGCCGCGCGCGTCTCATCCGCCCTTGAGATCGAGTCGGCACGTGGCGCGGCACCGCGTCGGCGAGCGATGCGCCTCCGATGGGCGACTGTGGTCGGACTGCCCTTGGCGGCCGCGGCAGTGTTGGTGTTGCTGCTGCTGTGGCCGCGGCCGGAGCGGCCCGACTTCGTCACCGCGGCAGCCAGCGACTTCATTCGCTTTCGTGCCGCGCAGCTCGCCTTACCGATCGAGACGGGGGATGCCCAGTTGCTCGAGCGCTCCTTTACGACGAGCGGCCTACCGTTCACCGTCCGCGTCTACGACCTCGGGATGATGGGCTATCGCCTGAGCGGCGGCGGTGTGCACCGGATCGCGGGGCTCGGGCGGGTGAGTGCGCTGTACGCCTACGTGGGGACTCGCGGGGATCGCGTCGTCTGTCAGATGTATGAAGGAACGACCGCGGAGCTGCCATCAGGCGCTGAAGAGCGCGAGCGTGACGGGATTCGCTTCCGGATCTATCGCTCCGGTGGCGTGACGCTGGTATTCTGGCAGGAGGGATCGGTCGTGTGCGTGTTGGCGGCGGACGGCGATCCGGAGCAGGCGATCCAGCTCGCCTATGCGAAGGCAGTGAAGCTCTAGAAGCGTGGAGTACCGCTGGAATCGCGCCGTCGCTAAGTTAGGGCCACGCCACCGTAGCTCAGTGGTAGAGCTCTCGATTCGTAATCGAGCGGTCGTCGGTTCAAATCCGACCGGTGGCTCTGTCTAACAACCGTTGTGGAGGTTGGTGGAGGTTGGTGAAGGTTGGTGGAGGTTGTGCAGAAAAAGACCCCTGCCGGCGTAAGAATCGCACTTCAGTAACCTGCAGATTCTGTAACTTCGCGATGTGGCTCCCCCATATGAGCAGCTGCATGCTTGGCGCGAGTGTCATGAATTGGCACTCGGAGTCTATCGCGCCACGAAGGCGTTCCCAACGGATGAGCGTTTCGGTCTGACTTCGCAGCTTCGGCGTGCGGCGTTCTCGGCGCCGGTGAACATTGTGGAGGGCTCAGCCCGGAAGAGCAGCAAGGAATTCCGTCGCTTTCTGGATATTTCCCTTTCTTCGCTCACGGAAGTTGGCTACGCATTGCGATTCGTCCATGAAACGGGCTTGCTTGACGACGCGGCTTGGAAGGAGTTGAGCGATCGCCAAAGTCGTGCGCTTCCTGACTTGGCGATTGTATCGCGCCCTCGGTCGAGAGAAACCTCCACCAACCTCCACCGTCCTTCACCAACCTCCACGACCTACTTGACAGCCCTCCGCAACTGTGGAGATTACGGATGTCCCATGACATCCTCGCTCGCACTGCTGCTCCTGGTCCTTAGTCTGCTGCTGGGCTTTTCGCCCAGGGCCGGGTTCGCGCGCGCGGAGGTAAGAATCTAGAAGTCGCTCGAGAGCAGGACGAAGTAGCACCGGCGCCGCGAACCCAGTCAGGTTCGCGGTTTTTTTTTACCGCACAGATAAAAGGGGGGGTAGCCATGGCTCAGGATGTCGTCATCTTCGATACCACGCTGCGCGACGGCGAACAGGCGCCCGGAAACGCAATGTCTCCGGAAGCAAAACTGCGACTGGCCCGCCAACTGGACGCGCTCGGCGTGGACGTCATCGAGGCCGGGTTCCCGGCGGCATCCCAGGGCGACTGGCGCGGCGTGCAACAGATCGCCGAAGCGGTCCATCGACCCACCATTGCGGCGCTGGCGCGCTGTAACGATCGGGATATCGACGCGGCGGGCGAAGCGCTCCAGCCCGCGCAACGCAAGCGCATCCACGTGTTCATCGCGACTTCCGACCTGCACCTCGAGCAGAAGCTGCGCATCGATCGCGCGACCTGTGTCGAGCGGGTGCGCGCGGCCGTACGCCGCGCCCGCGGGTACACCAGCGATGTCGAGTTCTCGGCCGAAGACGCAACCCGCTCGGACTTCGACTTCCTCTGCACCGTCGTTGCCGTTGCGATTGCCGAGGGCGCGACGACGATCAACCTGCCCGACACGGTGGGGTACGCGATGCCGGCCGAGTACGGCGCGCTGTTCCGCACCGTCCAAGAGCGCGTGCCCGAGACGGCGAAGATCGTGCTGAGTGCGCACTGTCATGACGACCTCGGCCTCGCCGTGGCGAATTCGCTCGCCGCGATAGACGCCGGCGCCCGTCAAGTCGAATGCACGATAAATGGCATCGGCGAACGCGCAGGCAATGCGGCGCTCGAAGAGATCGTCATGGCAGGTCGGGTGCGGCCCCAAGTCGCCCAGTTCACCTGCCATGTCAACCCGCGCGAGATCACGCGCACGAGCCGGCTGTTGTCGCACGAAATCGGTGTGTTCCCCCAGCCCAACAAAGCCATCGTCGGCCGCAACGCGTTCGCGCACGAAGCGGGGATCCACCAGCACGGCGTGCTGCAAAACGGTCTCACGTACGAGATCATCGCGCCCGAGACGGTCGGCGCCGGCGGGTCGAGCATCGTGCTCGGCAAGCATTCGGGCCGGCACGCACTCGAGCGCCGCTATCGCGAGCTCGGATACGAGCCGGACGCGAACACGCTCGAGCAGCTGTACCAGGCGTTCACGGCGCTCGCCGACAAGAAGCGTCAGATCCTGGATGAGGACCTGCTCACGCTGCTGCACGACGGCTTTCATCAGGCGCCCGAGGTGTACAACCTCACCCAGCTGCACGTGTCGTGCGGTACTGCGACGGCCTCCGCGGAAGTGCGCGTCGCGGGTCCCGGATTCGGTGAGCGCACCGCGACCGCCACGGGGAACGGACCCATCGCCGCCGCCTTCGCGGCGATCGGCGAGGCGGTGGGCCGAACGATCGAAGTGATCGATTTGTCGGTCCAATCCGTTACGCCGGGGCGCGACAGCCTGGGGCGGGTGGTGCTGCAAGTGCGCATCGATGGGAAGTCGCTGAGCGGTCACGGTGCGTCCACGGACATCGTCGAGGCGGGCGCGCGCGCGCTGGTGCACGCGTTGAACAAAGCCGATCACGCCGATGGGCTCGAAACGGCCGCGTTGAGTAGCAGTTACTTCTGGGGAGTGTAGCCCCTTATGAGCGAGCTCCTGACAGGCGCGCAGATCATCTGCCGCACTCTGGTCGACGCCGGGGTCGACGTGATGTTCGGATACCCCGGCGGCGCCATCATGCCGTTCTACGACGCGCTCCACGGCCACCCCGGGCTGCGACACGTCCTCGTGCGTCACGAGCAGGCCGCCGCGCATGCGGCGGACGGATACGCGCGCGCCGGCAAACGCGTCGGTGTGTGCGTCGCGACGTCCGGGCCGGGTGCGACCAACCTCGTGACCGGACTCGCCACGGCGCACATGGATGGGTCGCCGGTCCTGGCCATCACGGGGCAGGTCGGACGGCCGATGCTCGGCCGCGATGCGTTTCAGGAGACCGACGTCGTCGGCGTAACGATGCCGGTCACGAAGTACAACGTGCTCGTCCGCGACATCGAAGTATTGGCCGACGATTTGCGCGAGGCGATGGCGGTGGCGATGGAGGGACGTCCCGGGCCGGTGCTCGTGGACGTGCCGAAGGACGTTCAGAACCAGAAGGCCGAATACAAGGTGTCGGGTGCCGGGGGTCAGGGGTCAGGGAAGCCCAGACACCTGACACCTGACACCCAGGACCTCGAAAACGCCATCCAGCAAACCGCACAGCTCATCGCCGAGGCGCAGCGTCCGATCATGATGATCGGCCGCGGTGTGATCGTCAGCGGCGCGTACGCGGCAGTGCGGGAGCTGGCCGAGCGTACCGGCATGCCGGTGATCACGACACTCCTCGGCATCAGCGCTATTCCGCAGTCGCACGCGTTGCACCTTGGGATGCCGGGAATGCACGGCGAAGTCCACATCAACAAGGCCATTCAGCTCGCCGATCTGATCGTCGGGATCGGCATGCGCTTCGACGATCGCGTCACGGGCAACACCGCGACGTTCGCGCCGCGCGCCAAGATCGTGCACATCGATGTAGACGCAGCAGCGATCGGCCGCAACGTGCCCGTGGCGGTCGGCATTGTGGGCGATGCGCGTCCGGTGGTCGAGCGGCTGCTGGCGGTGGTGAAGCCGCGCGACTGCCCGCGCTGGTGGGACGAGATCCGAGCCCTGATGCGGCCGCGCGCCGAGGCGTTTGCCGGCGGGTTGTCGCCCGAAGTGATGCTCTCCGCGCTCGCCGACGTCACCGGGGGACGGTGTACGATCGTCTCGGACGTTGGCCAGCATCAGATGTGGGTGGCGCAGCGCTATCCCTTCCAGCGGCCCAACACGCACATCACGTCGGGAGGTCTGGGCGCCATGGGATTTGCGGTGCCCGCCGCCATGGGCGTGCGGCTCGCGCGTCCTGATGAGCCGGTGTGGGCCATCTCGGGCGACGGCGGATTTCAGATGAACATGGCCGAGATCGCCACGATGGTGCAGGAGGGGATCGAGGTGAAGCTCGCGATTTTCAACAACGGCTACCTCGGCATGGTGCGGCAGTGGCAGCAGTTCTTCCACGGCGGGCGCTATTCGAACACGCCGATCTGGAGTCCCGATTACGTGAAACTGGCGGAGGCGTACGGCATTCCAGGATTTCGGGTGAAGCAGGCCAGCGAGGTGACCGACGCGCTGCGGCAAGCCAACGACACACCCGGTCCGGCGCTCGTCGAGTTGGTGATCGAGCAGGAAGCCAACGTCTTCCCCATGATCGTGCCGGGCGGCTCGTTGTCTGAACCGCTCGAGGCGGCGCCGGTATGACCGCGGCTCCCCCACGCGCCGTGGCCGTCTGGATGAGCAGCGACCTGCTCACGCTCAGTCGTGTGTGCGGCCTGCTGCGGCGGCGCAATCTGACCGTCCGCGACTTCAACGTCGATTCGACGGGTCAGCCCGGTTTCTGGCGGATGTCCTGTGCGATCGAGGCGGATGACGCGACGGTCGAGAGTCTGCTCCGACAATTCCACAATGTGGTCGGCGTTCGCAAGGCGACCGCCTCGCCTCTACCCTCATTCTCATCTTCTGGAGACAACATGGCCTCAACAGTGCGCGTGTATTACGAGAAGGACACCGATCCGGCGCGTCTGCGCGATCGTGTCTTCGCCATCATCGGATACGGTAGTCAGGGCCACGCGCACGCGCAGAATCTGCGCGACAGCGGGGCCCGCGTGATCGTCGGATTGCGGCCCAACGGCGCGTCGTCGAAACAGGCCACCGCCGATGGGCTCGACGTGCGGCCTGTCGCCGACGCGGCGCGAGCGGGCGACGTGATCATGATGCTCGTGCCCGACCAGGAGCAGCGCGGGGTATACGAAACCGCCGTTGCTCCCGCGCTCGGCGCCGGCAAGACGCTGATGTTCGCCCACGGCTTCAACATTCATTTTGGCGAGATCACGCCACCGTCCAACGTGGACGTCTCGATGATCGCCCCCAAGTCGCCCGGCGGGCTCGTGCGCAGCGAGTACCAGGCCGGACGCGGCGTGCCGGCACTCGTGGCCGTCCATCAAGATGCCAGCGGCAAGGCCCTCGAGAATGCGCTGGCGTACGCGACGGGTATCGGCTGCTCTCGCGCCGGCGTGCTCGCGACGACGTTCGCCGAGGAAACGGAGACGGACCTCTTCGGCGAGCAGGCCGTGCTGTGTGGCGGCGTCACCGCGCTGGTGCAGGCGGGCTTCGAGACGTTGACTGAGGCGGGGTACTCGCCCGAGATGGCGTATTTCGAGTGCCTGCATGAGCTCAAGCTCATCGTCGATCTGATCTATCGTGGCGGCCTCGGTTTCATGCGGCATTCGATCAGCAACACCGCCGAGTATGGGGATCTCACGCGCGGCGCGCGGGTGATCAGCCCGGCGGTGCGCGAGGAAATGCGCCGGTTGCTGGCGGACATCCGCAGCGGGGCATTTGCGAAGGAGTGGATCGCGGAATGCCGCGCCGGAGCGCCGCGCTTTGCGGAGCTGCGGCGGGCAGCGCGGGAGCACCCGATCGAGCAGGTCGGGGCGCGCTTGCGGGCCATGATGCCGTGGACAGAAGAAGGAAAGCAGGCGAAGGCAAAGGCCCCCGCACCGACGCGGCCGGCAAGCCGGGAGGCCGCGCGGGCGTGACCGCACGCACGTTGTTCGATCGCGTGTGGGACGCGCACGTCGTCCGGGCGCTCGCGGACGGCGTATCGCTACTCTACGTCGATCTGCACCTCGTGCATGAGGTCACGTCGCCGCAGGCATTCGCCGGCCTGCGGCACGCCGGGCGCAAGGTGCGGAGGCCGGAACGCACGCTGGCGACGGTGGATCACAACGTCCCGACCAGCGAGCGCACCCTCCCGATTGCGGATCCGGTGGCAGCGCGACAGGTGGACGCGCTGAGCACGAACGCGCGCGAATTCGGCATCGAGCTGTTCGATCTCGCCTCGCCGGGGCAGGGGATCGTGCACGTGATCGGACCGGAGCTCGGCGCGACGCAGCCCGGCATGCTGATCGTCTGCGGCGACTCCCACACCTCGACGCACGGCGCATTCGGGGCGTTCGCGTTGGGGATCGGGACCAGCGAGGTCGAGCACGTCCTCGCGACGCAGTGCATCGTGCTCTCCAAGCCGCGCAACCTGGAAGCGCGCATCAGCGGGAGCCTGGAGCCAGGAGTCGGGGCCAAGGACTTGATCCTCGCGCTCATCGGAAAGATCGGGACCGCCGGGGCAACGGGACATGTCATCGAATACACCGGCGATGCCATCCGCGCGCTCTCGATGGAAGAGCGGATGACGGTGTGCAACATGTCGATCGAGGCGGGCGCGCGTGCCGGAATGATCGCGCCGGATGAGGTCACGTTCGCGTACCTCGGGGGGCGGCCTCGCGCGCCACAGGGAGCGGCGTGGACGGCCGCACTCGAGCGCTGGCGGACCTTCCGCTCGGACCCCAACGCGCGCTACGACGCGCAGGTTCAGCTCGATGCGTCGCGAGTAGGTCCGCAGGTCACGTGGGGCACCACGCCCGGAATGGTGGCCGACATCAAGGCGCGCGTTCCCGATCCCGCGCAGCTCGCCACCGAAAACGAGCGTGAGGCCGCGCTGCGCGCGCTGGAGTACATGGGTCTCAAGCCCGGCACGCCGCTCGAGGGCATTCCCATCGATCGCGTATTCCTCGGATCGTGCACCAACGCCCGCATCGAAGACCTCCGTGCGGCCGCCAACATCGTGCGCGGCCGGCACGTCGCGTCGCGGGTGCGCGCGATGGTGGTGCCCGGCTCGCAGCGCGTCAAAGCGCAGGCCGAGCAGGAAGGACTGGATCGTGTGTTCCGCGACGCGGGGTTCGAGTGGCGCAACGCCGGCTGTTCGATGTGCCTCGGCATGAATCCCGACGTGCTCGGCGCCGGCGAGCGGTGTGCCGCAACTTCCAACCGCAATTTCGAGGGCCGCCAGGGCCGGGGCGGCCGCACGCATCTGATGAGTCCTGTGATGGCGGCCGCCGCCGCGATCGAGGGCCACCTGGTGGACGTGCGCGCATGGTAAAGCCGTTCGTGCGCCACCGCGGGAAGGTCGCCGCGTTGCCGCGGCGCGATGTGGACACCGATCAGATCATCCCCAAGCAGTTCCTGAAGGGTGTGGAACGGACGGGCTTCGGATCGGGGCTCTTCTTTGATTGGCGCGCCGATCCCGGCTTCGAGCTCAATCAGCCGGCGGCGCAAGGCGCTACGATCCTCGTGACCGGCGCGAACTTCGGCTGTGGCTCGTCGCGCGAGCACGCCGTCTGGGCGCTCGCGGAGTACGGCTTCCGCGCCATCATCGCGCCGTCGTTTGCGGACATCTTCCTGGCAAATTGTTTCCGCAACGGGGTCCTGCCCGTCAAGCTGGCGGCGAACGAAGTCGCGATGGTGACGCAACGCGCGCAGGATGCTGGCTACGAGGTCGTCGTGGATCTGGAGCAGCAAGTGGTATCGGATGATCGCGGGTTCACGGCGCGCTTCAGCGCGGATGCCTACGGCCGCGAGCTGCTGCTGCGCGGGCTCGACGAGATCGGCCGCACGTTGCTCGAGGAACCGAGCATCACGGCCTACGAGCGCAGCCACCCATGAAGACCTATTCCATTGCGGTGCTGCCGGGCGACGGCATCGGGCCGGACGTGATCGCGCAAGCGGTTCGGGTGCTGGAGGCGGTTGCCGAGCGCTTCGAAGTTCGCTTTGCGCTTCAGAGATTCCCCGTCGGGGCGGCGGGCGTGGCGGCCGCCCACGATCCGTTGCCGAGCGAGACGCGCGCCGCGGTGGTGCGCAGCGACGCGGTGCTGCTCGGCGCCGTGGGCGACCCGTCTCTCGACGCCGCCCCGCGCGAGCTGCGCCCCGAGACGGGTCTGCTCGCGCTGCGCAAGCTGTTGCACGTCTATGCGAACCTTCGGCCGGTCACAGTACATCCGGCGCTGCTTGGCTGCTCGCCGCTCAAGCCCGAACGCCTCAGAGGAGTCGATCTGCTCGTCGTGCGCGAGTTGACGGGCGGGCTCTACTATGGCGAGCCGCGCCGTCGCACAGCCACCAGCGCGACGAACACGCTCACGTACACGGCTGCGGAGATCGAGCGCGTCGCGCGGGTAGCATTCGAAGCCGCCCGGGGCCGGCGCCGGCTCGTCACCTCGGTGGATAAAGCCAACGTCCTCGAGGTGTCGCAGCTCTGGCGGGAAATCGTCACACGGGTCGCCCGCGACTATCCGACGGTGCGGCTCGAGCACGTGTACGTGGACACGGCGGCGATGCGACTCGTCACCGATCCAGCCACGTTCGATGTCGTCCTCACCGAAAACATGTTCGGCGACATCCTGAGCGATGAAGCGGCGGTGCTCGCGGGGTCGCTCGGCTTGTTGCCATCCGCGTCGCTCGGCGAGGGCCCCGGTCTGTTCGAGCCGGTGCACGGCTCTGCGCCGCCGCTCGCGGGCCGCGACATCGCCAATCCGGTTGGCGCGATCGCGACCGTGGCGCTGCTGCTGCGCCATGGGCTCAAGCTCCCCGACGCCGCCGATGCGGTGGACCAGGCCGTTGCCGCGGCGCTCGACGCTGGTGCGCGCACGCAGGATCTGGCCTCTCCGGGCGAGTCGAGCATCGGGACCGCGGCAATGGGCGCACGCATCGCGAAGCTGATCCTGGCGGAAGCACTGGAGGGCCGGTCGTGAGCGACAATTTCCGCAGCCGCGCGGTGACCGAAGGGGTCGAGCGCGCCCCCAATCGCGCGATGCTGCGCGCCGTAGGGTTCTCGGACGGCGACTTCGCGAAGCCGATCGTCGGGATCGCGAGCGCCCACAGCACCATCACGCCGTGCAACGCCGGTCTCGACCGGTTGGCGCGGCGTGCCGAGCAGTCGCTGCGCCAGGCGGGCGCGATGCCGCAGACGTTCGGGACGATCACGGTGAGCGACGGCATCTCGATGGGCACCGAAGGGATGCGCTATTCGCTCGTCTCGCGCGAGGTGATCGCCGATTCGATCGAGACGGCGTGCGGCGCCCAGCGCATGGACGGCCTCCTCGCGATCGGCGGCTGCGACAAGAACATGCCGGGCGCGATGATCGCGATCGCCCGGCTCGACATCCCGGCGATCTTCGTCTACGGCGGCACGATCAAGCCGGGACATTATGCCGGCCGCGACCTCACCGTCGTCAGTGTGTTCGAAGCGGTGGGCGCGTCCAGCGCCGGGCGTATGGCGCCGGACGAGCTGCTCGAGATCGAGCGCCGCGCCTGTCCGGGCGCGGGCTCGTGCGGCGGGATGTTCACGGCGAATACGATGTCCGCCGCGATCGAGGCGATGGGGATGAGCCTGCCGGGCTCCTCGACGATGGCCGCCGAGGACCAGGAGAAGGCGGACAGCGCGGCTCGCTCGGCGGAGGTCCTATTCGATGCCGTTCGCGCGCGCCGCACGCCGCGTCAGATTCTCACGCGCAAGGCGTTCGAGAACGCGATCGCCGTCGTCATGGCGATCGGCGGGTCCACCAACGCCGTGCTGCATCTCCTCGCGATCGCGCGCGCCGCCGGCGTCCCGCTCGCGATCGACGATTTCGAAGCGATCCGCCGGCGCGTGCCCGTGCTCTGCGACCTCAAGCCTTCGGGCCGCTATGTCACCACCGACCTGCATCGCGCGGGCGGGATTCCGCAGGTCATGAGCATCCTGTTGGCGAACGGTGTGCTCCATGGCGATGCGCTGACGATTGACGGCCGCACGGTCGCGGCCGTCCTGAAGGAAGTGCCGAAACGGCCCGCGGCGGACCAGGATGTGATCCACCCGTGGGATCGGCCGCTCGCGCCGCAGGGCCACATCGTGATCCTGCGCGGGAACCTGGCGCCGGAAGGAGCGGTCGCGAAGGTGAGCGGTCACGGCCCACATGAGATTACCGGGCCGGCCCGTGTGTTCGACACTGAGGAGGCATGTCTCGCCGCCATTCTGGCTGGAGGTATTCGGGCGGGTGACGTCATCGTGATTCGGTACGAGGGACCGAAAGGCGGGCCCGGGATGCGCGAGATGTTGGCGCCGACGGCGGCACTGGTCGGCGCGGGCCTGGGCGAGAGTGTCGGGCTCATCACGGATGGGCGGTTCTCCGGCGGGACGCACGGACTGGTCGTGGGACACGTGGCACCGGAGGCGCAGGTGGGCGGTCCGCTCGCGCTGGTGCGCGAAGGCGACGCGGTCACGATCGATGGCGCCCGCCGCGAGCTGCGAATCAATCTTTCCGACCGCGAGCTGGCGACCAGACGGGCGAGCTGGAAGGCGCCGGCCCCGCGGTACACCTCGGGCGTGCTCGCGAAATACGCGCGCCTCGTGTCCAGCAGCAGTGAGGGTGCGGTGACCGATGCCTGATGCGGTCGCGATCCAGGGCGAAGCTGGATCCTTCAGTCATGCCGCGGCGCTGGAAACCCATGGACCCGTCCTGCGGCTGGTCCCGTGCGCCACGTTCGTGGAGTTGTTCCGGGCGGTCGAGGCGGGCGATGCCGCGAGCGGGATCGTGCCGATCGAGAATACCCTCGCCGGATCGGTGCACGAGAATTACGACCTGCTGTCCGCGCACGCGTTGCACGTCGTCGCCGAAACCGAGCTGCGGATTCGCCATTGCCTCATCGCATCACCTCGCACCACGCTGCGCGACATCCGCCGCGTGGCCTCGCACCCCGTCGCGCTGGCACAGTGCCGCCGCTTTTTCACGGTGCACCCGGATTTCGTCGCCGTGCCCGCGTACGACACCGCGGGCAGCGTGCGGGATTTGATGGCGGGGAAGGCTGAGGCGGAGGCGGCGATCGCCTCGAAGCTGGCCGCGGAGTTGTACGGTGCCGCGGTGCTCGAGGAAGGGCTCGAGGACCACGCCGAGAACTACACCCGATTTCTCGTGGTGGCGCGGGAGCCGGCGGCGCGGGAGCGCGCCGTGGCGAATAAGACGTCGTTGATGCTGTCGCTGGGGAACACACCGGGCACCCTGCACCGGGCGTTGGGCGTGTTCGCGGCGCGCGGCTTGAACCTGACGAAGATCGAGTCGCGGCCGCTGCCCGGCCGTCCCTGGGAGTACCTGTTCTATCTCGATGTCGTCGACACCGGTGAGGGCATCGAGGCGGCGCTCGAGGAGGTGCGCGCGTTCACGTTCGGCATTCGTGTTCTGGGGACCTACCCGGCGCGCTAAGGGTTACTGCGTCTTCGCGAGCTCCTCCTCCACCAGCGTGCGCCGGAGGATCTTCAGGGCGCCGCTCTTGGGGAGCTCGCCGCGGAATTCGATGGCGCGCGGCACCTTGTACGCGGCAAGGTTTTCCCGGCAGAAGCCGGTCACCTCGGCGGCCGTGGCGTGAGCGCCGGGCTTCAATACCACGAACGACTTCACGAACTCGCCGCGCTTCGGATCGGGTACGCCGATTGTCGCCGCCTCCAGCACCGCGGGGTGACTCATCAACACGCCATCGACTTCGTCCGGGAACACCTTGTAGCCGGAGACGATGATCATTTCCTTTTTCCGTCCGACGATACGGTGGAAGCCGTCCGCGTCGATCACGGCGAGGTCGCCGGTGTACAGCCAGCCCTCACGCAGCACGTGGGCGGTCTCGTCCGGCATGTTCCAGTAGCCACGCATGACCTGAGGCCCACGGATGATCAGCTCCCCCGGCTCCCCCGTTGGGGTCTCGGTGACCCCATCGTCGACGCTCACGGTCCTCGAGTCCGTGTCTGGGATCGGGATGCCGATGCTCCCGGTCTTGCGCAGTCCTTTCAGCGGATTCATGTGCGTCACCGGGGACGCCTCAGACATCCCGAATCCTTCGACGATGCGTGACCCCGTGAGCTCCTCGAAGCGCCGCAACACCTCCTCTGCCAGCGACGCCGAGCCGGAAAAGCAGCGCTTCACGCTCTTCAAGTCGATGTCGCCGATCTTCGGGTAATTGAGGATCGCGTTGAAGATGGCCGGCACCGCGGGAAGCAGGGTGACGCGGTGTGTGGCGATCGCGCGCACGACCGCCTTGACGTCCCGCGGATCGGGGACCAGAACCATCGCCGCGGGGATGCTCACGGGGAAGTTCATGGCCGCGGTCATCCCAAACGCATGGAACAACGGCAGTGCCGTGAGGAAGACCTCTTTCCCCTCTTCGAGTCCGGTGAACCACGCCCGGGACTGTTGCAGGTTCGCGGACAGGTTTCCGTGCGTGAGCATCGCGCCCTTGGAGACGCCGGTCGTGCCCCCGGTGTACTGCAACACCGCGAGGTCATCCGGGCGTGGGGACGTCGGCACCGGTGCCGGCTTCGTCTCCTGCACGAGCGTCACGAAGTCATGCACGCCGGACTCGGGCGCCACGCGCGCTACGCGCGGTGGGTCGGCGCGGGCGAGCTTGCGCCGCGCAAAGAACTTCAGCGGATAGCGCATGTAGTCCGGAATCGACGTGACGATGTAGTGCTCGATGGGGAGCCGCTTCCGGGCGTCCCGAATCCGGCTCGCGTACAGGAAATCGGTGACGATGGCGACGCGGCAACCTGCGTCCGTCCACTGATGCTCCAGCTCGCGCGGCGTGTACAGGGGATTGGTCATCACCACCTGCGCACTCAACGACAGCGTCGCGTAGTAGGCGATCACCGTCTGCGGAATGTTGGGAAGCTGGATGGCGACGCGGGTGTCGCGCGTGATGCCGAGTCCGGCCAGGGCGGTGGCGAACCGGTCCACGTGGTCCTTGAGCTGCCTGTAGGTGAGGCGTCGATTGAAGAAGATGACGGCCGTGGTATCGCCGTGCTGCGCGGCAGCGCGTGCCAGGAACTGCGGCACCGTAAGCGGCTCGAAATCGAGTGCCGGCGGCACGCCGGCTTCATAGGACTTGTGCCAGGGTCTCGGCTCCACCGGCCCTCCGATCACCACATCGTCACGATGTTGCAGGCGCTTCCACAGGTTCGCAAGCCTCAGTAGCTGACCGACGGCCGGGCGCGTATGCTTTCCGGTCCCCATGCTTGCGACCACGTCCCAGGGAGTAGCCCGCACCGCCCGCGTCGGGCTCGTGGTGCTCACGCTGATCAACCTGTTCAACTACCTGGACCGGTGGATCGTCGCGGCGCTCGCCGAGAGCATGAAGCACTCGGAGCTGCAGCTCTCCGATACGCAGCTCGGGTCGCTCATGACCGGGTTCATCATCGTCTACATGCTCGCCGCGCCGCTGTTCGGGTCGCTCGGCGACACGCGGGGGCGAACGCGCCTGATCGCGCTCGGCGTCGGCGTGTGGAGCCTTGCGACGGCGGCCGCGGGCTTCGCGTGGAGCTACGCGTCGTTGTTCGCGGCCCGCGCGGCGGTCGGGATCGGCGAGGCGGCCTACGGGACGATCTCGCCGGCGCTGCTGGCTGACTACTTCCCGCGCGAACGGCGCGGGCGGGTCTTTGCGATCTTCTTCGCCGCGATTCCGATCGGCTCGGCACTGGGCTACGTCGTGGGCGGGCTCATGGACTACTACTTCGGGTGGCGGCCGGCGTTCTGGGTCGCGGGGCTCCCGGGGCTCGTTCTGGCGCTGTTGGCGTGGCGGCTGTACGAGCCGCCGCGCGGAGCGCAGGAACCGGAGAGTGCGGGTCTCGCGGGAGCGCATGGGCTATCACTCGGCCACGCGACCAGAGCCGCGTACGCCGCGCTGCTCCGCAATCGCCCCTACATGGTCACCGTCCTGGGTTACGCCGCCTATACGTTCGCGATCGGGGCGCTGGCATTCTGGATGCCTGCGTTTCTCGAGCGGGTGCGCGGCATTCCCAAGGCCCAGGCCACCGTGCAGTTCGGCGCCATCGTCGTGGTCACCGGATTCCTCGGAACCTATGGCGGCGGGTGGGTGGGTGACCGGCTGCTGCGCGTTTCGAAGCAGGCATACATGTGGCTGTCGGGCGGTGTCACGCTGGTGGCGGCACCGCTCACGTTCGTCGCCCTCGCCGGCTCGAGTCCGGCGCTGTATTGGCCCGCGATCGTCGTTGCAGAGCTGTGTCTGTTCGCATCGACGGGGCCGGTCAACTCGGCCATCGTGAACGCGGTCTCGCCCCACATGCGCGCGACGGCGGTGGCGTTGAGCATCTTCACGATACACATCCTGGGTGACGTGCCGTCGCCCGCGCTGGTCGGCGCGATCTCGGACGCCCACTCGCTGGCGCAAGCGGTGCTGATCATTCCCGTCGCGATCGTCGTGAGCGGAGTGATTTGGACGTACGCGGCGTGGCGTGAGTCGCGGGCGACGGCAGCGATGGCTGCATGAGGACGTTATTACGTCCGCTGCTCCGCCTGGTGCTGCGGATCTTCTTCCGCCGCATCGAGGTCACCGGCGTCGCGCGCGTGCCCACGGCGGGCCCCGTCATTTTCGTGCTCAACCACCCGAACGGACTCATCGATCCCGCGTTTCTCCTGTGCCTCGCGCCGCGCCGCGTCTCCTTCCTCGCGAAGGCCCCGCTCTTCAGCATGCCGGTGATCGGCGCGATCGCGCGGGCGTTCGAGGCGATCCCTGTCCACCGCCGCCAGGATGCGGGGTCCGACCTTGCGAAGAACGCGCAGACATTTGAGGCGGCGCGTGCCGTCCTCGTACGTGGCGGCACGATCGCCATTTTCCCCGAGGGCACCTCCCACAGCGACCCGAAGCTACGACCACTCAAGACCGGCACCGCCCGTATCGCGCTCGGCGCTGCCGCGGCGTTGCCGCGGGACGTGGCGCTGGAGATCGTGCCCGCGGGCCTGTATTACCGGGCCAAGAAGACCTTCCGCAGCGCGGCGCTGCTCCATTTCGGAGAGCCGTTGCCGGTGGAGCGAATCCCGTTACAGCCGGGAGCCGAGCCGCCGCCCGAGCCGGTGCTGCAACTCACGGAACGGCTTGGGAGCGCGCTGCGGGCCGTCACGCTCGAGGCCGATGCAGGGGAGGTGCATGCGCTCATCGCGCGAGCGCAGCGCATCTTCCGCGCCGCGGACGACGCGCCGAGCGCGCCGGTGTCGCTCGAGGACGAGTTCGCGCAACGCCGCCGGTTCCTCGCGGGATATGAGGTGGTCCGGCAGCGTTGGCCCGCACGGGTCGCTGCGCTCCAAGGGCGGCTCGAGCGCCATGCAGCAGCACTCGCGGCCGCTGGTTTGGATGCGCAGCAGCTCGCGCCGCGGAGCTACGGATGGATCCGCGTCATCGCCTACGCGGTGAAGAGCGTGCTATTCCTGATGCTCGGACTCCCGGTTGCCGTCCTCGGTCTGGTGGTGCACTACCCGGCATACTGGTTCGTCGATTGGGTCGCCACCGGAATAACGAAAGAGAAGGAAGATGCGCTCGCGACAGTCAAGCTGCTCGCCGCGATGCTGCTCTTCCCCATCACCTGGACGGCGATCGTCTTTGCGGTGTGGCTGTGGCGCGGTCTGTGGGCCGCGGCGCTGGTGGCGCCGGTGCTGCCGCTGTCAGGGTACGTCGCGCTGCACTTTGCCGAACGGCTCGATCGCGTGATTGGCGCGACACGGGCCTTGACCATCTTCCTGTTTCGCCGCCGTGCATTCCTCCGCTTGACGGCCGAGCGGCGAGCCATACGGGAAGAGATCCTCGAGTTAGGCCGAGAAGTCGACGCTGTTGCGACCCCTTAGCGCGATCTTCGGTTCCAGAGCATTTTTGGCAGCTCAACCCCGCATCCCAGGAGTCGCCATGAAGAAGCCTGCCCCCACCTGGTCCCGTCGTGAGTTTCTCGAGGTCAGTGCCGCCGCTGCCGGCGCCTCACTGGCCGCCAAGCCCTTCAAGTTTCGCGCTGTTGCCCCCAGCGATACCGTCCGTTTCGGGATGGTGGGCGTGGGGATGCAAGGCTCCGGACTTCTGGGCACGTCGATTCAGCTGCCGGGCGTGACGTGCGCCGGTGCAGCCGATCTCTACGACGGCCGCCATACGTTGGCAAAGGAGATCGTGCGGCCCGATCTGCCGACGACGCGTGAATACCGGCGATTGCTCGACGACAAGACCATCGATTGCATCGTCGCGGCGGTGCCCGATCACTGGCACCGGCGCATGGTCGTCGAGGCAGTCAGCGCGGGGAAGGACATCTACATCGAGAAGCCGATGTCGCACTCGGCGGCCGACGGCGTCGCCATGGTGGACGCGGTCAAGAAGAGCGGTCGCATTCTGCAGGTCGGCTCCCAGCGCGTCAGCTCCCAGATCTGCGCGAAGGCAAAAGCAATGATCGCGCAGGGCATGCTGGGCGACTTGACGCTCGTCGAAGGCTGGCTCGGCCGGAACGATCCAACGGGCGCGTGGGAGTACCCGCCGCCACCCGACCTCTCACTCAAGACCCTCGACTGGGATACCTGGCAAAACGACGTACCAAAGCGCCCGCTCGATCCGAACATTTTCGCGCGCTGGCGCTGCTGGAAGGAGTACGGCACGGGCGTGGCCGGCGACCTGCTCGTCCACTTGATCAGCGGCATGATGTTCATGCTTGGCGTCAACGAGCCGCCGAAACAGGCCATGTCCGTCGGTGGGATCCGGCGCTGGAAGGACGGCCGCAACATGCCCGACGTGCACGCCACGGTCTACTACTACAGCGGTGATTTGCCCGTCTACATGCGCCTGAATCTCGGCACGGAAATGCCGGAGCAGTACCGCTTTCAGGGATCGCAGGGGGTTCTCGAGGTGTCCGGGAACACCCTCAGCTTCTCACCGCAGAGCGGCAAGGATCGGTGGCCGAGCTATTACACCGGCAGCTATCCGCGCGCGCTGCGTGACGCATACGAGACGCAATGGCATAAGGACCACGACCTGAAACCAGGCGAGCTGCCGGCGTTGTCCGAGACCGTGTCCTTTAGCACGCCGGACTTCGACGACACCCAGCCGCATCTGTGGAATTTCTTCGAAGCGGTGCGCACCCGGAAACCGGTGGTCGAGGATGTGGTGTTTGGGCACAACGCCGCGCTCGCCTGTCACATGGCGAACGAAGCGTATTTCCGGCGCGGTCCCGTGACGTGGGACGTGGCGACGAACACGATCAAGGCGTGACGGTCACGTCCACCCAGGGAGTTCTGCGCGGGTCCGGCTCGTCGGAGGGCAGAACCCCTTGTAGCCGGTAGCGACCGGGCTCGCGCGGACGCCAGGCATCGCGCCATTCCAGGGTTTCATCCGGCGCGAGCGTGCGGATTTGGAGAATGCTGGGCGCCGCCTTCGCGCCGAGCCGCCGCCACGCGACCGAGCCGTCTTCGCGGGCGGCCACAATGTCGAACACGATCGTCCGTCCGAGAAAATGCGCTTCGATCGGCCGGTCGGACCGATTGTGCAGGCGCAGCACGATGGAGACACTCGCCCCGACGCGACCGCGCGCCGGGACCGAGATCGTAAACTCGAGTGGCGAGACATCTGCGGCGGGCACCGGCGGCCCCGCGATCAAAAGGAGAGTAGAGAAGGCCGCAGGGTGCCCGCCGCGCATCGCTATACGCGCCCTGTCACTTGACCTGGAGCGGTCCCAGTTCGTCCTGGACGTTCTTGAGCGGGCTGAACACCAGCAGCGTTCCCGACGAGTTGCCGCCCCACAGAACGCCGGCCAGGGCGTTGCTGGACGTGTAGACGGGGGAGCCGCTGTCTCCCGCGCCGACGATCTGGACCGCGTTCTCGACGATCGTCTGGCAGATCAGGCTGACATTCGAGCCCGAGACGTTGACCGTCGCGCACGTCGCGGTCACCTGGCCCTGCGTCCAGCCGGTCGTGCGGCCGACCTTATTGATCGTCTCACCGATCGTGAAGCGATCGCGCGAGTCGCCCCCCGAGAGACTGATGGAGCCGTTGAGCACCAGCGAGTACGTGTTGGGGCTGGTGGCGTCGGTCTTGGCGATCTGACCGAGCGCAGAGGTGATCCCCGGGTTGTACGCGGCGCGTGACGCGTCGCTGTGGCGGCATTTCTTGCCGTGCGGGCAGCCCGCGATGTTGCGCTGATAGTCGGGATCCTCGACTTCGGTGCCAATCGAGACGCCATCGACGCTCTGCAGCGGCTGATAATAGACCGTGCCCTCGACGCCGCCCTGCCTATTCGTGCAGTGCGACGCGGTGACGAAGGACGCCTGCCCCCCGTCCACGGCGTTGAAGCCCATCGAGCAGAGGAAATTTCCAAAGTGGATCTGGATTCCGCCGATGCGCGGCACGACCCGATCGCGCAGGGTGGTGACGAAGCGGATCGGCTCCATCTCGCGGACGACGAGCGCTGCTGCCGGGACGCCGAGACGCACGGCGAGGGCGCGCACGCTGGCCGCCGCGGCCGCGTGCTCGACGCCGACGACCGCCCGGTTGGTGGTCTCGTCATAATCGGCGAGCACGGTCCCGGGCAGCGCCAGGCCCTCGCGCGCCATCGTGTCGAACCAGCGTTGGACCTGCTGCGGCGCGTACGCGGTGGGTGTGACGCGAGCGGCGACAGGCGCCGTCGGCGTGGTGGCGTCCTGGCACGCGGCTGCGACCACGAGGGCCGCGGGAACGATCAGGCGAAGAGTGCTGAGACGGCTCATGGATCAGACCTCCGGTAGGAGTGTGAGCTTGAACCCTTTGGCCTTGAGACTGGCAATCAGTCCAGGTTTCTCGACGGAGCGCATGTAGGCTTCGTCGGGATCGATCACCTTCTTTTCGACGAGCTCGAGCAGCGCGTCGTTCAGGGTCAGCATGCCCAGTTTCTTGCTGGTCTGAATGATCGAAGGAATCTGGAACACCTTGGCCTCGCGGATCAGGTTGGAGATGGCCGGCGTCGTGAGCAGGATCTCACGTGCCGCGACCCGGCCACCTCCGACTTTCTTGCAGAGCGTTTGCGAGATCACGCCTTTCAGCGATTCCGACAGCATGACGCGGATCTGCGCCTGGCGATCGGCGGGGAACTGATCGATGATGCGGTCGACGGTCGACGAGGCCGTCGTCGTGTGCAGCGTCCCGAACACGAGGTGTCCGGTCTCCGCCGTCTCGATCGCGATGGCGATCGTCTCGAGGTCGCGCATCTCCCCCACGAGCACGATGTCGGGATCCTCGCGCAACGCCGCGCGCAGCGCGGACTTGAAGCTGTCGGTATGCACGTGGACCTGGCGCTGCGTGATCAGGCATTTCTTGTTTTCGTGCACGAACTCGATCGGGTCTTCGATCGTAATGATGTGATCGGTACGCGTGCGGTTGACGAGGTCGATCAGCGCGCACAGCGTCGTGGATTTGCCGGAGCCGGTCGGACCGGTGACCAGCACCAGCCCTTTCTTGAGGTAGCAGAGCTTCTGCACCTCGTCGGACAACCCCATCTCTTCGACCGTCACGACCTTGGCCGGGATCACGCGGAAGACCGCCACCGGCCCCTTGCGATCGCGGGCCGCGTTGACGCGGAAGCGCGCGAGCCCGGAGATCTCGTAGGCGAAATCGGTATCGCCCGTTTCCTTCCATTCGCCGCGGTTGCGCTCCGGCATGATGGAGAGGACCAGCAGCTCGAGATCGTTCACGCTGAGGGCGGATCCCGACTGCCGCTTGATCTCGCCGTGCGTGCGGAACATCGCCGGCTCGCCGACGCGGAGGTGCAGGTCGGAGCTGCTGGACTGCACCAGCGCGCGCAGCAGCTTGCCGAGCCGCTGCTCGGCCGCCTCGTACTCCGAGGACGCGAACTCGCCGGGAAGCGCGCTCGGTGCCGCGCCGGGCGTCTCGGGGAGGGCGGGGGGCGACGTGACCATGGGTGCAGCCGCGATGACAGATGCCCGTGGTGGCTTTGCGGGTGCGCCCGCCTTCGTCGGCTGCGCGGGTTGTAAGGGCGGGAGCGGTCGTTTGGCGGTCACCTCAGCACCCGGCGTCTTAGCAACCTGCGGTGCGGCTTGCTCGTGCGACGCTCGGCGAATCGCGGAAATCACCGCGGTCAGCCGGCCCGCCTCCGGCACGATTCGCACCCGCACCAGCTCGTTCCCCGCCGCGTAGTCGAACTCCGTCTCCGAGTGCTGGTCGATCTTATCCGCCGCCTCCGGCGGTGCGACCTCGACCATGAGGGCGTAGATGTGCTGATCGGTGAGCGGCTGTTTGGAGACTTTGCGCGGCTTGCCGTCCTTCACCAGCGTGACAGGCTCGTCGGGCAGCAGGTAGAGCTGATCGGCCTGCTCGCGCAACATCACTTCGACAAAGGGATCAAGCCGGGTCGGCATGCATCAATCCTCAGGGCGCGCGTACAGGACGTGCGCACGGTTCACCAGGTGTACCCCGTCGTCGTCGGTGATGGCGAAGAACGGTTCCGCCACGGCGTTCAGATAGTCGAGCACGCGCGAGTGGTGTTGTGGCAGCTCCAGCGTGGCCCATCCGCTCAACCGCGATCCGTCGGCCAGCGTCACTTCGAGGCGTGCCTGTTTGGCCGCCGAGAGCCGCGCGGTGTCCTCGGGCTCGGTGCGGGAGACTGTCAATGATACCGTCCGAGCCTTCGCGACCAGCAACACCCCAGCGCCATTCTCCGTCGGCCGAAAGGGGAAGAAGCCTTCCGCGCGATTCAGCATATCGAGCGGGGTCTCAACGCCCGCGTGCTGCGGAACCCGCTCCATGACGAAGATCTCGCCTTCGCGCTTGCCCCCAGCGGTCTGCAGCAAGGTGGCGTGAACGGCGACCCGCGGAATCGAGAACCCCCCTCCCCCCGCCCCCGTCACGCTACCGTCGACTCCGACACTGGACCGAGACGGGGGCGCGGTTGCCGCAGGCGATGGTCTCGTTCATCCCGTTCGCCACCGGTCCACAGGCGGTGCTATGCGCCGTCTCCGTGGCCTCGGCGGCCGTCTTGCCCGCTGCGGTGGCGCAGTTGGCGCGGCCCTGAAACTCCACGCAAACGGTGCACTCCTGGTTGGCGCGCGCCGTGGACATATAGAAGAAGAGCGCGATGACCGCCGCAACGACCGCTAAGGTGAGCAATCTGGAGCGCTTCATGTGGCCTTTGGTCGGTGAGCCGGGAAGGTGGCAAGGAGCGGGAATTCGCGCCAGAGGCAGGGCGAGCGTAACGTGTAGGGAATGACTGGCATCCTGCGACTCGTGATGATCGGGTTCGACCTGCTGGCGGTCGCGCTGCTCTTCCTCGCGATATCCGCATGGCGGAGGCGCAATCTCGTCAGCTCGCTCGTCGGCTTCCTCACGGCGGCGCTGTTTCTCACGCTCGGCGTGCTGTGCGGCGCAATCACGCTCGGTATCCGCGGCTATCGCGCGTTCACGCAGGAAGAGGTGGCGGCGACGATCAAGACGGAGCCCATCGGGCCGCACCGGTTCCGTGCGACGGTCACGCTCTCCGACGGCAGCCTGCACATGTTCGATCTCGCCGGCGACGCGGTGTACGTGGACGCGCACGTGTTGAAGTGGCGCCCCATCGGGACGCTGCTGGGGCTGCAGACTGCCTACGAGCTGGACCGCATCGCGGGCCGCTACCAGGCGCTCGGCGACGAGCAGACGCAGGCGCGCACGGTGTTCTCGCTCGCGGCCAAGAAGCCGTTCGACGCGTTCGATCTGGCGCGCCAGTACTGGGTGCTGCGGCCGTTTGTCGACGCGGAGTACGGATCGGCCACGTTCATTGGCGCAACGGCGCCGGGCGGTGCGACGTACGAGGTCCGCGTCTCCACCAGCGGCCTGCTGGTAAGGCCTTCCCGGACCAGGTAAGCTTCTCGCCGTGGCGGAGAAGAAACCAAAGCCGAATTACTCCAACGCGTGGCGCGAAGCGCGAGTGCTGGTCTGGCAGCACCGCAGCCGCCTGGCGATCGGCCTCACGCTGATGATGATCAACCGCTTGGCGGGCCTCGTGCTGCCGGGGTCCTCCCGCTACATCATCGACCAGGTCATCGGGCAAAAACGTGCCGACCTGCTCGGCGTCATTGCGGCTGCGGTGGGCGGCGCGACGATCGTTCAGGCCATCAGCTCGTTCGGGCTGTCGCAGATTCTCGGTGTGGCGGCGCAGCGGGCGATTACCGACATGCGCAAGTCCATCCAGGCATTCGTGTTGCGTTTGCCGATCGCGTATTTCGATTCCACCAAGACTGGCATTCTCATCTCGCGCATCATGACCGATGCCGAGGGCATCCGGAACCTGGTGGGTACCGGTCTGGTCCAGCTGGTCGGGGGCCTGGTCACGGCAGCCATCGCGCTGGGCGTGCTGTTCTGGCTCAACTGGAAACTGACGTCAGTCTCCATTCTGGTGCTCGCGGTGTTCGGCGGCGGCATGGCGTACGCATTCGCGAAGCTGCGCCCGCTGTTTCGCGACCGTGGCAAGCTCAACGCGGAAGTCACCGGGCGCCTGGCGGAGACGTTGGGCGGGATTCGCATCGTGAAGGCGTACCGCTCCGAGCGCGGCGAGCAACTCGTCTTCGCCCGGGGCGCGCACAAGCTGTTCCGCAACGTCGCGACGACGATGACCGGCGTCTCGAGTGTGGGCGCCTTTGCGCAGCTGGTGGTGGGGGCCATCGCCGTCATCATGATTCTGATCGGCGGCCGTGCGGTGCTGGCACAGTCGATGACGCTCGGTCAGTTCGTGCAGTATGTCTTCTTCGTTGGGCTCGTCGCGTTGCCGTTGATCAACATCGCGTCGATCGGCACGCAAATCACCGAGGCCTTCGCTGGGCTGGACCGGATCTACGAGCTGCGGCGCATGACGACCGAGGATGCCGAGGACGCCGCGCGCGCGCCGCTCGGCGCGGTGCGCGGCGACGTCGCGTTCGAGCACGTGACCTTCGCGTACAAGCCGGGCGTCCCGGTCCTGAAGGACGTGTCGTTCCACGCGCGCCCCGGCTCCACCACCGCACTGGTCGGCTCCTCGGGATCTGGAAAGAGCACGCTCATCGGCCTGGTGCTGGCCTTCAACCGGCCCGAGCAGGGGCGGGTGCTCGTCGATGGGCGGGATCTCGCGACGGTGCCACTGGCGGACTACCGCACCCAGCTCGGCGTGGTGTTGCAGGACAACTTCCTGTTCGACGGGACGATTGCCGAGAACATCGCCTTCGCGCGCCCGCATGCGACGCGCCAGGAAATCGTCGCCGTCGCGCGCATCGCGCACTGCGACGAATTCGTGGACCAGTTCGAGGAGAAGTACGACGCGGTGGTGGGCGAGCGCGGCGTCAAGCTCTCCGGCGGCCAGCGGCAACGCATTTCGATCGCGCGGGCGATTCTCGCGGACCCCCGGATCCTGGTCCTGGATGAGGCGACCTCGAGCCTCGACTCCGAGAGCGAAGCAAAGATTCAAGACGGGTTGCGCGCGCTCCGCCGCGGGCGGACGACGTTCGTGATTGCGCACCGGTTGTCCACGATTCGGAGCGCCGATCAGATCCTCGTGCTCGAGGGCGGCGAGATTGTCGAGCGCGGCAGTCATGATGAGCTGCTCGCGGCGAACGGCCGCTATCGGCAGCTCTACGATAAGCAGTACAACTTCGAGAGAGACAGATTCATCAATCCTGGTGAGGACTTTACGCCGGAGCCGGAGCAGATTGCGGTGCCGCCGGTTGCGCCGCCGGGAAGGCTGTAGTGGCTAGTGCTTTGCGCTTGGGCTCCACGTGGCGGTATGGAATTGCTCCGACCGCGGCGCCAACTTGCCCTTTCCCGCGGCGTATTCCTTCCAACTCACGGCCGGATAGTCGTTCGGCACCTGCCGCATCGTAATACATCCTTGCACGGGACACACTGCAGCGCAGAGATTGCACCCAACGCACGCCTCCTCAATGATCTCGACGACCGGACCGCCGTTGGAGCGCTGCAGGCGTCGGATCGCCTGATGCGCGCCGTCTTCGCACGCGGTCCAGCACAGCTCGCACTTGATGCACGTGTCCTGATCGATGTGGGCGAGCAGATGGTAGTTGAGATCGAGCTCCTCCCACTTCGCAACGCGGGGCAGGGCCCGGCCACGGATGTCGGCCAGGGTACGGTGGCCGCGCTCGTCCATCCAGTTCGACAGCCCGTCGATCAAGTCCTCGACGATCCGGAAGCCGTAGTGCATCACGGCCGTGCACACCTGCAGCGAGCCGGCGCCCAGCGCGATGAATTCGGCGGCGTCGCGCCAGGTCGCGATCCCGCCGATACCTGAGATCGGAATCTTTACCGCGGGATCACCGGCCACCGCCGAGACGAGATGCAGCGCGATCGGCTTCACCGCCGGTCCGCAGTACCCGCCGTGGCTGGACTTGCCGGCGACGGACGGCTGCGGCTCGAACGTCGTGAGATCGACGCCGACGATCGAATTGATGGTATTGATCAGCGAGAGCGCGTCGGCGCCGCCTTTGACCGCCGCGCGGGCGATGTAGGTGATGTCGGTGACGTTGGGCGTGAGCTTGACGATGACCGGGATCGTCGCGACTTCCTTGACCCATGCGACGATCTGGCAGGTGTAATCGGGCACCTGACCCACCGCGCTCCCCATCCCGCGCTCGCTCATGCCGTGGGGACAGCCGAAGTTGAGCTCGATGCCGTCGGCGCCCGTGTCCTGCGTCTGTTTGACCATCTCATGCCACGCTTCCCGCTTCGATTCGACCATGAGCGAGGCGATTACGGCATGTTTGGGATAGTTGCGCTTGACCTCCGCGATCTCCTTCAGATTGTCCGCGATGGGCCGATCACTGATCAGCTCGATGTTGTTGAAGCCCATCATGCGGGTCGGGCCGATGTCGACCGACCCGTAACGGGAGAAGACGTTGATGATCGGCTCGCCGATCGTTTTCCAGACTGCGCCACCCCAGCCTTGGTCGAATGCCTTGGCGACTTGACCGTAGGTGTTGGTGGGCGGCCCGGAAGCCAGCCAGAAGGGATTCGGGCTCTCGATGCCCGCGAAATTCGTTTTGAGATCAGCCATAGCGCCTCCCCGTTTTTTCACACCCTGAAGGGTGTGCTCGGCGAACACTGTCCTTAAGGACAACGCCTGCCGAGCGCACGCTTTAGCGTGTGAAAATCATCGACCGCCTAGCATTGCATCTATCCGTTTAGCCGCCGCCACGCCCTCCGCCGCGGCATTCACGATCTCCGCTCCGCCATTCGCACAGTCACCGCCGACAAAGACGTTGGGATGGTCCTGAGGCCATGTGAGCGCGGGAGCGCCCTGGCCGATCGCGACGATTACCATGTCGCACGGCATGGTCTCGGTGCCTTTGGGAGTACGAACTTCGATCGCCGCCACGGCACCGGAGCCATTGGCGATGATGCGCTGCGGTGCCGCGTTGAAGCGGAAACCGCAGCCGTCGCGTTTGGCGAGCTCGTACTCGTAGTGATAGCAGGGCATATCGGCCTCACCCCGGCGGTACACGATCGTCGCCGCGGCGGCCCCTAGCCGCTTCGCCTGCGTGACCGCGTCGATGGCGGTGTTGCCGGCCCCGATGACGACGACCTGACGGCCGACCGTCGTCTCCCGATACGGATGGGTCTTCAAGTGCTCGATGAACGAGAGGGCATCGACCACGCCGCGGAGATCGTCTCCCGGGATGCCGAGTGTCTTGGTGCCGCCCAGCCCGACCCCGACGAAGACGGCGTCGAACTGTGTCAACAATTGATCGATCGACTGGATTGTGACGCCGGTCTTGAGCTCCACGCCGAGATCGAGAATGTCCTGGACCTCCGCCAGCGCGACATCGGCTTTGAGCTTGTACTCGGCGATGCCGTAGGTATTGAGGCCGCCCGGCTGTCGCTTGGACTCAAACACGGCGACGTCGTGGCCACAGCGGCGCAGGTCGCGCGCGCAGGCGAGCCCCGCCGGTCCGGCGCCAACGACCGCTACTCGCTTTCCGGTACTCGGTCCCGGTTGGAACAGTCTGAGCTTGTGCTCGAGGACGTAGTCCGTGGCGTGCCGCTGCAGCAGCGCGATCTTGATCGGCTGCTCGTCGCGATCGTTCAATACGCACGCGCCCTCGCACAGCACTTCCACGGGGCAGGCGCGCGCGCAGGAATGGCCGAAGGGGTTGGCGTCGAGAATGACCCGGGCGGAGCCGCGCAGATTGCCGCTCGCGATCTTCTTGATGAACGCCGGAACATCGATGTGTGTCGGGCAGGCGTGCGTGCACGGCGCGTCGTGACAGAAGAGGCACTTGTCGGCTTCGAGCAAGACCGCGTCATTCGTGAGCGGCGGCGCGATGTCGTCGAAATTCCGCTCCAACTGCTCGTCAGTGAGGCGGATGCCAAAGTCAGCCACCGGTGCCCTCCGCCACATCCATGCGACCACGCATGGGCACGCCGTTCACACGCATTCCCACGTAGTGACTCAGTCCGGCAACCAGGAAGCCGACAAACCACGCCCAGTTGTAAATCGTGCCGAACACACCACGCAATGGGATTCCCCGCAATGCCGCCACGAACCCCGGCAGACTCGGCGCCACGCCGACGGCAAGCGCGGTGATCGCGATCCAGTTGAACCCTCGAGTGTATTCGTACGCGCCGTGGCGTTTGTAGAGGTCGTTGACGTTCAACACGCCGCGCCGCACCACGAAGTAATCGGCAATCATGATGCCCGCCACAGGCCCGAGCAGCGCACCGTAGCCGATGAGCCAGGTAAAGATGTACGCGGCGGCATTGTTGTAGAGCCGCCACGGCATCATCAGGATCCCGATCACTGCCGTGAGCATGGCGCCCTGCTTGAACGAGATGCTGTGCGGGGCGAGGTTCGAGAAGCCATTTGCCGGCGCGACGATGTTGGCGGCGATGTTGGTCGTGAGCGTGGCCACGGTCAATCCGGCCATCGACAGGATGATCATGAGCGGCCCACCGATCCGCGCGAGCAGCGCGACTGGATCGGAGATCCGGGTCCCAAAAATCACGACGGTCGCGTTGGTGACCGCCGCCCCGATGAATGCGAAGAGCGCCATCGTCCCGGGCAATCCCACCGCTTGGCCGATGACCTGATCTCGCTGCGACCGCGCGTAGCGGGAGAAGTCGGGAATCGAAAGCGCCATGGTTCCCCAAAACGCCACCGCTGAGGTCAAGCCTGCGCCAAACAAGCTCCCGAAACCGGCCGTCCGGCCGTCAGGCCGTCCGACCGTCGGATTCTCGAGCATCGGACCGAGGCCCCCCGCGCGCACCAGCGCCCACACGAACAGCGCAACTCCGACGACGAGTAAGAACGGTGAGCCCCAGGTTTCCAAGACCTTGATCGAGTCCATGCCGCGCAGCACGATCCAGACGTTCATCGCCCAGAACAGCATGAAACAGAGAAACTCGCCGGTATTGAGTCCGACGAAGGCGGGCAGGATCTGCGGCAGCGTGGCGATGCCTGGCCAGATCACGCCGACCAGTTTGTAGATCGCCCAGCCGCCGATCCACGTCTGAATGCCGAACCAACCACACGCGACGAGGCCGCGCAGGAGCGCCGGAATGTTGGCGCCGAGCACACCAAAGGACGAGCGGGCGAGGACGGGGAAGGGGATGCCGTAGCGCGTGCCCGCATGCGAGTTGAGCGCGATGGGTATCAGCACGACGAAGTTGCCGAGGATCACGGCGCCGACGGCCGCCTGCCAGGTCCAGCCCTGAGCGATCAAGCCGGACGCCAGCGTGTACGTGGGGATGCAGATCGCCATGCCGATCCACAGCGACGCGATATGCCACCAGTTCCAGGTGCGCCGGCCGGGCGCGACCGGCAGCAGGTCCGCGTTTGCAAGCGTCATTTGACCTCGGCGAGTGCGCGCTCCATCCGCTGGCACCCGTCGTCGATCTCCGCTTTGCTGATCAGCATCGACGGCGCGATCCGGATGACGTTGCCGTACAGGCCGCCCTTCCCGATGAGGAGTCCCTCCTTCTTGGCTGCCTCGAGAAAAGCGGTGGTCTTCTTGGGCGACGGCTGTTTCGTCTTGCGATCCTCGACGAACTCGATGCCCTGCATCAACCCCATGCCGCGCACATCACCGACAAACGGGAATGCTTGCTTAAAGCCTTCCAAATAGTTTCGGAGTTGACTCCCGCGTTCAGCGGAGCGCTTGGGCGTATTCTCGCGCTGCATCACCTCCAGCGTCACGTCCACGGCGGCCATCGAGATTGGGTTGCCGCCGAACGTGGAGAGCGAGAGACCGGTAAACGCGTTCGCGACTTCCGCGGTCGCGATCGTCGCGCCCACCGGGAAGCCGTTAGCGATGGACTTCGCGAACGTCATGATCTCCGGCTCCACGCCCCAATGCTCGATGCCGCACCATTTGTCGCCGGTGCGGCCCCAGCCGGTCTGCACTTCGTCACAGATGAACACACCGCCGTACTTGCGCACGATCCCGACCGCGATTTCGAAGTACTCCTTGGGCGGCGTGATGAATCCGCCGGCGCCCTGGATCGGCTCGGCCATGAAGGCCGCGGGGCGGCCGTTCGTCGTCGTCCGGATGACGTCCTCGACGTCCTGCGCGCAGCGAATACCGCAATCGGGATACTCGAGTCCCAGGGGACAGCGATAGCAATACGGTGAGAGCGCGTGCTTGACCCCCGCGATCTGGGTCGGCAACACGCGCCACGGCTGCTGCCCCGTGATCGCAATGGCCCCCTGGCTGCGGCCGGCGTAGCTGTGCCGCAGCACGATGATCTCTTGTTGCCCCGTGTAAATCTTCGCCAGCATGACCGCGGTTTCGTCGGCCTCGGTCCCGCTCGTCGTAAAGAAGCTCTTCTTGAGCTTGCCGGGCGTGATCTGCGTGAGGCGCTCCGCGACGCGCACTTGCTCGACCGTAGGGTAGACGCTGGAGGTGTGCACGAGCCGGGCGACCTGGTCCTGGATCCGCTGCACGAAGTCGGGATGCGAATGCCCGATCCCCGCCGTCAGAATCCCGCCGAAGAAGTCGAGATATTCGCGCCCGTCCAGGTCTTTCACGCACACGCCCTGGGCTTCCGTGATGACCACGGGCTCGGCGTAGTAGTTGGCGACGCAGGGGAACAAGAACTCCTTGTGCTTCGCGCGAACTGTTTGAGAATCCATTAAACATCCCTGGAGTCGGGAGTCAGGACCCGGGATCCCGGCTCCTGATTCCTGACTCCGATTAGTGTGTCGGCTCTCGCTTCAGGAACACACCGCGACCTAACGTCCCAACGAATTCTCCATCCCGCGCCTGAACTTGACCTCTCACCGTGACAACAGCGGCCCGCCCCTTCCGCTCCCAGCCCTCGTACGCGTTGTAGTCCACCCGCGAGTAGCTGCATTCCTTCGAAAACGTGCCTCGGTAGCTCGGATCGTAGACGACGAGATCGGCGTCGCTCCCGAGCTGGATCGTGCCTTTCCTGGGATAGAGCCCGAACAGGTGCGCGGCTTGCGTCGAGCATGCGTCCACCATCGTCTGCAAGCCCAGCCGGCCCCCAGCGACTCCCAATGTGTGGACCAGGTCCACGCGTTCCTGGACCGACGGGATCCCGTTCGGAATCTTCGTGAAGGCGTCCCGGCCCATCTGTTTCTGGTCTTCGAACCGGAACGGCGCATGATCGGTGGCGATCGTGCTGATGTCCCGCGACTTCACCCCGGTCCAGAGGACGTTCTGATTCGCCTTCGCGCGCAACGGCGGCGACATGACGAACTTGGCCCCCTCGAACGCGGGGCGCTCGGCACATGTCTCGTCGAGCACGAAGTGCGGGATCACGGACTCGATCCACACGTTCACGCCGCGCTGCCGCGCGGCCAGCGCGGCCCGCACCGCCGGCTCGCACGAAGTGTGGACGACGTACACGTGCGTACCGAGCAGCTCGGCAAATGTGCAGAGATGATGCACCCCGTCCGCCTCGACGATCGGCGGCCGCGATGGCCCGTGCCACTCCGGGCCGGTCTTGCCGGCGGCCAGCAGCGATTGTTGCAGCGCGTCGATCGCGTCCGCATTCTCGCAATGCGCGGTCACGATCACGCCGAGGTCCTTCGCCAGCTTCATGGCCGCAAACAGGTGCTCGTCCGAGAGATTCAAGGCACCCTTGTACGCCAGAAACACCTTGAACGACGCGACTCCAGCCTTCACGATCTCGCGAAACTGGTCGCGGATGTGGTCCTCGAACCGCACGACCGACATGTGGAACGTGTAATCCACGGCCGCGAGCTTCTCGGCCTTCGATTTCCATAGCTCGAACGCAGCGACGGGCTCGTCGGTGGCGCCGGGACAGATCATCTCGATCAGCGTCGTCGTCCCGCCCGTCAGCGCAGCCTTGCTGGCGGAATCGTAGTCATCCGCCGCGTACGTGCCCATGAACGGGAGGTAGATGTGCACGTGCGGGTCGATGAATCCGGGGAACACGTACTTGCCGCCGGCTTCGATGATCTCCGTTCCGGGCGCGAGCAGTTTCGAATCGATATGGGGCTCGATCCGCGTGATCCGCTCGGCCTCGGCGTAGATATCGGCGGTGTAGTCTTCCGTGGCCGTGATGATCCGGCCGCCGCGAATCAGGAGCGCCACGTCGGCATCCAGCGCGGGACCGCGTTCCGGTAATCCGCGTAGCGCGCGCCGAAGGTGCGGGCGAGCGTGGGCTCCTCGTAGAACACCACGAACAGATGCGCCATGACGAGGAATCCTGCGGCGAAGGCCACGAGGGCCGGCGACTGATAGAACACCGCGGCGCCGAACAGCGCCGTCCCCGCGCCGACGTACATCGGGTTGCGCACCCAACGGTACGGGCCCGCCGCAACGAGCTTGCGGGGCGGATCGAAGGGGGCGGGCGTGCCCTTGCCGACGAGCGCGAGCGTGAGGACGCACCAGATGGCGAGCGCACCGCCGAGCACGACCAACGCCAGCCCCACCCAGTGCAACGGAGCGATCTCGCTCGGACGCGTGATCCCGGTCGCCGTGAGGATCTGTTCCGGGATGAAGACCAGGAAAACGCTGATGAACAGCGCCACGTACACGATTGAGCGGAAGAGAGCCAGCATCTAGGGCAGCTGCCTGACCATGTCGTCGTAGGTCTCGGGCCGGCGGTCCCGGAAGAACTGCCACGTGCGCCGCACCTCCTCGATCATGTCGAGGTTCATCTCCGCCACGACCAGCTCGTCCTTGTCCTCACTGCCGGTCGCCAGGAAGTTGCCGCGCGGGTCCACGAAGTAGCTCGAGCCGTAGAATTGTCCCACGTTCCACGGCGCTTCCACGCCGACGCGATTGATGCAGCCCATGAAGTAGCCGTTCGCCACGGCATGCGCGGGCTGCTCGAGCTTCCACAGATACTGCGACAGCCCCTTCACGGTCGCCGACGGATTGAACACGATCTCGGCGCCGTGCAGGCCGAGCAGACGAGCCCCCTCAGGGAAGTGCCGGTCATAGCAGATGTAGACGCCGATCGTGGCGTAACGCGTCTTGAAGACGGGATAGCCGAGGTTGCCGGGCTTGAAAAAGAACTTCTCCCAGAAGCCGGCCGTGTGCGGGATGTGGTTCTTGCGGTACTTGCCGAGGTAGCCGCCGTCGGCGTCGATCACGGCGGCGGTGTTGTAGTAGACGCCCGCCATCTCGCGCTCGTAGATCGGCACGATCATCACCATCTCGTGTTGCTTCGCGAGCTGCTGCATGCGCTCGACCGTCGGCCCGGGAATCGGCTCGGCGATGTCGCACCACTTCGCGTCCTGGCTGGGGCAGAAATAGGGACCGTTGAAGACTTCCTGCAGGCAGAGGATTTGAACGCCTTTCTTGCCTGCTTCCTCTATATAAGGAAGGTGCTTCTCCTCCATCGCCTGGCTGATCTTGGCGACCGAGGCATTCGGGTCGTTGATCGGATTCGACATCTGGATGAGGCCGCCGACGACGTTGTGCATCACGTTTCCCGTGGTTCGTAGACCCCGGGCTTGCGCCCGGGGTTAGAAAACCTACCAACGTGAAATGACCACCTTCTTGTCGGTATAGAATTCGATCGAGTCTTGACCGTGCGCCTTGAGGTCCCCAAAGAACGATCCCTTGGTCCCGCCGAATGGGAAGAAAGCCATCGGGGCCGCCACGCCGATATTCACGCCGATCATACTGACACCCACTCGATAACGAAACTCGCGCGCCGCCCTGCCGCTTTGCGTGAAGATCGAAGTCGCATTGGCGAAGCCGGAGCGCTGTACCATCTCGATTCCTTCGGCGAGATCGCGCACGTGTGTGACGGACGCGACGGGGCCGAAGATCTCCTCCTTGCCGATCGTCATGTCGGGCTGGACGCCGTCGAACACCGTGGGTCCGACGAAATGGCCGCGGGGATGCTTCTCGACCTTCGTGGCACGGCCGTCGAGCAGCAGCGTCGCGCCGTCTGTGCGGCCGGCCTCCACGTACGACAGCACTTTTTCCTTGTGCTTCGCCGAGACGACGGGCCCCATGTTCACGCCCGGCTCCATGCCGTAGCCGAGCCGGAGATCCTTCGCCGCGCTCAGGAGTCGCTCGCGGAACGGCTCGTAGGCCTTGCCCGCGGCGACTACGACGCTTCCCGCAAGACAGCGCTGGCCGGCGCAGCCGAACAGCGACTCGCTGATGTTGGCGACGGCGCGGTCCATGTCGGCATCGGGCATGACGATCACGTGGTTCTTGGCACCGCCGAGCGCCTGGACGCGCTTGCCGTACTTCGCGGCCTCTTGATAGACGTGCTTCGCGACCGGGGACGAGCCCACGAACGAGATGCCGGCGATCCCCGGGTGCGCGAGCAACGCGTTTACCGCCTCTTTGCCGCCGTGCACCAGATTCAGGACGCCCGCTGGAATTCCCGCCTCATGCGCCAACTCGACGATTCGTGTCGGTGAAAACGGCACCTGCTCGCTCGGCTTGAGAATAAACGTGTTGCCGGTCGCGATCGCGTAAGGCCAAAACCAGCACGGCACCATCGCCGGAAAGTTGAACGGCGTGACAGCGGCAAACACACCGAGTGGCTGGCGGACGTATTCGCAGTCGATGCCCGCCGCGACGTCTTCCAACGTCTTGCCCATCATCAGCGTGGGGATGCCGCACGCGTGCTCGACGTTCTCGATGCCCCGCCGCACCGACCCCCGCGCCTCGTCGAGCGTCTTGCCATTCTCGCGCGTCACCGTTGCCGCGATATCGTCGAACTGCTCCTCCATCAGCGACTTGAGCTTGAAGAGGTAGCGCGCCCGGACGACCGGCGGGACCTCACGCCACTTGAGGAATGCGGTCTGCGCCGCCGCGACCGCTTCATTGACGGCACGCGGCCCGGAGAGCGGCACCTTGCCGAGCGGCTCGCCGGTCGCCGGATTGGTCAGGTCGAGATAATCGGCATTGCCGGGGGCTATCCACTGGCCGCCGATGTAATTACGGAGGGTTTCCATAACCCGTAGCCTAGGCGCAGCTACGGGCTTGTCAACTAACGAACTGAGCCTTTTCGGTCGAGCCCTCCAGCGCGACGGTCGAGCTGCGGCCGCCGTGCACGATCTGGGTGATCTCATCGAAGTAACCGACGCCCACGAACTCCTGATGCTTCAGGGCCTCATACCCCTCCCGCTCCACCGCGAATTCGCGCGACTGCAAATCGGCGTACGCGGCCATGCCGCGTTCCTTGTAGTCCTGTGCCAGCGTGAACATCGCGTGATTCAGCGCATGGAAGGCGGCGAGCGTGACGAACTGGAACCTGTACCCCATCGCGCCCAGCTCCTTCTGGAAGCCGGCTAACTGCGTCTCGCTCAGATGTCGCTTCCAGTTGAACGAGGGCGAGCAGTTGTACGCGAGCAGCTTCCCCGGATACTCCTTGTGGATCGCTTCGGCGAATTGCCGAGCCTCCATCAGATCGGGCTTCGCCGTCTCGAACCAGAGCATGTCGGCGTAGGGCGCGTACGCGCGGGCGCGCGCGATTGCGGCTTCGACGCCGTCCTTGATCACAAAGAAGCCTTCGCGCGAGCGCTCGCCGGTGCACCAGCGGCGGTCGTACTCGTCGATGTCGGTCGTCAGGAGGCCCGCGCTGTTGGCATCGGTGCGGGCGATGAGAATCGTGTCAACGCCGCAGACATCGGCGGCGAGCCGCGCCGCGATCAGCTTGGTGATGAATTCACTCGTCGGCACGAGGACCTTGCCGCCGAGGTGGCCACACTTCTTGACCGATGAGAGCTGGTCCTCGAAGTGTACGCCGGCTGCGCCGGCCGCGATCATCAACTTCATCAGCTCGTAGGCGTTCAGGACGCCCCCAAAGCCGGCTTCGGCATCCGCCACGAGCGGCACGTACCAGTGGATGCTGTGATCGCCGTTCATGTGATGGATCTCATCGGCGCGCCGCAGGGCATTCTGAATACGCATCAGCAGGTTCGGCACACTGTCGGAGGGATACAGGCTCTGGTCGGGGTACGTCGTCAACGCGCAGTTCGCGTCGGCGGCGACCTGCCAGCCGCTGACGTAGATGGCCTTGAGGCCCGCACGGACTTCCTGGACCGCCTGGTTCCCCGTCACCGCCGACAGCACCGCCACATACGGTTCCTCGCGCATCAGCTTCCAGAGGCGCGTCGCGCCGTGACTCGCCAGGGTGTACTGCATCGGCAGTGTGCCGCGCAGCCGGTACACGTCCTCAGGCGTGTAGTTGCGAGTGATCCCCTGCCAGCGCCGGTCGTTGCGCCACCGCATGTCGACCTCCGACACAAATTCCCATCTGCCGACGCCGCCGCTGCCGTTGCCGCTAGTCGAGATGTTCATAGGCCACCACCGTGAGGAATTCTGGGAAATCGGAGCCGGTCATCAGATCATTGAACAAGCGGGCCGCGAGCCGCTCCGTGGGGAACAGTGCCTTGATGACTTGCTGGACCAGGCGTTCCGTCACGACACGGCCATCCGCCAATCGCACCCCGTGATGCATCCATTGCCACACCTGCGACCGTGAGATCTCGGCAGTCGCAGCGTCTTCCATGAGGTTGTAGATGGGCACGCAGCCCGAGCCGCCGAGCCAACTCTCGAGGTACTGGATCCCGACGTCGACGTTCGTGCGCAGGCCCGCCTCGGTGATTTCGCCCTCGGGGACCGCGAGCAGGTCCGACGCCGTGACGCGCACGTCATCGCGGGTGACGTGGAGCTGGTTGGGCCCCCCCCCGGACATCCCGGCGTCGAATACCTGCGCCGCGACCGGCACCAGCCCCGGGTGCGCGACCCACGTGCCGTCGTGTCCGGCGCGCACCTCGCGCAGCTTGTCCTGCCGGACCTTCTCGAGCGCCGCCTCGTTCGCCGCAGGGTCGTTCTTGATGGGGATCTGCGCCGCCATCCCGCCCATCGCATGGGCGCCGCGGCGGTGGCAGGTCCGGATGAGGAGATCGACGTACGACTTGAGGAAATGCCGGTCCATCGTGACGCGGGCGCGATCGGGCATCACGTAGCCCGGGCGGTTCCTGAACTTCTTGATGAAGCTGAAGATGTAGTCCCAGCGGCCGCAGTTGAGGCCGGCGGAGTGGTCCTTCAGCTCGTAGAGAATCTCGTCCATCTCGAACGCGGCGAGGATCGTCTCGATCAGCACGGTCGCGCGGATTGTGCCGCGCGGAATCCCCAGCTCGTCCTGCGCGAGGTTGAAGACGTCGTTCCAGAGGCGTGCCTCGAGATGGCTCTCGAGCTTGGGCAGGTAGAAGTACGGGCCCGTCCCCTTCGCGATCAATGCCTTGGCGTTGTGGAAGAAGAAGAGCCCGAAATCGAACAGGGCGGCGGACATCGGGTGTCCATCCACGCTGACGTGCTTTTCGTCGAGATGCCAGCCACGCGGCCGCACCATCAGCGTCGCCGTCCGTGGCGCGAGGGCGTAGCGTTTTCCCTCGGGACTCGAGAAGGCGATCGTGCCGCGTATTGCGTCTCGCAGGTTGATCTGCCCCTCGAGATTGTTCCGCCAGGTGGGTGCGTTCGAGTCCTCGAAGTCGGCCATGTAGACGCGCGCGCCCGAGTTGAGGGCATTGATGATCATCTTGCGGTCTACAGGCCCCGTGATTTCGACTCGGCGATCCACGAGGTCCGCCGGAATCGACGCGACGGTCCAGGCCGCCTCGCGGACCGTGCGCGTTTCGGGGAGAAAATCGGGCAGCTCGCCGCCGTCCAGACGCCGTTGCCGCTCCACCCGGCGCGCGAGCAGCTCCTGGCGGCGCGGCTCGAACGTGCGCGCCAGCACGGTGAGAAACCGCCGCGCCTCGGTTGTCAGGATCTCGCCGAAGGCGGAGGCGACAGGCGCGTGAATCTCGAGGCCGCTGGTCGTCACGAGGGTCAATGTAGCGCTCCGGCCACGGGCAGAGCCCCAGGGAAAGAAGCGGGGCGAGCCGGGATGCCGCGCGATGCCGCGCGCGGCGCTTCCCGGCCGCCCCTATGCCCCTCCAAGGTGGTGGGGGGGGCCCGCAGCGAGCGTGCACTCCCGCTGCGGCAGCCGGCGCGAGGCCAGCGTCTACCTGGCTCCGCCTTTGCCGGCTGTTTCCCCCCGACATCCGCGTACTGCGTCCGCCCGCACGACATTGCAACCCTCATGCCATGCGCGCGTGGCGAAATCGCGTTGACGAAGGCTGGCGCGCGCGCCCGGTGTGGCGCTTTCTGTGGCAATATTACCGCACATGGCTGCCGCTCCTCCTCCACCCGTAGTGGGCCGCTCGGTCCCCCGTCGTGAAGGTGCCGCCAAGGTCACCGGTGCCGCCCGCTATACCGACGACATCGCCGTCCCCGGTGCCTGGTACGGGAAGACGGTCCGGTCCACGATTCCCCGCGGCACCCTCCGGTCCATCACGTTGGACCCGGCCTTCGATTGGTCACGAGTCGTGGTCGTGACGGCGGACGACATCCCCGGCGACAACGTCGTTCAGCTCATCCGCGACGACCAACCGGTGCTCGCACCGAACGGCGGCGAGATCAGGCATAAGGAGGAGCCGGTTCTCCTGCTGGCGGCGGCCGATCGCGCCACGCTCGAGGAGGCGGGCAGCCATATCCGGATCGAGTATGAGCCCGCCGAGCCCGTTTACGAGATTGCGCAGGCCACCCACGTCTTTAGCACGGTCGAGATAACAAAGGGGGATGGGGAGGCCGCCGAGCGGACGGCGGACCTGGTCGTAGAGCGGGAGTTTCGGGTCGGGTTGCAGGAGCAACTCTACATCGAGCCTCAAGGCGCAATCGCGATGCCCTGGAGGGAGTCAGCAGCTGGGAGCCGGGATCCAGGGGTGACGGTTATCGGGTCCCTACAGTGCCCTTACTATGTCCATCGCGCGCTGAAACGGGCCTTGCAGCTGACCGACGAAGCAACGGTCGTGATCCAGGCGGAGACCGGGGGCGGGTTCGGGGGCAAGGAAGAGTATCCGTCCATCGTGGCGATCCATGCCGCGTTGCTCGCCCGCAAGGCCGGGCGGCCAGTCCGGCTGATCTACGACCGGCATGAGGACCTCTCGGCCACCACCAAGCGTCATCCCGGGGTGATCCGACACCGCACCGGCGTCAAACAGGATGGAACGCTGGTGTTTCAGGATATCGAAATCGTGCTGGACGGCGGGGCGTACTGCACGCTCACTCCCGTCGTCTTATCGCGCGCTGCCATCCATGCGGCGGGGCCGTACTCCTGTCCCAATGTGCGCATTCGGGCGCGTGCCGTCGCGACGAACACGCCGCCGAACGGCGCATTCCGGGGATTCGGCGCTCCACAGTCCCTGTTCGCCGCCGAGCTGATGGTCGAGCACGTCGCCGAGCGGCTGGGGGTGTCGGGTGTGGATCTGCGCCGCAAATGGATGTTGCGCCTCGGCGATACGACCGCGACCGGGCAGGTGCTCTCGGAGAGCGTAGGCTCGGAGTTGGTTTTGGATGTGGCACTCAAAGCTGCGCCACACGTCGGCACGTCGGCACGTCGGCACGTTCGACGTGGCCGCGGCCTGTCCCTCGTCTTCCATGGTTCGGGCTTCACAGGGAGCGGGGAGAAAAAACTCCAGGGAACTATCGGGTTCGAGGCGTTGGCCGACGGGACGTTCCGGATTCTCACCGCGTCAACGGAAATCGGGCAGGGCACCAAGACCATCTTCTGTCAGCTGGCCGCGGATGCGCTCGGCGTGGGATTGGAGAAAGTAGTCCTGGCCCCGCAGGACACCTCGCTCGTTCCCGACTCTGGGCCGACGGTCGCGTCGCGCACGGCCATGATCGTGGGACGATTGGTGCAGGAGGCCGCCACTGAGATCAGGGAACGGCTGAAGCGAGAGAAGCCGCCCCTCCGCGTCGAGAAGTCATACATCCAGCCCGACACGATTCATTGGGATGAGACCACCTACCGCGGCGACGCCTATCCGGTGTACGCGTGGGCGTGCACGATCGTGGATGTGGAAGTGGACATGGCCACCGGTGAGGTGCGCGTGACCGACCTCGTCACTGCGGTGGACTGCGGCAAGGCGCTCCATCCGGTGATGGCTGCGGGGCAGATCGAAGGCGGCAGCCTGCAGGCCGTCGGCTGGGCGACAATCGAAGAGATCAAGATGAAGGACGGGGGCTACCAGAACGACCGGCTCGCCACCTATCTGATTCCCACCGCGCTCGATGCCCCGCGGATTCGCACGATTCTCGTCGAGAACCCGTACTCTCGCGGCCCCTTCGGGGCAAAGGGAATCGGCGAGCTCCCGATGGACGGTCCTGCTCCGGCGATTATCGCGGCGATCCACAACGCCACGGGGGTTTGGCTCGACGAAATCCCGGCGACTCCCGAGAAAGTCCTCGCCGCATGCGCTTCACGCTGAACGGGACAACGGTTTCGCTCGACGTCGTCGGTACACGTCGTTTGCTTGACGTATTGCGAGAGGACCTCCACCTCACCGGTACGAAGGAAGGGTGCGGCGAAGGGGAATGCGGTGCCTGCTCCGTGCTGATCGACGGCGAGGTCGTCGACAGTTGCCTGATAGCCGTAGGCCAGGTTGAGGGCCGCGAGGTCACCACGGTCGAAGGACTCGCTGATGGCGGACGGCTGACGGCGCTGCAGCAGGCCTTCATCGAGTACGGCGCGGCACAATGTGGGATCTGCACGCCGGGCATGTTGCTCGCCGCCCACGTCTTGCTAGAGGGATCAAGCCGCCTGACTGCGGACGAGGTGCGAGAGGGGCTCGCCGGCAATCTGTGCCGGTGTACCGGCTACACGAAAATCATCGAGGCGGTCCTGTCATGCACGACGTGACCTATCTCCGCCCCACGAGCCTCAAGGATGCCGTGCAGCTGTATCGAAAAACGCCCGGATGTCGCCCGCTCGCCGGCGGCACCGATCTCATGGTTATGCTCCACGCAGGAACGCTCCGCCCTGAGCCGCGGGCCATTCTCGACCTGTGGTCTATCCCCGAGCTCAAGGGGGTGCGGCGCACGCAGGGGTTGCTGGAAATCGGTGCGGCGGAGTCCTACACTGGCATCATCCGGGCGCGTGAGGCCCAGGAGCATGTCCCGGCCCTGGTGGCGGCGGCGCGCACGATCGGCGCAGCGCAGATCCAGAATCGCGGCACCCTCGGCGGCAACCTGGCCAACGCGTCTCCCGCCGGCGACACCTTGCCGGTGCTGCTCGCCTATGATGCGGTCGTGGTCACCGACCGGCGCTCGATTCCGATCGACCAGTTTTTCACCGGCTATCGTCGGACCGCCCTGCAGCCCGATGAGCTGATCGTGGCCGTGCGGATTCCCCTCGGCCGCCGCGTCCTGTTCCGGAAAGTCGGGACCCGGGCCGCGCAGGCGATTTCGAAGGTCGTTGTGGCAGTGAGCCGTTCGCCCGCGCGGGTCGCCATCGGATCCGTCGCCGAAGTCACGATCCGCGCGCGTCGCGCGGAGAGCGCGCTCGAACGCCATGACATCGAGGGCGCCATCGCCGCCGTTGCCGGCGACATCCGCCCGATCGACGACGTGCGATCCACCGCGAGCTATCGTGCCGCCGTCACGCAGAATGTGCTGCGGGAGCTGCTCGATGCATCCGCGCGCAGCTGAGCTGCTGAACATCCTCGGCATGCGCCCGCATCCCGAAGGCGGGCATTACGTCGAGCAGTTTCGTTCGCCGCGTCGCGTCGAGGCGCTCGACCGGAGCGTGGAGCGCGCCGCGATTACGTCGATCTATTTCCTGCTGGCAGCAGGCGAATCCAGCCGCTGGCATCGAGTGTTGTCGGACGAGGTCTGGCATTATCACGAGGGAGATGCGATCGAGCTGCTGCTGTTCGATGACCGGGGCCTGCGCCGCTTCCAGCTGGGACCAGTCGGGGGTGAAACGCGCCCCACGATTGTAGTGCCGGCGGGAACATGGCAGGCGGCAAGAACGACGGGGGCCTACACGTTGGTCGGATGCACGGTAGGTCCGGGGTTCGAATTCGCGGATTTCTCGCTGCTCGCCGACGCGCCCGATGCCGCGTCCCGCTTCAGCGCCCGGCACCCCGATCTGATCGATCTGATCTGACGGGCGGCGTTCCTGCCCCGGCGGCCCCGGCCTGCGTGCTGAACGTACGCTGCGGTGCGCGCTCATCAGCAGCGTTGCAGGCTCCGCATTCAGATTAATCCCAACCAGTGCGCTGACCCAGTGGCCAGGTCACACAATCGGAATTACTCCCGAACCCGGCGCCTCAACGCTGTGTACATGGAGCGCCGGGGCCGCCGAACGACGGACGTAGCGCCGTCGCAACATCGCGTTTCTTCTCGGCACACCGCTTGCCGCGCGCTCTGTCACGATGGCGTCACGCGCGTGCATCGTGTGCGTCACCAACAAACGCTTACGAGAATCACGCGTGGCTCGGGTCGGAAAACCGCCAACGCGAGAACAGATCATGTCGAGGTACCTCCGTCCGGTCGTGCAGCTCGCTGCCCAGATCGGCGTGTCTCTCCTTGTCGCAGCACCGGCCGATGCGCAAACGGCCCCCGCGGTAGTCACGGTGCCGCGCCTCACACGCGCCCCCGCCCTGGAGTATTTCGAGGGCCAGGACGGGCACGCGACCGACAGCAGCCTCGCCGCGGAACGCGCTGCGGCCGGGCTCGGTGTCGCCGTCAGCGACTTCCGCCAGCGCGAGCCCGGGGACGGCACGCCCGTAAGCCAGGCGACCACCGCCTATCTCTCCTATGACGACGCGAACCTGTACGTGGTGTTCGTGTGCCGCGACGATCCCGCCAAGGTGCGCGGGCGCGTCGCGCGACGCGAAGAGATCGCGGGCGACGACCAGGTGGTCCTCTACCTCGACACGTTCCGGGACCGCGAGCGCGCGTATTTCTTCATGGCCAACCCGCTCGGCGTGCAGCTGGACGGCATCTTGACCGAGGGGCAGGACGATAACGTAAGCTGGGACGCCGTGTGGCAGAGCGACGGCCGGCTCACCCAGGACGGGTACGTGGTGCGCATGACGATCCCGTTCCGGAGCCTGCGCTTTCCGCGCGCGCCGCTGCAGACCTGGGGCGTTGCACTCGGGCGCGTGATCCGCCGCAGCAACGAAGAGTCCTACTGGCCCTTCATCACCAAGCGCGTGAAAGGACTCGTGCCGCAGTTCGCCGAGCTCCGGGGCCTGGCGGACATCTCTCCGGCGCGCAACATCCAGCTCAATCCGTACGGCACGCTGGCGCGCGCCCGCTTCCTCGACAAGGATGTCCCCGCCCGGGTCACCGACGGCGACCAGCGGGCGGGGCTCGACGCCAAACTCGTCTTGCGGGACGCCCTCACGCTCGACGGGACCGTCAACCCCGATTTCAGCCAGGTGGAGACCGACGATCCCCAGGTCACCATCAATCAGCGCTTCGAGGTGTTCTTTCCCGAGAAGCGACCCTTCTTCATCGAGAACGCCGGCTACTTCCAAACGCCGGTCAACCTCTTCTTCTCGCGGCGCATCGTGGACCCCGGCGGCGGCGTGCGGCTGACGGGGAAGGCCGGTCGCTGGTCCGTCGGCGCCATCGCGATCAACGACCGGGAGCCGGGACGCGTACCGGCACCGGATCCGCTGGCCGGAAGCCGCGCCGACGTCGGCGCGTTGCGGGTGCAGCACGAGCTGGGCGACGAGTCCACGATCGGCGCGCTCGTCACCGACCGCGAGCTGGAAGGCAGCTACGCGCGGGTGGTTTCACTCGATACCCGCCTCAAGCTCGGCCGCACCTGGGCGGCGAGCGGGCAGGTGATGCGCAGCGGCATCCGCGAGGACGGGACGGAGAGCGCAGGGAGTGGGGTGCTGATCGACATCGGGCGGGACGGTCGGTTCTTCGATTACACGGGCACATTCCTGGCCCTCGACCCCGGCTTCACCGCGCCGCTCGGGTTCGTGGAGCGGACTGGCATCCGGCAGACGGAGCACAAATGGAAGTTTCGCTTCCGCCCGCGCGACAAAGCGGTACTGAACTACGGTCCGGAGGTGAAGGTCGCCTACGTGTGGGGCCCTGACGGCCGGGAGCTCGACCGCGAGATCAAAGCTCAATTCCAGGTGGAGCTGGTAGGGCAAACGCAGCTCCAACTCGAGCGGATCGAGTTGTTCGAGCGATTCGAGAACGCGCCGTTCCGCCCATACAAGACCGAGGCCTCGTTCTCGACCGAGTGGCTCAAATGGCTGGCGATCGAGGCCACCTACGCCTGGGGCGGCGACGTGAACCACGATCCTGCGACGGGGCTCTCGCCGTTCCTCGGGCGCGCCGCCGAAGCCGAGCTGCAACTCACCGTGCGGCCCACGCCGGGGCTCCGCGTGGACCAGGCGGCGATCGAGAGCCGACTCGACACGCGGTCGGGCGCGCGCGTCTTCACCGAGCGGCAATTCCGGACCAAGGTCAACTACCAGTTCAGCCGCTTCTTGTCGCTTCGGGCGATCGTGGACTACAAAGCGGAGTTCGGAGACACGACTCTCGCGGACATCGAGGACAAGCGGAAGTGGGGGGCTGACGTGCTGGTCACCTACCTCGTGAACCCCGGGACGGCGTTCTATGTGGGCTATACCGATCGGTACGAGAACCTCGCGATCGTGGGGTCGCCACCGTCTCTATTCCGCAGTCGCTCGCCCGATCTGTCGGTGGGGCGGCAGGTGTTCGTGAAGCTCAGCTATCTCTGGCGCTTTTAACCGGCGGGCGAGGGGCGGTGGGAATGGAGCCACGGAACGGGCGGAAGTCGCCCCAGAATGGGGGCGACGTCCCGAGGATCGTGGAAGCGCTCGACCTCGCGCTCCGCGCCCTGTCGACGTCGTCGGCGACGCCCGCGGAGATGGCCGAAATCCGGACGCTGCTCGACGGGATACGCGGGTCCCTGACGCCCCTGGCCGCCCCCGAGCCGCCGTCCCCACGGATCGCCACCTACTCGCAGGGCATGCACGGGTTTGGCCACATTCGGCGCAACGCCACGATCGCGCACGCCCTGCGCGGCTCCGGAATGCATCCGGTGGTCCTCATGATCGCGGAGGCGTGGCAGGCCGGGGCAATCCCGCTGCCGGCCGGCGTCGATTGCGTCACGCTCCCGGGTCTGCGCAAGGAGGCCGATGGGAGCTTGAACGCGCGCTCCCTGGATCTGTCGGACCAGGAGCTGATTGCGCTGCGGAGCAACGTGATTCGCAAGGCGCTCGAGACCTTCGAGCCGGACGTGCTGCTGGTTGATTACCTGGCGCTGGGCGCGGGCCGCGAGCTGCTCCCCACCCTGCAACGCATTCGCGAGTACGGGCCTACGCGCTGCGTGCTGGGTTTGCGCGAGGTGTTGAACGATCCGGAAACCGTGCTCCGTACGTGGACAGCCGACGGCAGTCTGGACGCTATGCGGGACTACTACGATGCCATCTGGATCTACGGGGACCCCAGCGTCTTCGATCCAGTTCGCGAGTACTACGGGTTCGACGGCGTGGAAAGCAAGGTGCGATACACCGGCTACCTCGACCAGCGTCCCCGCCTCGAGTTCGCTGGGGCTCAGGCTGCTCAGATTCTGGCGAACCTGCCGCCGGGCAAGCTCGCGCTCTGTGTGGTAGGCGGCGGCGTGGACGGTCACGCTCTCGCTGAGGCATTCGTTGCCGCCGACTTGCCGCCCGACACCACGGGTCTCGTGGTGACTGGTCCCTACATGCCGCCGGAGCAGCGGCACCGCCTGCTCGAGATTGCGCAGCGCCATCCGCGCTGCGACGTCCTCGAATTCGTCCCCGATCCGGTGCCGCTCATCGATCGGGCCGACCGGATCATCGCCATGGGTGGGTACAACACCATCTGCGAGGTGCTGTCGTTCGAGAAGCACGCGCTCATCGTGCCGCGTGTGCACCCCGAGCCCGAGCAATGGATTCGCGCGCAGCGCCTGCGGGACTTGGGCCTGCTCGACGTGCTGCACCCCAACGACTTGACCCCGCGGGCGCTGAGCGAGTGGTTGGCCCGCGATCTCGGCGCGCCACCGGCCAGCCGCAGCCGAGTCGACGTGGGCGGGCTCACCCGCATCCCGGGTCTGCTGGCGGAGCTGCTGAGCGCCCCGCTCGCCGCGACGGCGGTGAGATGACGGCGGCCGCCGCCCCAACCGTCCGGAGCCGCACGCTCCTGATGTACGCCCAGGATCACAAGGGTCTCGGGCACATCAATCGGACGCTGATCATTGCCCGGCAGCTGCTGCCGGCGCACCCGAACGCGGTGGCGTACATCGCCACCGAGTCGCCCATCGCCAGCACCTTCACCCTGCCCGAGCGGTGCGATTACATCAAGCTGCCGGGCCGCATCGTCCCCGCGGCGAGGCCGCAGACTGAGGAAGACGAAGCGGTGTCGCGGGAGCGCTTCGCCCGGATTCGCGGCTCGATCCTTCGGGACGCGGCCTTGGGCCTCGCCCCCGACCTCGTGCTGGTGGATCACGAGCCGCTGGGCAAGGCGGGCGAATTCCGCGACGGGCTGTACGCCCTCAAAGCCCAGCACCCGAGCTCCCGGTTTGTCTTCGGCCTGCGCGACATCATGGACGATCCGGCGGCGATCCGCGCGCTCTGGCAGGACCTGGGCGTCTACGATGCGTTCGAGGGTCTGTACGACGGCATCGCCGTCTACGGCTCGCCCAACCTGTACGACGTGGCCGACGCGTACGCCATCCCGGCGTCGATTCGTCGCAAGTTGCAGTATTGCGGGCCGATCGTGCGTGATCCGCCCGCGGTCGATCCGCGCCGGTTGCGACAGCGGCACGGGCTGCCGGGGAAGGGGCGGCTCCTCGTCGCCACGGTCGGCAGCGGCAGCGACGGCTCTCCGGTGCTGGACGCGGTGCTGGCTGCCCTCGAGCACCTGCGAGAAGACCTCTCCGCGATTCTCGTGACGGGACCTTACATGCCGGCCGACGAGCGGGCGAGGCTCGAGGCGCGGGCCACCGCCTCGTGCCGGGTCGTGCGGCAGGCGGACAACCTCGAGCTCATGGCCGCCGCCGACGTCATCGTGAGCATGGGCGGCTACAACAGCGTGTACGAGGCCCTGCGCGTGGCGCGCCCGCTGGTGATCGTGCCGCGGGCGACGCACAAAGTCGAGCAGCGCATCCGGGCCGAGGCGGTGGCGACGCACGGCCTGGCTCGCTGGGTCGCGCCCGCGACACTGAGCGGGCCGACCCTCGCCGCCGCCCTCGAGTGGGCGCTCGAGCAGGACCCGGACGCGCACGCGCGGCTGGTGCGCGCGCTGCTGCCGTCCTTCGACGGGGCGGCGCGGCTCGCCCGGTATCTCTCCCGCTGGCTCGACGACGAGGCGGGGGACTGAATGCGCTTCCTCTACCGCCCCCGCGTCGAGGAGCGCGTCGCGCTCCAGGAACGGCTCACGCGCGTCCGGCAGCCCGCTGCGGTGCTCGAGCTGCTGGCGCCGATCCTGCCGGTCGGCTTCCGGCCGGTGGGCGCCGTCTGCAGAAAGTACAGTGTGCATCCGGACCGGTTCGTCGTCCGCGCGCAGGTCCGCTCCGCCGCGGGGGAACAGCGCGACTACGCGTTGAAAGTCTATGCGGACGATTTCGCGGAGCGTGTGTGGGCGTATGCACGGAAGCTGGCGCCTCACGTGCATGCTCTTCGAGACGGCCTCTGTCTCCCGATTCACCACCTGCCGCGCGAGCGGATGCTGGTCTTCCCGTGGGTAGAGGGCCGCAGCGTGGCCGATGTCGCCGCCAGCGGGGTGCCGGCGCTTCTGCGCCGGACGGCGGCCCTGGCGGCCACGCTGCATCGACTGCCCGTTGTCCCTGAGCCGCCGACGGCGGCGGCGATGATTCTCGACGAGACGCGGGATCGGTGCCGGCGCCTGCGCGAGCGCTGCCCGGGGGCAGTCCCTATGGTTGCACCACTGCTGGCGGAGCTAGAGGAAGCGGCGACCGGGCTCGATCCCGCTGCCCCCTCGCCGGTGCACGGCGACCTGGACGCGGAACAAATAGTGTGGACGGGCGAGCGACTGGTGCTCGTCGACCTGGACATGTTCGGCTATACCGACCCGGCGTACGATGTGGGCCACTTCCTCGGCCAGTTGGAGCGGCGCGGCGCCCCCGCCCACTGGCTCACCGCCTTTCGCGACGCCTATGTCGGCGCGGTGTCGGCGCGCAACGTGGCGTTCTACCGCAGTGTCACGCTGGTTCGCAAGATCCACACCGTATGCCGGCTGGAGCCGAGCCGGTGGCCGGCCATCGTCCCCCGGCTCGCCAGTCGCGCACTCGCGGCGCTACGGGACGTGGGGTCTCCCGTGCAGGTTCCATGAACGAAACTGCCTTCGTGAGCGCCGCGCTGCGGGTCGCAGGCGGTCAAGGAGTTTTTGGCAGTGGCGGCAAGGACAGCGCGCTGCTTGCGGCGTGGAGCGCCCATCCCCTGACCGAGCGCGCCCACAACCGCGTCGTCCAGTATGATCTCCTCGCCGCCGATGGGACGGAGCTGCGCTGCGTCGGCAAGTTCTATGAGCACGAGGAGAGCGCCGTCCGCGCGGCGCGCGTCCTGCGTGCCCTGAGCGCCGCGGGAGGGGTCGTGAGTCCTCGCGCGCTCGCCTACGACGCGTGGCGCCGCCTCCTCCTCGTCACGCACGAGGCGGGCGAGCCCCTCACGCCCGCGCTCGGAGCAGACGACGGTCCGGTCGCGTCGGCGGTCGCACGAGCGCTCGCGGCGTTGCATGCCATCCCGCCAACGGTGATCGCCGATCGGGTCATTCGCGCCGCCACCGTGTGGAACGAGCTTCGGTTCCGGGTGGCCGAGCTCCAGACGAGCCTTCCGGGCTCGACCGGGCCTCTGCGCGGGAGGCTGGCCGAGCTGCGGCGCGACTTGCCGTTCGACCCACCTGTCCTCTCGTTCGTGCACGGAGACTTCGGCCCCGCCAACCTCCTGTGGAACGGTCGCGATGTCGTGGTGCTGGACTTCGACCGGTGTGCGTTGGGCGATCCCGCTCTCGACCTCGGCACGCTGTTCACCCAGCTGCGCCGCAGCGCGCTGCGCGCGCCGGCGCGGGTCCCGAATTTCGCCGCATTGCGCGAGCGAGTGCTGGATGCCTACGGGCGCGCCGATCCCGAGTTGGACCGGCGCGTCGCCTGGTACGAGGGCGCGGTCCTGATTCGCAAGATCCATAGGCTGGCACTGGACACGACCCGCCACACGCGGCCCGATCGGATCCGGCAACGCCGCGCCGAGGCGGTCCGTCTCCTGGAGGAGAGCCATGCGCCCTCAGGCTAAGGGCTCGCGCTTTCGCCGGATCGTGTGGACGCACCTTGGCCGTGTCAAAGGGCGCCTGGCGCTGGCCGGCCTCGGTACGCTCGGCGTCACCGCCGCCGAGCTCCTCAAGCCGTGGCCCCTCAAGGTCATTCTCGACCACGGCATCCTGCACCACCCGCTCCCGCCGTTCCTCCGCGGCATGCCGGGGATCGCCACCGCGGACCCCGTCGCGTTGCTCGCGGGCGCCGCCGCGGCGATCGTGGTGATCGCGCTCGCCGGCGGCCTCTGCTCTTATTTCCAGGTGTTCATCACGTCGTCCGTGGGATCCGAGATGGTGTACGCCGTGCGGCGGGAGATGTTCGCCCATCTGCAACGGCTGTCTCTGTCGTTTCACAACCGGGCCCGCTCGGGCGACCTGCTGACCAAGATCGCCGGCGACACGAACGAGCTGCGGAACGTGTTCGCCGAGCATCTGCTCAAATTCTGCTCCGATCTGTTGACGGTGATTGGGATGGTCCTCGTTATCGTCACGCTAGACTGGAAGCTGAGCGTGGTGGCCCTCGCTCCCGTGCCACTGCTGTGGTTCAGCCTCCTTCATCTATATCGCAAGACCAAGACGTCGGTAAAGCGGCAGAAGCGCCAGGAAGGGCAAGTGGCCTCGCGGATGAGCGAGGTCCTGTCGGCGATTCCGCTGGTGCAGGCATTCGCCCGCGAGCGGCACGAAGAGGAGCGCTTCGATGCCGTGACGGCCGAGACGCTACGCGAGAGCGTCCGTGTGGCGCGGCTCGAGGCCGCCGCGACCCGCTCGTCGGAAATCATCACGGCGGTCGGGACTGCGGCGGCGGTGTTGTTCGGGGCCCTGCGGGTGCTGCACGGCGCGATGTTGCCGGGCGAGCTCGTCCTCGTCGTCGCCTACCTGAGCAACCTCTACAATCCCGTGAAAGGCATGGCCAAGGCCTCGGCCAAGTTCTCTCGGGCCATGGCCAGCGCCGACCGGATCTCAGAAGTGCTCGACATCGAGCCGGACATCCAGGACAGTCCCGACGCGGTCGAGGCGCCGCGGTTCCGCGGCGCGATCGCCTTTCAGGACGTGTCGTTCGACTACGGCGACGGCAGGGAGGTGCTGCAACGCGTCTCCTTCGCCGTTGTCCCGGGCCAGCGGCTGGCCCTCGTCGGCGCGTCGGGGGCGGGGAAGTCCACCATCGTTAGTCTCATCCTGCGACTGTACGAGCCGCGGGACGGGGCGATCCTGATCGACGGGGTCGATACCCGGCGCTACCGCCGCGAGTCGCTGCGGCGCCAGATCGGGCTCGTGCTCCAGCAATCGATCCTGTTCGGCGCGACGATCCGGGAGAACATTGCCTACGGCAACCCCGACGCCGGCCTCGACGCGATCGTGGCCGCCGCCCGGGCGGCGAACGCCGAGGAGTTCATCCGCGAGCTGGACGACGGCTACGACACCGTCGTCGGCGAGCGCGGCGCGACCCTCTCGGGCGGCCAGCGGCAGCGCATCGCCATCGCCCGGGCCCTGATTCGGAACGCACCGATCCTCATCCTCGACGAGCCCATGACGGGACTCGACGTGGAGAGCGAGGCCAAGGTGCGGGAGGCGCTCGGCCGCCTCATGGCCGGGAAGACCTGCCTCTTGATCACGCACGACCTCCCGTCGGTCGCGGACGCCGATAGCGTGCTGCTCCTCGAGGAGGGGCGCGTCGTCGGCCAAGGAACTCACGCCGACCTCCTGCAGAACAGCGGGCGCTACCGCCGGCTGTACGACCTGGTGTCCGCATGAGCGGATTCCCCGTCGACCCCGACTTCCCGCAGCTCGCCGTCGCGAGCGACCCCGGACGAATGCTCGAACTGTTCCGGGAACGCCTGACGCCGATCGCGGGGAAGGAGTGTGAGATCGAAACGTGCCAGCCGTTCCGGTTTCGGGTTCGGCAGTCCACGGCGCGGGCGGTGCTGCAGTACACGCTGCACCTCGTCGACCGCGCCACTGGCCGGCGCTGGGACCAGTGGGTCACCGGCCTGGTGTATGCCGAGCTGGGGAAGGCCGAGGCGTTGTGGCGCGAGCTGCGCGCATCCGATCCGCGGCGCGACATCCCCGTCCAGTGGCTCGTCTACGAGCCCGTGGATTTCATTCCCGAGCTGGGGATGCTGGTGCAGCTCTTTCCGTTCGACCGGAAACTGCCCCATCTCGCCCCCGTCCTGAACGGCGCTCTGCAAGAGCTCGAGCCCAGGCTGGCCAGGCACTTGGGCCCCGGGGATTGGCGCCGCCGCGAGCGTACGATCGAGCCCACCCGGTATCGCACTGAGCTGGGCGCCGCGCTCCGCTACACCCTGAGGGCCCGGGAGGAGCGGACGGCGCGCGCCGGCACGGTGCGCTGCTACCTGAAGGTGTACCGGGACCATCGCGGCGCGGCGACCAACGCGTTACTCGAGTCGCTCGCCGCGAGGCCGGAAGACGCGCGGCCCTATACCGCCGTCCGCCCCGTGGCGTATCTCGCGGAGCTGCGGACCCTCGTGCTCGAGGAAGCCGCCGGCACGGCATTGCAGGAGCTGCTGCTCGAGCGCCGGGACTCAGGCGACGCGCTGCGACGAGTCGCCCGGGCGGTCGCCGCCTTCAATCAGGATGACGTCGCGGTGACGGAGCCGTACTCCCTGGCGGATCAGCTCGACGAAGTCCGGCGGGCCGGGGCGCTCCTTCAGTGGGCGTATCCCGACGCCGGCGCCGAAATCGACGCGCTCGTCGGAGCTGTGGCCCGCGGGCTGAGCGACGTGCCGCCGGCGCCGATCCATCGCGATCTCAAGACCGACCACCTCTTCCTCTCGCCGACCCGAGTGATCTTCATCGACCTCGATTCCGCGGGTCTGGGCGATCCTGTGCGGGATCCTGCCCACTTATTCGCGCACATCGTGGGCCGCGTGGGCCTGGACGCGCTCTCCCGCGAGGAGGCGCGCGCGGCGGCTCGCGCTTTCGCGGAGGAATACTTCCGCCACGTGCCGCCCGAGTGGCGCGAGCGCTTTGCCCCACACTGCGCCGGCGCCCTGCTCGAGGTGGCGCGCGGCATCTTCAAGCGCCAGGAAACTGGGTGGCGGGACAAAGTGAGGGCGGCGATCGAAGAAGCGCGCCGTGCGCTGACAGAATGAAACCGACCGTCGACCTGCCCGACGATCCCGCCCTTCCTGGACTCGTCGCGATTCGGGGGTCCGGCCTCGCGGCAGCGCTCCCGACGCTCGGCGTCGCGAGCGACGATCCGATCGAGATGCGCCTGTGCGGCTACACGCCGGGCTCGCGCGCCACGCTGGACGTACAGTCTGGGCGCCGGCGCTTCGCGATCAAAGCCTACGCCGCCGACGCCGAGCCGGAAGCCGCCCTCTATCGAGCCCTGGGCGCCGTCGGGTTCGGGGAGGGCGGTAGAGCGGGCGCGCGCGTGCCCCCCCTCCTCGCGTGGGAGCCCACGCTCCGCGTGCTGGCCATCGGCTGGCTGGAGGGGCTTCCGGCGAATCAGCTGATCAAGGAGGGGCAGGGGCGCCGCGCCGGCGAGCTGGCGGCCCGCTGGATCTGGAGCGCGGCGTCGGCTCCCGTCAAGCTCGGCCCGCCGGTCGGCGTGGCGCAGGTGCTGGTACAGGCGGGAAAATCGGTGGCGCAGCTGGCCGTTGCGGACCGCGGGCTCGGCGCCGCGGCCAAGGCCGTCGCCGTCGCGTTGGCGCGCACGCCGCCTCACGAGAGCGCGCCGCGGCTCGTGCACGGCACCCTGTACGCCCGGCACATCCTCGATTTGGGGGGCGATCCCGGGGTGCCCGGGGTGATAGACTGGCAGCGCTTCGGCCAGGGAACGGTCGAGGTCGACGCCGGAGTATTCCTGGCGACCCTGACCCGCCTCGGGCGGCGGCATCAGGAGGCGGCCGGCGAGGCGCAGCGAGCGGAAGAGGCGTTCCTGGCGGAGACGCGCGGACTCGTCGAGCGACGCACGCTCCGCTGGTACTGGGCGGCGGCGCTCTTACACCTCGCGTCGCGCCTCTTGAAGCGTGACTCGCCGGCTGCCGCGCGCCCGCTCGTGGAGGAGGCGGCGCGGCTCACGCGGCGCGCGTCCGTGGCGCCGCGGCGGGCGGCGCTGGAGCTGGTGTTGCGAGCCCTGTCGACGCGGCCCGCCACACCGGCGGAGCTGGACGAAATCCGGCGGCTGTTAAGCTAGAGCTCGCCCAGCTTCGCCAAGGCGCGCGCCGCCTTGCGGTGCACGTCGCGGTCTGGGTCCCGCTGCGCGATCTCGCGCAGGATCGGCACGGCCGTTGCCCGTGGTGCTTCGTCGCGGATGCTCTCGACCGCCTCGCGTCGCACCGAGGGATCCGGATGCGTGCGGGCGAGGTGGATGACCTCCGGCAGACCCGCGCCGTGCTTCATCTCGCCCAGCACTTCCACGGCCTCGTGCCTGACGTGCTTGTCCGGATCACGCCGCGCGATGGCGGCGAGCACGCGTACGGTCTCGGCGCCGGGGAACGCCGCGCCGAGACTCTCCACCGCCTCGTCCCGCACATCTTGATCCGCATCGTTGAGGGCGAGGGTGGTGAGCGTCGCTCGGACTCGCGGTTCCGTGGTCCTGCCGAGCGCCTTCACGGCGTCGTGGCGCACCGCCGGATCATGGGATCCCGTCGCGAGGGCAATCAGCGAATCGGTGGATACGGGCGCCAAGCGATGCAGGCTCCAATCGCCTCCGATCACGCCAGCCATCGCCAGTCCAACCCCTACCACGCCGGCGAGCCAGCGTGGGAAGGTTGCGCCCGCTGGCGGCAGCACGAGACGGCGGACGCGGCCGACCAGCGAGCCGCCGCTCGCGGCGACAGCGAGCGGCGCTGCCAGGCGCAGCTGCTCCATCGTGAAGAGGGCGGTGGCGTAAAAGCGCGCGTCACCGCAGGCGGCGACGGCCAAGTCGTCACAGCAGTGCTCGCGCTCCTGGCGCACGCGCGCCGACACCCACCACACGGCGGGATGATAGAAGAGCAGCGTCTCGATCACCGACTGCAACAGGTTCACGAAGTAGTCGTGCCGTCGGACGTGGGCCAGCTCGTGGGCCAGCAGCGCGTCGAGCTGCAGGGGCGTGAGCCCGCTGCCCGTCAGCGCGCTAACCGGGATGAGAATCACGGGCCGCCACCAGCCGATGACGGCGGGCACCGCGATCAAGGCCGACGCGAGCAGCCGCACGGGCCGGCTGACGCGGAGCCGCGTGGCGAGAGCGGCGAGTGTTTGCCGCCAGGCCTCGGGAACGGGACGCGTTCCCACGGTCCGCAGGCGCTGCGTCGCCAGCCACCCCCACGCCGCGTGGGTCGACATGAGCAGTACGCCGCCCAACCATAAGGCCACCACCCATGGCAGCGCGGGCTCCACCGCGCGCATCCGCGTCGTGAAGGCGTGGGCGCCGGCGTCCGTCCACGACGGCTCGCTGCCCATGCGCAGGCCCGTGGCGAGGGGGAGCGCAAGCATCACGAGTAGTGTCGCGACGCTCAGCGCATAGCGGCTGCGCGCGGCACGCGCCGGTACAACCGTTAAGAGGGCAGCGAGCCCGGCTGCGGCGAGCGTCCCCTGCCACACCGAATGAATGAGGGTCCAGCCCAGAGTGTGTATCGCGCCCATGCTTCCTCTCCGAGATGAAGCGCTGATGCGAAGATGTTCGTGAATACACCGGCGGGAATCAACGGGTCGTGTCGCAGTCACGTAATAAACGTTGCGACCGAGCATCACCTCTTAGTGGTACCTCGTCAGTACGCCAGTACGTGGAGCGCCCGCGCCAGCACCTCGGCCCCGAACACAAGATGGGCCGGATCCGTCGCCTCCTCCGGGCAATGCGACCGCCCTCCAATACTCGGCACGAACAGCATTCCGACCTTGCAGCGCGCCGCCAGAATCTGCGCATCGTGTCCCGCACCGCTCACCAGCTCCGTCGCCGCAACACCGCAGTCGCTCGCCGCTTGCGTGAGGAGAGCCCGCACGTCGGCGTGCATCGGCACTGGAGGTCGCTCCTGGAGCATCTGAATGTCGAGTCCGAGACGGCGCTCCGACGCGATCGTGCTGCACAAAGACCGGATACGCTGCTCCAGGGCGCGTCGCGCACTCAGATCCGCATGACGTAGGTCGGTCGTGAAAACCACGCGACCGGGGACAACGTTGATCTGATCAGGCTCCACCCGTACTTTGCCGACCGTGGCGACCGCGGGGCTCCCCAACGAGCGCGCGATCGACTCGATGGCCTGAATCATGGCCGCCGCGCCCGCGACCGCGTCGCGGCGCAATTCCATCGGCGTCGTGCCGGCATGGTCCGCTCGGCCGGTCACGGTGACCTCGAGCTGCGCGGTCCCCACGATCGCGCTCACGACGGCGAGCGGCTGTCGCGATGAGTCGAGCACGGCACCCTGCTCGATGTGGAGCTCGACGAAGGTGTCGATATCGTCGCGCGCCGCAGCGGCGACCTGGGCCGGGTCGAGGCCACGCTCCCGCATGGCGGCCGCGATCTGGGGGTCCACGGTGTCAATGGCTCCCGTGATGGCACGGGAGCCCCAGAAGTTGGTGTTGAAGCGCGAACCTTCTTCCTCACAGATCGCGATCACTTCGAGCGTGCGCCGGGGCTTGCCTCGTGTCTTGAGCAAGGTCTCGACGGCGGTTAGTCCGGCGCAGATCCCGAGTGCGCCGTCGAGCCGGCCGCCGTGCCGGACGGTATCGATGTGTGAGCCGGTGACTATCGATTTCCCACTTCCCTCGGTTCGCCCCCACAAATTCCCGACCGCGTCCCGCCGGGTCTTCAGACCCGCATCCTTCATCCAGCGTTCAACACGCTCGACCGCCGTGGCCCAAGCATCGCCATAGAGCGGCCGGTACGTACCGCCATCCGGCTCGGCGCCGATCGCGTACAGCTCGTCGAGCCGGCGTTCGAGCAACGACTGGTCAAACCGCATTGAACTCATCACCCGTTCCCGGACATATCCATAATTGTGGATATGTCGCGAGGACGGGGCTGCATGAACTGTCCCCAGCCCGGTCTGCCGACGACTTCGCCGTCGACATAGACCGTCTCCCCCCGCACGATCGTCCGCACGACCCGGCCCGTGAATTTTCGGCCGAGGTAAGCGCTGACGCCGCTGCGTGTTTCCAGCTCGTCTGCGTCCAGCATCCACGCCCGATTGGGATCCACGAGTGCAAGGTCGGCATCGGCGCCCACCGCAATCGCGCCCTTGCGCGGATAGAGTCCGAACAGCTGCGCGGGTGACGTGGCGGTGAGATGGGCAAGGCGCTCGAACGACAACCCTCGAGCGTGCACGCCCTCGGTCATCAAGGCAGGAAGAGTTGCCTGAATGCCGGCGACACCACCCCACGCCTTCCAGATGTCGTCAGCGCCTTTCTCTTTGTCAGCGGCGGGGCAGGGGGAATGATCCGAGCCGATCGTGTCCACGCGCCCCGCAAGTACCTCGTCCCATAACGCCTCGCGGGTTGCTGCATCGCGGATGGGCGGCGCGCACTTCAACGGCGGGCCGATGCGCTCGAAATCCTCCTCGGTGAACGCGAGATAGTGGGGGCAGGTCTCGGCGGTGATCGCCACGCCCTTGCTGCGCGCGTCGTTCACCTCCGCCAATCCCTCGACGCAGCTCACGTGGACAACGTGTGCGCGCACGCCTTTGCCCGCGCCGCGCATGCAGACGAGCAGGCGGCGGATGGCGGCGACTTCGGCGGCGGCTGGCCGGGCGCGACACCACGCGAGCGGATTCGGCGCGCCGTGCGTCGCGAGCATCTCCTGGCTCTCGGCGTGGACGCCGACGATCGCGTTGAGTCGCGCGGCGGCCTTGAGGCCGATCGCCAGCACGCCGTCGGACACGCGGTGAAAGTCGTCGATGCCGCTGTCGCTCATGAAGGCTTTGAACCCGACCACGCCACGGTGGTGGAGCGCTTCGAGGTCGCCGAGGTTCTCGGGCACTAGGCCGCCCCACAAGCCGAAATCCACGAGCGCTTTCTCGCTGGCGACGGCGACTTTCTCGTCGAAGGCCGAGGGCGTGGTCGTTGGGGGGTGCGCGTTCAACGGCATCTCGAGCACCGTGGTGACGCCGCCCGCCGCCGCGCCCCGTGTACCGGCCTCCCAGCCCTCCCAGTTCGCTCGGCCTGGCTCATTGAAGTGCACATGCGCATCCACGACGCCGGGAAGGACGACCAGGTCGGTTGCGTCGATCACTTCCGCGCCTTCGCGGACCTCGCTCCCAATGGCGCTGATGACTCCATTTGTGATGGCGATGTCGGCGGATCGCTGGCCTGTAGGCAGGATGACGGTCCCACCGCGGATGACGAGATCGGGAGAGCTCACACCTCTTCAATTACAATTTCTTGCGCCCCTTCCCAGAGGGTCAGCCTGCCGATCTCCGGCAGCTGCTCTTGTCCCTGGGTAATCGTTGCGAAGTGATTGCCTGCGAGTTGGCCGACCTTGCTTGCGAACATCGTCGAGCCATAGGGGAAGAGGAGCTCCGTCTCACTGATCCCGCCGGGGTAGAGGAGCAGCATCCCGGCCGCCGGATGGCTGGTGTGATTCTCGAAATCGAGCCCGAGTTTGCGCTCGCCCATTGGAATCCACGTTGACTCGCCGCTCCAGCGGCAGTGGACTATCTTGGACTTGAGCGGCAGCATTTTGCGAATCACGGCCACCGTTTTGGGCGCGTTCTGTTCTTCCAGTCGCGCCGTAAACGTCAGGGTTCCCACGCGGATCTTGAGCATGCCCAACACTAATCGTCCAACGATTTCGACGCACGTCCTCGATACCACCCGCGGTGAGCCGGCCGCCGGCGTTGCCGTGACGCTGTGGCGCCTCGATGGCAACGAACGCGTGAAGCTGGGAACCCGCGAGACCGACGCCGACGGGCGGATCGCCGCGCTCGGCGATGGCGCCTTGACCGCGGGGACGTACCGGTTGTCCTTCGACGTCGGCGCGTACTATAAGAAGAAAGGGACCGCGGCCTTCCTCCAGCGCGCCACCCTGGATGTCGAGATCAGCGATCCCAATCGTCGTTACCACATCCCGCTCTTGATGTCACCATTTGCGTGCTCGAGTTACAGAGGCAGTTGAATCTCTTCGAAAACGCGGGTCCGTTGTTGGATCGGCTTCGTGCGGAGGAGCCCTTCCGCAGCGGTGCCGCGATGCTCGCGCGCGCCCGTGAGATCCTGAAAGCCCTTTCCGAGGCCGAGCAGATCGCGGTGATCAACGCACATCCGCGCATCGGCGAGCCCCCCGACAACGTGTCGGCGCTCTCATTCAAGGAGCAGGGCTACGATCGCGACCCGACCCCGCCGGAGGTCTTCCGCCGGCTGGCGACGCTCAACGAAGAATACGAGCAGAAGTTCGGCTTTCGCTTCGTGGTATTCGTGAACCGGCGATCGAAGGAAGCCATTGTGCCCGTGCTCGAGGCGCGGCTGCGCGGCTCGCGCGACGAGGAGCGGCGCACGGCGCTGCGCGAGATTCTCGCGATTGCCGAGGACCGACTGAAACGGGAGGAAGGCTGATGGAGATCTCGCGAAGAGCATTTGCGGAGCGACTGGCATTGGTCGCCGCAGCGCCATGGTTTCTCGAAGACCTCAAGCCACCGCAACAACAGCAGCAGCAGGCACAGGAGCCCTCAGCATTGGCCAAGGCCCTCGCCGAAGGCGTCCGCCTCCGCTATCCCGATCGCTTTTCCGCCGATGATCTCTCGGGCGTCACGCGCAGCATCGATGGCCGGCTGCGCGCGATCGAACGCCTTTATCAGACCGCCCTCACCAATGCCGACGAGCCCGATTTCGTCTACTCCGTCTATCGGGGAGCGGACTGATGGACGTCGGCTTCCTGTCGGTGGTCGAGCTGGGGCGGCTGTTGCGCCAGAAGAAGACGAGCGCCACCGAGCTGGCGACGTATTTCCTCGATCGTCTGGAGCGCATCGGCCCGCGCTTCAATGCCGTCGTGACGCTCACGCGCGAGCGTGCGCTGGCCGAGGCGGCGCTCGCGGACCGTGAGATCCAGCAGGGGAAGTGGCGCGGCCCGCTACACGGGATTCCCTACGGCGTGAAAGACTTGCTGGCGACCAAGGACTATCCCACGACGTGGGGCGCCGAGCCGTATCGCCAGCAGAAATTCGCGGCCGATGCGACTGTCGTGGAGCGTCTCGGCGGAGCCGGTGGCGTGCTCGTGGCCAAGCTCGCGATGGTGGAGCTCGCGGGCGGGATGGGTTACACCCAGGCGAACGCGTCCTTCACCGGGCCGGGAAAGACGCCCTGGAATCCGAACTACTGGAGCGGCGGCTCGTCGAGCGGGCCAGGCGCGGCAGTCGCGGCGGGCCTGGTGCCGTTCGCAATCGGCTCGGAGACCTCCGGCTCGATTCTCACTCCGGCGGCCTACTGTGGCGTGACGGGGCTGCGGCCGACATACGGTCTCGTGAGTCGTCACGGCGCGATGGCGCTGGCGTGGACCATGGATAAGCTCGGGCCGCTGGGACGCAGCGCGGAGGATTGCGGGATCGTGCTGGCTGCGATTGCAGGAAAGGATCCGAACGACCCCTCGTCAGTTGCCTCACCCCCTGTCCCCCTCTCCGCAATACGGAGCGGGGGGACGAAGTGGAAGGTCGGTGTGCCAAAAGGCGCGGACAAGGATATCCAGGCCGAAGTCGCGGCGAATTTCCGGCAGGCGCTGAAGGTTCTCGAGGATAGCGTGGAGGTTGTCGAGGATGTCGAGCTTCCCGACCTCCCCTACGGCGCCGTCGCCGGGATGATCATCGCCGCCGAAGGCGCGAGTGCCTTCGATGATCTCCTGAAAGATGGACGCTTGTCGCAGCTTACCGCCCCTGAAGACCGCACGGGCGGTTATCCGGCGCTCGCTATCTCCGCTCCCGATTATCTGCGGGCGCTGCGGGTCCGCCGGCCGATGCAGCGCGCGCTCGATGACTTCCTCAAGAAGTTCGACGTGCTCGCTGTGCCGACACGCACAACCGTCGCGAGCCCGATCGACAAGCCATTCCGCGACGGCTGGCCCGGCGTCACCGGCGGCGCCAACGTCATCGGCCCAACGAACGTCGTGGGCGTACCCGGGATCTCGGTCCCCAACGGCTTCGGAGTGCAGGGCCTGCCCACGGGGCTGAGCTTCGTCGCGCGGGCGTTCGACGAGGCGAAGATCCTCGCGCTGGGTCGCGTGTATCAGAGCCGCACCGACTGGCACACGCGGCATCCAGCAATTCCTTAGCCCCTGAGCCCATGTTCGCATTGATCAAGCTGATGCAATCGCTGTTCGGCGCGCTCCATTCCGAAGGCACTCCGGGCCAGCTCGCCGCCGGGATCGTGCTGGGCTCATTCCTCGGCCTGACACCGCTCGTGAACATTCACAACGCGGTGATCTTCGCGGCGCTCGTCGTGCTGAACGTCTCGTTCGCCGGCGGGATGCTCGGCTGGGCGCTGTTCATCCCGTTCGGGTTCCTGCTCGACCCGGTGTTCGATTGGATCGGTCATACGTTGTTATTCACGCCCTCCTTAACGCCGTTCTTCACGTCGTTGTATAACATGCCCATCGTCCCGCTCACCAACTTCAACAACACGGTCGTGCTCGGCAGCCTCGTGTTTGCCGGTGTGCTCGCGGTGCCGCTTTACGTTGCGACGCGACTGGGCGTGACGCGCTATCGCGCCACCATCGGCGCGCGCGTGCGGCAGTCGAGATTCTATCGCGCAGTTACAGCGTCGAAGGTTTACAACGTCTATAAGATGTTTCGCCCATGAGCGCCCCGGCTCCTGACTCCCGACTCCAGGCTCCTCGTTTCAAGATCTTCCGCTGGCGTGCAATCGGACCGTTGCTCGTTCTGCTCGTGATCGTTGCGGTGCTGTGGTGGCTGTTTGCCGACACCATCGTGCGGCACGAATCGCAGCAAGTCGGCACGCAGATGCTGGGCGCGCGCGTCGAGATCGAGCGCCTGCATCTCGACATCCCGCACGGCAAGGTGTTGGTGTATGGCCTCACGATCGCGAGCCCGCACGAAGCGTTCAAGAATCTGCTGCAGGCGGACGAGCTCGTCGCCGATCTCGACGTCGTGCCGCTCACCGAGAAGAAGCTCATCATCAACCGCATCGCGGCGAACGGCCTGCGGTTTGGCACCCCGCGCGAGACGGACGGACGGGTGGCGGCGAAGTCCGGTGAGGGGATTGCGGGTCGCGTCCTTGCCGAAACGCGCGAGTGGGCGAGTCAATTTCAGGTGCCGGTGCTCCAACTTGCTACCGGCAAGATCACCATCGATTCGCTCGATCCGCGCCGGCTCGCGACGATCCCCGCCGCGGAGGCGCTGAGTGCGCGCGCCGATTCGAGCGCGCGCGCCTGGAAGGCGGCGTTCGACACGCTGCGCCTTGGCCCGACGCTCGATTCGGCGAGCGCAACACTCGAGCAGCTGCGCCATGCGCGCGCCACCGATCTCTCCACGATCAACGCAGCGCGTCAGGCGATCGACCGCTTGAAGCGCGCGCGTGGCCGCGTCACAACGCTCGAGAACGGCGTGAAGACCGGCGTCGCCGATCTCCAGGCGGGACTAGCCGGGCTGGATAGCACCCGGCGCCGTGACTATGCCTTTGCGCGAAGCCTGCTGAAGCTGCCAAGCCTCGATGCGCCGGAGGTCGGGGCCGCGCTGTTTGCGCCCGGCGCGATCAAGCCGTTCGAGCAGGTCCTCTACTACACGCAGCTGGCCCGCCGCTACATGCCGCCGGGGCTGTTGCCGCGCGCCACGACCGGCCCGAGCCGCGTGCGGCGCGCGGGCGAAGACGTGCGCTTTCCCAAGGAGCGCGCCTTGCCGGGCTTCCTGCTGCGCAGCGCCGAGCTGTCGTTTCTGCTGCAGCCGGCCAGCGCGCAGCCGCAGCGCTATGCCGGCCGGCTGACGGGGCTGACCAGCGACCCGGCGCTGTATGGCCGGCCGACCGCATTGGTAGCGAGCGGGTCGCAGCTCGCCGCAGGCGCGATGCTCAATCACGTGCGCGATATCCCGGTCGACACCGCGGGCGCGACGGTGGGTGGGATTCGGCTTTCGGCCTTCGCGGTCCCGGGTGTGCCGGTGCGGCTCGACCCCGGCGCCGCCACGACGCAGCTTGGCTTCAACCTGAACGGCGACACGATCCATGCGCGCTTCGTGATTCGGTCCGGCAACGTGCGCTGGACGCGCGATTCCGGATTCGCGAACAGCGCGATCGGCGATCTGATCTGGCGCGCGGTCTCGGGCATCCCGAACCTCGACGTAGAGGCCCGGCTGTCCGGCGCCTTGCACCATCCCGATCTTGCGGTGCGCTCGAATCTCGATCAGGCGATCGCGGCGCGGCTCAAGGCGGTCCTCGGCGAGCAAGTCGCCGCCGCCGAAAAGCAGATGCGCGCTCGCGTCGATGCGCTCGTGAACGACAGGGTCGGCCCCGTGCGGGCGCGTGTCACGGACGTCCAGAACCAGGCACAGGCACAGGTTGCACAGCAGCGCGCGCGTCTGAACGAGCTGCAGAAGCAGCTGGAGCAGCGGCTGCGTGACCTCACCCGCATCCGCCTGCCGTGAGCGCGCTCCAAACGCTGCAGCACCCGACGGCGTCTTAACATCGTGCCCCCCCCGGGCGATCTCGTCGCTCGCGCCCAGGCCGGCGACCAGACCGCCTTTCGGGAGCTGTATCGCCAGCACGCCGGCCGGGTCTATGCGCTGTGTCTTCGTCTCACCGGCGATGCGCGCGATGCCGAGGAGCGCACGCAGGATGTCTTCGTGCGACTGTGGGACAAGCTGCGGTCGTTTCGGGGTGAGAGCGCCTTTAGCTCCTGGCTGCATCGGCTCGCCGTCAATGTGGTCCTGAATGAACGGCGCACGACCGGGCGGCGGGAGCGTCGCGTGATGCCGGCGGAGGACCCGGACAATGTTGTAGGGGCGCAGCATCCTGCGCCCCTCCAGAACTCGACCGAGGGACTGCGCATCGATCTGGAGCGCGCGATCGCCGAGCTGCCCGATGGAGCCCGCGAGGTGTTCGTGCTGTATGACATTGAAGGCTACGGGCATGGCGAGATCGCCCAGCTCGTGGGAATCGCGGAGGGGACGTCGAAGGCGCAGCTGTTTCGGGCGCGCCGCCTGCTACGGGAGAAGTTGGAGCGATGAACGAACAAGAGCTGTTGGACGCCGTCGGCCGTCTGCCGAAGAGCCTCGAGCCGCCGCGCGATCTCTGGCCCGACATTGCAGCGCGGATCGCCGGACAAACGAGGGTCGGGCGCTCGTGGCAGCGTCGCTGGTATTGGGTGCCGCTCGCCGCCGCCGCGGTGTGGGTGGCCCTGATGATCGGCCGCGCGATGGGCACCACGGCCTACGACGTCACCGCACTCGCCGGCCGCCCGCTCATCGGCACCACGCGCCTCGCCGCCTCCGGCCGCCTCCGCGTGGGCGATTGGCTGCAGACCGACGACTCCTCGCGCGCGCTCATCGCTGTGGGACGGATCGGGCAGGTCGAAGTGCGCCCGGACACGCGCGTGCAGCTCGTGGTCGCCAGCGCGAACGAGCACCGCCTCGCCCTGGCCCGCGGCACGATCGATGCCAAGGTCGACGCGGTGCCGCGCCTCTTTTTCGTCGAGACGCCCGCGGGAACCGCGATCGATCTCGGCTGCGCCTATACGCTCGAAACCGATTCCCTCGGCAAGGGGCTGCTGCACGTCACCGGCGGGGAAGTGGAGTTTCAGACCGGTCGTCGGTCGTCGCGCGTGCCGCTCGGCGCGCTCATGCAGATTCGTCCCGCTGCCGGGCCCGGCATGCCGTACGTGGAAGACGCGCCGGCGCCGCTCGTGCGCGCCCTCATTGCGTTCGATTTCGAAAAGGGTCGCGCGCGCGCGATGCGCAACATTCTTGCGCTCGCCCGCCCCCAGGACGCGCTCTCGCTGTGGCATCTGCTCCAGCGTGTCGCGCCGGCGCTGCGCGGCGTGGTGTACGACCGGCTCGCGACGCTCGTGCCCCCGCCGCCGGGCGTCACGCGGCGCGCCGCCATCGCCCTCGAGTCGCGCGCGCTGGAAGGCTATTGGACGAAGATCCAGCGCATTCATTTCCGCATCATGGTGCTGCGCGGCGTGCGCGACATCGACCCCCGCACCGGTCTCGCTCGGTAGTTCCCACCCTGAAGGGTGGGCTCGGCCGACACTGTCCTTAAGGACAGTGATTGCCGAGCACAGGCTTTAGCCTGTGGAACAGCTTGACGCCCGCTTGACGGGCTCCGGGAATACTGCTACGTCGACCACCACGTTCAGTCATCAACCCGGAGACGTTCATGAAGAAGCGCCTGTATCCCATCGCGGCTGCCCTCATCGTGCTCGCTGGCGCGTGTAAGGAGCCGTTTTCCCTCCCTACCGTTCCCCCGGGCTCAGGGAACTGGCTGACCGAACAGCGCGTCGCTGCCGTGCCGGGCGAAATCTCCGTCATGACGCAGAACCTCTACGTCGGTGCGGACGTCGATCTGGTGATCCGCGCGCTGGGAACGGCCGATCCGGGCGATGATTTTCCGGCGCTGCTGTTCGCGATCGAAACGGTCGGCAAGACCGACTTCCCGGCGCGCGCCGCGGCCATTGCGGATGAGATCGCACGCCGCCGGCCCCACGCCGTGGGGCTGCAGGAAGTGTCGCAGATCAACATCGATCTGCGCCCGTTGGGTGTGCCGGCTGTCGTGAACCAGGACTTCCTGGCCCTGCTGCAGGACGCGCTCGCAGCGCGAGGCGTGCATTACCAGGTCGCTGCGACGTCCGACAACATCGACGTCAACCTGGTCTCCGGACTCGTTCGCCTCAGGGATCATGACGCGCTGCTGATCGATGCCGATCGCGTGACCATCGACGCGGCCGGCGGCCAGGACTTCTCCGTCAACCTGGGGCAGGTGGCGGACGGCGTCGTGCTGATTCGCGGCTGGGTGTTTGCGCGTACGACGATCGACGGCCGGTCCTACACGTTCGCGAGCGCGCACACCGAAGCCAATCTCGCGGGTGCACCGCCGGGGTTACTCGAGCAGATTCGCGCCGCGCAGGTCGGGGAGATGATGGCAGCGCTCGGGTCGAGCACACCCATCGTGCTGATGGGCGATTTGAACGACACGCCCGGTTCGCCGATGTACGGCGTGCTCGCGAGCTCGGGATTCACGGACACGTGGACCGCACTGCGTCCCGGAGTTGCCGGCCAGACCTGTTGCCACGTCGCGGATCTGTCGGATCAGATCGCCAATTTCGATCAACGCATCGACTACGTGTGGACGCGCGGCTTCGCCCGCGAGGACGGCAAGGTCACAGGCTCGATCGATCGCTTCGGCAACGTGCCGGCTGACCGTCTGCCCGGGCCAGCGTACCCGATCTGGCCGTCGGATCATGCGGGGTTGGTGGCAGCGTTGCGGTAGGCGGTCAAGAAGCGACTGCGGCGGCCAAGACACAAAAGCGGCGGTCAAGACACGGC
>DASXTV010000075.1:0-41835 GCA_036505175.1 Gemmatimonadales bacterium
GGGCCGCTCGTAGGAGCCGATCACCGTCGTGTTGATGTTGCCGTGCTTGTCGACCTGCGCTCCCCCCAGGAAGCCCACTTCGATCCGGCCATTCTGGAGAAACAGCTGAAATACGTCGGCCATGCCGCAGACCATCAGCGAGCCGGTGACGAGCGCGGGATCGCCGATCGAAACGGGCAGGCGCGACGGCGTGGCACCCACCGCTCCCGACTCATAGATGAGCACGAGGTTCGGCGCGTGCGTGCGGCGCGCCAGATTACAGGCGAGGTTCGGCAGGCCGATGCCGACGAACACGACCTCGCCGTCCGCCAGCTCACGCGCGGCCACGGCCGCCATCATCTCGTCGGGCGTGTAGTCAGTAGCCGTAATTGACTCCGGCGCAGCGCTGCTCTCGTGCCTTGAGCCGCTCCGCCAGCCGCGGCTGCTTCTGCATGTACTCGGCGCGATCGCGCACGCCGTAGACGAATTCGTCGAGATACCCGGCGAGCTCGGTCCGGTCGCGCGAGACCGCGTCCCAGCCGACGTAGAAGTCGTTGTCGCGGTCGTAGTACCCTTGAGCGTAGGAGGGATGCGCGCCCCACGGCTCGACCACGACGGCGTTCACGATCGTTGCCGGAATCAGCGTCCGATTCGGATCGGACCGGATCACCCGCTCCTCTACCAGCTCCTCGACGACGACAATGACGCGGTGCGATGCGAACGCGGCCTCTTTCTGGACTCCGAGCAGCCCCCAGATCTGCGTGTTGCCCTGCGCGTCGGCGCGCTGCGCGTGTACGATCGTCACGTCGGGGTTGAGCGCCGGCACCGTCGCCAGCGCCTCACCGGTGTACGGGCACGTCACCGACTTGATACGAGGATTGACGCGCGGCAGATCGGTGCCGGTGTAGTCGCGCAGCGTCCAGAATGGCAGCCGCGCGGCGCCCGCGCTAAACCTTGCCACCATCCCGAAGTGCGAATACTCCTCGATCTCCAGCGTCTGCCCTTCGACGGCTCGGCGAAAGGCGTGCAACGAGCCGACGCCGGGATTGCCCGCCCAGGAGAAGACGAGTTTCGTCGCGCAGCCGGCGGCAATCATCTGGTCGTAAATCACATCGGGGGTCAGGCGGCACAGCGTCAGGTCGCGGCGGCGCTGGCGGATGATCTCGTGTCCCGCAGCGAACGAGATGAGGTGGGTGAACCCTTCAATGACGACGACGTCGCCATCGCGCACGTGGCGCGCGACGGCGTCCTGCATCGACATGACTTTTGACGCTAGTCCGACATCTCGTGCAGGCACTCGTCGATGATCCGGAGGGCGGTGTCGACGTCGTACTCGTCTACCACAAGGGGTGGCGCGAGTCGCAGCGCGCTCTTGCCGCAGCCAAGCAGCAGCAGCCCCTTCTTGAAGGCGCGGCCCACGATGTCGTGCGGCATGTCGGGCGCCGGCTCGCGCGTGTCGCGATCCTTGACGAACTCCACCCCCACCATCAGCCCGCGTCCGCGCACATCGCCGATCGCCGCATACTTCTCTTGGAGCGCGCGCGCGCCCGTGAGGAGCCGGTTCCCCATCTTCGCGACGTTGGGGAGCAGCTCCTGCTCGACGATGTCGAGCGTGGCGAGCGCGGCCGCGCAGCACACCGGGTTCCCGCCGAACGTGGTGCCGTGCGCGCCGGGCTGCCACTTCATGATCGATTCTTTGGCGATGATCGCGCCGATCGGCATGCCGCTGCCGAGGCCCTTGGCGGAGAGCAGGATATCGGGCTCGATGTCTTCGTATTCGCACGCCCACATCTTGCCGGTGCGCCCAATGCCGCATTGCACCTCATCGCACACGAGCAGGATGCCGTAGCGATCGCAGATTTCCCGGAGGTCGCGGAGATACCCAGGGGGTGGAACGACGTAGCCCCCTTCGCCCTGGATCGGTTCGACGAAAATCGCGGCGACGCTGTCGGGCGGCACTTTCTTGACGAACAGCTCGTCCTCGATCCACGACGTGCACCGCCGCGTGCATGCCGATTCGCCCCGGCAGTATTCACAGCGATAGCGGTAGCCATACGGCACGTGGTGGACTTCGGGCAGGAACGGCGCGAAGCCGGAGCGCTGCACGGCCTTGCTCGCCGTGAGGCTCAAACCGCCGTAGCTGCGGCCGTGGAAGGCGCCGAGGAAGCCGATGATCGCGGGCCGCCCGGTCGAATGGCGCGCCAGCTTGATGGCGCCTTCGACCGCTTCGGTACCGGAGTTCGACAGGAACACCCGCTTCTTGCTTGGCCCTGGCGCGCTCTGGGCCAGCCGCTCGCACAGCGCCGCAAAGCTCTCGTAGTAGAAATCGCTGCCGCAGATATGCAGGAAGCGGGCCGCGGCATCCTGCACGGCCTTCACGACTTTCGGGTGGCCGTAGCCCGTCGATGCTACCGCGATGCCGGCCATGAAATCGAGGAAGCGATTGCCGTCGACATCTTCGACCATCGGGCCCTGGCCGCGCGCAACGGCGAGCGGATACTCCTTGGGATACGACGTCGAGGCAAAGCGGTCCTGCCGCTCGACGATCGCGCGGGCCTTGGGACCGGGCGGCGGCACGACGATGCGTGGATAATCGCGGGTCGCGGTCATGCGCGGACTTTCACCTGCGCGATGGTTTTCTCGAGCGCCGTCGTGAGCCGGCCCACGATCTCGTCGATTTCCGGCTCCGTGATGATGAACGGCGGCGCGATCAGTGCGGCGTCGCCATTGGTGCCGTCGGCGTGCCCGACATTCGGCCAGACGGTGATGCCGGCCGCGAGCGCCGAGTCGGCGAACCGCTCGGCAAATTTTGCTGCGCGTGGCAGTGGCGTGCGGCTGGCCTTGTCATCGACGAACTCGATGCCGGCGAGCAGGCCGCGGCCGCGCACGTCACCCACGTGCGGCAGCTGGGTGAGCGGCGCCAAGCGCTCGTGCAGCACGCGGCCCATCTTGGCGCACCGCTCGACCAGCCTGTGCTGCTTGAGGTAACGCATCGTCGCGACGCCCGCCGCACAGGCGACCGGGTGGTGCGAGAATGTTTGGGCGTGCACAAAGCTTCCCGACCCCTGCGCCAGCGTGTCCACGATGCGCTCGGGCGCCGCGATGCCGGACAGCGCCGCATAGCCGGCCGAGACGCCTTTTCCGAAGGTCATGATGTCGGGCGTCACGCCGTACGGCTCGATCGCCCACCAGGTGCCGGTGCGACCCACGCCCACGAGGACCTCGTCGGCGACGAAGAGCACCTCATGTCTGTCGCAAATCTCGCGCACGCGCTTGAAGTATTCGGGCCGCGGCGTGGAGGCACCGGTCGACGAGCCGCCCACGGGCTCCGCGATGAATGCGGCAACCTGATCGGCGCCGAGTTTCTCGATCGCGTCCTCGAGCACCGCCGCGCTGCAGACCGGGCAGGCGGCGCCGCGGCCGCCGCATTCGCAGCGATACGGGTAGGGCGCGGGGATCCGATGGACATCGACCAGCCAGGGACGAAACGGGGCCTTGTGCGCTTCACGCGCCGAGGCGGAGAGGGCGAGCAGCGTGCTGCCGTGATAGCCCGGGCCAAGCGCGATGATTCTGTTCTTGCTGGGACGTCCCCGCTCGACCCAATACTGCCGGGCCAGCTTCAGCGCCGCTTCGACCGCTTCTGATCCACTACAAAGGAAGTAGAGCTTCGACAGGTCGCCCGGCAGCGTCTCGGCGAGCTCGTCCGCGAGATTCTCCACCGGACCATGCGTGAACATCGTGCCGGAGAGATATCCGAACTGGCGGCATTGCTCGACGATCGAATTCGCGATCTCCGGGTTGGAATGACCGAGGTTGGCGACATAGGCGCCCCCGACGGCGTCGAGGTAGCGCTTGCCGCGCGAGTCGATCAGCCAACAGCCCTCGCCGCGCACGATTTTCGGGTACTCATACCCGAGCTTGCGGTAGAAGACGTGGCTGGTGGGATAGCGGTAAGCTGTCATCCCGGAAAAGGTACGCACCCTGTCGCGCGCGCGCGACACGGGGTTCCTTGCCGGTTGCTTACGCGGACGGTCTCTTTGTACCGCCACAATCAAAGAGGCTTTGCCATGTTCCGCGTCGCCCTCGCCGCCCTCGCCGCCGTACTCACCATTCTCATCCCGCTGACGAGCGATGCCCAAGGCGGCCGCCGGCCCGCGCGCGCCGCGCGGCCCGCAGCGACTGCCGCAGCCGCCCCGGTGGCCGATACGGCTACGTACAGTCAGCTCCGCTACCGCTACATCGGACCGGTGGGCAACCGGGTCTCCGCGGTGGCGGGCGTTGTCGCCGACCCGAGCACGTACTACGCGGGCGCCGCGTCGGGGGGCATCTGGAAGACCACCGACGGCGGCATCCACTGGCAGCCGATCTTCGACGATCAGCCGGTGCAGTCGATCGGGGCGCTCGCCGTCGCGCCCTCGGACCCAAACGTCGTTTGGGCGGGGACGGGCGAGGCGTGGATCCGCAGTCACATCTCGATCGGCAACGGGATCTACAGATCCACTGACGCCGGGAAGACGTGGCAGCACCTCGGCCTCGACCTGACGGGCCGCATTGGGCGCGTCGTGATCCACCCGACCAACCCCGACATCGTCTACGCCGCCGCGTTGGGGCACAGCTACGGCCCACAGCAGGAGCGCGGCGTGTACCGCACGATGGACGGCGGCAAGTCGTGGGAGCGGGTGCTGTTCGTCGATGAGAACACCGGCGCCGCCGACGTCGTGATGGACCCGAACAACCCGCGCATCCTGTTCGCCGCGATGTGGCAGCTCGTGATCCACACGTGGGGCCGGGAGAGCGGCGGGCCGGGGAGCGGGATCTACGTGACGAAAGACGGCGGCGCGACGTGGAAGAAGCTGACCGGTAACGGCCTTCCCGCGAAGCCGTTCGGCAAGGTTGGGCTCGCCATCTCGCGCAGCAACTCGAGCCGCGTCTATGCGCTGATCGAAACCGGCGACGGGGTGCCGGTGCACGGCCAGGATACCGACCGCGGCGAGCTGTGGCGCTCCGACGACGGCGGCGAGAACTGGCGCGTCGTCTCCTATGACCGCCAGCTGTCCTGCCGCCAGCCGTACTACACGCACGTCGCGGTCGCGCCCGATCGCGACAACGAGGCGTACTTCCTGTGCGCGGCCTTCTCCAAGACGCTCGACGGCGGGGAGACGACGACGAACGTTCCCTTCCCGCAGTCGCCGGGCGGCGACAACCACGATATGTGGATCGACCCGAACGACGGCAACCGCATGATCGTGGGCAACGACGGCCAGGTGGCGATCTCGACCAACCGCGGCCGCACGTGGGACCGCGTGCAGCTCCCCATCGCCCAGATGTATCACGTCACCGTGGACAACCAGGTCCCCTATTACGTGATGGGCAACCGCCAGGACGGGCCCTCGTCGCGCGGGCCGTCGAATTCGAAGGTCGGCGGCTTTGGCGGAGGCGGAGGAGGCGCCGGCGTCATCCCGCGTGGTGAGTGGCATTCAGTGGGAGGCGGCGAGAGCGGCTGGGCAACTCCCGACCCGACCGACCCCAACATCATCTGGTCTTCGGCCTCAGGTTCGGGCAGCGTGGGTGGGATCGTCGTGCGCTATGAGGAGCGCACGCGCCAGGCGCAGAACGTGGAGATCTGGCCGCAGAGCACCATCGGGTTCCCGGCGGCGGATGTGAAGTACCGCTTCGTATGGACGATGCCGCTGACGATCTCGCCGCACGATCACAACCGCATCTACGCGGGCAGCCAGTTCGTCCACATGACGACCGACGGCGGCAAGAGCTGGCAGGTGATCAGCCCTGATCTGACGCTCAACGACAAGAGCAAGCAGCAGATCTCGGGCGGCCTCACGCCGGACAACATCGGCGTCGAGTACGGCGACGTGGTGTTCGCGATCGCCGAGTCGCCGCTCAAGGCGGGGCTGCTGTGGGCGGGCACGAACGACGGCGTGGTGCAGCTGACGCGCGACGGCGGGAAGAACTGGACTAACGTGACGGCGAGCATCCCCGGCATGCCGTCGTGGGGCACGGTGTCGAACATCGAGCCATCGCGCTACGACACCGGCACCGCGTATCTCACGGTGGACGGTCACCAGGCAAACAACCGCGACCCGTTCGTCTACAAGACGAGCGACTACGGCCGCAGCTGGCGACTCATCGTGAATGGCGTCGCAAAGGGACCGGCGAGCTACGCGCACGTGGTTCGCGAGGATCCCGTGCGGCGCGGCCTGCTCTACCTCGGCACCGAGAGCGCGTTGTACGTGTCGTTCGACGACGGCGAGAGCTGGCAGCCGCTGCAGACCAATCTCCCGCACGCCCCCGTCTATTGGCTCGCGATCCAAGAGCACTTCAACGACCTCGTGGTCTCGACGTACGGGCGCGGCTTTTGGATCCTGGACGATGTGACGCCGTTGCAGCAGCTCACGACCGACGTGCGCGGCCAGACGGCGGCCCTCTTCAAGCCCCGTCCGGCGTACCGGTTCCGCTCGATCACCGCGCCGAACGCGATGACCGACGATCCCACCGCGGGGCAGAATCCCCCGTACGGCGCCGCGATCAATTACTGGCTCAAGTCCGCACCCACCGGCGATGCCACGCTCGCGATACAGGATGCGGCGGGCAAGACGATCCGCACGCTCAAAGGGACCAAGAACGCGGGGGTCAACCGCGTGTGGTGGGACCTGCGTAACGATTCCGTCGCGGTGGCCCGGCTGCGCACACCGCCGCTCTACGCCCCCGAGGTGCGGGTGGGACCTGAGGGGTGGCGGGCGGCGCCGGGCATGGGGGCCTTCACCGTCCTGATGCCACCGGGCACCTACACGGTGAAGCTCGCCGTCGGCGGGCAGGAGTTCAGCCAGCCGCTGGTGGTGCGCAAAGACCCGAACTCCGGCGGGAGCGAGGCAGAGATCGCGACGCAGGACTCGGTCTTGCTCGATCTGCAAAACGATTTCGGCGCCACGGTCGGCCTGATCAACCAGGTCGAGCTGGTGCGCAGCCAGCTCGGCGCATTGCGGGCAGTGCTGGCGGCGGATCGCGCGACCAGCGAGGTCCAGACTGCGGCCGACTCACTCGAGAAGAAGTTCATTGCGGTCGAAGAGGACCTGACGCAGCTGCGGCTCACGGGCCGTGGCCAGGACGACGTGCGCTGGCCCGCGAAACTGGCGGCGCAAGTCGGCTACCTCGCGGGCGGCGTTGCCAGCTCCGATTTCGCACCCACACGCCAGCAGCTCGAGGTGCGGCAGCTGCTCGGCCAACAGCTCCAGGCGTCACGCACGCGCTTCGATCAGCTCGTGGCGCAGGACCTGGCGCAGTTCAACGCGCTGCTCAAGCAAAAGAATATCGCGAACGTGGAGGTGGTGACGCAGTAGCTACGGACCCGCGAGCCTGACCGTGCGGCCCTTCCGGCCCGGGGTGCTGAACGCGGCGACGCGAACGGTGCCGCGCAACGGGATCGGACCGCGCACCACGGCGCTGCGCACCGTGGGCTCGGTGCCGTCGGTCGTGTAGCGCAGGGTAAAGCCGGGGAGCTCAAGATTGGACAGCACGACACCGCCGTCCACCTTCAGACCGGGCGTCGGGATCCGGTAATTGAGTCCCGGCACCTCGCGCTCGAGCCGAGGCAGCTCGCGCTTGCCGACCACGTTCGTGAAACGCGACCACGCCTCGCGGTAGAGCGAGTCGGACCGGGCCGGGTCAGCCTCTTTGGCCCAATCGGGGTCAGGCGCCCACGCGCGTTCGGCGAGAGCGAAGAGCTTCGGCACCAGCATGTACTCGAGCCGTCCCTCGCCCCCCAGCGTCTCGGACCACAGGTTACCCTGAAGTCCGACGATGTGGGCCCGACCGTAATCGGTGAGCCGATCTTTGCCGGTGAAGACTGCCGGATCGAGCGGATTGCCCGCACGGTCGAAGCGCGTGTTGCGATAGTAGTCGAACGGAATGAACTGGAATGGCTTCTGCATATCGATGTAGCCACCCCAGTCGAGCCCGATCTCCTCCGGGTTCTGATTCCACGCGAGATCGAAGTAGTAGTTCGTCACCGGACTGAGCACGACGTCGTACCCGCCGTTCGCAAGCCGGTAGGCGAGGTCCTCGGCGCCCCACCCGGGGACGTTGTTCCAGACATAGGCGCGCCAGCCGCGCTCGGCGAATCCGGGATTCACGATAGTCGCGGGCCGCCCGTCGCGACGCGTCCTGCGCACCGCGATCTCTTCCCACCCCGAAGGGACGAGGCCTTGAGCTTTCAGGATCTGTTCGACGCGGCCGTAGAGAACGAACCAGAGATCGTCAACGCTCGTGAGACCGTGCGACTGCATGTAGGCTTGCACCGCCGGCGACCCGACCCACACGCCTGCCGGGACCTCGTCTCCACCCATATGGATATGTCGGAGAGGGGCGCCCGCCTCCCGGTGCATCGCGACGAGATCGCCCACCACGCGCTCGATAAAGCGATATGTCGATTCAAGCGCCGGGTTCATCACGTTGTCGGGGTAGCCCTGGACTGACCAGTACTTCGACGTGTCCGCCGGGTCGGTGAGCATGTACTGCTGGTTGCCAGCCATCGATTTGATCGCGGCGCGGGCGTGACCGGGCATCTCTATCTCAGGGATCACCTCGATGTGTCGCGCCGCCGCGTAGCGCACGATCTCGACGTAGCCGGCGTGGGAGAAGAACCCGCTGCCATACGGCTGGTCGACTCGGGGACCCGAACCAAACGCGGGCTGCAGGAATCGCTTTGAGTCGAGTGTGTGGCCACGTCGCGCGCCCACCGCCGTCAGCTCGGGAAGGCCCGCGATCTCGACCCGCCAGCCTTCGTCATCTGTGAGGTGCATGTGGAAGACGTTGAGCTTGTAGCGCGCCAGCAAGTCGAGCGTGCGCAACACGGCCGCTTTCGGATGGAAGTTGCGCGCGACGTCGAGCATGAAGCCGCGGTAGCCGAAGCGCGGAGCATCCACCACGCGGAGTACCGGCAAGATGAGCGCGCCGCGAGAAGACGGCGGCGGGAGCAGAGCGCGCAATGACTGAAGCCCGTAGAAGACGCCGGCGGGCGAGACACCAACGATCCGAACACCTGACGTGGGATCGATCACCAACTCGTACGCCTCGGGCGACGTTTGTCCCTCGACCGGCCCCACCTCGAGTCGTAGGGGCGCGACTCCTCCCTTCCCTCCCGTGCGGAAATACGGCCGCAGGTAATCGGCAGCGAACGTCGCCTCGTTCGCGAGCTCGGCCGATGCGGTAACCTGCGGCATTGCGGTGAGCCGCAACTCTCCCGTTCCCTTTGTCACCTGCGCCGGCGTAGGGAACACTGGTGGCAGCTCGCTGGTGGGGATGTCGCGGATCACGGAGTCGAGCGAAAACTGGGCCTGGGGCGTCACCACATCCCGCGAGCGCTCGAACGGCGCCGCAACGAAATCGCTCAACGGGACGCCCACGTCCTTCGCGGCGTCGAACACGATGTACGGACCCGACGGAGACATGCTGCGATTCCGGAGTGGCCGGGTGACGTACGGAATCCTGATCGTCGCGCCGGGCGCGAGCCCCGTGAAGCCGGCGCCCGGGACGAGACGGTGCAGGTCGGCCATCACGTCCTGGATTTCGAACCCGGCTCCGACGGTGCCTGAATCAGCCGAATGCATCGCGCTGAAATAGATCGCCCACCCGGTCGGCGGGAGCGGCTTCGTGTCGCGATTGGTCAGCGTGAAGGCCGCGTTCGTGTCCCCCGTGAGCTCCCAGCGGAGCTGCAAGGCGGTTTGGGCGGCGGCGGTCGTGGCCGTGAAGGCCAGAGAGAGTGCGGGTAGGGCGGCAAGGAGTCGATTGCGCATGAGAGAGATTACCGTCATTTGGTCTGCACCGCATGGCCGCCGAACTCGTGGCGGAGCGCCGCGATCACTTTCGCGCCGAAGGATTCCTGCTGGCGCGAGCGTAACCGCGCGAGCAGCGACAACGTGATGACCGGCGCCGGTACGTCCAGGCGCAGCGCCTCTTCCACGGTCCAGCGCCCCTCGCCCGAATCCTCCACGTAGCCCCGGATGCCGGCCAGCTGGTCGTCACGGGAGAACGCACGCTCCGCCAGCTCGTTCAGCCACGACCGTACGACGCTGCCGTGGTTCCACAGCTTCGCGATCCGACCCAGGTCGAGTGTGAAGTCCTGAGAGGCGTGCAGGATCTCGTAGCCTTCGGCATACGCCTGCAGCAGTCCGTACTCGATCCCATTGTGGATCATCTTGACGTAGTGACCGGAGCCCGGCGGGCCGACGTGCGCGTAACCGTCCGGCTGCGCCAGGGTTCGAAAGATCGGCTCGCAGTGCTGGAACGCAGCCTTCGTAGCACCGATCATGAGGCAGTAGCCGTTCGTGAGGCCCCAGATCCCGCCGCTCGTCCCGGCGTCCACGAACTCGATCCCTTTTGCCTTCAGTGTCTCCGCGCGGCGCAGGGAGTCCGCGAAGTTCGAGTTGCCACCGTCGATGACGATGTCTCCTCGGGAGAGATGCGGCACGAGCTGCTCGATGGTGCTCTCCACCGCCGCGCCGGCAGGCACCATTACCCACACGACTCGACGCGGCGCCAGTTGCTTGACGACGTCGGCGATGTCCTTCGCCGCCTTGGCTCCCTTGGCGACACTCGCCTTGATCGCGTCGCCGCTCTGATCGTATACAACGAGCTGATGCCCGCCTTCGAGCAGCCGCTGCACCATGTTGCCGCCCATACGACCCAACCCGATCATCGCCAGTTGCATTGTTGCCACTCCCCTGGAAGGCTTGGTTTCCGAGCCAGCAGAATAGCACTGAACTCGGGGCTGGTATAGGATTGGGGCCAATTCATGGGTGGTCACACTGGACGCTACGTGGTGATGGGGGTCTCGGGCTCCGGCAAGAGCCTGATCGGAGCACTGTTCGCTCGGGAGCTCCACATCGAGTTCATCGAAGGTGATGACCTGCACCCTCCGGAGAATGTGAGACGCATGGCGGCCGGGATCCCGCTGACGGATGACGATCGCCGCGGTTGGCTGATTGCGATTGCGGCGCGACTCCGAGACGCGCAGCGCGCCGGCGTTGGGCTCGTCGTTGCGTGTTCGGCGCTCAAGCGGAGTTATCGCGACCTGCTGCGCTCCGCGGGAGACGCTGAGCTGCGGTTTGTGTATCTCGCGGGGAGCCGAGCGCTCATTGCGGAGCGATTGGCGCGGCGCCGCGGGCACTTCATGCCTGCGTCGATGCTCGGCACCCAGCTCGCAATTCTCGAGGAGCCGTCGCCGGACGAGCGCGCGTGGGTGTGCGATATCAACGAGACACCAGAGACTATCGTCGCGGGGTTAGTGGCACGCACGGCATGACCCCAGACAACCGGCTGCTGCTCTACGCGTTCGTGGCAGTGATCGCGCTGATCGTGCTGATCGCGCGCTTCAAGCTGCACCCCTTCATTGCGTTGATCGCGGTGTCCCTCGGCCTGGGCACGGTTGCAGGCATGCCGCTCGGCGGCGTGGTGAAGGCGTTCACGGACGGTGTCGGTGGCGTGCTGGGATTCATCGCGATCGTGCTGGGCCTCGGCACGATGCTGGGCAAGATGATGGCGGAGTCCGGTGGCGCGACCCGCATCGCGACCACCCTCATCGCGGTATTCGGCGAGCGCCGCGTGCATTGGGCGATCATGTTCGTCGCTTTTATCGTCGGCATTCCGGTCTTCTTTCAGGTCGGGTTCGTGCTGCTGATTCCGCTGGTGTTCACGATTGCGCGTCGTGCGGGGCTCTCGCTCGTGAAGATCGGCATTCCGCTGGTGGCTGGGCTGTCGGTGGTGCATGGCATGGTGCCGCCGCACCCGGCGGCGATGCTCGCGGTCGGCGCCTACAATGCCGACGTGGGACGCACGATCGCCTATGCGATCCTCGTCGGGCTGCCGACGGCGGCGCTGGCGGGTCCGATGTTCGCATCGTGGATTGCCCCCCGCATCGCGCTGCCGACGGACAACCAGATGGCCGCGCAATTAGCGAGCGACGCTCCGCGCGAGCCGCCGCCTTTCGGCATCACCATTTTCACGGTGCTGCTCCCAGTCATCCTCATGTTGTGCGCGAGCGCCGCCGACGTCGCGCTCGACACCACGAGCACGCTTCGCAGGTCGCTCGACTTTGTCGGCAGCCCGATCGTCTCGCTGCTGCTGGCCCTGCTCTTCTCTTTTTGGTCGCTGGGATACCGGCAGCACTTCACGCGGGATCAGATCCTCAAGTTCGCGGGCGACTGTCTCGCGCCGACTGCCGCCATTCTCCTGGTGATCGGCGGCGGCGGCGGCTTCAACAGGGTGCTCCAGGAAAGCGGAGTGGGAAACGCGATTGCCGACCGGGCGCTGGGATCGCACATATCGCCGCTCTTGCTCGCGTGGACCGTGGCGGCGCTGATCCGTGTGGCGACCGGTTCGGCGACTGTGGCGATGACGACGGCGGCGGGCATCGTCGCCCCCATCGCGGTCGCGACACCGGGGATCAGCCCCGAGCTGCTGGTCCTCGCGACGGGCGCGGGCTCGCTCATGCTGTCACATGTCAACGACGCGGGGTTCTGGCTCATCAAGGAGTATTTCAACATGACCGTCGCGCAGACGCTGAAGACGTGGACCGTCGCCGAAACGATCATCGGCGTGGCCGGTTTGGGTTTCACGCTATTACTCAGCCTCGTGGTGTCGGGGTGCAGCCCGCGAGAACACCAGGAGCTGAGCGCACGGGGGTGGATCGACGTGACGGCGACGCTCGATCCCGCGAAGACACCGATCTACGCGGGCGACGCGCCGATGAAGTTTGACTTTCTCAAGGACATGCGAAAGGGCGATAAACTGACGTTGTCGGTGTACTCACTCGGCGCGCACAGCGGCACGCATATCGATGCGCCGATGCACTTCATCGCCAACGGCGCGCCGATCGACCAGGTGGCGCTGGACCCACTCATCGGCGCGGCGCGGGTGATCGACATTCCCGACAGCGTTCAGGCAATCGACGCGGCCGAGGTGAACAGGCATGACTGGAAGGGCGCGAAGCGCGTGCTGTTTCGGACGCGGAGCACGTTGCGCGGCTGGATGGACTCGTCCTTCCATAGGGACTTCGCGTACATCGCTCCGGACGCGGCGCAGCTCCTCGCGGACGCCGGCGTGGTACTGGTCGGTGTGGACTACATCTCGGCCGAGCAGTTCGGCGCAGCGGCACCGCGGACGCACCAGATTCTGCTCGGCCGCGGGATTCCCATCGTGGAGGGGCTGGATCTGCGGCCGGTGCAAGCGGGTGACTATGATTTGATCGTGCTGCCGCTCAAGGTCCGAGGGCACGAAGGGGCGCCGGCGCGTGCCATCTTGCGAAAGCGCCCCGAGGGTCGTTAGCCTGTCGCAACATCGCTGGCCCCTCGTCCAATGGCAGGACAGCGGACTTTGGATCCGTCAATCTAGGTTCGAATCCTAGGGGGCCAACTTACTACGAATGTCGAATGTCCAATGCAGAATGTAGAATTTCGAGATTCTGCGGTTGGGCATTCGACATTCTAGATTCGTTTTCCTCCTTTACGGCCCCGGCGCACGCGTCGACATCCAGAGATCCGTACCGCCAAAACCGCCGCCACGACTCGATGCGAACAGCAGCGTCAGACCGCCGCTCGAAAGGCTGGGCTGCTGTTCGGCGGCTGGCGAGTTGAGCGGAGCCCCCACGTTCACCGGGGGCGTCCAAGGATCGTGAACGCTGCGCCGTGTGGACGTCCACAGGTCGGCCCCGCCCACTCCACCGGGTCGGGTTGAGAAGAAGAAGATCTCCCTGCCATCCGAGCGCAGCGTCGGCCCTTGGTCGGTGAAGACGGGATCGCTGAGCTCGGAGATCACCACAGCGGCGCCAAGGGTCTCGCCGTCCCGCGTGATGGCCGCGGAGTAGAGATCGGCGGTCCCCCCAGCAGGTGCCCGATTGAAGTAGAGGTTCGCCGCGCCATCCTCAGCGCTCTGCAAGTACTCAGCACCCGCCTCCGCCGCCGGTGTGTTCACGCCGGGACCGAGCGCGACCGGCTCTCCCCAACCGAAATCGTCTTTCGGGTTTGTACGCTTCGCCAAGTACACGTCGCCCAAGCCGGGCCCGCCGGGTCGCGTGCTTCTGAAGAACAGCAGATGCCCGTCGATCGATAGGCCGGGGCCCGTCTCGTCGGAGGACGTATTGACGCCCGGTCCGACGTTCACCGGTGTCTCCCACGCGCAGTCTTTGCAGGCGCGGTGAGAGACCCAGATGTCGAATCCCCCGATCCCACCCGGCCGGTCAGAGCCGAAGTACAGGCTCAGCTCATCGTTCGAGAGCGTGGGACCTTGCTCGTTGAACGTCGTGTTGACGGTTGCGCCGAGGTTGGCCGGATCGGACCAGCTCGAGAAGTGCGATGAGTAGTCGGCCAGCAGGTTCCCCGTAATGCTTCGATCGGATGGCGTGTCACATCCGAGGAGCAATACGAGGGACACCACGCCAGCGAGCATCCGCGAAGTCGTCGTCATGGCTGCACCCCCGGCCGGCGTGTCGACATCCACAGATCCTGCAACCCATAACCGCCCGTCCGGATCGACGTGAAGATCAGCGTGCGACCGTCGCGCGATAGACTCGGCTGCGAGTCGACGTCTGGGCCGTTGATCGGTGCGTCCAGGTGCTCGGGTGCCGACCAGGGATCGCTGATGCTCTGGCGCGTCAACCGATAGATGTCGAAGTTGCCGAAGCCGTCGCTGCGGATCGAGGCAAAGAACAGCTCGTGGCCATCGGTGCGCACGGCCACTTTTTGGTCGACGCCGCTCGGATCGCTCAGCTCCGGGACAAGGACCGCGGGTCCCAGTGGCACGCCGTCATTCGAGACGAAGACCTTGTAGATGTCTGTCGACCCACTGGGGCCCAGCCGATTGAAGTACAGGGACGCGTTCGCTTCCCCGGTGACTTTCACGTAGTAGGCGCCCTGCTCGGCCCCTGACGTGTTGACATCGGGCCCAAGGTTCTCTGGTGGGCCCCAGACATCACCATCCGCGCCGGTGCTCACCCGATGCGACACGTAAATGTCGGTATTCCCCAAGCCGCCGGACCTTCCGCTGAAGAAAAAGAGCAAGCGCCCATCTTCCGACACCGTCGGTGCGCCCTCGCCCAGGTTGCTGTTGATCGGCGCGCCGAGGTTGACCGGCGCTTCCCAGTCGCACGGCAAGCACTGCCGGTGGGCCATCCAGATGTCGTTCCCGCCGACTCCGCCGGGTCGCGCCGAGACGAAGTAGATAGTGTGATCGTCGGGGGACAGACCCGCATTTGCGTCGAGCGCACTCGAATTGATCAGCGGGCCGAGATTCACCGGCTCGGACCACTCAGAGCCGTCAAAGCGATCGACCGCGAACGCGAATCCCATCGGGTCAGCTTCGGGCCGGCACGCGGCAAGGAGAACGATCAGCGGTACAGCAGCCAGGGTGCTTCGATTCGTGTTCATACGAGCTCCATGTGAAGGTCAGCAGCTTCCGCTTGTCCCCGTCTGGACCACACAGCTCCTGCTGCCCGTTGCTCCCGCCGGATCCCGGACCGTCAAGACAACGGTATAGGTGATCCGCGAGCCGAAGGTTTTGTCTACGATTGGACCGCTCCCGCTGGTGCCGTCCCCGAAGTTCCAGGACCAGGCGCTCACCCCGGTGTCGTCGCTCGACCCATAGCCGTTGAACGCGCACTGGCGTCCGCCTTTGATCTTGCCGCACGTCCAGCTGTAGTGCGCCACGGGCGGATCGTTGAGCGTCATCGCTGTGGCGACTGACGAGTACGGTGAGTATTCATCCGGATTGAAGGCCCGCAGCCGGTACGAGTACGACGTGCTCGACGAGAGCCCCGCATCGCTGAAGCTCGTGACATTCGCCCCCAGTGACGCGATCCAGGCGAACGCGCTGCAGCCCACGCCCATGCAGCGCTCGACCTGAATCTCAGACTCGGTGGCTCCGGGGTCCGCCCACGCGAGATCGATGCGCGAATGACTGATGGCGCTCGCGATGAGATTCCCGGGGGCTGCCAGGGGCGGCGCCGTGATCGCGTTGGCGACGTTCGAGTACTCCGACGCCCCGCCCGAATTGCTGGCGCGCACGTGATACGAGTACGTCGTGCTCGGCTGGAGACCGGCGTCACTGAAGCTTGTCGTATTGGCGCCCCGCGACGCGATCCTGAGGAAGTCGCTGCACCCCTCTCCGCTGCAGCGCTCGATCTCGATTCGCGATTCGTTGGTGGCATTATCCGTCCACTGGAGGTTAATCCGCACGCCGCTCGCGGCGGCCGCGACCAGATCCGAGGGGGCCGCCGGTACGGGCGGCGGCGCGCTGCCGCTGAACGCGCTGTACAGGATCGAGCCCTGGCTCGGTTCGGGGGCAGGTTTGTAGCCGTACGGGTCGTTCCAAATGACGTGATCGAACGTGGCGTTCGCCTTGAGCGCCGCATCCACCTGCTCCGGTGGCGCCAGGGGGTCGGTCTCGAGGTAGAGCGCGGCGACACCGACGACGTGGGGCGTCGCCATCGACGTGCCACTCAACAACTCCGTGGAGTTGTCATCATAGATCCACGCCGAGGTCACATCCACGCCCGGCGCCCAGAGGTCCACGCAGCTGCCGCGGTTGGAGAAGTCCGCTTCCACGTCCGACGCGTCGGTCGCGCCGACGGTCGTCGCTGCGGGGGCGCTGGCGGGCGAGTTGGAGCAGGCGTCGCCGTAGTCGTTCCCGGCGGAGACGCCGACGAAGATCCCGGCGCTCACCGCGGACGCGATCGCCTGGTTCATCTCGTCGAAATACCAGCCGCCCAGCGACAGGTTGATGACGGCGGGGCTCTGGTGGTTGGCAATCACCCAGTCGACGCCGGCAATGACGTCGGACCAGTAGCCCCAGCCGTCGCAGTACAGCACGCGGACGGAGTACAGGCTCACGTCCTTGGCGACGCCGTACGTCGCTCCGCCGATCGTTCCCGCGACGTGTGTGCCGTGGCCATTGCAGTCGCTCGCGTCTCCGCCTTCGACCACATCGATGCCCGGCGACGCCCGACCGCCGAACTCGGAATGGGAGTACATGATGCCGGTGTCGATGATGTAGGCGTGCACGCCCGCACCGGTTGCGGTGTACGCGTAGGTGCCGCTGAGCGGCAGATCGCGTTGATCGATACGGTCGAGCCCCCAGGTGGCATCGGACTGCTCGTCCAACGCATGGACGATTTCGTCTGGGGTGACGGAGGCGACACGGGGATTCGCTCGGAGCGCCGCCACGGCGGCGTCGGGCAGGTGCGAGAGGGCAAAGCCGTTGAAGGCGGCGCGGTAGACATGCCGCACCAACGCGCCGTGTTGTGCCGCGACATCGCGGGCCAGCGCGCGCGCGTCGCTCACGTCGCGGCGAAGCACGACCACGTATTGGCCCGGCACCGCGCGGCGCGGATTGGCATTGCGGGAGAAGCGAGGTGCGGCGGGCCGGACTCCCGTAGGATCGGAGTCCCGGTTGCATCCCAGCAGCAGCGTGAGCGGAACCAGCAGTAACCCGACGCGGGACACGGCGCTCATGGCAACCTCACTTTCGCAAGCCTGGCGGGTGACGTAGCGTATGACGGACAGCGGGCAGCAGGTTGCTCAGCGTGTTTTTGGTGGGTCGGTCCGGTTACGGCTGACCGCCGACTTTCACCGGCACCGTGATGGCGTCGACCATCGTGCTGATGCCAACCGACTACCTTCGCCACCGCGTCGGCTGGCATCTCTTCCACGACGTACAGCTCGACGGCCACGCGCTCTTCAGGACTGAGGCAGCTCAGCGCCTCGTCCAGCTCGTCGCGCCGTTCGTTCGCACTCGCCTGCTCGTCCTCGATGTCGTCGATGGGCGGGACCGGCCCACCGAGCTCGCGCAGGATCCGCCCCCGCCGACCGCCAGTCACTGCACGATACGTCGCGCTGACTTCGGCAAGGAACTGGCCGAAGGTGAGATCGCACCCGTCGGAGCTCTTCAGCAGCTCGTAGGATTCGACGTGACTGCGCTTATTAATGAAGAGGAATTCGAAGATGCGGCTCCGCAGCGGCGCCAGCTCCGCGGCAACCGTCGAGAGGCGCCGGCGACCGTCCCGATGGCGAAATGAGTCAACGGTAAGATGCCGAACGACCGTGACGAGCCAGGTGGAGAAGCGCGCGCTGTGGGACGGCTGATCGAAGTAACTGCGCAGGCGCTTGAGATCCGATTCGCGCAGCGACTCGCACACCCGCGCGAACACATCCATTACATCGTCATAATCCTGGGCGTAGTGGCGGATGGCCGCGAAAATGAGGCGGCGATAGCGATCGAGAAACAGGTCCCACGCGGCCTCAGCCCTGCCACGCCGGAGTTCGGCCACCCAGGGATCCAAGGCCGGCCCTTCCTGAGAGTCAGGCCGGATATAGCCCCGGATGTTGCTTAGTGCAACCGTGGGAGCCGACGCTGCGGTGGCATGCCCCTCGTTAGACGGATGTCATGCCACCGATTGCTCGGTCCCGCTTCTACCTCACGGCGCGAAAAACTCCCCCATCGCCGGCGCCGCGGCGGCGGCGCCCGGGAACTGCGTGACCCCTAACGCCTCGAGCGTCAGACGCAGCGTGCTCTGATGCTGGTACAGCGTCGTCGACTGGTAGTGCAGCTTCGCCTTCGGACCGACGACCACCCACGCGATGCGGCCGCCGCCGTTCGTGTTGTCACTTCCCGCTTCATCGAACGTGATGATCAGCAAGCCGTCCTGCTGGAACGTGGCGCTCGCGAGCAGCGGCCCGATGTTGTTCTTGAGCCAGGTGTCGGCCGTGGTGAGCGAGCAGTCGTGGGCGTCGTTGCACAGGTTCGGGACGATGTTCGAGAAATGCGGTAGCCTGCCGTTCGCCAGGTCGGTCGCGAACTGAGTGAACGGCACCAGGTTCTTGCGCTGGACCGTGTCGTTCGCCACATCCGACAGTAGCGCGAAGATGTTGTGCTTGCGGGCGTACTGGCCGACGTCGCCCCCCGTGTAACCGACCGACGGCAAATCCTCGGCGTACGACTTCCACGTCTTCCCCGCCGCCAGCAACCGCCGCACGATGTTGTCCACCGTCACGATCGTGGAATAGCTGTCGTTGTTCGTGATGATCTGGCCCGTTGACAGCATGAAGTAGTTGCCAATGGACGGATGCGTGTTGGCGTAGTACTGGGTCGCGAGGCCGTACTGCTGTGCGAGACTGTTCAGGTACGGCATCGACGAGCTCCCGATGACGGCCGAGTAGTTGTAGTTCTCTTCGGTCACGATGAAGACGTGCCCGGCTTGTGGGGGCGGCGGCGGCGGCGGCGGCGGGGGCGGCGGCGGCGGTGGTGGTGGTGGTGGTGGTGGTGGTGGCGGCGGCGGCGGCAGCGACGTCACCGTGACGGCCGACGTGTCGGCGAGCGCGCCGTTCGTCAGGCGCGCGATGACGCGGTAGCTCCCCGCCGTCTGCCCCGCGGTGTAGAGGCCCGCGCTCGTGATCGTGCCGCCGGTGGCTGAATAGGTGACCGGCACGGCGACGCTGTCGCCGGTATTCCGCACGCCCCACGCGGCAAACTGCTGTGTGCCGCCGGTGGGGAGACTGACCGCGTCGGGAGTAAGGATGACCTGCGCGACGCGGCGCTTGCGCACGTGGGATGTGCCCGTCACGTGCGCGCTCGTCATCGTCGCCGTGATGGTGACGTCGCTGGCGGAGGTGTCGGCCGTGTACTGGCCGTCCGAGGTGATCGAACCCGCTGATGCCGTCCAGGTAACGTCGATCGGCACCGTGTCGCCCGCTGCGGTGCGGCCGGACGCGACGAACGGTTGCGTTTGGTTGGGATCGAGCGTCACGCTCTCGGGCACGACGCGGACCTGAACAACGTCGGACCCGCTGCGTGGACGGACGGGCAACTCGCACCCGACGACGATGGCGAGTGTGAGCGAAGCGAGGACGCGCGGGAATGACATAGCACCCTTCCCCGGCGGCGGGCGTGCCAACAAGAAAAAACGCCGCGCCACCGAATTCGACTTGGGATCGAACGCTGGCGGCCCGGCGGGCATGGCGGCGATCAGGCCGCTGTAACCCCGTAGCTCTGCGTCACCGCCTTTAGGCGGCTTTGCTCTGTGCAGCGTGCTCGCGGACGAACGTAGTCCAGGCGCACACCGCCCGACTGTGATCTCCATCATCCCGGCGCGGGTCGTACACCAGCGCCGGACGTAAGCCTGCTAACTCACGGCGTGAAAAACTCCGACATCGCAGGCGCCGTCGCCGCCGCGCCGGGGAACTGCGTGATCCCTAACGCCTCGAGTGTGAGACGCAGGGTGCTCTCGTGCTGGTACAGGGTGGTCGACTGGTACTGCGCCTTCGCTTTGGGGCTCACGACGAGCCACGCGATCCGCCCCCCGCCGCGCGTATTGTCGCTCCCTGCTTCATCAAACGTGATGATCAGCAAGCCGTCCCGCTGGAACGTCGCGCTGGCGAGCAGCGGCGCGATGTTGTTCTCCAACCAGGTATCGGCCGTGGCCAGCGAGCAGTCGTGCGCGTCGTTGCACAGGTTCGGCACGATGTTCACGTAGTCGGGCAGCGCGTCGTTGGCGAGGTCGGTCGCGAACTGGGTGAACGGCACCAGGTTGCGGCGCTGCGCCGAGTCGTTCGCGACGTCGGACAGCAGTGCGAACGCGTTGTGCTTGCGCGCGTAATTGCCCACGTCACCGCCCGTGTAGCCGACCGACGGCAGATCCTCGGCGTACGACTTCCACGTCTTTCCGGCGGCCAGCAGACGGCGCACGACGTTGTCCACCTTCACGATCGTGGAATAGCTGTCGTTGTTCGTGATGATCTGACCCGTCGCCAGCACGAAGTAGTTGCCGATGGACGGATGCGTGTTGGCGTGGTACTGCGTCGCGAGGCCGTACTGCTGCGCCAGCGTGTTGAGGTACGGCATCGACGAGCTGCCGATCACGGCCGAGTAGTCGTGGTTCTCCTCGGTCACGATGAAGACGTGCCCCGCCCGTGGCACGGCGCCGCCGCTCGGAGGGCTCTGCGGCTCGCACCCTACGAGGGTCGCGAGCGCGAACCAAGCGACGGCGTGGGACCTACGGTAGCGCAGCTCTGCGCTCCCCGTTCGTCGCCGCCGGCAAATTGTCCTCGACGAATTTCGTCAGCAGCGTGTACAGATGCTGCCGCGTCGTCCCGCCCGAAATCGAGTGGTTGCGATTCGGGTACACCATCAGCGAGAACGGCCGGTTCGCATCGATCAACGCGTTGATCATCGCCTCAGTGTTCTGGAAATGCACGTTGTCGTCGCCCGAACCGTGCACGATCAGCAACCGCCCCTTCAGGTTTTTCGCGTATGTGAGCGGTGACCCCTTGTCGTACCCGGCCTTGTTGTCCTGCGGCAACCCGTTGTAGCGCTCGGTGTAGATCGTGTCGTAGTACTTCCAATGCGTCACCGGCGCCACGGAAATGCCCATCCGATACACGTCCGGCGCCTGGGTCAGGGCGTTCAGCGTCATGAAGCCGCCGTAGCTCCAGCCCCAGATCCCGATCCGGGTCGAGTCGACGAACGGCAGCCGGCCAACCGCGCGCGCCGCGGCCGCCTGATCCTGCGTCTCGACCACGCCCATCTGCCGATAGATGAGCTTGCGCCACGCGCGGCCGCGCGCTCCCGTGCCGCGATTGTCGACGCTGGCGACGATGTAGCCGCGCTGCGCCAGCATCTGGTACCAGAGATAGTTCTGACCGCCCCAGGCGTCAGTGACCGTCTGCGAACCGGGGCCACCGTAGACGTAGAAGAACACGGGATAGCGGGAGGTGGAATCGAAATTCGGCGGCTTGATGAGCCAAGCGTTGAGCTTGATGCCGTTGCCGATGTCCACCTGCCGGAACTCCGTCGCGCCGAGACGCAGCCCCGCGACTTTGGCCTTGAGCGCCGCGTTGTCCACGAGCGCGCGGATCGTGTGGTTCTCCGGCAGGCTCACGAGCGTCGTCGTCGGCGGTACGCCGAAGCGCGAGTACACGTGCACCGCGTACCGGCCGTTAGGCGAGAGATTGTAGACATGATAGCCCGGCTCGGTCGTCGGCGTGATTCGCTGGGCGGGTACGCGCTTGGCGTAGTTGATGCGATAGAGATAGCGCTGCGTGGGATTGTCGGGGGACGCGATGTAGTAGACCCATTTCCCCACGGTGTCCACGCGCACCACGCCGAGCACGTCGAAGTTGCCGCTGGTCAGCGGACGCGCCGCCCCGCCATCGCGTGGGACGAGATACAGCTGGGTCCAGCCGCTGCGCTCCGACTCCCACAGCATGTCTTTCCCGCCGTTCAGGAATCGCAGCTCGTCGAACTGCTGGGTCCACGCACTGTCCGTCTCCGTGATGACCGCGCGCACCTGTCCAGTCTCGGCATTCGCCAGCATAACGTGGAGCGTATCCTGCAGGCGGTTCATGTGCTGGATGACCAGCTCTTTACTACTCCTGCCGGGGACCCACTCCATGCGCGCGATGTAGTTGTTGCGTGAATCTCCCGGGATGTTGATCCAGCGCGTTGCGCCACCGCTCGCGCTCACGACGCCGACGCGACCCGCCGAATTCGTCTCGCCCGCCTTCGGATACTGCACCAGGGTGGTGAAGGCGTACAACGAGTCCGTCACGTCATATAGTAGAAAGTCGCGCACGCCCGTCGCATCGAGCTGCCAGTACGCGATCGACTGGCCGTCGGGGTTCCAGCGCCAGCCGTCCTGCAGACCAAGCTCTTCTTCGTAGACCCAGTCGAAAGTGCCGTTGATCGTGGTACGCGAGCCATCACGCGTCAGCTGCGTGACCTTCCCGCTCGCGATGTCTTCGACGTAGAGGTTGTACTCGCCGTAGCGGACCCAGCCGACTCGACCGCCGTCGGGAGAGAACTTGGCGAACATCAGCGTCGAGGCGGGACCAGTGCCACCCAGCTTCTTCAGCGTCCAGCCGGCGAGATCCAGCACCCAGTAGTCGCCGCGCGTGTTGGTGCGCCACACCTGCTCGGAGTTGGTGAAGACCAACAGGCGCCGGCCATCGGCCGACCAGGTGTACTCTTCGATCTCGAGCGGCGTCGAATCACCGGACGGCACGAGCCGCGTCGCGGGTACCAGAATCGTCTTCAGGCCGGTCTCGGCGTCGTAGCGGACGATGTCGCGGCCCTTGCCGTCGGCGGCGCGCTCGAGCGTGGTGTAGCTGATCCCGTCGGAGAGCCACGCGAGCGGGCCGAACGTGCCGCTGTGGAATTCGGGCGTCGCGAAGATGCGATCGACGGTGAGCAACGACGAATCACTCGCCGCGCGTTGGGCAGCGACGGTGCTGCCCAACTGCGCGGAGAGCGCGGCGACAAGAAGAAAAGAGATACGACGCGGCATCGTTCTGGATCCGATTAGAGTGGGACCCGAACGATAGCTACTGCCGCGGCGCTCCGCCTCCCATCGGGCGAAAGACCATCGGCTTGGGCAGCGCGTCGAACTTCGTTTGCTGATCCGGCGTCAGGTTGTTGCGGATCGCGGTGTACCACTGGTCCGCTTCAGCCTGGAACCCCTGCATCTCTGTGCGCACACTGTCCATCCTGGCGCGCTGTTCGGGCGTCGGCTCCTGCCCCGGCGTGAATCCGCCCTGAGCCTGCATTCTCTGCCGGATTGCTTGGCGGCGTGCCGCGGCGTCCTTCATCACGCCGTTCAGCGCGGTGTATGCCGGCGTGATCTTGGTGCGCTGGTTCGCGTCCAGGCCGAGGGCCTGGCTCAGCGAATCGATCGTCATCCAGTGATCGGGGGGTGGTTGAAAACGGCGTGGCGGCTCACCTTGCGCGGTCTGCGCAACGGCGGGGGCCGCGACGACGAAGCACAGCACAGCTATGGCGGCAACATGACGCATACCTGCTCCAGATGAGAGGTGTACCTCGATACGCGCGAGCCACCCCTCGCGTTAACGTGACTCGCCGCCGGTCTTGGATGCCCACAGTGCTTCGTAGTCGTCCTTGATCTCGCTATAGATCCGCCGCATCAGCTCTTCTTCCTTTTGGGCGATGGCGCGCCAATCGCTGCCGGCGCGGGCCAGCTCGTCGCGGTCGCGCTTGAGACGCTGGACGATGGCGCGATCGGCATCCCTGCCAAACTCGGCTGTAGCGAGAAAGAAATACTCGAGCTTGCGCGACAAATTGAAACAGAAGGCGGCAAGCATGAAGAATGCCTCATCGGAGCCCGGCTTCAGACCCTCCAGCTTGGGGCCGAGCATGTGGGGGATCTGATCCACGATGATCGCGACGCTTCCAAGGGCGCTGTTGACAGACATGAAGGCCTCCGTACTAGGGGGATGAACGTCTGCATTGTTCGAGTGCGTCGTGCGTATGTGGCCCGCGCGGTACCGCCAGCTGCCGGCGTACGCACGCGACGCGCCGTGCGTATAACACATCGCCGAACGACCACGCGTTACTGAATGAATCGAGCCAACGACGGGCTGTGGCCGTGTCTCCACGGGTGAGATTCAGTTCCGCGAGCAGCATTCGCTCCGGACCCATCGAGAGCAGCGGATAGAACACCATGAATGGCTGCGCCGGGCGTTGCACCGACCGTTCCAACCAGGCGAGCGCGCGCACCGTGTCACGAGCGAGCAGTGCGAGGCGCGCGTCCAGCGCCGCAGTGAGGGCGTCCGGCATCGGATCCGAAACGTCGGCCGCCCGCATCGTGACGGCGCTCCTGCCGCGCAACCACCGTACCTCGACGGAGTCGCCTGCAACAAGCGCGCGATGCACGAGTCCGCGCAGCGCCTCCTCCGATTCCTCCGTCGGTCTGACGCCGCTCGCTTCGTCACCCGCGGTTCCCGTGGCCACTCGCGCGCGAGCCGTCGCGAGCATCGGCGTGGCAAGCTGCTCGACTGGCCAGCCCGCGAGATACGCCTGGACGACCCACCTATCGAATTCCAGCGGCGAGTCCGCAGTTTGCGCGGCACGCCAGGCCGCGATGGCGTCATTCCAGCGGCCCTGCCCGGCGAGGGCCACGAGCCGGTACTGTCCCCCGCGCACCCGGTCCTCATGCGTGCGGCCGGGCGCGACGAGCAGCGCCGCCACGGTGTCGACGAGCGGGAGATTAAACGAGCCGTGCCCAAAGATGGCCGCGATGAGCGAGATCCGAGTCCGCTCGCCCCCCTGCAGCGATGCCAGGGCGCGGGCGCGCTCGTCCGCGTCACCAAATGCCAGCGTCACGGCCGCTTCCTGGCCGGGGCGATCGCGATCGCTCGGGTGCATGCTTCCGAGCAGGCGCCGCGCTTCAGGCCCGTTGCCGCTGTAGATCGCGAGGTCCACGCGGTGCTGCCACAGCGGGGCGAACGTAGGATCGTCCGTCAGGAGGCGCCGCAGTGCGGGCTCGGCATCCCGCGGGCCGTTATCGGCGTAGCCGGCAAAATGGAAGAGGGCTTCGGCCAGCCCGTACCACGCGTCGGGCAGGCCAGGATAGTCGGCGACGAGGCCCTGGAAGGCGACAATCGCGCTGTCCGCCTCGCGCATGATGTACAGTCGTTGCGCCTGCAACAGCTCGCGCCACTTCGGGGAGAAATGGGATGCCCGCGCGAGGCCGGCCTCGATCGTGCGCCGTGCCGCCGGGTAGTCCCACCGCCACGTCTCGACGACGCTCAACCGCTGGTACGCAATCGCCGCATCCGAGTCGGCGGCGAGCGCGCGATGATACGCCGCGGCCGCCCCGTCAAAGTCGAAACTCCAAAACAATTCCTTGCCGAGCCGCAGCTCGCGAAGCGCGATCGGAGACGCCGTGGCCGACGTGAGCACATCGCGCGATTCACGGCCGCGCGCATTATGCAGCACGCCCCAGATCACAAGCGCCAGCACCGCAACGCCACCGGCACCCGCCGCGATCCACTGCCGCCGTCGCTTGGCCGGATCGAACGGCCCAGATCGGCGCGTCAATGCCGCGAGTGCTTCCGCCAACGCCGCTGCCGTCGCGAAACGGTCCTGGGGATCGCGCGCGAGCGCCCCGCGCAGCACCCGCACAACCCCTACGGGCACATCCTGACGACGGCCCGTCAACGAATCCAAGCCGTGCTCGGGACCGGGGAGCTCGCCCACCAGCGTCTCGTACAGCACGAGTCCGAGACTGTAGACATCGGCCCGCCCGTCGAGGTCGTGGCGCCCTTGTTCTTGCTCGGGACTCATGTAGTCGACGGTGCCGAGCACGACGCCGGGCGACGTTTCCCGGACTCCCGCCTCGCTGATCGCCCGAGCGATGCCGAAGTCACTCACCAGCGCGTGCCCTTCCTCGAACAGGATGTTTTCGGGCTTGATGTCGCGATGGATAATGTTGTGGCGATGCGCATGATCGAGGGCTTCGGCGACCTCCTGCGCGATCTGGACCGCATCGATCACCGGGAGGGTGTGCACCCGGGTGAGGCGTTGCCGCAGCGAATTGTCCTCCACGTACGGCATGACGTAATAGAGGAGACCGGCGGCTTCGCCATAGTCGTGCAGCTTGAGGATATAGGGATGCTTCAGGCCGGCGGCGACTTTGATCTCGCGCAGAAAGCGCTCGGGACCGAGCACGGCACTCAGCTCGGGCCGCAGCACCTTGATCGCGACCCGGCGCTCGAGGTGGAGATCGTAGGCGAGGAAGACGACGGACATCCCACCGCGGCCGATCTCGCGCTCAACTGTGTAGCGGCCCGAAAGCGCCGCAGCGAGCCGCGGGCGAAGCTCGTCCACGGCACTAGCATACGGCCCCCCGCCCCGCGGGGTAAGGCCTTGGCGACACGCGGCTTGCCGACTACTTTCCTGTGCCCGATGCGGGACCTGTCGTTGTCACGCAGTCAGTTGCTGCTCCTCGCCGGCACGGCCAACCGGCCCCTCGCCGAGGAGATGGCCCAGCATTTGGGACAGCCGCTGTGCGCGGTGACGTTGCGGCGGTTTGCCGACGGCGAACTCTTCGTCAAGATCGACGAGAACGTGCGCGGGCGCGATGTCTTCATCATCCAGCCCACGAACCCGCCGGCGGAAAACTACATGGAGCTGTTGCTCTTGATCGACGCGGCGCGCCGCGCGAGCGCCGCCCGCATCACCGCGGTGCTCCCGTACTTCGGCTACGCGCGCCAGGACCGGAAAGACCAGCCGCGCGTGGCGATCAGCGCCAAGCTGGTGGCGAATCTGATCACCCACGCCGGAGCGGACCGCGTGCTGGGAATGGACTTTCATTCCCACCAGGTGCAGGGCTTCTTCGACATTCCGGTGGACCATCTGTACGCGGCGCCGGTGTTCGTGAGCCACTACCGCACCAAGCGGCTGCACGATCCGGTGGTCGTCGCGCCGGACGTGGGGTCGGCAAAGATGGCGCGCGGGTTCGCGAAGCGGCTCGACGCCTCGCTCGCGATCATCGACAAGCGCCGCCCGTCCGCGAACATCGCGGAGGTCGTGAACGTCGTCGGCGAAGTCGAGGGGAAAGACGTGCTGATCCCCGACGACATGATCGATACCGCCGGCACCATCGCCGAGGCGGCGGCGGCGCTCCGGCGGCTCGGCGCCAAACGCATCTTCGCGTTCGCGACGCATGCGCTGCTGTCGGGCCCGGCGGTCGAGCGGCTGCGCGCCGCGCCGATCGAAGAAGTGACGGTGACGAACACGATCCGGATCCCCGAGGATCGGCAGTTCGAGAAGCTGAAGGTGTTGTCGATCGCCAGCCTCATGGCAAAAGCGATCGGGTATGAGCATTCGAATCAGTCGGTCAGCTCTTTGTTTGATTGATAAGGCGACGCTAAAAACAGCGACGCTAGGGACAGGCGACGATAGGAGAAGGCGAGTATGGCGCAGACGGTTGCTCTCGCTGCTACGGCACGAGAGAAAACAGGCAAGGGCGCGGCGCGGCAGGCGCGCTTCCAAAAGCAGGTTCCGGCCGTGATCTACGGCCACGGCCGCACCACACAGACGCTGATGGTCGACGCGCTCGCGCTCGAGAAGGCGCTCACGGGCGTCGAGCCCTCGAGCACGCTCATCGAGCTCACCGTCGACGGCAAGAAGGCGCGCACCCTGATTCGCGAGATCCAGCGCCATCCGCTCCGCCCCGACATCATCCACGTCGACTTCTACGAGATTCAGGCGCACGAGAAGGTCACGCTCAAGGTGCCCGTGCACCTCGTGGGCACGCCGGACGGCGTGCGCAACGCCGGCGGCGTGCTCGATCAGGTGACCCGTGAAGTCGAAATCGAAGTGTTGCCCGAGCACATCCCCGACCGCGTGGAGCTCGACGTCAGCGCCCTCAAGATCGGGGACTCGCTGCACACGCGCGATCTGACGATCGCCAACGCCGTCATCCTCACCGGCGCCGACTTGACGATCGCGACGGTCGTGCCGCCGCGCGCCGAGGAAGTCGCCGCGCCGGCCGCCGAAGCCGCGACCGAGGTCGCCGAGCCCGAGCTCATCCGCAAGGTCCGTGAGGACGAAGAGGGCGCCGAAGGCGAAGCGGCCCCCGCCGCCGAGGAAAAGGGGAAAGCCCCGAAGGCCGAGGAGAAGCCCAAGGGCAAGAAGGAAGAGTAGTCGTTGCGCGCCGTCGTCGGCCTGGGCAATCCGGGTCCGGAATACGCGGCGACGCGCCACAATGCCGGCTTTCTCCTCGCCGACGCCGTCGCCGCGCATTGGCAGCTTCCCCCCTTCCGTCGCGCCGAGCGTTCGCGCGCGACGGAAGGCACGGTGGCCGGCGTGCCCGTCCGCATCCTCAAGCCCACCACGTTCATGAACCGCAGCGGCGCCGCGCTGGCGTCGCTGCGCGCCGACCCGACGTTCACTCCGGCTCGCGATCTCCTCATTCTCGTCGACGATTTCCAGATTCCCCTCGGCACGTTTCGCTTCCGCACCGACGGCTCGGCGGGCGGGCACAACGGTCTCAAAAGCATCGAGGGTGCGCTCCAGTCGCAGCAATACGCTCGGTTGCGCATTGGCGTGGGCCCACTTCCGGAGGGAATCGGCGACTGGGCCGATTACGTGCTGAATCCTTTTGAGCCTGAAGAGCTCGAACAGGTCCAGGTTCTCATGTCGCAAATGATTGAGACGGTCGACAAGTGGCTCCGTAGTACCGTAGTTCCCGTTTCCGGATGACCGTTCACCGCGGTGCGTCGGTGCGTCTAGTCCTTGCATGTCCCCACCTATGTTGAGGCTCGGGATCGTCGGGCTCCCCAACGTCGGCAAATCGACGCTGTTCAACGCGCTGACGTCCTCGAAGGCGGCGGCCGCGGAGAACTACCCCTTCTGCACCGTCGAGCCCAACGTCGGCGTGGTCGAGGTCCCTGACCCGCGCCTCGAGCAGCTCAACCAAGTCGTCAAACCAAAGAAGAAGATCCCCGCCGTCGTCGAGTTCGTGGACATCGCCGGCCTCGTGAAGGGCGCCTCACAGGGTGAAGGACTCGGCAACCAGTTTCTCTCGCACATCCGCGAAGTGGATGCCGTGGTACACGTGATTCGCGCCTTTGAAGATCCCGACGTCGTACACGTCATGGGTCCGGTGGACCCCGTGCGCGATCACGACGTCATCACCAGTGAGCTGGCCCTGGCGGATCTTGCCGTGCTCGAGCGGCGGCTCGACAAGACGCGCAAATCGGCGCGGGCCGGCGACAAGGAGGCGCAGCTGGAGCTGGTGTTGCTCGACCGCGTGGTGAGTGAGCTGAATAGCGGCCGGGGCGCGCGCGAAGCGGGGGAAGGCGAAGAGGCCGTGAATTTCCTGCGCCGGCTCGGCCTGCTCACGGCGAAGCCGATTCTCTACGCCGCCAATGTGAATGAAGACGACCTCGCGGCGGGCGGGGGCAAGTGGATTGACCGGCTGCGTTCCGCCGTGCAGACCCATCACGAGGAAGCGGAGATCGTCCCGTTCTCCGCCAAGTTCGAGGCGGAGCTCGCCGAGCTGTCGGGCGAGGAGCGGCAGGAGTACCTGGCGAGCGCCGGCGTCGCCGAGCCGGGGCTCGACCGGCTGATTCACGCCGGCTACCGGCTACTCGGCTTGCAGACGTTCTTCACAGTCGGCGAGAACGAGGTGCGCGCCTGGACGATGCATCGCGGCGACACGGCGTACGACGCGGCCGGCGAGATCCACTCCGACTTTCAGCGCGGCTTTATCCGCGCCGAGACGGTGGGCTTCGCGGAGTTTGTGAAAGCGGGCAGCTACAAGGCTGCCCGCGAGCAAGGTCTGGTGCGGAGTGAGGGACGCGACTACCTCGTGCAGGACGGCGACATCCTGCTATTTCGCTTCAACGTCTAGCGCGTCCAGATCTGGACGGCACCGCAGTTCCGGCGACCGCTCGTCAAATCCACCCGGCGCAAGGTCGACTGCAGCTCGAGGGGGGTAAAGGTGTCGTTGCGATAGACCTCCACCCCGGCGACCTCGTCGATGGGAATGTTCGCGTAGTCGTAATCCCAGAACGGCATGCCGTCGACGCTCACCGCGACCGTACACACACCGTCAATGCCGAAGCGCGTGGGAAGACACGACCCCATGCACCGCGTCATAATGCCTTCCCGCGCCAGCAGCGACTCCAGCGAGATCACGTGCCAACGCTCGATGTCTTCCCGAGTGTAAAACCGCCCCCACCCACCGTACATCCTGCGCCGAGCGTAGAAACCGCCGAGATCGCGCCAATCGGCGTCGGGGAACCGCGTCGTCACCACCACCGGCGCAAGATCGACGGCGTCCACATCCAGCACGACCGTGAGCCGCTTGGTCCGATGGCTCTTGAGACCGAATTCGTACTCTGCGGTCTCACGACCCTCGTAGGCGACACGGACTTTCTGCTGGCCGGTCGGCAACCCGGCGAGACGGAACACGCCGTTGGAATCGCTGACGGAAAACTTGTGGGCACTGGGGAGCGCGATCATGACACCCACGAGCGACTTGCCGTTGTACGCGGATATGGCCCTGCCGCTGATAGCGGCCGTGGTGTCTACCTGAGCAGCGAGTGACGCCGGAAGGATGCCTACCGCGAGTAACCAGCCGCGCATACGCGCCTCCGCGAGAAGTCCAGCAGTACTACCCCGCTCAGCGCGTCCAGATCATGACCAGCCCGCACGACGCCGACGATTGCGATCCCATCCAGATCGATGCTCCCGTCGTTGTCACGAGCGCGGTACTGAGGTCCGTCGGTGGGGTGCCACGGTAGACCTCGACGCCGGCCACATCGGCCACGTCGATGCGATCGAAGTTGAACTCCCCGAGGGCCACCCCGTCCACACTGACCGGCACGGCGCACAGCCGGCCGCGGCTGAGCCGCGTTGGGATGCAGTCCGCGCTCCGGGGACACCGGGTCGCAATCCCCTCGAGCGTCAGCAGCCCGCTGAGTTTCCGGGCTTTCGCGCGGCCGATATCCTCACGCGTATAGAAGTGGGCAAACGCGCCGTACTGCCGCCGGCGCGCGTAGAATCCGCCGAGATCCCGCCAGATATTCGCCCCGCGCGTCTCGACGACGAGGGGGTTCAGGTCCTCCGCAGCGACGTCGAGCAGCACGGCGATCTGCTTGGTATGACCGGCCTGCAGCGTGAAGGTGTAGTCCTCGGTCACACGCCCGTCGTAGGAGACGCGGATCGCCTGGTCTCCACCCGGCAAACCACCGATGGTAAAAGCGCCGGTCGAGTCGGTGACGACAAATTTGTTGACGACGGGCGCCGCGATGAGCACGCCGACGAGCGGACGACCGTTGAATGAGGAGATCGCGGTGCCGCCGACACGCGCGGTCGTATCGGCCTGCAGATGCAGGCAGGAGAGGCTCACGGCCGTCAGAAGGGGGAAGGCGGGCATGATCCTACAATACCACGCCTTAGCACGCCTTTCCACGCCTTTACACGCCGTTTAGCTTTAGCGTTCACATATCCCCTACTCGGTGCCTTCCACCGCACCGGGTCACCCATGACCAAAGGGAGGTGGCATGAGTCGTCGGTACGAGACGGTCTACATTTTTGATAGTGCCCTGGACGAGCCGGCAATCACCGAAAAACTCAATCGCTTTCACGCCCTGCTGACCAAGGACGGGAACGGCACGCTGTCGAACGTGTCCCACTGGGGCAAGCGGACGATGGCGTTCAAGATCAAGAAGAAAGACACCGGCTACTACGTCGTCGCCGAGTTTCAGGCGACGGGCGATCTGCTGCCCGAGTACGAGCGCGCCGTGAAGCTGGACGAGGGCGTGCTGCGGTATCTGATCGTCGAAGCCGCGCGCGAGCAGCCCAAGCCCGTCGTCGCGGCGGTCGTCGCCCCTGAAGAAGAAGAGCTGGAAGAGGAGGAAGCGTGAGACGTCCCGCCAAAACCTGTCCCGTATGCGAGTCCGGCGCGCGCGTGCTCGATTACAAGGATGACCGGACGCTGAGCCGCTTCCTCACCGAGCGCGGCAAGATTCTGCCCAGCCGGCTGTCGGGGATGTGCGCACGCCACCAGCGGCAGCTCGCGACGGCGATCAAGCGCGCGCGGCAGCTGGCCCTGATTCCCTACATCAAGGGTCACACCGCATAGCTACGAAACAGTCGTGGTGGCGCCTGCTCCTGGCGCTGATGGCCTTCGTGCTGTGGGCGCATCCCAGCCTGGTCGGTCTCCCGTGCGCGGCATTGCTGATCATCGCTCCGCCAACAGCTGACCCGGGGGAGGGGCGGGGCGGACGATCCGGCTGGACGCAGCCGATCGCCGGCCTGATCGGGGCCGTGAGTCTGGCGCTCCTCGTCGTGAGTGGCGGGAGCGGCAGCCGGCTCGCCGCGGCGACCAGCGCCTACATCGTGCTGGCGACCGCGGCGTTTGTGTCGTTCATATTGCTCAGGCCCGCACCGATCCTGCGCCAGGCGTTGCGCTCGATCGTGGCGGCCGGACTCGCGGCAGCGCTGCTGATTCAAGCGGTGTGGGGATCGGAGGCGTGGGGCGCGCTCGGATGGGAAGCGACCCGGCAGACGAGCCTCATGATGCGAACCATCGTGGAAGTCGCGCCCGACGCGTTCCCGCTGTACGAGCCGATGGTGCGCTTCGTCAGCCTCACCTGGCCCGGCGTGCTCGCGCTGCAGACCCTCGCGGGACTGGGACTCGCGTGGCAGCTGACTCGACGCATCGCCGCGCCGGCGTTGGCGGATGGCGCGCCGGTCATGCGGTTCAAAGACTTTTATATGAGTGACGGATGGGTGTGGGGCATCGTCGCCTGGCTGGGCGTGTTGATTCTGCCCGGGTCGAGCTTTCTGCACGCCGCGGGCACGAACGTCGGGCTCGTGGCGAGCACGCTGTACGTGCTGCGCGGCGCCGCGATCGTCGCGACATTCGCCGAGGCATTCGGCATCTCGAGCGTTGCGCTGGTGATCGTCGCGGCGGCTACGGCGGCGTTGGCCGTCCCGTTGGTGTTCGTGCTCCCCGGGCTGTGCACGCTCGGCATCACCGATACCTGGTACCAATACCGCCGCCGTCTGGCTGAAGCGCGTCAGCGGCACCGGTCCAACACAACCTGAGGATTCGAGAGATGGAAATCATCTTGCGGGCGGATGTGCAGCATCTGGGCAAGGTCGGCGAGGTCGTGAAGGTGAAGGACGGCTACGCCCGGAACTACCTCCTGCCCAAAGGCCTCGCCTATCCGGCGACGGAAGCCAACAAGAAAAAGATCGCCTATGAGGGCGAACGTGTGGCGAAACAGCTCGCCGCCGAGAAGTCAGCGGCCGAGACCGAAGCCACGCGCCTCGCCGACGTGCAGCTCACGTTCGAGGTGAAAGTCGGCGAAGAGGAGAAGCTGTACGGCTCCGTCACGGCGAGCGACATCCAGCGCAAGCTCGACGAGCTCGGCATCCACGTCGACAAGCGCAAGATCGACCTGCCGGAGCCGATTCGGGAGCTGGGCGAGTTCAAGATCGGGATCAAGATCCATCCCGAGGTGCGGCCCGAGGTCCGGGTGACGGTGGTGAAGGAGTGACGCCGATCACACCCGTGATCGCCGCGCTCTTTCAGAATGAAGACTGAGCTCTCACAGGTTGTGGACGCGCTGGTAGACCGTAAGGCGGTCGATCCGGTAGTATTGGATCTCCGCGGGCTGACCGCGGCCACCGATTATTTCGTGATCGTCTCGGGAACGTCGGATGCGCACGTGCGGGGAATGGCGGAGCATCTCGTGACGGCCCTCGCGCCGGCGGGGCTCGAGCCCCATCATGTGGAAGGGTTGGCGCAAGGCCGCTGGGTGTTGCTCGACTACGTGGACTTCGTGGTCCACGTGTTTCATCCCGAGCTGCGTGAGTTCTATCAGCTCGAACGGCTGTGGGGCGATGCCCCGGTTGTGGCCGCCGGCGATGCCGGGGGCACCGAAGCGAAAGGCTAGGGAGTATGCGTCGTTGGCTGCCACTGCTCTTCCTCGGCGTCGTCGTCACTCCAGCGCGCGCGCAGTACTTCGGTCAGAACAAGGTGCAGTACCGCAGCTTCAACTTCCAATCGATTCAGACCGAGCACTTCGATATCTATTACTACCCGGATGAGCGTGGCGGCGCGCTGGATGCCGCCCGCATGGCCGAACGGGCGTACGCCCGCCTGTCGCGCATCCTCCACCATCAGTTCCAGAGCCGCAAGCCGATCATCCTGTACGCGTCGCAGTCCGATTTCCAGCAGACGAACGTCGTCGACGCATCGGGCGAGGGACTCGGCGGGGTCACGGAGTTCTTCAAGCACCGCGCCGTGCTGCCCTTCACCGGCTCGTATGGCGAATTCGAGCACGTGCTGCAGCACGAGATGGTGCACCAGTTCCAGTACGACGTGTATAGCCGCGGGCGCCCCGGCGCCGGCGTGCAGACGCTGGTGAGCGTCAACCCGCCCCTCTGGTTCATGGAAGGGATGGCCGAGTATCTGTCGCTCGGACCGATCAATCCGGAGACGGCGATGTGGCTGCGCGACGCGGCGCTCGAGGGGCACCTCCCCTCCATCGAGCAGATGACGAACGATCCATACATCTTCCCCTACCGCTACGGGCATGCGCTCTGGGCGTATATCGGCGAGAAGTGGGGCGATGAAGTGATCGGCGAAATATTACAGAGCTCGGCGACGTCAGGGCTCGAAGCCGCCTTCCGGCGCGCCCTGGGCCGCTCGCTCGAGGATCTGTCGAACGACTGGCGCGACGCAATCCAGACGACGTTCCTGCCGCAGCTGGGCGATCACTATCGCGCCCGCCGCATCGCGCAGCCGACGCTGACCCAGCGGCGCTCGCACGGCCGAGTGTTCCTCGCGCCGGCGCTGACGCCGGACGGGAAGGATATCGCGTTCTTCGGCGATCAGGGCGGATTCTTCATCGATCTCTGGCTGGCGGATGGCGAGACGGGGCGCGTCAAGCGCCGTCTCGTGAAATCGACGCAGAACAACAACTACGAGAGCCTGCGCTTCATCAATTCCGCGGGGGCGTTTTCTCCCGATGGCCGTTCCTTCGCGATCGCGGCCAAGCGCAAAGACCGCGACGATCTCGTGATTCTCGACGTGAAACGCGGCCGGGAGGAGCGCCGCATCCACGTCGGCCTCAATGCCCTGCAGACGCCGCAATGGTCGCCCGACGGGCAACAGCTCGTGTTCACCGGGTTCAGCAACGGGTTCACCGATCTCTTTGTCATCAATCGCGACGGGACCGGGCTGCGACGCCTGACCGACGACAAGTACGCCGATCTGCACCCGGCGTGGTCGCCCGACGGCAAGACCATCGCGTTCGTGACGGATCGCTACGGCGAGACGGATTTCGATCTGCTGCGCTTCGGAAACCTCCGCATCGCCCTGCTCCATCTCGAGACCGGCGCCATCGAGCCGCTGGGGAACATGCAGATCGGGAAGAACATCAATCCCGTGTGGGCGCCCGACGGCCGCTCGCTGGCCTTCGTCTCCGATCGCACCGGGATCAACAACGTCTTTTTGTACGACATGGCCGACGGCGAGATCTATCAGCTCACGAACATGTTCACCGGCGTCCAGGGCATCACGCCGCTGTCGCCCGTGCTCACGTGGGCGCCGCAAGCCGACCGCATGGCGTTCGTCTATTACGAGGACGGCCAGTACAGCGTGTATTCAGTGGAGAATCCGCGGTCCCTGCGCCGCGCGCCGTATCGTGGTCCCAGCGCGCCGCCGATCGTGACCCTGTTGCAATCGGAAGAACGCGATACGCTCCTCCAGGCCATCCGTCCGCCGCTGGTGTCGCTCGGCGGCACCGGTGCTCCAGCGCGCCTGTCACCCCCCGGTGCGTCCGCGCCGACCTCGATTTACCGCTCGGCGACGGGATTCCGTCCGTCGGCGCAGCCCCAGCCCACCGAATCCGCGACGGCGTCTCCGGCGTTGACCGTCCGCGCGCTGCTCGACTCGGCGACGCTCGCGCTGCCCGATACGAACGAGTTCACGTTCAAGCCGTACAAGGTGCGATTCACGGCCGACTACGTCGTGCGCCCCACCGTCGGCTACGAGCGTGACAACTTCGGCCGCGGTGTCTTCGGCGGCACGGCGATCGCGCTGTCGGACATTCTCGGCAATCACGCTCTCGTGCTGGCCGGATCCATCAATGGACGCCTCAGCGAAGCCCAGTTCCTCGGCCTCTACGTCAATCAGTCACGCCGCCTGAATTGGGCCGGCGGCTTTTCGCAGGACCCACTCTATTTCTACGGCGGCAGCGACCGGATGCGCATCGAAGATCCGCAACGGCCCGGCGACAGCCTCGACGTCTTCTCGACCCGCATTCGGCGCTTCGTCATCCGAGACCTGTTTGCCGAGTCATTTTATCCGTTCAGCCGCTTCAACCGCGTCGAGTTGGGCGTCCACGCGGTCAACATCGCCGAGGCAACACTGGAGCTGCAGACGTCGTACGATGCGCTCTCCGGAAAATTCAACGATCAGCAGCTGGTCCAGGGTGGCGGTCCATCCGCGACCTTCGTGCAGCCCTCCATCGCGCACGTGCACGACAACACGCTGTTCGGCTACGTCGGGCCGTTCGCCGGAGCCCGCTCGCGGTTTTCGGTCGCTCCGGCATTCGGCTCCTGGCACTTCACCGCGGGGTTGGCCGATTTCCGGCGCTACCTCTTCTTCCGGCCATTCACGCTCGCCTTCCGCGGCGTGATGTTCGGACGCTTCGGCCGCGACGCCGATCGCTTCCCGGTATTCCTCGGCAGCACGGATCTGATTCGCGGCTACACCGCCGGTTCGTTCCGCAATCACGAGTGCCGCGCCAACCCTCAGACCGCGTCGCAGACCGGGTGTGCCGAGCTCGACCAGCTGATCGGCTCGAAGATCGCGGTCGGCAATCTCGAGCTGCGCTTCCCGCTGACACGCAGCCTGGTGCTCGGCTTCCTGCCGCTGGGCTTCCCACCGATCGAAGGGGCGCTGTTCTACGACATCGGCATGGCGTGGGACGACGCGAGCACCATCAAGTGGCAACGGTCCGCGACGGACGATCCGCTGCTGGTGCGCGCGCCGCTCAGGAGTTGGGGGGGGTCGATCCGAGCCAATGTCTTCGGCCTGCTGATCATGCGGCTCGACTACACCAAGCCACTGAATCGCACGCTGAAGCGGTCGTATTGGACCATCAGTTTAGGTCCGACGTTCTAACTCCGCTTCAATAAAACAGTTGCAATGGCCTCGCCGGTTGTCTATTTTGTCCGGCGAGGCCACTTGCCTATCACCCGATTCCTTCTGATTGCGTCTGTCACGCTTTGGGGCTGTGGACCCGGAGCGCCGACGGGTGGATCGTCGCAACAACAGTCTCCAGAACGAGTTAGCCAGCCCCAGGCTCTCGCGCGCTCCGCCGGTGTCGCGATTCGACTGCCTGCCAAGGGGGGCACGCCGCAACTGTACCGGTTGCCGCGGCTCACCGCGGTCGACGGAGTCCTGAAGGGCAAACTGCCCCCCGTCGAGCGCGTGGTGGGCCTCGATCCCGAATCCGAGTTCCTCTTTGTCACAACGGCCAAGCACGAGCTGCTGTCCCTGGACCTCGGCAGCGGACGCGTCGACACCGTCGCCACCACCGTCAAGCAGGCCGCCCTGGGGCCGGACGGCACGCTCTACGCCGTCGATTCAGCGCGGCGCGTGGTCTCACTGTCGCGGCGGACGCGATTTGCCTGGCCGCAGGCGCTCACGGCGCTGCCGCGTGATTTGTTCGGTTCCACCGATCAGCATCTGGTGGGCGTGATTCCGCAGGATCGACTGCTCGTCGCGGCCGCCGATCAGCCGGCGACCGTTCGGCCCATCGCCGCGGGTGGCGATGTCGCCGCATCGCGCTGGGGCGACCTCGTCGCTGTGGCCAGCGATTCGGGCGTGACGTTCTACGATCCACTCGGACGCCGGGACCCGGCATTCGTGAGATTGGCAGACGCGCCGCGTGCGCTCGCCTTCTCACCATCCGGCCATCGGATCTATGTCGCGCGGCGCACCGCACCGGGACTCGCCGTCGTCGACCGCTATGACTGGAAAGAGCTCGACGGCGTCGCGCTGCCGGGTCCGGTCGCCGCGCTGCGCCTCGACCCGCTGGGCCGCTGGCTGCTCGCGCGCCCGGCCGTCGGCGATTCGGCATGGATCGTGGATCTGCCGATCAAACGTCACACCGGCATCGTCCCCACCGAATGGCAGGGGGATCTGCCCGCCATCTCTCCTGACGGGATGCTGATTTATCGCCGCGGCAAAGACGTGTTGTCGGCGCGGCCCGATTCCTTGACCGCCGTCGGCAAAGTCACGAACGGCGCCGCCGATCTGTGGGTGCTGACGTCGTGGCTGCCCCGCGGCGTACCGTCGAGTACGGTGAGCTCGGCGAGCGCCGATAGCTCTGGGACCGGCGCCGAAGGCCCGCTGTACGTGCAAGTGTCCACGTCGCAGAACCCCGAGTGGTCCGGACACCTCGCCGACGATCTCACCCGCGCGGGACTGGCCGCGCGCGTACTGCCACCGCAGCACCCCGATGACGGGTACCGCGTCGTCCTCGGTCCCTACGCGACGCGCGCGCAGGCGGAAGCGACAGGACGACGACTCGGCCGCCCCTTCTGGATTTACCAGCCGGGACAGTGACCACCGTGCGGCAGCTGCCGCTCTCGCGGCTCGGCCATCTCGTCCCGCCGCTCGTCGACAACGCGGCGCTCGTCGCCCTCGTGCCGCTCACGCCGGATGGGCCATGGGCGGCGAAAGCCGCCTGGGACATCGCCCGCATTGCGGCGCGCGACGGACGCCGCGTCGCGCTGGTGGATCTGTGCCTCGAGAACCCTGCCCTGCACGAGACCGTGGGACTGCGGGTTACGGAAGGCATCGTCGACGCCTTCGAGTACGGCGTCTCGTTGAACAAGGCGGCTCATGAAGTGACCGGCGTGTTCATCATCCCCGCCGGCTCCGAGACCGCACATCCCGCGGAAGTCTACGCCCATGCCCGCTGGCCGAAGTTGCAGGCGGGATTCCGCTCCGAAGGCGCACTCCTCCTGGCGCTGCTGCCGCCCGCGGGACTCGCGCAGCTCTCGGCAGCGCCGGACGGCGTGCTCGTGCTCGCACCCGAGGGAGTGAGTTCCGAATTTGTCATGCAGCGCGACGTGCCACTGCTTGGCGTCGTCCGCGACCGCTGGCTGCCGTCGGGTCCCCGGGTGTCCCCACCGCCGCTGTCGGTGCCTGTTGAAGGCCCGCGCCGCGGCATGCGCTTCGCGATGGCCGCGCTCGTCGTGGCTGCCGTCGCCGTTGGAGGATGGGCACTGCTGGCGCGAGCGCGAGAGTCGGCGTTCGTCGCGCCGCCCGCCGCTCCACCTGCCCCGCCTGCTCCGCCTGCTCCGTCTTCCTCGACAATCTCCGCACCCTCCGCCAACCTCCACCAACCTCCGCCCCGCGCGGACACGCTCGGGTGGACCATTCAGCTTGCGGCGTATGCCTCGCTCGACAAAGCATTGGCGCATGCCGATCAGCTGGCGGCGGATGCAGGCGTGCCGGCGTTGGTGACGCCGGTGCCGCAGAGCGGCAACGGGCCCGTTTGGTACCGCGTGCTTGCCGGTTCGTACGCGACTCGCGCGGCAGCCGGCACGGCGCGGGCGAGTCTGTGGCGTAAGGGCATCGCCGCCGAGGGAGTCGGGGATCTGCTGCTGGCCCCGTACTCCTATCACGCGCCGGCGGCCGCGTCGCTCGATATGTTGCGGCAGCGCGGGCTTCCGGCCGTGCGCTGGTCCAATGGCGTCATCCTGCTTGGTGCCTTCGAAGGAACCGAACAGGCGGCCTACACCCAAGCCGCACTCAAGCGCGCCGGCGTGCGCGCGAACCTACTCCCTCGCATGGGGACACCATGAGACTGAGCAGGCTCGAGCTCTCGGGATTCAAATCGTTCGCCGGATCGGTGGAGCTGCCCTACGAGCAAGGCGTGACCGCGATCGTCGGGCCCAACGGCTGCGGCAAGTCGAACATTTCCGACGCGGTGCGCTGGGTGCTCGGCGAGCAGTCGCCCCGCCTGCTGCGCGGCGGAAAAATGGAAGACGTGATTTTCCAGGGTTCGACCGGACGCCGCCCCGTGAACGTCGCGGAAGTGTCGCTGGTGTTCGACAACTCCGACGGCAGCCTGCCGATCGCCTACCAGGAAGTCGTCGTCACGCGGCGCCTGTCCCGCTCCGGTCAGAGCGAATACATGCTCAACCGGTCGCCCGTGCGGCTGCGCGACATTCAGGACTTGCTGCGCGGCACGGGCCTGGGCGCAGACGCCGCCGTCGTGATGGAAGCGAAGATGATCGAGGCGCTACTCTCGGAGAAAGCGGAGGAGCGCCGCGCGCTGTTCGAAGAAGCCGCCGGGATCGGCCTCTACCGCGACCGCAAGACGAGCACGGAACGCCGGCTCGAGGAAACGGCCGCGGATCTCGCGCGCCTGGAAGACCTGATCAGCGAAGTCCAGACGCAGGTGCGCAGCCTGGCGCGCCAGCGCGGGCGCGCCGAGCGCTACGGCAAGATGATCGAGGAGCGTTTCGGCATCGCGATGACGCTGGTGCGGCGCGAGCTGGAGGACTTCGAGCTGTCGTTGGGAGCGTTGGGCGTGCGCGCGCGCGAGCTGGCCGACGCGCTGCCGGCGGCGCGGGCGCGGCTGAGCGACGCCGAGCGCCAGCGCGAGGCGCGCGTGCAGGCTCGGCACACGGCCGAGGCGCGGCGGACCGAGGTCGAGCGCCGGCTGGGCGACGCGAAGCTCGAAATGGGGCGGCTGGAAAGCGATCTCGCGCTCGCGGCCGAGCGGCTGAGCAACGCGGGACAGCGCCGCCAAACGGCGGCGGACGAGCGCGTGCAGGCCGAGCGACGGGCGGCGCAGGCGGAACGCGAGCACGAAGCGGCGGCGGCCGAACGGGCGGCCGCAGAGCGGGATCTCGCGGCCGTGCAGACGGAGCTGGGCGCGCGGACGGGCGAAGAGGACAGCGTCCGCGGCCGCCTCACCGCGGAGCGGCTCGCGGTGCGCGAGCTGGAAGACTCGTTGCAGCGGCGCGCCGATTCTGCGCGGGCGCTCGAGATCGAGGGTGGCGCCTTGGACCGTGAGCGCAGCGAGCTGCGCGAGCAGCTGGCGCTGGCGAGCGACGAGCGCCGCGAGCGCGAGGCGGCGGCGCAGGCAGCCAGCCGCGAAGCCGCAGCGGCTGCGCAGCGGGCCACCCGGGACGCGCAGGCGGCAGTGCAGGCCGTCGAGGCGCTGCAGCACGCGCGCCGCCAGCTCGCGGCCTTGCATGAGGAGGAGCTGAGCGCGCGCTCCGCGCGGCGCCAGGCTGAGGCCGCACTCGCGCAGCTCGAGGCACGGCGCGACGCGCTCAGCGAGCTCGACGGCGAGCGCGTCGGCCTTGCGCCAGCGGCGCAGGCGCTGCTCAAGGTTCGCAAACAGTTCGGCGACGGCGTGCTCGGACCACTGGCCGATTTCGTCCGCACCAGCCGGCGCGATGCCGAGCTGGCCGAGCGGCTGCTCGGCGAATGGCTGCATG
>DASXTV010000076.1:0-22350 GCA_036505175.1 Gemmatimonadales bacterium
GAACCGCCCCTCGGTCAGCGTGCCCGTTTTGTCGAAGACGATCGCATCCAAGGCGCGCGCCCGCTCGAAGGCCGCACGGTCGCGGATCAGTAAGCCATTCCGTGCAGACAGCGCAGTCGAGACGGCCACGACAAGCGGCACTGCGAGGCCCAGTGCGTGGGGACACGTTATGACCATGACGGTCACCATGCGCTCGAGCGCGAAATCGAGTCGGCGTCCCGCCATAAGCCAGGCGGCCAGCGTCGCCGTACCGGCTACAATTGCGATGACGGTCAGCCACATCGCGGCACGGTTCGCCAAGTCTTGGGTGCGGGAGCGCGTTTCCTGCGCGCGTCGAACCAGATCGATCACTTGTGACAGGTACGTCTCCGCGCCGATGCGGGTGATCCGCACCGTGATTGCCGCCTCGCCATTGACCGCCCCGCCGAGCACCTCGTCTCCCGCGCCCTTCTCTACCGGCTGCGATTCTCCCGTGAGCAATGCCTGGTTCACGGTCGTACGACCATCGGTGATGACACCGTCAGTGGGGATCTTTTCACCTGGTTTCACGACGACCAGATCCCCGGGCTCCAAGTCTTTCAATGGTACGTCCTCGGTCGATCCGTCGGCCCGACGTCGATGGGCTTCGGAAGGCAGCAGCCGAACGAGCTCCTCCAGCGCCCGAGACGCCCCGAGGACGGAGCGCATCTCGAGCCAGTGGCCCAGCAGCATGATATCGATGAGGGTCGCAGTCTCCCAAAAGAACACCGAGCCCTGCAACCCAAGCACCACGGCCACGCTGTAGACGTATGCGACCGTAATAGCAAGCCCGACCAGCGTCATCATGCCGGGCAGCTTCTTCTTGAGCTCGTCGACGAGCCCAGTGAGAAACGGCCAGCCGCCATAGAAGTAGACGACCGATGCGAACGCGAATCCCACGTACCTGTCACCTGGGAACGCGAGCGAGCCGCGCAATCCCACGAGGTGCTGGAGCATCTCGGAGGTCGCAAGGACGGGAACAGTCAGCGCGAGCGAGATCCAGAAGCGGCGCCGGAAATCGTCCACCATCGTGGCGTGTCCGGCGTGGCCTTCATGCGCCGTCGTCGGCTTCGGCGCGTGCTGCACATGCGCGGGGACAGACGATGTGCCGTGGTGATGAAGCTCGTGGTTCATTGTCGCATCATCGCTGCGTATCGGTCGAGGGGGTACTGAGCCCGCCTCGCCGCCACAAGTAGAGGACAGCAATCACCAGGAGAGGAACGCAGTGTGAACGCTTGGCGGATCAATGGTGATGCATGCCCCCGCCTAGCAGGTGATGCAACACAGCTAACAACACGAGTATCCCGAGGGCGACTATCGCAAATGTCTTCACCCATGGAGCGGTGGTGGCAGTCGAGATGGCATCAGCCTGCCCACCCACCGCGAGTTGCTTGCGACGGCCGTAAGGGGTTAAGCCGCGCGGCTTGTACACGTTGAGCACCGTGACCACGAGCAGAATGAAGAGACCCGCACTCGGATGGAAGAGGTCGCCTCCCAGACCGCGGAGCACTGCGGGACCAGCTTCGTGCGCGACGAGCGCCTGAGCGCTCACCGTCGGCATGTGTAACAGAAGGACGGTGACTGAGAAGATGGTCAGTGCGAAGGAAATCAGGACCCAATAGTACCGGAATAAGCCCCACGGGGTGACAAGGGCCATCAGCATGCCGGTCAATACTGATCCCACGGCAAGTGGAACGATCGCGTACCAGCCGGTCAGGTCCATTGCGATCCAGGCCGCACGTACAGTCTCCGCATTCGCCGTTGTCACCGCGGAAACGCCAAGGACCAGGTACGCCACAACGGCGCCAATCCATCCGATCGAGAACGCGAGATGGACGATCAGCACCAACTTGCGAACACCAGGGGTCATCGCCTTTAGTGGTCGGTGTGATCCGCGCGTACGTGAGCGCCGTGCGTCGATCCGTGACGAGTAGCGATCCACGCATGCAGTTTCTGCACCTGCGTCGAGTCGAGGACGGTTTCGATTTCTGCGGTGGTCTGCTGCATCGCACGCTGCATGTCCGCGTGCACCTGCTGCCACGCGGTCTCGATCTGACCCTGGCGAGCCTTGAAGATCTCCTGCACGCGCGCGTACTGCTTGTCCGAGAGGCCCAGCTCGGTGCGCAGCTCGGCGAGCACCTCGTCGTGGTGCCGTGCGACGTCCTGGCTCGTCGATCTACTCGCTGCGTAGGACGGAGCACTCAGTAGCGTTCGGTCTGCGCCACAACCGACGACGAACCCCATCACAAACGTGGACCCGACGGCGAGCAGCGCGCGGGTAGAATCGTTCAAGCGGATCATGGTGTACGCTCCAAAGTGAGAGTAGCCAGCAGCGTCGCCATTGTTGGCGGCGCCGCCGCTGTGATGAACTGCGCGGCCAAAGGATCCGTCAGCGTGAAGCCATAGACCGTCGCGGGCAACGCGCTCTGTCGCGCGTTGCGAAGCGCATGAGGCCGCCAGAGGCTGGCGATGATCAGAGTGGTGGCCGCTCCGATCGTCAGGGGAATGGCGAAGCGGGCAAGGCCTTGCCACTGCCGGTTCCGCACGCTCCGGTATGCCGCGAGCTGACTCCCGGCACTCGTGACAATCCGGGTAGTCAATCGTTCCCAGTAGCCTGGATCCTCAGGAAGACGCGACATCATCCCTTGGCTCCTCCACAAGAGGTCGAACGGCTTTCCGCAACGCCTGTCGCGCCCGGAACACGTGCGTACGGACGGTTCGGTCGCTCACGCCGAGCGCGGTTGCAGCGTCCTGACTCGAGAACCCCTCGAGCACGCACAGCCGGAAGCATGCCCGCTGCATCTTCGGAAGAGCGTCGAGCTGCGTGTCCACGTGCGTCTCGAGTTCCAGGTATTCGACTTGCTCTGCTGGTGTCGGCGCGGCGTCCGGCGTGCTCTCGTCGAGCTCAGTGCTCAGCTGAAAGGCCCGTGCGCCCGCGACGTTCCTGGCAACGTTGCGGAGGATGGTGAAGAACCACGGCGCGAACGGACGCTCCACATCGAACCGTGGGAGCGCGCGAACCACCCGACGAAACGTCTCTTGAACGACATCCTCCGCGTCATCCAGGGCGTCCGTGAACTCCCACGCCACGGCGAGCGCCGGCCTGAGATAGCGCGTCACGAGCTCGCGGTACATCCGTTCGTCTCCGGTGATCGCTCCTTCAATGAGCTCCCGGTCCGTCAGATTACCTCCCGCGCCCGCGGTTCCTTACACGGTACCGCGGCAAGCCGGCAATCGTTTACTCAACGCTCCTCGCCGTGCAGATCGCGCATCGGCATGGCCGTTCCCGGCATGGTGTGCGGACCATGGATCGGCCGAATGCGCAGGAACACCAGGCCTCCTACCGGCATGCGTGAACCATAGAATGGCTCCAAGCCGCTGGGCACAAAGTTGATGGACCCCTGAAGCCCAATGCCGATCGTCGTCCCTGGCGTACGGAGCAGTTCCCGGATGTATCCCCCGGACACCGCCGTGAGATTGAAGCGCAGGTCGAGCGGTAGGCTCCCAATCACCAAGTCCTCGGCAGTCTTCTGAACGAATTCCGCTCGGCCAAAGAGCGTGTTATCACGATTCAGGACTGCCTCGGCCTCGGCGAGGACGGAGTGCGATGTTGTGCCAGCATGTTTGTTGGCCCCCCACACAACGGCTGCCGCAAGTTGGCCGTCTTGGCCCAGCTTGCGACCATGCAGGATCGATGCTGTGACCCGATGAGTCGGCTCGTCCGGGTTCAATGCCTCGGGGCTTTTCAGGAAGCCGTAGCCCGCGGAGACTGTCCAGGTCGAGTCGAGATGTGCGGTGAAGCGTCCCGCGTAGGAATCCAGGCGTATAGGGTCGAATCCCCACCGCTCTTCATCGGGCTCGCGGCCGTTGAAGGCCGAACCTTCCAATTTCCAGTGATGACCGAATATCCCGGCGGTGAGCACACCGAAGCTGATGTGCGTCGCGTCCTGCCAGTGGTGACCGAGTGGCGCGACCATGTTGTCCATCGCCGACGGTCGATGCATGAAGGCGACTGGACCGAGCGCTGGCTCGCCGGACGGTGCCGCGTACAACGAAACGCCGAGGGTGGACGACAGCGCGCGCTCGTACATCACCGCCAGCTCCATCCAAAAGTCGTGCGGGTGTTGCCGGTCGACGAGGGGCTGACCCTTGTATGTCTCCCCGCTTTGCAGCAGTAGCGGATAGCCGCGAGTCGTCACACTTGCTGGGTCGAGGCTCAACATGGTCCTCGCCTGGAGGCGTCCGCCCAGCAGATCGCGGCTCGCCATCAGCATGGCCCAGTTCAGCGAACCGAATTGCTCGTCTCCACGCGGTCCGCCCTGCGCGTCGTATTGGGCAAATCCGAATCCGTGCAGCATGACGAGCCATGGTCCGGACATCCAATGTCGAGCAGGAAGAGGCACGGCGTCGGGTATCCAGGTCGTGCCGGAGCCCATGCGTTCCATCGAAATGCCGAGGGGATCGAGCATCTTCATCATGCCCGTGTCGCGGGCCGGTCGCGCAACGTGTGCCGTTGTGTCGTGGTGCTGCGGATGTTGCGCCTGAATCTCACGACTACTGGAGACGGCGAGACCAGCAGCAACCAGTGCAACTAGGCGATTCATTTATGTATGCCTCAAATGCCAGAGTCAGGCTCGGGCGAGGTGTCGCGTCGAGCTGTGAGATGGATCGTGGATTGTGGCGGAGGCTAGACTCTGGGAGGCGGTGTGTCTGGCGTGGGCGCGCGTGACTGGCCCGAGACATCAGCGGCGAGACCCGGCTGCCCGTGCGCGAGTGGATTCAAGATCGGTGCGGTCGCGTGGCTCGCGGTGATCGTCAGCGAACAGGATGTGAGCGCCTGACAGCAAACCGGGATTGCCGGTGCGTGGTCCTGATGCTGAGGCAGGCGTTGCTGCTGCCCGTGGTGGCCATGGCCAGCGGGCATTGGTTCGTCGTGTTCGCCTACACAGCGTGATTCCTGGGCGGTAAACCCGAGGTTCAGGACGAGGGCGGCGAGGAGGGCGCCGAGAATCCGTGGTCGCACGCCAGTAGGCTAAGCACGGGGCGTGCGAACTGGTAGGCACAGCATTACTGCTCTTGTCACAATCAAAGAACAGGGTCAGATCCTACCTTAGCGGCGGGCGACCCGATTTGGTACTGTGTCCCTCGTCCCGCATTCCTCACGAGGGCTTAATGACCACCACCCGACATGCGCTCCTCGCCGCCGCGACCGCCGCGCTTCTGCTCGGCCCGGCGCGCGCCGCCGCTGCGCAGGCACGAACCGTCTTCCACGACGCGCCGGCAGCGAGCTGGATCGCACCACCGGGCATCCCCGGCGACTCGTTCGTCGTTTTCCACGCCCGCCGCACGCTCGACCTGCCGGCGCGCCCTGACCACTTCGTCCTGCATGTCTCGGCCGACAACCGCTACCGGCTCTACGTGAACGGCATCTCCGTGGCCAGCGGCCCTCAGCGATCGGACGTCGCGCACTGGCGATACGAGACGGTGGACGTGGCGCCCCAGTTGCACGCCGGGCGCAACGTGCTTGCCGCGGTCATCTGGAACTGGGGCGCTGCGCGGCCCGTCGCACAGCACAGCCACCGCACCGGCTTCCTGCTGCAAGGCGACGGCGCGCGCGAAGCGGCGCTCGTGAACACGGGGCCGGGCTGGCGGCTGCTCGTCGACTCCGCGTATGCGCCGATCGTCATCACGAATGCGACGGTCGCGGGTTATTATGCCGCGGCGCCCGGCGAGGAGCTGACGGCTCAACGCTACCCATGGGGGTGGGAGCGCGAGGACTACGACGACTCGCACTGGACCGCCGTCACGGCGCCGGCGCGCCGTGGAGCTGCCGCGCCGCTCGCCGCGTTCGACGTGCCGCCGGGGAGCGCGGTCGTCGGCCAGGTGAGCCTGCGCGACGTGCCCCACCCCGGCAGCGGCGAGATGCTCGGCTGGCAACTCACGCCACGCTCCATCCCGCTGATGGAGGAGACGCCTCAGCGCCTGTCGGCCGTGCGGCGCGCCGCCGGCGTCCCGGCCGACGACCGCTTCTTGCGCGGCGCGGGCGACCTCGTCATCCCCCCGCGCACGAGAGCATCGCTGCTGCTCGACCAGGGACACACGACGAACGCGTATCCGGTGCTCATGACCAGCGGCGGTGTTGGGAGCATGATCACGCTCACCTACGCCGAGGCGCTGGTCGATGCGTCCGGGCAGAAGGGCAACCGCAACGACGTCGAGGGGCGCACGATCCGCGGCATCCGCGACGTCATTCATGCCGACGGCGGTGCGCATCGCATCTTCCAACCGCTCTACTGGCGCTCATTCCGTTACGTGCAGCTCGATGTCGAGACGGGCGATGCGCCCCTCGTCGTACACGACCTGCACGACGTCTTCACCGGCTACCCGTTCCAGGAGCGCGCGCGCTTCGCGAGCGACCTGACCTGGCTCGGCGACGTGTGGCGCATGGACTGGAACGGCGCCCGTATCGGCGCGTTCGAGACGTACATGGATACGCCGTACTACGAGCAGCTCCAGTACATTGGCGACACGCGCGTGCAGGCGCTCATCTCGCTTTACGTGAGCGGCGATGACCGGCTCGTGCGCCAGGCCATCGAGCAGTTCGATGCGTCGCGCATCCCCGAGGGGCTGACGACGAGTCGCTACCCCTCCGCCCTGCCGCAGATTATTCCGCCGTTCTCGCTCATCTACGTCGCGATGGTGCACGATTTCCACATGCACCGCGACGATCCCGACTTCGTGAGGCGGCGCCTGGCCGGCATCCGCGGAGTGCTCGACTGGTACGCGGCGCACGTGGACAGCACGGGCATGCTCGGTCCCATGCCGTACTGGAACTACGTCGACTGGGCTCCCGCGTGGAGAGGCGGCGTTCCGGCGGGCGCCCTCGATGGTCACTCGACAACCATCACGCTGCTCTATGCGTACGCGCTGGAGCGCGCGGCGGCGCTCGAGACCGACGTCGGCGTACCCGGGCTGGGCGCCGCGTACCGCGCGCGCGCCGACGCAGCGCGAACCGCCACGCGCGCGCGGGCGTGGGATCCGTCGCGCGGACTGTTCCGTGACGCGCCGGGCATCGACGCGTACAGCCAGCAGACGAACGTGCTCGCGGTGCTCGCCGGAGCGGTGCCGCCGGTGGAGCGGAGAGCGCTCATGGAGCGCGTCCTCGCCGACACGACGCTCACCCGGGCGACGTACTACTTCAGCTTCTACGTCCTCGAGGCGCTGCGGGAGGCAGGGCTCGGCGATCGCTACATCGAGCAGCTCGCCCCATGGCGCGGCATGCTCGCGCTCGGGCTCACCTCCACGCCGGAGACTGCGGAGCCGACGCGCTCCGACTCGCACGCCTGGGCGGCGCACCCGAACTACGGCCTGCTGGCGACGGTGCTGGGCGTTCGCCCGGCGAGCGCCGGCTTCCGCACGGTCCGGATCGCGCCGACGCTCGGGCCGCTGCGCCGGGCCGAAGGCCGTGTGCCACACCCGCGCGGCGACATCGACATCTCGCTGGAGCGCGAGGGTGCGGCGGGGCTGCGCGCGACGGTCACGCTTCCGCCCGGAGTCTCCGGTGAGTTCGTGTGGCGCGGCCGGCGCGTGCCGCTGCACGCCGGACGACAGAGTCTCGATCAGCGACGGTGACGGATCGCTTGCCCTTGTCGAACTCCCATCGGTACACGCCATCCTTGGATGCGCTACGCTCGTCGCTCGAGCTCCTTGGTGATCGCCTCTGCGGCCCCGTCGGCAAGATCGAGAAGCGCGCCGACCACAGCCCGCATGCTCTGCAGAAGATGCCACAGAGCGGGGCGGCGCCGTGGCTCGCGCGCGCGCTCGGGCGGCGGAGTCGGAGTCTCGGCGCCGACGGCCGTCGGCGGCCGGCGCGCGGGGGGTATCAGCTCGGATTTCGGCTGCGTCTCGCGGACGACCTCTGCTTCGTGGCTCGAGTCGCCCGGTTTCCTTGGCCTTTTACGTCTTGGCATTGGTCACGCTCGGTTGAACGTTTCATGGAGTCCTCGGATCGAGCGGTGGCAGCTGTAACCGCGCCAGCTCGACGTTCGCCGCCGCCAGGTCCTTGGACCAGACCTGGCTCAAACGATCGAGATAGCCCTGCAGCTCCGCCGAGAGAATACGATACAGCTCGGGCATGTTGCTCGTCGGCGCGCCATCGCCACGCTCGGCCATCGACATCAGATTGGCCAGCCGGTTGTTCACTTTGATCGGGAAGTTGAGCGGGTCCTGATTGCTCTGATTCCGCACTTGGTAGATGCTTTCCTCGATCGCCGACGCGTGTGCCCGGAGCGTGTCGGCCGCAGCGCGTAGTCGCGTGTCGCTAGACTGCTTCAGACGATCATCGAGCTGCTTCTTGACGCGACGGATCTCGATCACCGCGGTGTTGGCCTCGTTCACGCGGTCCCGCACCTGCCGCGAGAAGGCGTACTGCGCCGCGAGATCGGCGGGTGTGACGTCGCCGTTCCACAGATTGGGTTCGATGGTCAGCGGCGCTGTCACCGTTCGGCCGTCAGCCGTCAGCCGCACCGTGTACCGCCCGGGCAGCACGGCGGGCCCCGTGGTCCGCACCCCCCACATGATCATCCCGGGGAACGCGACGAACGGCTGGGCGCGCAGATTCCAGGTCAACTGGCTGATCCCCGCCGCGGCCGGCAACCACTGCGTCCGGAGCGCTCCCCCTCCCCCGCCCCCGGCCTCTTCGCCACCTCCGCCCGCACGAGCGGCGGCTTGCCGCCGTTCGGGAGGCGTGGTATCGGGCTCCCAAGTCCGGACCATCGCACCCGCCGAGTCGAGAATCTCGAGCCGCAGCGTGCCGGGTTTGCTTTTGAGGCGCCAGCTGAGGGTCACGCCCGGCCCAGCGCGCACGCCGTGGGGCGGCGTGAAGAGCCAGACGTCCGCCGCGAAGGCCTCGGCCGTCACCTGGCGCAGCGGCGCCAGGTTGTCGAGCACCCAAAAGCCGCGGCCGTGTGTGGCGATCACGAGCTCGTTGTTCTCGACGATCACGTCGGCAACCGAAACGTCAGGGAGCCCAGAGTTCAGCGGCTGCCACAGCGCGCCGTCGTCCGTCGAGACATAGACGCCGTGCTGTGTGGCGGCGTAGAGCATCCCGCGGCGCGTCGGATCTTCGCGCACCGCGTGGACGTACGCGTCGGCGCGGATGCCGTTCGTGATCTTCGTCCAGGTGCGGCCGAAGTCCGTGGTCTTGAAGACATAGGGCGCGAAGTCGTTCAAGAGCGGCCGACGCACCGAGATGTACGCCGTCCCGTCGTCGAACGCCGAGGCGTCGATCTGGCTCACGCGCCCGAAGTCCGGCATCGCGCGTGGCGTCACGTTGGTCCAGTGGGCGCCGCCGTCGCGCGTCGCGTGGACGAGCCCGTCGTCCGAGCCGGTCCAGATGACGTTCACGTCGCGCTTCCCCGGGCCCACCGAGAAGATCGTCGCGTACACTTCAGGGCCGTTCATGTCGCCCGTGATCGGCCCGCCGGAGCGCTCGAGGGTCGTGCGATCGTGACGCGTCAGATCGCCGGACAGCGCCGTCCACGTCTTGCCCCCGTCGTGCGTGCGCCAGAGCCGTTGCGACGAGACATAGAGCGTGCGCGGATCGGCCCGCGAGAAGATGATCGGGAACGTCCACTGCCAGCGCTCCCGGATGTCCTTCGCCGGTTCCCCCGAATAGAACCAAGGGTAGGGATTGACCTCGCGCGACGCGTCGAGGCGGCGGTCGTAGCGGTCGACGTAGCCGCCGTTATTCGTTCCGGCGTAGAAGATGTCGGGGTCGAGGGGATCGGGGGCGATGTACCCCGGCTCGCCGCCGCCCACCTGATAGGAGACGCGCATCCCGTCATGCGTGATGTCCCGCCACCGAGCATTGGCGCTCGTGTCCGGGGGCGCCGTGAAGGCGGCAACATTCCAGCTGAAGGGCGTGCACAGCGTGCTGTTGTCTTGCTGCGAGCCGCACACGTGGTAGGGGATGTGCGCAGTGGTAATCGCGTGGTAGAACTGCTCGGTGGGGTAGTCCTCCTCGGTCCAGGTGCGCGAGGTGTCGGTCGAGACGGCGCCCCCGCCGTCGTTGCCCACGACGAGATGGCCCGAGTCGTCGGGATCGATCCAGAGATCGTGGAAATCGCCATGCGTCCCCGAGCCGACGGATTGCGTTGTCTTGCCGCCGTCGGTGGATCTGAACATCGCCGTGTTCTGCATATAGACGACGTCGGCGTTCTTGGGATCGGCGAAGACGTGGGTGTAATAGAAGGCGCGCTGCCGGATGGCGCGGCGGTCGTTGACGAGACTCCAGGTGGCGCCGGCGTCCTCGCTCCGGTACAGGCCGCCCTGCTCGTTCTCAACGAGGGCGTAAACGCGGTTCGAATTCGCGCCAGAGACCGCGACACCGATCCGGCCCACGACGCCTTTCGGGAGCCCCGGGTTGCGCGTGATCTCGGTCCATGTCTCGCCGCCGTTGATGCTTTTGAAGAGCCCGCTCCCCGGTCCCCCGGACGACATCTGATATTCTTTGCGGTACGCCTCCCACAGCGCGGCGTAGACCACATTGGGGTTGTTGCGGTCGATGGCGATGTCGATGCCGCCCGTTTTGTCGTCGCGGTAGAGCACTCTGCGCCAGGTGCTGCCGCCGTCCGAGCTTTTGAAGATCCCGCGCTCGGGGCTCGGCGCGCTGTACTTCCCGAACGAGGCCACGAAGACGATCTGGGGATTGGTGGGATGAATGCGGATCTTCGCGATCCCGTGGGACTCGGCGAAGCCCACGTGGGTCCACGTCTTGCCGGCGTCGGTGCTGCGGTAGACGCCGTCGCCCGGCATGATGTTGCCGCGCAGGCAGGTCTCGCCCATGCCGATGTAGACGATGTCGGGATTGGACTCACTCACCGCCACGGCGCCAACGGACGCGCTGTTGATCTGGCCGTCGGTGACGGGGAACCAACTATTGCCGCCGTCGGTGGTCTTCCAGAGACCGCCGCCGGTGGCGCCGAAGTACGCCTCCCGGGGACGCCCGCGGACGCCGCTGACGGCGATCGAGCGACCGCCGCGGTCGGGGCCGATGTTGCGCCACTTGTAAGCGGCGAGCAGCGCGGAGTCGAGTGTTGGCCGCTGGGCGGTGAGGACGAGGAGGGCGGTGAGGAGTGGCGTCACTTAGGTGGCGTCAAGCGGGAGATCGGCGTCAGCTCGAGCTTCCGAAACTCGACCTCGGATCCCTCCGCTTGCAGGGCGATCTGCCCGCGGTCGGCGGTGGCATCCGTGCCGTCGTTCACCAGGTCGCCGTTGACCCAGACGCGGATCGCACGGCCCACCGCCTCGATCACCATCGTATTCCACTCGCCGAGGGCCTTCTCGGAGCTGTCGGTCAGGTTCAGGATGCGCCGCGCCTTGCCCTCCGTGCCTCCCCACCGCTCCGGCGGTCCGCGCCGGCGCTCCATGTCGGGCACGCGAATGTCCTCCACGATGCACCAGAAATCACCCGCGTTGCCGTGTTCCATCTGCACCTCGATGGAACGCGGGAACATCTTGTAGAGGGCGCGCGGCGTCGACGCGTGCACGAGGACGCCCGCGTTCCCGGGCTTCCCAGGGAACCGGTACTCGAGCTCGAGCCGGTAGTCGCGGTACACGGAATCGGTAATGAGATGGCCGCGCGGATCGCCCAGGCTCACCAGTAAACCGTTGCGCACGATGAACGGGCTGGGGAGTTGCGGGTTGGTGTCGGACGCGGGAACGTCGGGGTGCCAGCCGCTGAGATCCTTGCCGTTGAACAGGCTGTGCGGCGCACGCTGCGCAGCGGAGCGCGCGGGGCCAGCACCGGTGAGCGCGAGGATGAGAACACCCGCGGCTGAAATGGAACGCATCGCAGGCAACGTGGAGTCACAGGGGCGCAGGACGCAAGGCCCTCGTATCCTCGACAGGGAGCGTCACTCATGAACGTGGGCATCTTGGGCTCGGGCAGCGTCGCCAGGACACTGGGGGCCGGTTTCCTCAAGCAGGGTCATTCCGTCATGCTCGGCACTCGGGACGCAAACAAGCTCGCCGAGTGGCAGCTGGCGAACTCCGCCGCCAAGGTCGGCTCATTCGCCGAGGCCGCGACGTTCGGCGAGACGCTGGTGCTCGCGGTCAAGGGCGCGGCCGCGCTCGACGTCCTGCGACTCGCAGGCCCCGGCATCGCCGGCAAGGTCGTCATGGACACGACGAACCCGATCGCCGCAGCGCCTCCGGTCAACGGCGTGCTCCAGTATTTCACCACAATCAACGAGTCGTTGATGGAGCGTCTCCAGAAGGCGCATCCCAGCGTCCGGTTCGTCAAGGCGTTTAGCTCGGTGGGCAACGCGCGCATGGTGAATCCGACCTATGCGGCCGGCCGACCAACGATGTTCATCTGTGGCAACGACGCCGCCGCCAAACAAACCGTGACGGGCGTGCTCGATCAGTTCGGCTGGGAGACGCTCGATCTGGGCGGCGTTGAGGCGGCGCGGGCGATCGAGCCACTCTGCATCCTCTGGTGCATCCCCGGCTTTCTCCACAACGAGTGGACGCACGCCTTCAAGATGCTGCATTCCTAAACAGCGCGGCCGCACCACGCGAGATCATCGCGGATATCGACGTCCGTCTGAAGGGTCGCTAGCCGAAGGCTCAAAGCGTCTGTACAATAGTCGCGCGAATGCGTGCATTCATTGGGAAACTCAACGGCCCCTGGCATGCGTGGGCGCTGCGGACGTTCACACTCATCGTCCTCGCCCACTGGGCCGAGCATTTGGTACAGGCGTATCAGGTGTACGGGCTGGGGTGGCCACTCCACCAGGCGCGTGGTGTTCTGGGCCAGGCGTTCCCGTGGCTCGTGCACTCCGAGGTGTTGCACTACGGATATGCCGTGATCATGCTGGCCGGGATCTGGGCGTTCCTGCCGGGCTTCGTGGGGCGGGCACGGACGTGGTGGCTGGCGGCGCTCGTGATCCAGTTCTGGCATCACATCGAGCACGCGCTGCTGCAGGGCCAGGTCATCGCCGGCCGAACACTGTTCGGTGCTCCCCAGCCCACGAGCATCCTGCAGCTGTGGTTCCCGCGGCTCGAGCTCCATCTGTTTTACAACACCATCGTCTTTATCCCCATGGTCGTGGCGATGTATTACCACCTCTTTCCCACTGCGCTCGAGGCTCAAGGGATGCGATGCAGCTGCGCGCTGCATTCGCACCTCGCGACGACCTGAAGTAGCCGAGCAGCGTCAGCTCCTTCATGAGACGGAAGTGCTATTCGATCCGGTACTGTTATAATCCTCGGCGCGTGCATTTCCCCCGCATCGTGCTCCCCACCGCCGAGGCGCTGGCCGAGGACGCAGCCCAACGATTCGCCCGGGCGGCGAGCGACGCGGTCCAGTCGCACGGGGAGTTCGTGGTGGCACTTTCCGGCGGCGCGACGCCGCGGGGCCTGTACGCGCGCTTGACCGCTCCACCCTACGCCTCGACTGTGCCGTGGTCGCTGGTGCAGGTCGTGTGGGGTGACGAGCGATGTGTCGCGCCGGACCAGGCGGCGAGCAACTATCGGATGGCACGCGAGGCGCTGCTCGATCACGTCCCGATTCACGCGGAGAACGTGCACAGGATTCGCGGCGAAGACGTCCCCGCCCTGGCCGCGCAGGCGTACGAGCGGACGCTCCGCACCGTACTCCGGACGCCGCGAGGACCGCCGCGCGAGACACCCGGGACGCGCATAGACCTCGTCCTACTCGGTCTGGGGGACGACGGGCACACGGCGTCGCTGTTCCCAGGCGCCCTCGACGTCCCGGACGGCGAGCCGTGGGTGGTTGCCCGCTTCGACGTGGCAAGGTCGCTGTGGCGAGTGACGCTCACGCCGGTCCTCATCAACGCAGCAGCCGAGATCCTGTTTCTGGTCTCGGGGAAAGCAAAGGCCGCCATCGTTCACCGGGTGCTCGAGGGACCGCGGCGACCCCAGGAGCTGCCGGCGCATCTGATCGCGCCGACCGACGGACGCATGCTCTGGCTACTCGACGCGGCGGCTGCGCGCGACCTCGAGGGGCGAGGCTGCTGAGATGGCGCCGTCGGACGCGTTGGTCCTGTTCGGCGTGACGGGCGACCTCGCCCACAAGATGATCTTCCCGGCGCTGTACGCGATGGCCCGGCGGGGTGTCCTCAACGTGCCGGTGGTTGGCGTTGCGTCTCGACGGTGGAGCCCCGCGCAGCTCCGCGCGCGGGCAACGGACGCGATCCGGAGCGCCGGCCCCATCGATGATCGGCGGGCCCTGGGCCATCTGCTCGCCCTGCTCCGCTATGTGAGCGGCGACTACAACAACCCGGGGACCTTCACGGCGCTCAAGCAAACGCTGGAGAGGGCTCGGCGCCCGGCGCATTACCTCGCCATCCCGCCCGCGCTGTTCGAAACGGTGATCAAGGGACTCGGCGCCGCCGGGTTGGCCGAGCATGCGCGCGTCATCGTCGAAAAGCCGTTCGGACGGGACCTGGCCTCCGCGCGGGAACTCAATCGTGTCGCGCGATCAGCCTTCCCAGATGAAGCGATCTTCCGCATCGATCACTTCCTCGGGAAGGAAGCGATCATGAACATCCTGTACTTTCGCTTCGCCAATTCGTTTCTGGAGCCGATCTGGAATCGCAACTACGTCGCTAGTGTCCAGGTGACCCTCGCCGAGAAGTTCGGCGTGAACGGGCGCGGAGCGTTTTACGAGACTGCCGGGTGTCTGCGAGACGTTATCCAGAACCACCTGTTCCAGATCGTCGCCCTGCTGGCGATGGAGCCACCGGCGTACCGGGGGTTCGACGCCGTGCACAACGAGAAGGCCGCGGTCTTCCGGGCCATGCGCCCGCTGAAGCCGGCCGATGTGGTCCGCGGCCAGTATGCCGGCTACCGCAAGGAGCCGCACGTCGCGCGGAATTCGGACGTCGAGACATTCTGCGCCCTGCGGTTGTTCATCGACTCCTGGCGCTGGGACGGTGTGCCCTGGTACCTCCGCGCTGGCAAGTTGCTGGCCGAGACAGCCGTCGAGGTGCTCGTCCAGCTCAAGCCGCCGCCGCAGCGTCTCTTTGCGGACTCCGCGCCAACCACCGGTCGCGCCAACTACCTGCGCTTCCAGCTCTCACCCAACTCGACGGTCGCTCTCGCCGCCCGGGTCAAGCGCGCCGGGAAGGAGTTCGTCGGTGACCAGGGAGAGCTCTATCTAGTGGAAGCGCAACCGGGAGAGGCAGCGCCTTACGAGCGGCTGCTGGGGGATGCCATGGTCGGCGACGGTGCGCTGTTCACGCGCGAGGACGCCGTGGAGGCCTCTTGGGCCGCGGTCGATCACGTCCTCAAGACCCATTCCCGAGTTCGTCCGTACAAGCCCGGGACCTGGGGGCCCAGAGAAGCTGACGCGCTCATCGCGGCGGACGGTGGCTGGCACAACCCGATCGCGCACGGGGCCTAAGGCCGCCTGACAATGCCGCCCCACACCTCGAGTGCCGCCGGCGGCGTCGCCGCACCCACCGCGACGATCCCTACGGTCGCGAGGGATGATGGTTCGCCGTATCATGTTGCCGAATCTGCTTCGGCTGCCTTCCGAGTAGTAAAACGTTTGTGCGATAGCCCTCCCCGGGTCGTGGCGTCATGATTCCAGCCTGGGATGATCCCTCGTGCGTTTTCTCAACAAGCACGACGGCATACCTAGAACAGGGGGGCTAGATGGCCAAGAAGAGCAGAGGTGGTCGAATGACCGCGGCCAAACGACGCGCGGCCAAATCCGCTGGTGGACGTGGACGCATCAAGAATCGCAAGGTAGGGCGAAGGATCATGAAGTCCTAGAGAAGCAGAAGGAGGGCGGCGAGGCCGCCCTCCTTTCCTTAATATCACAGTCGATCTCAGGGCCAGGTGAAGATGGTCGAGGGCGCGGCACCGGCCCGGGCCCGCGCTACACCACTCGGTTCACGCCAGAAGTCGCGCGCTCGCGTCACCGACAAACGGATCTCCCAGCGTGCGTGCGCGTCCGCACTCACGGGAACGGCGACGTCCAACCGCCACAGCTGCCGAGACTGCGGCGGGATGGCAGCCAGCAGTCCTACACCCAGACCGACTTTTGTTCTGCTATCGACGCCGAACGGAGCGTCGCCCGCCCACACTCTGCCTGCATCAGCAAAGGTCGCGAGCCCCAGCGCGACGTGCCGGGTGAGCTGACCGGTCGACCGGCGCGCCTCGAGGCGGGCGACGGTGCGCACTCCGCCGGCGACGCGTGACGCGCCATAGCCCCGCACCCCGCCGTCGCGGTCCCCGAGCCTGAGCTGGAAGGGGAACCGCTCGTGCCGCCCGCCGGAGAACTCGCCGCTGCCAATGAACACGTACGCGGCGGATGGCTTGAAGTACCCGGCCATCCGGCCACTGCCGATCATGGAGTCCCAGCGATGTGTGTTCCGATCCTGGCGCGTCTCTCCCTCGACACGTAGCGCGGCGAAGGACGTGGCCGAGCCCAGTCCGGCGTAGAAGTCAGCGGCGAGAAACAGGTCGTTGTCGCCCGCACCGAACCACGGGACGCTACGCCCTCCGACGGCGCCGAACTGCACGCCCGTCGCGACGTCCTGGGCCCCTGCAAGGGCGTCGAATCCACGGACCGCTTGGAACGTGATCGAGCGCACGCCGACGACAGCGTTGAGCCGCATGTTGCGGACGGGAGGGAAGGGCCCGGCGAGTGGGGGGTTGGTGTCCGTGACCAGTCCAGAGTCGGAAACCACCACGGCGTGCGCCGCGGGCGCTGCCACCTCATGGGTGACGAGCCCGCCAATGAACGCGCTCCGGCCCGCGAGGCCGATGCGCAGGACGCCCCCGTAGTCGGCGAAGCGGCGCCGTGCACCGAGCGCGATGGCTTGCCCGTCGGGCCGCAGGAACGATCTGTAGTCATGCACGTCGCGGAAGCCAACATGCCAGGCAGTCCGCTGCAAGTCGGTGATGAAGGTGTGCCCGAGGGCGGCGCTCACGGTGCTACCCAGCGGAGTGCGGTCAGCCACCAACGCGAGTGTGTAGGGCCGGCCGAAGGTCTGATACGCAACGAGCTGCACACCTATGCCGTTACGGTACGCGAAGCCGCGCTCCCCGCGTACCGCCAGGTACACACCGTGGCCATCGACATTGCCATTTCCGATCCGAAGCGCCGCGGGACTGCTGTTCCGGAAGCGCAGGCTGAAAACGGTAGGAATTTCGTCGATGGTTTCCACTTCGATGCGCACGCCGCCCGCCGAGTCGGACACCGCGCGCACCGTCGCGTCGGCGAGGAAGGCCTGGAAGCGCAGAATGCGCTCCGATTCCGACCGCAGCCGCTCGGTGCACGGCTGTCCGACCGACAACAGCAAGAAGTTGCCGATCACATCCGCGTGGGTGGTCGTGTGGTGCAATCCCACCGCTCGTGCGAGCACGCGGAGCGACCGGGGGAACCGGATGAACGAAGGGTCGTGCGGGACGATGCGTACGCCCGAGACGATCTTGCCATCGCACTGCGCGGCGGCCGGACGGGAACGCGTGATGAGCAGCAGCACGACGAGTATCCAGGGCGCGAATCGCATCGGGGCCGAAACGTACGGCGCGCAGTGTCTTTGGAGTAGTAAGACGTTCGTGCGATACCTCCGCCCGCGATGTGCCGGCATCATTCGTATCTGTGACGAGCATCCTGACGCGCCGGCGGACGGTCATCGGGTGCGCCGTGCTGGCGGCGCTCCTGACGGGTGGCGCGTGGTGGCGCGCCGCCTGGATCGTCAATCAGCTGTTGCGCTCGTGGGCCGCCGCGACCATCGCGGAGACGTCGGGGGATGTGTACCGACTCAACGTCGCGCGTGTACGGTTCAACTTCGCGCTGCGGCGCGTCGCCGTCGATTCCATCCTGGTGACCACGAATCGGACCCTAAATGCGCTAAGGCCTCGACCACTGGCGGCGCTGCGCTTCGCATTTCACCAATGCACAATCAGTGGCGTGCATCTCATCACGCTGATCCTCAACCGCGGTCTCGTCGCCGAATCGTTCGGGTGCCGCGCGGTGAGCGTCGCCGTCGTCGTGCCCCCCCCTTCCGGCGGCCTGCCCGACACGGCAGGGCAACTGCGTGCCGCTCCGCGGGCCTTTCTTGCCGTCCAACAAAGCCTCCGGCTTCCGTCTTTCGCTCCACGGATGCGCATCGCGCGGAGCGACTTCCCGCACGTTTCGCTCGACTTCCGCCTGCAGCGCGCGCGGGGCGGCGACGCCCGCCTGCAGCTGGAAGATCTCCGGTGGCGCATCAGCGGGTTCGCGATCGATCCCGCCGATACGGCGGCGGCGGCCCGACCGCTGTTCAGCCGGACTGTGGAGCTTGCGGCGGGCAACTTCGTGGGCCATCTCGACAAGACCACGGCGGTGCGGGTCGGCGCACTCCAGGCCAGCCTCACCGATTCGACAGTCGACGTGCGCGGTGTCGCGTTTGCGCCGCCAGTGAGCGACGCCGCCTTCGGCCGGTCGCAGCGCTACCGGCGCGGCCTGATCAAGACCACGGTCGGTCGCATCGCGTTGCAGGGGATCGACGTCGGGGGCTTTGTCCTCGGGCATGGACTGCGCGCGAGGCGGGTTGAGCTTGATTCGCTGCGGCTGGACATCATCAGCGACCGGCGGCGGGCGTCCAATCCCCAGCGCCAGCGTCGCCGCACGCCGCAAGGCTGGATCGCGGGCCTCGGCCGGACGGTGAGCGTGGACACGGTGGTGATCCGGCACGGGGAGATTGTGTATCGCGAGCGGCGCGGCGACCACGCACAGGCGGGCGTCCTCACGTTCGCGCATCTCGGCGTCATTGCGGTCAATGTGCGGCACTTCATGAGGCGGCGGACCGGCAGTGACCCCATGACCGTCAGCGCCACGGCGCACCTGCAGAGCGTCGGGCGACTCGACGTGCACTTCGTCGTGCCACTCGACGCGCCGCGGTTCGACATGAGCTTCCGCGGAACGCTCGGTGCCATGCCCGCGACCAGCTTCAATCCCTTTATTCGGGAGACAATGCCCCTCCGTCTCACGAATGGGCGTGTGGTGGGCATCAGCTTCCACGTGACCGTCACGGATGGTGTCGCGCGCGGTTCGGTCACACCGCGTTACAACGACCTGTCCGTGGCGGTGACCCAACGAGGCTCGACGGGGATCCTGGGCCTCGGCGGGATCATTGGCGGCGCGGCACGCGGCATCGCGTCCTTCGTGGGCAACTGGATGAAGGTGCGCGCCAACAATCCCGACGACGCAGCGGCGGCGCCGCGCAGCGGTACGATCCGCCGGACCTTCACCTCGGACGAGACGCTCCCGGGGTTTCTGTGGGCGAGCGTCCGCGATGGGCTCCTGGCGGTCGTGCGGAAATAGTTGGAGGTACTGAATGCCCTGCTTGCTAGTCCTTTTTGCGCTCATCACGCCGCGGCTAGTCGTGGCGCTCCTCTGGTTCTTGACACACTGGTTCGAGGGGATGTTCTCCTCCCTGCTCTGGCTCTTGGCGGGCTTCCTCTTCCTGCCCACGACGCTCCTCTGGTATACGGCGGTGCAGCATTGGTTCGGGGGACAGTGGACGCTGGGGCCGGTGGTGGGCGTCGTCGTGGCGCTCGCTATCGACGTGGCGCCGGCCCGCGGATATCGTCGGCGGCGGGCGTAGCTATGCTGCATCGAGTATTGCTCATCGGCGCGGCCCTCGTGGGATGCGGGACCGCGGCGGGGCAGGGCGACCTCCGCTCTCCTGCCGAGCTGGTCGCGGAACGAATCAGGACTCGCATCGAGGCCGCCGGCGTCGCAATGGAGCTCCGGGCAGCCGGTGAACCGGTCTACGCCAGTCTGGCCCTCCCCAGCTTCTACGAACGGCGGCTGTACCGCCCCGCCTGGAGTGACGAGCGCGGCCCCACTCGACTAGCCGACGACCTGATCGACGCGCTTCGCCGGGCGGATCTCGAGGGGCTGCGATCCGAGGACTACCATTTGGCCGGCATCGAGGCCGTGCTCGCGGCCGTGCGGGCCGATGCCAAGCGCGGCCCGGCATTAGCCCCCCCCCCCGACCGATGGGCCGAGCTCGATCTCCTGCTGACGGACGCGTTCCTGGTCTACGGGGCCCATCTCCTGGCGGGTCGAGTGAATCCCGAAACCCTCCGTCCGGAGTGGGTGTCGAATCGGCGGACCGCCGACATCGCCGTGGTGCTGGAGGCAGCACTGGCGTCGGGCAATATCGCCGGCGCACTCGAGGCGCTGGACCCACCCGAAGTTGGCTATCGGCGCCTGCGCGAGGCGCTGGCGCGCTATCGCGCAGTAGCGGCGACGGGCGGCTGGTCCGCGATCCCGGATGGGTCCACGCTGCGCGCAGGGGACCGCGGAGCTGCAGTGACGGCGCTACGCGAACGCCTTCGCCTCGAGGACGGACTCGTCGGGGAGGCAGAAAACCAGGACGCGGACCTCTTCGACGTGGGGCTCGAGCAGGCGCTCGAGACATTTCAGCGGCGGCACGGTCTGACGGCAGACGGGGTGGTGAGCATCGCGACTCGCGCCGAGCTCAACGTGCCCGCGGAACGTCGTGTGGAACAGTTGGAGCTGAACCTCGAGCGCTGGCGCTGGCTGCCGAAGGATCTGGGACGCCGTCACATCATCGTGAACATCGCGGCGTTCGAGCTGGAGGTGATGGATGGGGATTCGGTGGTGATGTCGATGCGGGTGGTCGTGGGACGCCCGTTTGACCGCACACCGGTGCTCAGCGAAACGATGCGGTACCTCGTGCTCAACCCCTACTGGCACGTGCCGAGCAACATCGCGACGACGGAGCTGCTCCCGAAGCTCAAGCGGGACCCGTCCTATCTGGCGCGATACAAGCTGCGCGTGTTCCCGAACTCACGCCTCGACGCGCAAGAAGTCGATCCCGCGACGGTCGATTGGTCTACCATCACCGCTGCCCACTTCCCGTTCCTGCTGCGCCAGGATCCGGGGCCGCGCAATGCGCTCGGACGCATCAAATTCATGTTCCTCAACAAGTATCACGTCTACCTGCACGACACGCCCGCCCGGCCGCTATTCGAGGAAACCCAGCGGGACTTCAGCCACGGATGCATCCGCATCCAGCACCCGATCGAGCTTGCCGTGTATCTGCTACGAAACGATCCGCGGTGGGATCGCGGCGCACTCCTCGCGGCACTGGACGACGCGGAGGACCGCAGTGTACCCCTGCCGGAGCCGATGCCGATCCACCTGCTATACTGGACGGCGTGGGCCGACGCAGACGGGACAATCCAGTTCCGGCGGGATATCCACGATCGGGATGCGCCCCTCTTTACAGCTCTGCGAGCACGCCCACCCAGCAAAAAGTAGTCCGCCTATGTACCTTGTGAGGCGTACCTCCAAAGGATGAGGACGTCTACCACAAGAGAGGGACTACGCACGGCTCCAGCTTCGTAAGTCGCCTGACATATACGTCGTTCGCACTCGGCACGCTCACCGTCGTCGCTGCGCCTCGACCTGCCGAGTCCCGCGCGACGGTAGCACCTGTATTCGCTGTCCGGTATCGGAACGTGGTCTCGCCCGACCGGGTGAGGGCCTTGACGGTGCTTCCGGGCGAGACCGTGACGCTCGAGGTGGTGGCCCACACTCCGGCATCGGGCTACGTGGCTCGGCCGGCAGCGGGCCGGCTCGTGTCCATGTCCACGGGGCGCTGGGTATGGACAGCGCCGCCCCAGCCGGGTCTCTATCCCATTCAGGTCGTTAGCCCGGATGGGGGCGACTCGGTCACGGTACAGGCGTTCGTCGTCGTCCCCTACAACCGGTCCCAGGGCGAGCTCCTGAATGGCTATCGGATCGGCCGCTATCCGGAAAAGCCATTGCGCGGGCTCGCCAGCTACAGCCTGCCGCCCGGGTTCGTCGAGGTCACGCCGGAGAACGAAGACATCCTGGTTTCTCCCCATTTCCGACTCAAGCAGTTCCTGTGCAAGGAGCCGGGCGGGTCGCGGAAGTACATCGTGCTGAACGAGCGACTGCTCGTCGCTCTCGAGTATGTGCTCGCACGGGTGCACGACGCCGGCTATCAGGCGACCACGTTCCACGTCATGAGCGGCTACCGCACCCCGGCCTACAACCGGTCGCTCGGCAACGTGCGTTACAGCCAGCACCAGTTGGGCGCGGCCGCGGACATCTTCATCGACGAGAACGGGGATGGGAGGATGGACGACTTGAATGGCGACGGCCGCAGCGATATCCGCGATGCGGAGGTGTTGTATCGCCTCATCGACGCCGCTGCCGCGCGACCGGAGGCCCAAGGCCTCATTGGGGGGATCGGCAAATATCCCGCGACGGCGGCGCACGGTCCGTTTGTCCATATGGACGTACGG
>DASXTV010000077.1:0-1658 GCA_036505175.1 Gemmatimonadales bacterium
CGCTCCAGCAGCCCGTCGGGCCTTTGGCGCACGAGGTCCCCGGTGCGAAACATTCGCCATCCGCGCCCGCCACCGGTTTCGACGCTCTCGTCCGCAAGCCGCCCCTCGACCCAACGTCCCAACGAAACGTAGGGGCTTGCGACGATGAGCTCGCCGACTTCGCCGGGGCGTGTGGCGCGACCCTCTTCATCGACTAACGCGAGACGGTTGCCGGGCAGCGGATAGCCGATGGGCACGCGGGCGTCGTCACGCCTGACCCGGTCGTCAACGAACCACTGCATCATCGGCGCTTCCGTGGCGGCGTAGATGATCTGGATTGCGGCCTCCGGTGGGAGCCACGCGCGCAGCGTCTCGATGTCGCTCCACGACGTCGTGTCGCCGCCCACACGGACCAGCCTCAGAGAGGCTCCCGCGCGTCCCCCACGAGCCGCGACGATGGATCGCAGAAGCGCCGGAAACGCGAACAGGATTGTGATGGCCTCCGCGCGGATCACATTCAATGTCTCGCGCGCGCCGACGCCTTGCGGATCGAGGAGGTGAATGCTTGCTCCTGCCAGCAGCGCGGTCATGGCGTCGCGGACGCCCACGATCGTGCAGGGCGAAGCGAGCGTCAGCAATCGGTCCGCCGTGTTGATGTGCACGGCGTTGATCGATTGAGCCACGCGCTGCAGCAGGTTCCGCTGGCTATTCACGATGCTCTTTGGCCGCCCGGTGCTGCCGGACGTGAACAGGACACACGCGGGTTCGTCCACGCCCATGGTGGCCGGCCGCCAACCCTTGCGCGCGGATCTGGGAAGGCCCGTCAGACGGATGACGCGTAGCGCTGGCATCCGAGCCTCGAGACTTCGGTCTCCCGGAACGCCTTGGCGGCGTTCCTCGGGAAGGCCATCCTCCAGTGTGATGATCAGCGTTGGGCGCGCATCGCGCAGCACGTGATCGAGCCAGTCCGGCGGCCAATGTGTATCGAGTGCGACAAACGGGTGTCCTGAGGCGAGGCACGCGAGCATCGCGAGCGGAAACATTGGACCTGCCGGCAGCAGGATGCCGATCAGGTCGCCGGGCTTTGTCTCGGCGGCCAGTGTTTCGGCCAGTCCCGAGACCCCGTCCCACAGTTCACCAAAGGTGAGAGCGGCGTCCGCTTCCCGGATCGCGATGGTCCCTCGCTGTCGGCGGGCCACTCGCTCGAAGTGCTCGATGATCGGCCGCTGCAGGTCCTGGTCGCGAACGCGCGTAAAGAGCCGATTCGCGGGCCCGTTCCAGTCCAACGGGCGCCGATCGTCCTCGAGCCATGCAACCGTCCGCAGCATGTCGAGGGCGCCGTGCCGAAGGTCGGTGCGCGTATCGCTTCGCGTGGAGTGCAGGGCCATAGGGTCTCGGGAGTCTTTAGCTAAGACGTAGACGGTCTACGGCTTGTTCCCGGAGGCTCTCGTGGGAATGGCAGCGAGCAGCATCCCCGGACTCTCTGAGGAATTCCCCGGGCGAGCGGATCGCTGTTGTGCCGACGTAGGTATCTCCTGAAAGTCGCTAGCGTTCATCGGAAGTGACTCGGCGCAAGATGAACGGGTGAGCGCCGACGCCGATGCCGAGTCACTTTCGATAACGAGACTTGAAGGAAGCCGCTGGCGCGGCGGCCGGCTATGGAGCCGCGATTTGGGATC
>DASXTV010000078.1:0-1596 GCA_036505175.1 Gemmatimonadales bacterium
AGCCATGTTGATGCGTGCGCTCGGGGTCCAACCGGTCGCGGACGCCGCCGCGGCTGCCGCGCGCTACGGAGGAGCCGAGCTCCGCGCGGCCGAAGAACAGCGCGAGCAGCAGCGGCAGGCACGGATGGCCGAGTTGCGTCAGCGATTCGTCGACGGCCCGGTGTTCGTGATGCCGTGCGGAGGCAGCGGCTTCTCGGATTCTCGCGGCGCCGTGGTGATTCCAGGTGCCGGGACCGTGTACTTCAATGCCTATCGCCTGTCGGGACCCTGCGGCACGCTCACGGCGGAGAACGGCGTGCTCGAGGCGACCGATGGCGGCTCGCGGCGTCTGCCGGCGCCTGTGCGCGGCGACGACGTGACGATCTCCGGAGACGGGTGGACATTCAGGGCCGCGGCGGGCTGGGTAGTGCGCGAAGGCGCGCGCAGGGGCGACTACGAAGCCGTGCGCCAGCAGCCGTGAGTGTGAGTTGAAGAGGAGCATCGAATGAGCACTCACTTGCGTTCGTGGATCGTGCTGCTCGCTTTCGGCGCGTGCATCTGTTCAGCGTCGGCGCGGGTGTTCGGCGATGCTCAGGCACCCGCGCGTCAGCCGGCGGTGACGACTGGTGTGGTGTACGGGTACAAGGACGACGGGTTAGCGCTTATGCTCGACGTGTACCGTTCGGCCCGCCCCAACGGTGCTGGCGTCATCGCCATCGTGAGCGGCCAGTGGCAATCGAGCGTGGAGCTCGCCCAGGTTTTCGCCCGGGTCTCGCCCCCGTTGAACGAGAAGGGATTTACCGTGTTCGTCGTGAGACACGGCAGCCGGCCGAGGTATCCCTTGTCGTCGGTCGTGGCGGACATGCGGCGGTCGGTCCGCTTCATCCATCAGCATGCGAAGGAGTACGGCGTGGATCCCAACCGCATGGGCGTCTTCGGCAACAGCTCCGGGGGACACCTCGCGCTGCTGCTCGGTACGACCGGCGACTCGGGGAATCCGTCGGCCTCCGACCCCGTGCTCAGGGAATCCAGTCGCGTCGCGGCGGTCGTGGCGAACTATCCGGCGACGGATCTGGCTCGATTGGCGATGCAGCACCCGATCCTCAACATTACCGCGGCCGAAGCGGCAGAGTTCTCACCGATTCGTTTCGTCTCTCCCAGATCAGCTCCCTCGCTCATTGCGCACGGCGACGCCGACACGACCGTCCCGATCGATCATGGGGAGACGATGTACGCGGCGTTGATGAAGGCGGGCGTGCCAGCGTCATTCATTCCAATCAGGGGCGCGGGACACGGGTTCGAGGGCGCCGATGCCGAGCGAACCTTTGCTGCACTGATACAGTGGTTCGAGCAGCATCTCGGGGTACAACCGGTCGCGGACGCGGCGGCGGCTGCCGCGCGAGTCGGAGACGCCGAGCTCCGCGCGGCCGAAGAACTGCGCGAGCAGCAGCGGCAGGCACGGATCGCCGAGTTACATCAGCGATTTGTGGACGGCCCGGTGTTCGTGATGGCGTGCGGAGGCAGCGGCACCTCGAATTCTCTGGGCGCCGTGGTGATTCCCGGTGCCGGGACCGTGTACTTCAATCCCTATCGCCTGTCGGGACGCTGCGGCACGCT
>DASXTV010000079.1:0-84112 GCA_036505175.1 Gemmatimonadales bacterium
GATGATGACGTTGGCGGGCGGGTCGATACGGCCCGTGAACCGGCCGAGCAGATTATCGCGGTCGTTAGCGGTACCGAGCTTAGAATGGAAAAAGGGCACCTCCAGCCCAAGCAACCGCAGACCGTCTTGGAGCTGCCTGCCGGTCTTGACCGTAGGCACGAACAACATGACGCGGCCGGATGGCGTAACCTTGAGGAGATTGATGATCAGGGGATACCGCTCCTCATCCTTCACGCTGTCTAAACGCACGAGTTTGATGTTCGGTCGGTTCACCCCGGTCACCACGACGCGGGCTTCTGGGATCCCTAGCGACTCTAAGATCCGTCGCTGGCTCTTCCTTCCCGCCGTGGCGGTGAACGCCAGAAGCGGTGGGTTACCGAGCGCCCTACGGACGGCGCCCAACTTGCCGTAGTTGGGGCGAAAGTCCTTCCCCCACCGGTCGATGCAGTGCGCTTCGTCGATCACCAAGTAGGCCGGCCGTGCGCGGGCGATCTCCTCTACTTCGGCCTCACGTACCATTCCGGGATCGAACCGCTCTGGGGTGCAATACAGGAACTTGATTGCGCGATCCCGCAGGAGCTGGTACCGAATGCCCTTTTCCTGCGGGCCGAGATCGCCGTTGATGAATGTTCCTGGGACCTTCTTCGTTTGAAGGTCGGCCACCTGCTGGCTCATGAGCGCCTTCAGCGGCGAGATCACGAACCCGCAGCCGCGGCTCAAAAGGACCGGCACTTGAAAGCAGAGCGACTTGCCAGAGCCGGTGGCACTCACGAGGAGAAGCGACTCGCCTCGGAGGGCAGCGAGAATCACCTCAAGTTGGGGAGTGCGTAGGCGGGTAACACCGAGCAACCGCATCGCGGCACCGAGCGACTCATCGACATCTGCCAGCTCGTGTCGGTGATCCAGCCACCGGGCCAGCCGCAATCCCCAGCGCTCGATCGTTCGACGAGCAAGCGTCCCCTGGAGGTTGGGATGGTGAGCGGCGTGGCAGCCATCGCACAGAGTGATCAGGTTAGCAGGGTCATCGACGCCCCCCGCGGCACGGGGGATCAGATGATGGACGTCCGCCTCTCCCTGGGAACACGTGTCACCGCAAGCCCTGCAAATGTGCGAATCGCGCGCGAGAACGATGTCTCGAACCGCGCGCCATTGAAGGGCCTGCGCTTGAGCAGACGGAAGCGGCATAAGTCCTGCTTGGGAATTCAAGCTGCCAGAGGCGCGGATCACGGTTGAAATGAAGTGCGCCGAGACGACGGGCGCCACCAACGAAGCCCTCGCGGCGAGGCTACGGCGCGCGTTGATTTCAGGCGGGTCGGGGCCCTGTCGTGACGAGGACGATATCGCCCGAATAGCCTGGGTTCTTTGCGATCAGAATCCCGAGCATGGGTTGGACTTGTCCGTTCCTGACTTCGGTGGCAAACGGCACCAATCCGATACCCATCAAGTGTGCGTGCCTATTCCCCTTGGTCGCCGCCGTTAGGTACGACGTCGCAGCTTGATGGAAGTCGCTCACGTCGGAGCCATACAGATGGAAGCCGCCGATAGCGAGCAGCGCGGGGCGGTCACGGGAAAGTTGGCCCTTTGTACCGGTGCGCGCTTTTTTCATCGCCGCCTCGATCACCTTCAACAAAGTCTCGTATCCGAGCGGCCTGCCGGGTACTCTCAGAGTCTCCGGCACCTTTACCTCCACCGCCGCGCGACGTTGCGCTCCCACCACGAGGAGCAGATCGGGGGCTCGCTCCACAGCGGTCTCATTGAGCACTACACTGTTCCCAACGTCCTCCAAGAACGCAGCCGCTCCTAGCGTTATCACCGTGTGTAGGTACTCGTTTTGCAACGCGAGGGCACCGACCATCTTCGGGTATTGCGGGTGCTGCTTCCATCGCTGAAACGTGAGCAGGAGCGCGGCAAGCTCCGTCGCGTAACTGACGTTGACCGTCGGCGTTGGCGCACCAAACGTCGCCATAGCCGCTCGAACAGACTCTGCAGCAACCATCAACGGGTGCCGCTTCTTAGTTGGTACCTTCGACTGTCTCCTCTTTCGGTCTACCGTGCCGAGGTTGTCGAACACCGCCGGACCCACCAACTCCCGCACGTCCCGAATCAGTTGCTCGAAATAATTGGCATCGGCCACCACCGGCGGGCTTTTCGTCTTGCCGCCGAAAGTGGACCCTCTAGGCCCGGCTTCATTCTGTCGCCGTCCAACGGCGGACTTGCCGACCAAAACCTGTCTCCGAAGTTCGATGGTCGTCTTGACGGGCAAGAGTCCGGAAAGCGTTTGGATCGTTCCGGGGGGCAGGGCCATTCCGGGGGGCAGCGCAGGCGATAGGCTCACACCCTTGCAGCCGTAACACTGGAACGCCAAGTCCCAAAGCTGATCGTCGACGACACACGAGGCGAGCACCATCTGCCCGCAATGGCCGCACTGGTAGTCGAAACCGTTGGGCCAGTCGTCCCGCACGACAGGTGCGCCGGATTCTTGTACGAACCCGTCAAGACTGCCTGCGGTTTCGGCGGGAGTCAGCGACCGGCGGGGTCGAGTTGGGACCGCGTTAGTCAATCCGAGCGAACTCGACGATGAAGCACGGGATACGGCTCGGCCATGCGCCTTAGCTCGCTCGACTGATCGTGACGGTGGGCGCGAACCCCGTCCACACAAGCTCCCCGGTTCCCGGTCGCACGACGGTCGATGTACTACCGCCCGCTCCAGCCATGGCGACCGTGACCAGTGGACCGGCGTGCTCGCCGGGCGTGGGGGTGTGCATGTCGGGGTTGTGGTAAGGATCGTGCGACCGCTGAATGCCCAAGCAGAGAGCGCAAGCGAACAGCACACCGTGCGCGCAACGAATCGGTCTCAAGTAACCTCCTAGTTCAGGCTCAGCATCTGCTCGTGAATTGCCGCGCGGACGCGTTCGTACTGCTCGTACCAGCCCGACTCCCGTTGCCCCTCAAGCACTGGCCAGATTTTCAGCGACAGGGTTGCACCGTAGTCGCGCGCGGGCTCGGCGTCGGTTAGCGCGTAACGGGCAAACAACTTGCCGTCGACATTCACGGTTCCAGTTTGGCGGTCGCCATAGGTGGGCCTCCTTCGCACCTGAAACCTAACCACTCCAGGCGACAGGGACCGGCCCAGCGTAACAAGCAGCGTAACAACGGGGGCGTTTTTGGCGGGTGCTGGGGGGGGGGTGCCGACGCGCTAAGTACCTAAAGACAACGACCGGCGTTGGTGCTCGCCGGTCGTAGCCGCCTCCGGAGCCGAAGATCCCGCGTTCGAATCGCGGCGAAGTCCGCGCGCGCTTCCCCGGTGCACGCCTGCGCCCCGATGTTTGCCGCTCGTTTGCCGGTCCCCGGCGACCGATAGGGTCCGTTGTGCTCAATGAAGCGCGATGCGGGAGCATAGACTCATGCTCCCGCATGGCCGGTTTCGCTTATCAGGCGTGCGCTCTAACCACCTGAGCTACAGGCCCTACTGGGGACCAGGAGTCTGGAGTTAGGAGTCGGGGAAAACCCCCTGGCGTTGCAGTGCGGGTATTCCCCCGACTCCCAGTTCCTAGCTCCTATTCCCACTCTCTTTTCGGTCCCTTCTTGGGCCGGAAGTCGTCTTCATCCCCCTCGTCGAACTCGTCGTCGAGATCGTCGTAATCGTCTTCGTCCAGATCGTCTTCGTCGAGATCGTCCTCGTCCAAATCATCATCGAAGTCTTCGTCGAGTTCCTTGTCCTCTTCGAATTCTCCGAACTCCTCGTCGACTTCGTCGCTCCTGCGCTTGAGCGACCAATTCGTCGACGTCTCGCGGGCCAGCATTGCCCACCTCCGGCTGAGGTTTCTGTCGAACGACTGCTCCAGGACCCTTTCCCTACCCTACTCCTCCAGGGCGCGCTTCTCGCTGCGAGCCAGCTTGCGGCGCTCCGTCGCGCCAAGTAGACGCTTACGCAGCCGCAGTGAGGACGGTGTCACCTCGATCAGCTCGTCGTCCTCGATGTACTCCAACGCCAGCTCCAAGGTCATCTGGCGCGGCGGCTCCAAGATAATCATCTCGTCCGCCGCCGTGGTGCGCATGTTCGTGAGCTTCTTTTCCTTCGTGGCGTTCACGTCCATATCACCCGGCCGCACGTGCTCCGCGATGATCATCCCCTCATAGACCGGATCGCCCGGCTGTACGAACATCGTACCGCGCTCCTGAAGATTGAAGAGGGCGTACGCCACGACCACCCCCTCCCGGTCCGCCACCATCACCCCGCGGTTCCGGCCCGAGAGCGGGCCGGCCCACAAATCGTACTCGAAAAAGCGGTGGTGGATGATCCCCGTCCCCCGCGTGTCCGTCAAGAACTCCGAACGATACCCCAGCAACCCGCGCGCCGGGATCTTGAACCGCATCCGCACCATCCCCAGGCCGGGGTTCTTCATGTCCAGCATCGTGGCGCGCCGCGGTCCCAGCTTCTCCATGACTACCCCGACGTACCCCTCGGGGCAATCGATCATCAGCTCCTCGTACGGCTCGAGCCGCTCGCCGTTCGGCCCCTCGCGGGGAATGATCCGCGGCCGGCTCACCTGAAATTCGTACCCCTCACGCCGCATCGTCTCCATCAGGATGCCGAGGTGCAGTTCACCGCGACCCGACACCGTGAAGGCGTACGGCGTGTCGGTGTCCTCCACCCGCAGCGCGACGTTGCGCTCCAGCTCCCGGTACAGCCGCTCGCGCAGCTGCCTGCCGGTCACGAACTTGCCCTCGCGACCCGCGAGCGGCGAGTTGTTGACCAGCATGTCCACCGAGATCGTCGGCTCCTCCACCGCGATGCCGGCCAGCCGGTCCAGGTGATCGGGCGCCGTGACCGTCTTTCCAATTTCGACACCCGCCAGCCCCGACACGGCTACGATCTCCCCTGCGGACGCGGTTTCGAGCTCGGCGCGCTCCAACCCCTCGAACGCGAACAGCTTCACGATCTTCGCCTGCTCGAACGCGCCGTCACCCACAGGACCCGGCTCGCCGATCGGCAGTAACGCAACCGTATCTCCCACGTGCACCTCGCCGCGCTCGATGCGGCCGATGCCGATGCGTCCCAGGTACGACGAATAATCGAGCGTCGAGATCAACATCTGAAACGGCCCCGCTCCGGCCGCCTTGGGCGGCGGGATCGTTCCCAGAATCGTGTCGAACAGCGGCGTCAACGTCGTTCCCGGCTCGTCGAGCTCCAGCGTCGCCGTGCCCAGTCGACTCGACGTATAGAGGAAAGGACAATTGAACTGCTCCGGTGTCGCCTCGAGGTCCATCAGCAGCTCCAGCACCTCGTCGTGCACGCGCAGCGGCTCGGCGTCGGGCCGGTCGATCTTGTTGACCAGCACGATCGGCTTGAGCCCCAGCGCCAGCGCCTTCCCCGCCACGAACCGCGTCTGCGGCATCGGTCCCTCGGCCGCATCCACTAGCAGCAGGAAGCCATCCACCATCCGCAGAATACGCTCGACTTCGCCTCCGAAATCGGCGTGCCCGGGCGTGTCCACAATATTGATCTTCGTGTCGCCCCAGCGAACCGAAGTGTTCTTCGCCAGGATCGTAATTCCGCGCTCACGCTCGAGTGGATTGGAATCCATGACGCGCTCCGCCACCTGCTGATTGGCGCGGAACACGCCCGCCTGGCGGAGCATCTGATCCACCAGCGTCGTCTTGCCGTGATCGACGTGGGCGATGATGGCGATGTTGCGAATCTTCACTGCGTTACGGTCCCCGTAATGAGGGGCGCAGTATAAACGGATGCTCAGGGGCGGTAAAGGGGCGGTAGGAGGCGGTAACCTACCGCCCCCTACCGCCTCCTACCGCCGGCAGTTGTCAGTCACAAATTGGCTCCCGCTCCATCTGTACCGTCACATGCGCAATCCCCAGCGCCCGCATGCGGTGCTGGACCGCCTCGAGTATCGGCTGATTGTCGGTCGGATTCTTCACCACCAAATGCCCGCTCATCGCGACCACCCCGCTCGTCACCGTCCACAGATGCAGGTCGTGCACCGACTCGACGCCGGGCACGGACGCGATGCGATCGTGCACGTCCGACATCGCAATGTGTCGCGGCGTGGCCTCGAGCAGGACGTCGGTGCTTTCCTTGACAAGCCGCCAGGCGCTGACGAGCACGAGCGTACCGATCAGCACGGAGATCAGCGGATCGGCCAGCATCCAGCCGAGCGCCAGCACCAGGACACCGGCGACGAGCGCGCCAACCGAACCCAACAGATCGCCGAGCACGTGCAGGTACGCGCCCTTCTGATTGAGCGAGTGCTCGTGCCCGCGATGCAGCACGACCACGGCGGCGAGATTCGCGACGAACCCAACGGCGGCGACGCCGAGGAGCAAGGGGCCGTTGACGAGCTGAGGGACACGCAGCCGCTGCCACGCCTCGATGCCGATGCCGATGGCGATGGCGAACAGCACCGCGCCGTTGATCAGTGCTGCGAGGATCTCGAATCGCATGAATCCGAACGAGCGCTCCGGCGTCGCCGGCCGCTGCGCGATCCATGCGGCGATCAGCGCCAGGCCGAGCGCCGCGACGTCGGCCAGCATGTGCGCCGCGTCCGCGAGCAGCGCCAGAGAGCCCGCCAGCCACCCGCCGATCAGCTCGACCAGCATCACCACCGCTGTAATCGCGAGGGCGAGTGTGAGGCGGCGTCGAGTCTCGACGTTGATGGGCGCGCGATAGGTACAGTGGGCTTCGGCGGGCAGCACGAGTGTATCCTCGGGGAGAAACATAATACCTTTTAGTTCGTGAACGCCCTCTGGCTGCGCCTGGTCGCCGTCATCGTGCTCGTCGCGGCCAACGCCTTCTTCGTCGCGGCGGAATTCGCGCTCGTCGCGGCGCGCCGCACGCGGATCGAGGCGATGATCCGGCGCGGCGACCGCAAGGCCCGCACCGTGCGCACAGCGCTGCAGGACCTCTACCGTCAGCTCTCCGCCGCGCAGCTCGGCATCACGGTCGCCTCCATTCTGCTCGGCTACGTCGCCGAGGACACCGTCGCGCATCTGTTTCGCGATTGGTTCTCGTCGCTGCCGCAGAGCCTCAACTTCCTCACCCGCGGAGGCATCGCCTCCGTCACCGCGGTGGCCGTCATTTCATTTCTGCACGTGGTGTTCGGCGAGCAGGCGCCGAAAGCGTGGGCCATCACCTATCCGGAAAGCACGAGCCGTTGGGTTGCGGCACCACTGATCTTTTTCTCGTGGATCACGCGGCCGTTCACGGAGCTGCTCAACTGGAGCTCGAGTGTTCTGGTGCGCATGCTGGGCATCAAAAGCACCAATCCCGCGCACGACCGCGTGCATTCGCCCGAAGAGATCCGCATGCTGGTCGAGCAGAGCCGCAAGACGGGCGGTCTGGGCGCCGGGGACGCGCGCCTGCTCGAAGGCGTCTTCGAGTTCAGTGAAAAGAATGCGCGCGAGGTGATGACGCCGCGCACGCAGATCGTCGCGTTGCCCGCCGAGGCATCGCTCGCCGAGGCCGCCGATCGCGTCGCCGCGGCGGGACGCTCGCGCTATCCGGTCACGGGCGAATCGCTCGACGACGTCGTAGGGATCGTGCACGCCAAAGACCTCCTGCGCGGCCTGCTGGGCGGCTCGGAAGCGCCCGTGCAGGACATCGCTCGACCCGCCTTCTTCGTCCCGGGCACGCGGGAGGTGGAGGACGTCCTCGCGGACATGAAACGCCAGAAGGTGCATCTCGCCATCGTGCTCGATGAGTTCGGCGGCACCGCGGGTCTCGTCACGATGGAGGATCTGCTCGAGGAAATCGTCGGACCGATCTACGACGAGTACGATCAGCCCCCCGTGGCGACGGCGTCCGCCGTCGCCGACGGCCCGGGAACCAGCGCCGTGCCCATTCTGGCGGGCAGCACGGAGATCGACGACGTGAATCGGATGCTCAAGCTGCATCTGGACGATGCCGACTTCACGACGATCGGCGGGCTGGTGTTCGGCAAGCTCGGCCGCTTACCGAAGGTGGGCGACCGCGTCAGCCTGCAAGGCGCGACGTTCGAGATTCTGGAGATGGATGGCCGGCGCGTCGGGCGAGTGCGGGTGTGGCCGACGACGACGCCCGTCGCGGAGCCGTCGAGCTAGTCGCCCCTCTGCAGGCGGGCGCCCGCCAGCTGCACGGCCAGCTCCAGCGATGCGCGCATCGACCCCGGGTCCGCGATCCCCTTCCCCGCGATGTCGAACGCCGTGCCGTGATCGGGCGAGGTGCGGATGAACGGCAGCCCCAGCGTCACGTTCACACCGGTCCCGAATCCCGAGACCTTCACGGCCGTCATTCCGACGTCGTGGTAGGGCGCGAGCACCGCGTCGAACTCGCCGCGCAGGGCCCGCACGAACACGGTGTCGGCCGGCAGGGGACCGGCGGCATCGAGCGCCGTCGCGGCCGGTCGCAGCAGGCGCTCGTCCTCATCACCGAACAACCCACCTTCGCCCGCGTGTGGATTGAGCGCGCAGAGCGCGAGGCGCGGCGCCGTGATGCCCCACCACTGCTGGAGCGCGTCGCTGGCGATGCGGCCCGCCTGCACCACGCGCTCCGTCGTCACCGTCGCGATCGCGTCCCGCAGCGAGAGGTGCGTCGTCACGAGCACGACCCGCAGCCGCCCCGTCGTCAACATCATCGCCACGGGGATGTCACCGGCGACATGCGCCAGGAATTCGGTCACACCCGGAAAGCGATAGCCGGCGGCATGCAGCGCAAGCTTGTTGACGGGGCCGGTGACGATCGCATCGACTTCACCGGAGAGCGCGAGGCGGGCGGCCGCCTCGATGTTTTGAGCGGCCGCCCGACCCGCCTCGACGTCACTCGGCGCCTTCGCGCCATCCTCCCAACCGCCCACGATATGAACGTCGGCATCGAGCGGCTGTCGCAGCGCTTTGCGCACCACTTCGGGGCCGATCCCACGCGGATCGCCCACCGCAACTGCCAGGCGCGGCCGAGGAGGAGCCAAGGCTAGAGTCTGATGTCGATGTAAATCTGGCGCTTCAGCTGATCGATGAAATGGCGGATCGCGAGCTGATCCCCGAGGGACTGCCGGATCCGCAGCTTCACGTCGTCGAACGACAGCTCACCCGCATCATGCCGCGCGGTCACTTCCAGGACCACGAACTTCGGGCGCCGTGTCTCGGCGCCTTCCGCGATCACCGGCTTCAGCCCGGCGGTCGTGTCGCTCGCGAGAACCTTCTGGTATTCCGGCGGGAGATCGGTGAACGGCGCTTCTTCCGCCAGCTTCGGCTCCTGCGGGTCGGCGTACATCTTCGCGAGGGAATCGAAGGAAACCCCCACACTGCCGCGCGCGAAGGCATCATGGAGTGAATCGGCCCGGCGCCGGGCGATCGCGATCTGGGCCGCGCTGATCTCTGGACTGATCAGGACGTGACGGGCGAGAATCTCGGCGGGCTGTGTGCGCTCGACGTTGATGATGTGAAACCCGAACGACGTCTCGACGGGTCCCGATATCTCTCCGGGGCGGATGCGGAACGCCACGTCCTCGAATTCCTTCACCATCACCCCGCGCCGGAACCAACCCAGCTCACCGCCCTGCGCCGCGGAGGCGCTATCGCCCGAGTATCGCTTCGCCGTCGCCGCGAAATCGCCGCCGTGCCGCAGCTGCACGACGAGCGACTCGGCGAGCTGCAGCGCGCGCAGCCGGGCCGCCGAATCCGGCACCGGCTTGATGACGATCTGACGGAACGAGACGGTCGCCGGCCGCTTGGGCTGCTGCTCCTTGTTTTGCTCCCAGAATTCGCGCATCTGCGCATCGGTCGGCGGAATCGGGCGCAGCTTCCCCTTCTGTCGTTGCTGCTCGATCAGGCGCTGCGCGTACAGCTGCCGGCGCTGTTCGTCGGCCAGCCAGCGACGCCACTCTTCGACCGATCCGAACCGCGCTTGACGAATTTGATCGCGGAAATCGTTCTCCGAGCTGAATTGCTTGCGGACATTTTGATACGTCTGCTCCACCTGATCGAGGACTTCCTGATCGGTGACCTTGATCGACGTATCGCGCTCCGCCTGCTGCACCAGGATCTCGAGCTCGATCAGCCGGTCGAGGATTTGGCGCCGCAGCGTAGCCAGCCCGACCGAATCGGTCGGCAGCGGCTGCCCCTGGGCCTGTTGCTGCACCATCTCCTCTTCGATTTGCGACGCCAGAATCGGACGCGACCCCACGACCGCGACGATGCGATCGAGAGTCTGATTCGGGGCGGGCTGCTGGGCGCCTGCCGTCGTGAAGGTAAATGCAGCGAGTGACACCAACAGCGTCTTCGTCACGGCCGTCTCCTGCTCGTATCGATCGGCGCGGGGCCTGGTGCCGGCGTCATCCGCGGTGCGCCGGACGCTTGGGACGAATCGGCACGAATCTCCTGGCTCCGCTCCACCGCGCGCCGCACGCCCGCCGCATCCACGTGCCACGGTGACTGTGCCAGCAGCGTATCGGCGAGGAACGCCGGCAGTGGAAAGAAGCGCGCCCGTCCATGGAACACGCGATCGAAGTAATCGTTCACTCGGCCCGACGCGAAATCGACGCGGTCCCCGCTCGAGCGGCCGCCCGAATCCCGCAGCGCCTCGGGCGTCAGATTGACGAGCGAGCTGATCTGGATCATGGTGGAGTCATGCTCTTCGCGGACATGGTGCCAGTCTTCCGGGGTCAGCGTGACCCCGGCGGAGTCCGCCTGCTCCAGCATCAGCTGCTGCTGCGCGAGTGACTTCAGGAACTGGGTGATTTGCTCATCGTTCGCCTGCGGCAGCGCGTTCAGGATCTGCGGATCGAGGGCGCTGAGCCATCGCACGAAGTCCCGGACTTTCAGCGATCCGCCACGGTACCTGACGAGCGCCCGGTTGCTGGAGCGCGCGGCGTCGATGTCCTGCGCCGCCGCTTTCGCGTAGGCGGGTGCCCGGCTCACGACTGCGATCTTTCGCTTGGTGATGAGGCTGTCGACGTACACCGAGTCGCCGCGCCGCGACAGCCGCTCCTGCAGACCGATGCGGAACGAATCCCGTACCTCCGCCAGCGGTGGACGGCGGATGATGTGATACCCAAACTGGCTCTTCACGACCCCGCTGACACCGCCGGGCGCGAGCTCCCAGGCCGCGTTATCGAATTCCGGCACGAACTGGCCCCGCATCGAGACGCCGAGTGATCCCCCTTCGACCTTCGAAGTGGGATCCTCCGAATACCGCGCCGCGAGCTGCGCGAAGCGAGCGCCGGCCGCGCGCGCCTGCGGCAACAGCTGCTCGGCCTGACGGTGCTTCTCGGCATCGGCGCGCGCAGATGCATTCTGCTCAGTCGCTTCCTGGTTCTGGCTCGACACGCGAAACAGAATGTGTTGGAACACCCGGTACGGCCCGTTGTGATATGCGGAATCCACCTGTTGGGGCGTGAGATCATGCCCCGCGGTGAGCCGTTCGTGGAACCGTTGCCACTTGAGGCGAGAAACAACCGGCCACATCGCCGTCGCGGCCGTCGCCGAGTCCCGCAGATCCTTACCGGCCGCCAGCGCCTCGGCAAACAGCGTGTACTCGACCCAGTACCGCGACACGCGACTGAGCGTCATCGGATCGAGCGGCACCTGTTTGCTCTCGCCCGCCCAGCGGGCGAGCCGTTCCACCGTCAAGGTCCGGTCGTTGGCGCGGGCAACGACGTCCACGCGCGGCGAGAACGCGTCGCGCAGGGCATCGCATCCGACCAGCGTCACAGCAGTCAGCGCCAACAACACCCGACTCAACCGTCGCATCCGTTTCCTCTTTCTCTGTTACCGGTGATGGTCCCGCAGAACGGCCGTGAGCGCCCGGACCAGGCCGGGGCCGATCGACTCTCCGCCGAGCCGGCGGAGCCTGAGGGAGAGCGGCACCGCGCGCCGCACGTCCGCTTCGAACTGCACCGCCTCGAGGGCCACCTGCAGGCCCGCCAACCGCGGCGACGCATCGCGCCGGAATGTGAGCCGCGCTTCGTCGCCTTTGATCAGGACCGTCTCCAGACCAGCTTGGGCACCCAGCGCGCGCAGCTCGGCGACGAGCAGCAGCCGCTCAGCGGCCGCCGGTAATCGCCCAAAGCGGTCACGCAGCTCGTCACGAACGGCTTGAATCTCACCTGGTTGCTCAGCCCGCGCCAGCCGCCGATACAGATCGAGCTTCGCATCATCGTCGGCGACGTACTCGTCGGGTAAATGCGCCGGCGCGTCCATCGTGACGTCAGGCGGTGTCCACGCCTCCCCCGCCCCCCGTCCCCCGTCCCCCGTCTTCAGGCCCCGCACCGTCTCTTCCAGCCAGCGCAAGTACATGTCGAAGCCGACGGCCTGCACGTGCCCTGACTGTTCGCCGCCGAGCAGATTCCCCGCCCCGCGGAGCTCCAAATCGCGCAGCGCAATGCGATAGCCCGATCCCAGATCAGTATGATGCTCGAGCACCTGCAAACGTTCCTCCGCCTGTGCGTCCACCTGATCGGGAACAAGCAGATAGCAGAACGCACGGCGGTGGCTGCGTCCCACCCGCCCGCGTAGCTGATACAGCTGCGCGAGACCCTGCCGATCGGCGCGGTCCACGATCATGGTGTTGGCGTTGGGCACGTCGAGACCCGATTCGACGATCATCGTGGAGAGGAGAATATCCACCTCGCCACGCACAAATTGACTCATGACGGCCTCGAGATCGGTCTCGCGCATTTGCCCGTGCGCCACGGCAAGCCGCGCGCGCGGGGCGAGCGATCGCACGCGCGCGCCGACCGTCTCGATCGTCTCGATTCGATTGTGAACGAAATAGACTTGCCCGCCGCGATCGAGCTCGCGCGCCATCGCCTCTTCAAGCAGCCCATCGTCCCATGGCTCGACAAACGTGAGGACCGGTGAGCGATCCTTCGGCGCCGTCTCGAGCAGCGTGAGGTCGCGCAGACCGGCCAGCGACAGGTGCAAAGTCCGCGGAATCGGTGTCGCCGTCAGCGTCAGCACGTCTACGCTCAACTTCAGCGTCTTCAGCCGCTCCTTGTGCCGTACGCCGAAGCGATGCTCCTCGTCGACGATCAGCAGGCCGAGATCCTTGAACGTGACGTCGGGGGAGAGCAGCCGGTGGGTGCCGATCACGATATCCACCTCGCCACCGGTGATGCGCTGCACCAGCGGCGCGGTCTCCTTCGTGCTCCGGAACCTGGACAACACCTCGATACGCACCGGGTAGTCGGCGAGCCGCTCGCGAAAGGTACGGCCGTGCTGCTCGGCGAGAATCGTCGTGGGCACGAGGACCGCGACCTGTTTCCCCGCCTGCACGGCCTTGAATGCGGCGCGCACCGCGACCTCGGTCTTTCCGTATCCCACGTCGCCGACCAGCAAGCGGTCCATCGGCCGGGCGCGCTCCATGTCGCGCTTGACCTCGTCGGACGCGCGCCGCTGATCCGGGGTGTCTTCATAAAGGAAGGCGGACTCGAGCTCGCGTTGCCACGGCGTATCGGGAGGGAAGGAAAACCCGTGCGCGAGCTGCCGCCGGGCGTACAAGTCGAGCAATTCAGCCGCCATCACCCGGATCGCGGCGCGCGTCTTGTCGCGCTGCCGCTGCCAGGTGGTGGTGCCCAGCCGGTGGAGGCGAGGAGGCGGCGCGTCGCCGTCACCCACGGCCCGGTACGGCTCGAGCTGGTCGATCCGATACAGGGGCACATTGAGCCGGTCGCCACCTTCGTACTCCACGACCGCCACCTCGAGCGTCGCGCCGTCCGCCCCTACCGCGATCGTTTGGAGGCCGCGGTAGATGCCGATCCCATGCTCGAGGTGCACGACATATCCGCCCGGCGTCAGCGGTCGCGACGCGGCCGTCGTGACGGCGCTCCGATAGCGGCGCGGCCGCCGCAGCCGGCGGGCGCGGCGGAAGATCTCGTGATCCGTTAGCACCCGGAGGGTCGGCATGATGAATCCGCCATCCAGCGCGCCGACCGCGAGCGTGGCCCGATCAGAGCCGATCAGCTCTTCCAACCGTTCGAGCTGCCCTTCGTTGTCGCAGAGAATCACCGTCGGCGGCGGCTCCGTGACGATCTGCCGCAGCCGCTTCAAGTCGCGGTCGACATGGTCGGGGGACGCGAGCGGGAATCGCTGCTCGGTCTCCGCATCCGAGATCGCGAGCCGCGCCAGCCCGCCTACCCGCGCGCGCCACGCCGCCGGCTCGATGAGCAGCTCGTCGCGCGACGGTGGCTCTTCCCCCATCCGCCGGGCGACCTCGAGGTGATGAGCGGCATCGGCCCAGGCGCGCTCGACCTCGCGATCCACGGCCGATTCCTGATCAGTCACGACGATCGTATCGCTGGGGAGAAGTTCCAACAGGTTGGACAGTAGCGGCGCAGCATGCTGCGCTCCTACACGGATATCGTCCTGCGCCGATTCGGCGCGCACCGGCAAAACCGTGACCCGATTCAGGGTATCGCCCGAGCGTTGCGTATCGAGGTCGAAGCTGCGCACCGAGGCGACTTCGTCTCCCCACCATTCGATCCGCGCCGGCGCGGCCATCCCGAACCCGTAGACGTCGAGGATCCCGCCGCGCACGCTGTATTGGGCGACTTCCGTGACCGTGGGGACGCGCTCATACCCCATCGCGTCGAGGCGCTGTACCGTGTCGGTGAGCCTTCTTTCCGCTTTGCTCACCTCGATCACGAGCCGCGCCTGCTCCAGGGCCGCCGGCACGGCTGTCCGCTCGGCACTGGCCCGCGCCGTCGTGATCAGAACACGGACCGCGCCGCGCAGCAGCGCCTCGAGCGTCTCGATGCGTTCGCCCGCAAGCTCGTAATGCGGTTCCTCCGCGCCCAACGACTCGCGCTGCGGATAGAGTGCCGTCATTTCGGGTTTCAGGAGCGTTTGCAGATCGGCGAGCCAGCGCTCTCCGTCCGCCGGCGTGGGAGCGACGATCGTGAAGACGCGTTGCGGCAGTACCCGCGCGAGCGCAGCGACGAGCACGGCCGCGCTCGAGCCGGGCAACCCGCCGGCACCGATGCGCCGTCCGGGCGGTGGCAGCCGCTCGACGAGCGAGCGCGTTGCGGGCAGGTCCTGGAACTTCTCGAGGAGAAAGTCGAGCGGCATCAGCGGGTTCGCGTCGCGACCCCCAGCTCGGCGGCGGCGAGCACCAATGCCACTAGCAGCAGCATCGCGCTCGCGTCGGCGCGCCGCGTGCCCGAGAAGCGCTCCGTGGCGAATCGATCGGCACTAAGTACGATCGCGCGATCCTTTCCGCCCAACGCGGCCGTAACGAGCCCGGGTGGGGCGGGCGTGAGGTCGGATTCGCGCGCGTCCGGACCGAACACCGTCGCTCCAATCGTGTCCGCACCGCGGGTGCGAAACTCCACGCGCGGTGCGCCTTCGGCTGCGACGACCTCGGCCTCTCCCTTCACGATGCGATTGACGAGCGCATCCACGAACGGCACGAAGCCCGGCGACGCCGGCAATGCGGTCCACGCCGTATCGAGTCGACTCCCAAGCAGCACCACGCTGCCGGAACGCACGAGCCACGGCTCGCCATTGACGCTCGCCAACACGCTCTCGGCTCCCTGCTCCCCGCTCGCCGCTCCCTCGAGCCGGTATCGCCGCGTCACCGGTATGCCATTGAGAACTGCCAGGTCGGCCGCTGTGATTGCTCCGGGCGTTCCGAGTTGACTCCAACGCCACGTCACGCCGCGCGATGCCAGTGCGCGATTCGCCTGACCGATGAGAGCAGGATCGGCAGGCGGCTGCACGATGGCATGGGCACCGCTCGGCGCTTCCCCTCCGCTGATCACGACGTCGCGGCCGTCCACCACGCGCCGCCCTTCCTGTAAAACTGCGAGCGCCGCCGCGACGAATGATCCCGCGCCAGACGTCGCCATGACCTTTGCGGGCGGCGCCACGCGCCAGGCGAAAGACCTCCGGTCATCCGCCCGCAGCTCGTCGGGCTCGAGCGCCGCCTCACCGACCCACCACCCCGGCGCCAGCGATTGTGCCGGCAGCGACACGGTGACCGCTGAGCTTGGCGTCGCAAGGCCTCGAGCGGCGATTTCTCCGCGGTTAGGGCGTTCACCCCCGATGCGAATCGTAACCGGCACCGGCTGCGGTGTGCCGCCGCTCCCGAGCGAACCGCTCAACTGGATCACGGCCGCCCCTTCCGACACGGTCACCGCAGCAATACCACGATTCGCTGACTCGCGTCCTGGAGCGAGCGCCAATACCCGCACGCCGCTCGGCACTTCGGCGTGACCGGACGCCAGGGCTGTGCGTTGCAGATCGCTGAGGACGTGCACTTCCCGGCCCGGTAGTGGCTGCGCATTCACGAGACGGGCAGCGCGTCCGACGGCTTGCACCAGGTCCAGCCGCTGCCAGCCGGTACGGGTGCTGTCGATCGTGGCGAGCAGCGCTTCCCGACTGCCTCCGCGCAGGACGCCGTCGCACAGCATGAGCCAGACACGATCGGCGGACGTCGTGCGACCAACAGTCGAGTGCGCAGCCACGCGCAGCCGGTCAAGCACGAGGCCGCCGTCGACAATCGCCCCCGAGGACGGCGAATTATCGAGGATGATGACGGCGGCGGTTGGCTGATGCGCGCCGCCACCCCGCAGCGGCACCAGTGGTCGCGCCGCCGCGAGCACGATCACGACGATCAACGCCGTACGAAGGATCAGCAGCAGCAGGTGCCGAAGCTTCAGCCGTCGAGCGCTTTCTCGCTCCGCCGCACTCAGATAGCGGACCGGCGGGAAATCGATCTCGGGCGGCATGCGTCGCTGCAACAAGTGGAGCAATGCCGGAATCGCCGCGGCGGCGAGTCCCAGCAACGCCAACGGATGCAGGAAACTCACGTCAACAGGCGGAGCGCGAGGCCAAACGGCATGTCGGTCTGGACGTGATGGTAGGCGATGCCGTGCCGGCGGCAGGCCGTACGCCACGCGGCGATCTCGCGGCGGACCGTGTCGGCGTACGCGCGGGCCAGCTCACGCGGCCGCACGACCACGCTCACCGTTGATTCGGGATCCCTGAACCGGACTTCCGGCGGCCCACTGAGTTCGACTTCCGCCGGGTCCATGAGGTGAAAGACGACCACCTGGTGGCCGCGATGCCGCAGATAGCGCAGCGCGGCAAGGGCGAGCTCGCGATCGAACAGGAGGTCGGAGAGGAGCACCACCATGCCGCGGCGGGTGAGGAGGGCAGTCAGACGCTGCAGCGCGGCGTGCGCCGCGGTCCCCTGACCGTCGGGCGTGTCGAGCAGGCCGCGCACGATGCGCGTCCACTGGCCGGCCTTCACACGCGCCGGGATCACCTGCCGCACCTGCTCATCGAACGTCACCAGTCCGGTGGCATCGCGCTGGCGCAGCAGAATCAGCGCGAGCGCCGCGGCCAGGCGATCGGCGTACGCGCGCTTCCTCAAGCGCTCCGGCGTACCCTGCCACGCCATGGACCGGCTCGCGTCCACGAGAATCATGGCGCGCAGATTCGTCTCTTCCTCGAACTGCTTCACGAACAACCGGTCGGAGCGGCCCAGGATGCGCCAGTCGAGATACCGCAGCTCGTCACCCGCCTGGTACGGGCGGTGCTCGGTAAACTCCACTGAAAAGCCGCGGAAGGGTGATCGATGGAGCCCGGCTAGAAAACCCTCAACCACCCCCTCCGCCACGATCTCGATACCGCCCAGGCGAGCGACTTCGGCGGGATCGAGCAGGTCTAGGCGCTGAGCCACGAAATGTCCTTGGTATGGGACAGCCGGAATGGAGCGTCATGCTGCCAAGTCATTATAACAATATAATTTAGGATGGTTTTAGCGCTGGCACAGTCTCTGCCTTAGGCGAGGGGCGGGAGGCACCATGTTCACAAACATCGCTTTGCTCAGCATGGCCGTTCTGTCCACACCAGCGGCGCGCGATCCGAGTTTCTACCGTCCGCGCATCGAGATCTGGACGAACCGAGGCGACGCCGCCGTTTACACCAGCGGCGAGCGGGTCCGGCTGTTTTTCCGCAGCGATCAAGATGCCTATGTCACGATCTTCCGCGTCGATACCGACGGTCGCGTGCGCGTGTTGTTCCCCCGCGATCCGTGGGAAGACAACTTCGCGCGCGGCGGTCGCGACTTCGAGGTCGATGGTCGCGTGTTGGGCGGCGATGCATTTACTATCGACGACTATCCCGGCGTTGGCTACCTGTTCGCGGTGGCGTCCGCGGATCCATTCGTCTACGACCAAATCGAGAGCGGCGATCATTGGGACTATCGCGTCATCGCGGATGGCCGCGTGCGCGGCGACCCATATGTCGCAATGACCGATCTCGCACAGCGCATCGTACCGGAAGGTTATGCTGACTGGGACTACGACGTCATCTCGTACAACGTCGGGCAGCACTACGATTACCCGCGCTTCCTCTGCTATGACTGCCACACCTATGTGAGTTATTCGAGCTGGGATCCCTATTACTACTCGTGCGTACGGTTTCGCATGTTCGTGTACGATGATCCCTGGTACTATCCGTACCGTTATTACGGCGGCACCCGCGTCGTGTTCGCGCGGCCTTACCGCCCGCAGCCCCGCTTCATCTTCAAGGATTGGGGCGCGGATCGGCCCAGCCGCGAGACATTCGTCTCCCGCGAGCGCGAACGCCCGGTCAACGACAACACGCGCCGTGGTGTAACCGGCCGGGATATTGGCGGACTCGGCAGCGTGCCGCCTCCCAATGTGCGGGATCGTCATGATCGGCCCGGCGATGACCGCAACAACGGCGGCAACGATCATGGCAACAACGGCAACGATCGCGGCAATCGTCCCAACGATCGCGGCAATCGTCCCAACGATCGCGGCAACAATGGCAATGATCACGGCAACAACGGCAATGATCACGGCAACAACGACAACGATGACCGCGGAAACCGCGGGGGCCGTCGTTCGGACCGGCCGATGGTGGGACCGTCGATCGAGCAGCCGCGGGTGGAGCCACGGCGCGAAGAGCCGCGACGCGTCGAACCCCGCCGGGTCGAGCCGCGGTCGGAGCCACGTCGTGAAGAGCCGCGCCGCGAGGAGCCACGACGAGTCGAGCCGCGAAGCGAGCCGCGTAATGAGCCCCGCAGCGAGCCGCGGCGTGCCGAGCCGCGCAATGAACCGCGCAACCAGCCCCAGCCGCGTGCGGAGCCGCGTCGCGATCCGCCGCGCGAGTCACCAAAGCCGCGCAATGAGCCTGAGGTGCGGCGTCGCAAACCCTGAACGTTCAGACTGAAACCTGACGCGCCTGATCGTAGTCGCACACGGTCGGGCGCGTTAATTTTCGGTCCCTTCCCTATTTCAGAGGGGTCTTTGCTCGCTCTGTTGCTGCTCTCAAACGCCTTGCTTGCACAAACACCGGCTACTGTTCAGCAGGCCGCGCGGACCATTTCTCCTGATGACATCCGCCGGCGCATCGGCATCATCGCCGACGACTCCATGCGCGGACGTGACACGCCCAGTCCCGAGCTCGACAAGGTCGCGCAATACATCGGGCGGGAGTACCGCCGCTTGCGGCTGAAGCCGGGCGGGGACAGCGGCAGCTTCATCCAGCGCTACGCCATCGACCGTGTGGAAATTCGTGGCGACAGTTCCGTCGCGTTCGTGCACGCCGCGGGGAACGACGCGACGCTCGCCTACGGCACCGACTTCCTGTTCGCCGATAACTCATTCGACAGCGGGGATTACGCCGGCGAGCTGGTGCTGCTCTCGGGACCGCTGACCGGCGCGATCGCGGTTGATACCGCCGCGCTGGCGGGCAAGATGTTCATCCTCGCAACGCGACCGCGCGATCGTGCGGAGCTCCAACGTGCCGTTGCGTGGAAACCGCAGGGCATCGTGTTCGTCGGAACGGCGCCGGACTCTATTTGGAGACGGAACGCCGACCGCAGCAGCCGACCGCAGCCACGCGATCCGCTCCGGCCCGTCGGTCCTCCGGTCGTCCTCGCGATTCGCGCGACCTCACTGCAGCCCGTCGTCAGCCGTCTGGGCGGCGATCTGAGTGCCGGGCAATCAGCCACGGGCTTCGCCGCCCAACCGTTGGGCGGGGCCCAACTGCACGTGCATGCCCGGATGCGCATCGTCGAGCACAAGCTCGCACCGAACGTGGTGGGGATCCTGCCCGGCAGTGATCCGGTCCTCAAGAACGAGTACGTCGTGTTCAGCGCGCATATGGATCACATCGGCGTCGCGGGACCGCGGGGCAGCGGCGGCTGCCGCGCTCAAGGCGCGGACTCGATTTGCAACGGCGCTGATGATGACGCCTCCGGAACCGTCGCGGTGGTTGAGATCGCGGAAGCACTGGCGAGACTGACGCCCCGGCCGAAGCGCTCGATCATCTTCCTGAACGTGAGTGGCGAAGAGAAGGGCTTGTGGGGCAGCGCTTTTTTCTCTGAGCATCCGGCGGTGCCGATCAACGACATCGTGGCCGATCTCAACATCGACATGATCGGCCGCAATTGGAAAGACACGATCGTGGCGATCGGCAAAGAGCATTCGGATCTCGGCGCGACGCTGAACCGCGTCGGCGCGGCGCACCCCGAGCTGCACATGCGGCCGATCGACGATATCTGGCCCGAGGAGAACTTCTACGTCCGCTCCGACCACTACAACTTCGCCAGGAAGGGCGTGCCCATCCTGTTCTTCTTCAACGGCACGCACCCCGATTACCACCAGGTGGGCGACTCGCCCGACAAGATCGACGCGGAAAAGGAGTCGCGCGTCGCGCGGCTCATCTTCTACCTCGGCGTCGAGGTCGCGAACGGCGCCAAGCGGCCGAAGTGGAATCCGGACAGCTACAAGCGCATCGTCAGCGGTAACTAGCGCGCGAGAATGACCACGACCACCGACCCTGGGATCACCGGAGGGCGCGGGCGTGGCCGGTCCGGCGTGGGCGCCGGCGCTTCGCCGAATTGGGCCGCCACCGTATACAGACGGTGCGTGCGCTCATCCAAGGCGATCGTGCGGCCACCGCGCTGCGTGGGCACCGTCGCGACCACGCGGAAGCTGTCGGGCGATTCCTCGTGCACGACGGTCATCGTCCCTTCGCCGTTTGAGCTGACGGCAAAGCCACCGCTCGCATCGAAGGCCGCGCCGTCCACGCCGTTTCCAATCGGCAGCGTCGCGAGCACACGACCGCGATCCGGATCGACGACGGCCATCAGGCCGTTGGAGCAAACCGAGAACAGACGCCGCGTCCGCCGATCCATCGCCAGTCCCGATGGCTCCTCACACGGGGCCAGTGGCCAACGGCCCTGCACCATGAGCGTGCGCGGATCGAACGCGACGAGCTCGCTCTTGTCTTCGATGTTCACGTAGATGCGGCCGCGGCCGTCGGACACCGCGTTCTCTGGCTTCCCTCCCAGATTCAGCGTGCCCACCACCGCCCCGGACTGTGGCTCGATCGCGGTTGCATTCGCGCCGCCGCCGTTGAAGGTGAAAATGCGGCGTGAGAACGAATCGTATATGATCGCGTCGGGATTGCGGCCCGTGACCGTGACCACCGAGACCGGCGCGAGCGTCTTGAGATCAAAGATGGTGACCGTGGTGTCACGCCCGTTGCTCGTGAAGCCGCGATTCAGCTCGCGCACGAGTGCGATGCCGTGCACGCCGAGCGTATTGGGGATGTCGCCGACGACGGAATCACGATCGAGATCGACGACGGCGACGTGCGTCCCGCGCGACACGTACAGCCGGTGAGCGACCGTGTCGACGGTCAGGTAGTCCCAGCCGCCTTCGCCCGCCAACGGAATCCGGCGGATGACGTGATAGGGGGCAGGGGCAGAAACGGGAGTCTGCGTGGTTTGGACGGCGAGTGCGAGCGCGAGCAAGCCGATCATGGAGTCCTCCGGAGTTCCGAATTCTAACGTAGGAACCCGCCCTCTGGCGCGGGCGTCACGCGCTCGCGCATCTTGGCTACGTGAGGGTGTTGATCGTTGAAGACGACCCCGAGCTGGCCGGATTGCTGCGGGACGGTCTCCGCGAGCACCGCATCGACCCTACGATCGCAGCGACCTTTTCCGACGGGCAGGGGCTGGCGCAGGCCGGCGACTACGACGTCATCGTCCTCGACGTTCGCCTGCCGGGTGGTAGCGGGCTCGATCTGTGCGCGCAGCTGCGCCGCAGCGCAGTCCAGACTCCCGTCCTCATGCTGACCGCGCTGGATGCCGTCGATGATCGCGTCCGTGGCTTGACGGCCGGTGCTGACGACTATCTCACCAAACCGTTCGCCTTTCGCGAGCTGATCGCGCGGCTGCACGCGCTCGCCCGCCGGCGTGCACAGGCACTCACCCCTGCAACACTGCGCGTCGCGGATCTCGAAATGGACGTGGGAGCACGCGTGGTGCGGCGCGCCGGCCGGCCCATCGCGTTGACCACGAAAGAGTTTGCGCTGCTGGAGTTTCTCCTGCGTCATGCCGGCCACGTCGTCGATCGTGGCGCGATCACGGCCCACATCTGGGACGACAATCACGATCCGTTCGCGAACGTGCTGGAGGTCCTGGTACGCCGATTGCGCACCAAGATCGACGTTGGGTTCGAACCGAGACTGCTTACGACCGTCCGCGGTGCGGGCTACCGGCTGGGGGTGTGAGCGCGATGACGCCGCTCGACCGGCTGCGGCTGCGCCTGACGCTGTGGTACGCGGGCGTCCTCACGTTGATTGTGGTGCTCCTCGGCGGAGGCACCTTCGCCGCGATCAGGCACCAGATGTCGCGGCGACTCGACGCGTCCCTCAAGGCCGCGACGGCGGCCGTGATGCAGGCGACACTGATCCGCGAAGTGGAGCGCACGCACGCACCGGCCGGCGTCGCTGACGCCGTCGCCGAGCTCCGGATCCCCGACCGCTCGCTCTATCTATTCGACAGCGTCGGACAGGCCATCGTCCCCGCTCATGCGGACGGCTGGATTGCGAATGCCGCGCGGCAGGCCGCGCGCGACGGATCGGCCGATGTGGATCGCGACGCGCCCGGCGAGCCCGAGTTTCGGCTGCATGCCGAGCGATTCAGCGGCGGCACGGGGATCACGTACGTGGCCGCGAGCGTCGCCGACCGCATGGAGCTCGAGGAGACGTACGGCTCCTTGATCGTGACGTTCGGCGCGGCGGCGCTCGCCGCGTTGCTGCTGGTGGCGGGGGGCGGGTATGTCCTGATCCGCCAGTCGAGCGCGCCGGTCGAGCGGTCCATGGAGCAAATGCGGCGTTTCATGGCCGACGCGGCTCACGAATTGCGCACGCCGATCACCCTGCTGCGCACGCGGACGGAAGTGGCGCTCGCGCAGCCGCGCGATGCCGCGGGGGATGCCGCCGCATTTCAGGCGATCGAGCGGGAAGCGGATCGACTGGGAGGCATCGTCGGCGACTTGCTGTTACTCGCGCGCGCCGATGCCGGAGAGCGCCGAGTCGTGCGTGGATCACTCTATCTGGACGACGTGGCGTCCCAAGTGCTCGCCGCCGTCCGCACCCTCGCCGAGCGCAAGGGTGTGACGCTGATCGTCGGGTCGTTCGAGGAGGCGCAGATCCTGGGCGATGCCGAGCTCGTCGAACGCTTGCTGCTGATCGTGCTGGACAACGCGATCAAGTATACGCCGGAGGGTGGGCAGGTCCGACTCGATGTTACGGCGCGCGACGGCAAACGGTCGGTGATCGTCTCGGACAGCGGCGTCGGCATTCCGGCAGCGGAGATGCCACGGATCTTCGAGCGGTTCTACCGCGGCGACAGCGCCCGCAGCCGTGGGGAAGGCGCAGGCCTGGGGCTCCCCATCGCGCGCTGGATCGCCGATCTGCATGAGGCGCGGATGTCGGTCTCATCCGACTCGAAGGGCACGCGCGTGCAGATCGATTTTCCACCGGGGGTTGTCAGCATCCTGTAAGGTGGGCTGGCTAGTTTCCCGACATGCTGCCGCTGGTTCTGGCGATCCTCGCTCAACAGCCGGTAACGCGCGCGGATGCCGCAGCGGCCGCGCTCGCACGCGGCGCACGCGTGGCGCTCGGGCGGGCGGATACCATCGCGGCTCTCGGTGCCGCACGAACCGCGCGGGCGTTCCCGAATCCTACCGTCTCGGGCAGTTACACCAAGGACACGCCCAACTATCACCTGTTGAGCGATCTGCCACTGGATCTCCCGTGGCTGCGCGCCCCGCGCATCGGCGCGGCAGAAGCCGCCCGTGACGCGGCGCGGTCGCAATTCGCCTTTGATCGCGCCGGCATCCTCTTCGACGTCGATACCACCTATACCCGTGCCCTGGCGACCGCCCTGCACGGGCGACTCTCGCGCCGTACCGCCGACGATGCCGACAGCCTTCTGAAGATCGCGCGGCTGCGCCGTGACGTCGGCGATGTGAGCGAGCTCGACGTGCGCCTCGCTGCTGTCAATGCGGGCCAGCTCCAAAACGCAGCCATTGACGACTCACTCATCGCGCTCGGCACTTTGCTCGACCTGCAGCTGCAGATGGGACTGGCCGGCGATACGCCGGCAATCGTGTTGGTCGATTCGCTCGCCGCTCCGGAAGATACGGCCCCCCCGGTGACCGAGGGGGCGACCATGCCCGGTGAGTATCTGCCGGTCGCGGCCGCCGCCGCACGTCTCCGCTCGGCCGAGCGGACGCTGTCGTTCACACGCGCCAGCCGATTCGCGCCAAGTGTCGAGTTCGGCGTCGACAAAGGCGATCCGGCGAGCGCCCGGCCGAATGAGCTCTTGCCGGTCATCGGGTTTTCGCTGCCGTTCCCTTTGTTCAATCGTAGCGGTGGCGAGGTGACGCGGGCGGCCGCCGAGCGCGACCGCGCGCGCGCGGCGCTCGACCTGACGCGCCGCGAGACGGACGCCGCGGTGGCCCGCGCGCGCCGCGAGCTGGTGGCGGCGCGGGATCGCGCGCGGCGCTCCGCCGATCTCGTGGCGAGTGCCAATCGCATCGCGGCCATGTCGATCCAGGCATATGGAGAAGGCGCCGTGGCGCTGGCGAACGTGCTCGAAGCGCAGCGCAACGCGCGCGAGATTCTGGCGAGCTACATCGACGATCTCGCCGCCGCCGACGCGGCGCTGCGCGCGCTGCGCTGGCTCACCACGACAGCGAGCGTGCGATGACGCTGCACCGCCTGGGTGGGCTGGCTCTCGTGATCCTCGCCGCGGCATGTAGGGGGAGGGGCGAGGCGAAGCAATCAAATGAAGAAGCCGGCGTCGTGGGCGTCGGCACCGCCGTCGCCACGCGCGAGCCGTTCCTCCAAACCGTGAACGCGATCGGAACGGTGAGTGCGCGGCCGGGACGCTACGCCGCGCTCGCGCCGCCCGGTCCCACGCGCGTGGCGCGCATTTTCGTGGTCGCGGGGCAGCGCGTCTCGCAGGGCGATTCACTGATCGAGTTCGAGCGCGCGCCGTTCGAGGCGGCCGCCCAGAGCGCCGCCGCAACACTGGCGAATGCCGAACGCGGTTCCGCGCGCGCCGCACGACTTGCCCAGGCCGGCATTCTGCCGCAGAAGGAGGCGGACCAGGCCGCCGCCGATCTTGCCGCCGCCCGATCGGCGGAGGTAACGGCCCGCCGCTCGCTCGAGCTCGCCACGTTGCGCGCGCCGATCGCTGGTGTCGTGACCCGCATGACCGCGGTCCTGGGCGCGTCGGTCGATCCCAGCCAGACGCTCGTGGAAGTCGCGGATCCCGCTGCGCTGGACATCCTGTTCAACGTCTCGCCGGCCGAAGCCGGCCGCATTCGGACCGGCGACACGGTGACCTTGACGAGTGGCGAGGGAACGCGAGCCGGCGGAGAGCCGCTCGGCGCGGCAACCGTGGTTAGTGTGGCAGCGGCCGTGGACTCGGCATCTCGCGCAGTTGCCGTGCGTGCGCGGCTCGGTCACGGCACGACGCGCGTCCTCCGGATCGGCGAATCGGTGTTCGGACGCATCGTCACGAGTGTGCATGCGGACGCGATTACGATTCCGGTCGAAGCGCTCGTGCCCGACGGCGAGGAATTTCGCGTGTTCGTCGTGGACTCGGGCGGCACGGCCCACGCCCGCCCCGTGGTCGTCGGGGCCCGCTCGGAGACACGGGCGGAAATCGTGCACGGCCTCGCCGCCGGCGAGCGCGTCGTCACGACGGGGGCCTACGGCGTGACGGACAGCGCGAAGATCCAGCTCGAGCATCCGTGACGCTCTTCGAGCTGCTCAGCCGCCAACGGCGGTTTGTCTACCTCGTCGTCGGCATCCTCAGTGCGGCCGGGATCTGGGCCGGGCTGCGGCTCCCCTCCGCCATCTATCCTGAGCTGCGGTTTTCACGCATCACGATCGTCGCGCAGGGGTCCCCGCTGGGGGCTCGGCAGATCGTCTTCAGCATCACTCGTCCGCTGGAGGAGACGGTCAGCATCGTTCCCGGAGTTACCCGCGTGCGCTCGCACACGATTCGCGGCGCGGCCGAGATCGCCGTCACCTTCACCCCCGCCTCCGACATGGATCGCGCGCTGCAACTCGTGCGCGCCCGCGTGAACCAGATCCAGGGCGCGTTGCCGAGCGACCTGGACATCCAGATCGAGCAACAGACTCCGTCCCTGTTTCCGATCCTCTCCTACAACGTCGAGGGTGGCGACGCGGCGGCGCTGTACGACCTCGCGCGCTACGAGATCAAACCGTTGATCTCGCGCGTGCCCGGCGTGGGGCGGGTGGACGTGCAGGGCTCCGACGTGCGCGAGATCGAGGTGATCGCCGATCCGGCGCGACTCTCCGCGCACGGCCTCTCCTACAGCGATCTCGCCGACGCCATTCACCGCGCCATCACGGTACAAGCCGTCGGGAGAGTGGCCCAGGACTACCGCCAGTACCTGATCGTCACCGATCAGGAAGCGCACGCTGCCGACGATATCGGCAACGTGATCGTGCGCGGCGGATTGCATGTGCGGGATCTCGCCACCGTGCAAATCGGCACCGAGGACCACGTGCGGATCATCGCGGGCGACGGCCGGCCGGCGGCGCTCATCAACATCACGCGCCAACTCGGCGGCAATACCCTCGCCCTCGCGGACAGCGTCGCCCGGATCATGACGGCGATCGCGCCGGCCCTGCCACCCGGCGTGCACCTCAAGCCCGTGTATGATCAGGCGCTCTTGGTGCGGGACGCCGTGCGGGCGGTCCGCGACGCCATGCTGATCGGTGCGGCGTTGGCGGTGCTGGTCTTGCTCGTCTTCTTGCGGCACGGCCGGATCACGGCGATCAGCGCCGCCTCGATTCCGCTGACACTCGCCATCACCGTCTTCGTGATGCGGCTGCTGGGCCAGACGTTCAACCTGATGACCTTGGGTGCGATGGCGATCGCGATCGGCCTGGTCATCGATGACGCAGTCGTGATCACTGAAAACATCGCCCGTCACCTGCGGCTGACGGGGGAACGGGGAGAGGCGATTCGCAGCGCGGTGCAGGAGCTAATCTGGCCGGTCACGACGTCCACGATCACGACGGTCGTCGTGTTTCTGCCGCTCGGGCTGTTACAGGGAGTCGTCGGCCAGTTTTTCGCCGCCCTGGCAACCACGCTGGCGGTCGCGGTGCTGGCTTCGTTGGTCCTCGCGCTCACGATCATCCCGCTACTGGCCGAGCAGTTCGTGACCGCTCATCAAGTCGAGCCGACGCCCGCCGGGCCGCTCGCGAGAGCACAGGCGGCACTGGATACACTGGGCGAACGTTATGAAGGGGCTTTGAGATCGGTGCTGCGACATACGCGCCGCATCGTGATCGCGGCGCTCGCGCTCGTCATCGTCGGGATCGGTCTCTGGCGCGTGATCGAGACCGGCTTCCTCCCTGAGATGGACGAGGGCGCGTTCGTGCTGGATTACTGGACGCCCGGTGGAACGGCGTTGGCCGAGACGAACCGCCAGGTCGGTATCGTCGAGCGGATCCTGGCCGCCACCCCCGAGATCTCGGGGACGTCGCGACGGACGGGCGCCGAGCTGGGACTGTTCGCCACGGCGCAGAACACGGGGGACCTCGTGGCCCGGCTCAAGCCGTCCAACGAGCGGTCACGCGACATCTTCGCGGTGATGGACGGCGTGCGGGACGAGGTGAACGCGGCGGTCCCCCGCCTCCGGATCGAGTTCGTGCAGATTCTGTCCGACGTGGTCAACGACCTCGCGGGCAACCCGAAACCGGTCGAGATCAAGGTGTTCGGCGAGCGCCTCGACTCGCTCGAAGCGTATGCGCGCCGGCTCGAGACAGGACTCGACAGCATCGCAGGGCTCGAAGACTTGTACAACGGTGTGAGCGAGCCGTCGCCCGAGCTGCTCATGCGGGTGAACGAGGCGGAGACGGGGCGTCTCGGGCTCACGCCGCAAGATGTGGGGGCTGTGGTAAGCGGCGCGTTGCTCGGTGTTCAGGCAGGCGAGATCCGGACCGAGGACCGGCCGGTGGCGGTGCGCGTGCGCGCTCCGGACTCCGTGCGCTTCGATCCTCTGCGCCTGCGCGCGCTGCCCGTTGCGGGCAGCACGCCGCTCGGCAGTCTCGCCACGTTCACCAGCACCGAATCGCGTATGAACCTCGAGCGCGAAAATCAACAGCAGATGGTCGCAATGACCGCCGACGTCAGCGGCCGCTCGCTGGGCGGCGTCATGAAAGACGTACGACGGGTGCTGGCCGCCCAACCACCTCCGCCGGGCATTCGCGTCGCCCTGGGCGGCCAGTATGAAAGCCAGCAGGAAGCATTCCGCGCACTGCTGCTCGTCTTGTTCCTCGCGGCCGTGAGCGTCTGTGCCGTCATGGTCATTCAGTTCGAGTCGTTCGTCGAGCCGCTCGTCGTGCTGCTCGTCGCTCCGGTCTCGTTCGTCGGCGCGCTCGTCCTCCTGCTGATCACCGGCACGGCGTTGAACGTCGCGTCGTTCATGGGGCTGATTCTGCTGGTCGGACTGATCGTGAAGAACGGCATCATTCTCCTCGACTTCACGCGACTGCGGATGCGGGACGAGGGGGTGGCGCTGGAGGTCGCGATTCGGGAAGCGGCCCGGGTGCGGCTGCGCCCCATCCTGATGACGACACTGTGCACGCTGTTCGGCTTGCTGCCGCTGGCGCTGGGGATCGGCGCGGGCAGCGAGCTGCAACGGCCGCTCGCCCTGGCCGTGATCGGCGGCTTGGTCCTCTCCACGCCGATCACGTTATTTGCCGTACCCACGCTGCTGGTCGCGATCCGGGGTGCCGGTTTCCGCCTGCGGTGACGGCTCCGGGAATGGAGTGGTCTCATCAAGTGACGACCACCTTCTCAGGAGCCTGAAACTATGCGCCTGCTGGCCTCATTGACGCTCGTGACGGCGTTGACGTTCGTCGCCGGAAGACTCGCTGCCCAAGACCGAAACGTTCCGGACAGTCTCGTTGCCAAGGCAAAGATCAGCGAGGACTCGGCCCGTGCCATCGCGCTGAAGCGCGTACCCGGCGACGTCGAGGGCATTACGCTCGCGAAGATGAAAACCCACCTCGTGTACACGTTCAAGGTTCAACGGAAAGGCCGGCCGGGCTTGACCGACGTCCGGGTGAATGCCGCGACTGGTCACGTGATCGCCGTGCGGCGCGAGAGCACTAAAGCGCGCTCAACAACTCGGCATTCGTCTTAGCTCGCTTCATTTGCTGCAGTAGCGACTGCATTGCCTGCTCCGGCGGGAGATCCACGAGGGCCCGCCGGAGTTTGTGTTTCGCCTCGATCGTCTTCGCATCCGCGAGCAACTCCTCGCGGCGCGTGCCGCTCGCGGCGATATCCACGGCCGGATAGATCCGCCGGTCCGCGAGCTCGCGCGTGAGGCGCAGCTCGGCGTTGCCGGTTCCTTTGAACTCCTCGAAGATAATGTCATCCATGCGGCTTTCCGTCTCGACGAGGGCCGTCGCGATTACGGTCAACGATCCGCCCTGCGGGACGGCCCGTGCCGCGCCGAACAGCGCCTTTGGCTTGGCCAGCGCGTTGGCGTCGAGCCCGCCGGACATGGTACGACCGCTCCCCCTCCCCGTGGTGTTATGCGAGCGAGCCAGGCGCGTGAGCGAATCGAGCACAATCACGACATCCCGGCCCAGCTCCACTTGCCGCCGGGCGTGATCGAACACCATCTCCGCCGCGGCGACATGCCGCTCGTGGGGCAAGTCGAAGCTCGAGGCGATGACTTCGCCCCGGCCCCAGTCGATCATCTCCGTGACCTCCTCCGGCCGTTCGTCGACGAGCAGGATCAGGAGGAGCGCCTTGGGATGGTTTTCCGCGACCGCCTCCGCGAGTGCCTGCAGCATCATCGTCTTGCCGGCCTTGGGCGGCGAGACGATGAGGGCGCGCTGCCCGAAACCGAACGGGCAGATCAGATCCACGACGCGCTGCGTTTCGGCAGTGCGCGGGCTCGAAGGGCGCGGCGTCTCGAGCGTCAGCGGGCGATTGGGATGAACGGCGCCGAGCGACGCGAAGTCGGGACGTCCGTCGAGCTGCGCGGCCGGAAGACCGTTGACCGTCGTAACGCGGCCGTCCTCGAGGACAATCAGGTCGCCACGGCGCAGACCCGGAAGACGCACCGGTGGATCACCCTTGGCGGGCAAATAGCTGTTTGCCGCCAGGCGGAGCGAGCCGCCTTTGGGTGAAGGATCAAACCAGCCAGTGATGGGAGCCATGTGAGGTAGGCACTAGAAAGATACTGAGGATCAACTGCCTGGGACAGGCAGACTGACCACTATATTTCGGCCCGATGCGACAGGATCACATCCGCAACTTCTGCATCGTGGCGCACATCGACCACGGCAAATCCACGCTGGCCGACCGGCTGATCGAGCTCACCGGCACGCTCGACAAGCGGCTGATGCGCGAGCAGGTGCTCGACACGATGGACCTGGAGCGCGAGCGGGGCATCACGATCAAGCTGAATGCGGTGCGGATGAGCTATCACGCGAAAAACGGTCAGTTGTACGAGCTCAACCTCATCGACACGCCGGGGCACGTCGATTTCACCTACGAGGTGTCGCGGTCACTGGTGGCCTGCGAAGGCGCGATTCTGGTCGTGGATGCGTCGCAGGGGATTCAGGCCCAAACGTTGTCCAATCTGCTGCTCGCCATGGACGCCGGCCTGGAGATCATACCGGTCCTCAACAAGATCGATTTGCCGGGCGCCGAGCCGGACAAACGCGCCCACGAAATTCACGATCTCATCGGCACAAAGCCCGAGGAGATCCTGCGGATCTCGGCAAAGGAAGGCCGGGGAGTGCCCGAGCTGCTGGAGGCCGTTGTGCGGCGGGTTCCGGCGCCCAAGGGCAATCACGAGGCACCCCTGCGGGCCCTGATTTTCGATTCCTACTACGACCGCTACCGCGGCGCGATTCCGTCGATTCGGGTCGTGGACGGCGTCCTCCGGCCCGGGATGAAGATCGCGTTCGGCGCGCATCGCGATGACACCTACGAGGTGGACGAGGTCGGTTACCTCCAGCTCGGCCACAAGCCGGCCGAGCAGCTGGAGGCAGGCGAGGTCGGCTACGTGGTCGCGAACGTACGCGGCGTGCGGGAGACCCGGCCGGGGGATACGGTGCTCGACGCGGAGCATCGTGACGTGGAGCTCCTGCAGGGCTATCGCGATATCCAATCGATGGTCTTTGCCGGACTCTACCCCACCAACGCCGAGCAATACGAAGAGCTGCGCGACGCGCTCGCCAAGCTGCAGCTGAACGACGCGTCGTTGCATTACGAGCCGGAGACGTCGGTGGCGCTCGGCTTCGGCTTCCGGTGCGGCTTCCTGGGGCTGCTGCACATGGAGATCGTGCGCGAGCGGCTCGAGCGTGAGTTCGATCTCGACTTGATCAGCACGGTGCCGAACGTGGAGTATCACGTCTACCGGACCGACGGGAACATGGAGCTGGTCGAGAATCCGAGTCTGTTGCCGCACGGCTCCGAGGTAGACCGGATCGAGGAGCCCTACGTCAAAGCCCGCATCTTCGCGCCGTCGGACTACATCGGTGGGATCATGAAGCTGGGGCAGGAGCGCCGCGGGGTGTATCGCGGCATGCAGTATCTCGACCCCACGCGCGTCGAGTTCGACTGGGAGTTTCCGCTCGCGGAGATCATTCTCGACTTCTACGACAAGCTGAAGACGATCTCGCGCGGCTACGCCTCGCTCGACTACGAGTTCCTGGCGTACCGGCCCGGCGAGCTCGTGAAACTCGACATGCTGCTCAACGGTGAGGCGGTGGACGCGTTCAGCGTCATCATCCATCGTGACAAGGCGTACGAATGGGGCCGCAAGATCGCGGAAAAGCTCAAAGATCTGATTCCGCGGCAGCTGTTCGAGGTGATCATTCAGGCGGCGATCGGCACCAAGGTCATTGCGCGCGAGTCGATTCGGCCGCTTCGTAAGAACGTCACCGCCAAATGCTACGGCGGCGACGTGACACGGAAACGCAAGCTGCTCGAGAAGCAGCGTGAAGGAAAGAAACGCATGAAGCAGGTCGGTACTGTGGAAATACCGCAGGAAGCGTTCCTCGCAGTGCTCCAAGTCGAGTAGGAGGTCTCATGCGCCCGATCGTCGCCGCTCTCGTTGGCCTGACCCTCGCCGGCACGGCCGTGGGTGCACAAACCCCACGCGCAGCGCCCTCCCCGCCATTCACCCTGGACCAGGTGCGGTCCTATCCATTCCCCACGGAGTTGACCGCGGCCGCGACCGGGACGCGCATCGCCTGGGCGTTTAATGAGCAGGGACGTCGCAACATCTACGTCGCCGAAGGTCCAGCGTTCGCGGCGCGACAGCTCACGCACTACGATCGTGACGACGGCCAGGAGCTGAGCAGCGTCGCCGTCTCGGCGAACGGCCGCTGGGTCGTATACGTGCGCGGCGGTGATCACGGCTCGAACTGGGACGACCAGCTTCCCGTCAACGTCGGCTCGAACCCGGCGCCTCCCAAGGTGCAGATCTTCAGCGTGCCGTTCGACGGCGGGGAACCAAACGCGATCGGCGATGGCGATGAGCCGGTGGTTTCGCCGCGGAGCGACATCGTGGCGTTCATCAAAGCCGGCCAGATCTGGACGGCTCCCATCGACGGATCGGCACCCGCCAAGGCACTGATGACGGTGCGCGGCGAGAGTGGCGATCTGCGCTGGTCGCCTGACGGCTCACGGCTCGCGTTCGTGGCGAATCGTGGCGATCACTCCTTCATCGGCGTCTATACGAACGACAGCAGTGCGATCACTTGGCTCGCGCCGTCATTCGCGCGCGATCGGTCGCCGCGCTGGTCGCCCGACAGCCGGCGAATCGCATTCGTCAGGCTGCCCGGTGCGGGTGGCGCCCCGGACTCGCTGCTGCCGCCGAGACCGAATCCATGGGAGATCTGGACCGCCGATGCGACGACCGGCCTGGCGCAGCGGCTCTGGAAGTCGGCCGAGACGCTGCTCGGCTCGGCCCCTACGACTGACGGGGGAACGAACCTCGGCTGGGGGGGTGGCTCGTCCAACCGCGTCGTCTTCCTCTCTTATCAGGACGGTTGGCCGCACCTCTATTCGATTCCGGCAAAGGGGGGGGGAACGGCCCTCTTGCTGACGCCCGGCCGGTACATGGCGGAGCACATCTCGCTCAGCAGCGACGGGCAGTGGCTTGTGTTCGCCGGCAACATGGGAGCAGACTCGCTCGACATCGATCGCCGCCATGTGGTGCGCGTGCCGGTGGATCGCGCCGCTCCCGAGGTCATGACGCCGGGAAGCGGGCTGGAGTGGAGCCCCACGATTACCGGCGACGGCGCCACCCTCGTCTTCATCAGCGCAACTCCACAGCGACCGCCGCTGCCCGCTGCGATGGCCTTCACGTCACCTCGCGCAGCAGTGCGGACGATCGGTGCGGACCACATCCCCGCTGACTTTCCGGCGGGGGCGGGCCTCGTGACGCCGAAGCAGGTGGTCTTCCGCTCCGCGGACGGACTCACGATTCACGGGCAATTGTTCGAGGCGCAGGGGCAGGCGACCACTCGCAAGCCGGCGATTGTGTATGTCCATGGCGGCCCGCCGCGACAGATGCTGTTGGGTTGGCACTATTCCGACTATTACTCGAACGCGTACGCGCTCAACCAGTATCTGGCGAGCCGCGGATTCATCGTGCTGTCGGTCAATTACCGGCTGGGCATCGGTTACGGATATGATTTCCATCAGCCACCCAGCTCCGGCGCGAGGGGCGCGGCGGAGTATCGCGACGTGCAGGCTGGGGCCGCGTATCTGCGTTCGCTGCCCCGGGTCGATCCCAGCCACATCGGGATCTACGGGGGCTCCTACGGCGGCTACTTGACGGCATTGGCGCTGGCCCGAAACTCCGACGTGTTCGCCGCTGGTGTCGACATTCACGGCGTGCACGACTGGTCGACCTACTCTCGGGGCTTTGAGCGGCAACGCTACGAGCAGGCTCCCGACGTCGATACCGCAGTCGCCACAGCGTGGCACTCATCGCCCGTTTCGTCCGTTGGCAGCTGGAAGTCGCCGGTTCTCCTGATCCATGGCGACGACGACCGCAATGTTCGGTTCTCACAGAGCACCGACCTCGTGCGCCGACTCGCGGCCGCCGGAGTTCCCTTTGAGACGTTGGTCATTCCGGACGACACGCACCACTTTCTGCGGTATGCGAACATTCTCACGGTCGACAAAGCGGCAGCGGAGTTCCTGGAGCGGCAGCTGCTGCAGGCACGTGCCGCCCAACCACGGGCCACGGGCCGACAGTAGGAGCGCCGCAAGTATGTCGGATCCGACAGCGGGTGTTACGTTGTGTCCCACATGAAACGTCGCGCGATCGTAACGATCGTGGTAACGCTGGCCGCTGGCCTGACCTGCCGGCCAATGACCAACTACCCGAGTGCGGTCGGTCCCCGCTTCACGGCGGCGCTGCCGGCACCAGCGACGACATTCGCCGCGGACGCGCCGATGCCCGCCCTGCGCGTGGTGACGCTCAACCTCAAGTACGCGCGCCGGGTCGAGCGCGCGATCTACGCGTTCCAATCGTACGCGCCGTTGCGCGGTGCCGACATCATCATGCTCCAGGAAATGGACGCGCCGGCGACGCAGCGGATCGCCGCGGCACTGGGGATGGCCTACGTCTTTTATCCCGCGGGCGTGCATCCGAGAACCCATAGAGATTTCGGTAATGCAATCCTCTCGCGCTGGCCGATCACCGCGGATCAGAAGCTGCTGCTGCCGCATCTCGGGCGGCTGCGGCACGGGCAGCGCATCGCCACCGTCGCGAGCATTCAAGTGGGTACGCAAACAATTCGCCTCTATTGCTTGCATCTCGGCACGCCCTCCGATATCGGTTGGGCGAAACGCCGGGATCAGGCACGCGCGGTACTGGCCGATGCCGCCGCCTACCCTCTCGCGATCGTCGCCGGCGACATGAACAGTCATGGCATCGGCAAGGAATTCCGCGACGCGGGCTACCTGTGGCCCACCGAGCACGATTCGTTCACGACCGGGGTCTTCAACTGGGATCACATCTTTCTGAAAGGCTTTAGCTCGCCCCCCGAGGGAGCGGGGGTGGCGCGCGACACACTTGAAATCAGTGACCACTTCCCCGTTTGGGCGATCGCGACACCGTGAGATGAGGCCCCAGCGGTAAACCACCTGGAGGGACTGCGCAGGAGCGTCCTGGCGTTTGCCGGCCTCGCGGCCCTGTGGCTGCCCCACCCTGTCCTCTGCCGTGCCCAAGACTCGATTGAAGTTGTGGACCGCGGGATGCCTGCCCCGGGAATACGGTCCGTCGTCGAGTTCCCGCTCAAGCTGCTCGAAGCGCCATTCGTCGTCGTCGGTGGGATGGCTGGCTGGCTCGCCGACCGCGCCGAGCGCGGACGATGGGTCCCCACGGCGCAGCGGCTGCAGGTGGCCGTCGCGAAACGGGGCGTGCGCCCCACCGTGGGCGGGCAAGGACCGAATTCGGGACTGGGACCGAGCGCAACGCTGGGCTGGTGGCCACACGGCGCGAGGGGACGGTTCGCGCTGCTCCAGGGTGGGCTGACGCAACGGGGCTACTGGCTCACTCAGTTGCGGGCCGGCACCGATGCGCTCGACGTCGGCGTCCGCGTCGAGGAGCGTTCCCGAGACGTGTTCTTTGGGATCGGGAATGCAACGCGCGAGGAGGATTGGGCCGACTACCGGCTGCATCGAGTCAGTGCCGGCGCGCACCTGAAGGTGCAGCCCGCTGCGTCATGGCGCCTGATGGCGGGACTCGAGTGGGCGCGCACCAGTACGTCGGCAGGCGGCGACGGGGCCCACATCGATATTGACTCGGCATTTTCCTCGGCCGGGCGTCCTGGATTCGGCATCACCTATCAGGCCATCTCGCCATCGGCCGGACTCGAGTACCGCGCCGGCGCGCCGCATGCGATCGAACGGCGCGGGAGCTGGATCGCGTCGCAGTACCGCTGGAGTGGAAGTCGCACGAGTGGGGTGGCGGACTTCGGCGTGTGGCGCGCCGGCGCCGGTTTCGAGCTGCCGTTCGATCACCGGCGCCGCAGCGTTGTCTTGGCCGTGTCCGTCGAGTCGTTGCGTCGCACGTCGTCCGGCGTGGTCCCGTTCTACGTGCTGCCAACGTTGGGAGGCGCGAGGTCGCTCCCCTCGTTTCGCACAGAACGATTTCGCGACCGGGATGCGCTCCTCGGGATGTTCGAGTATCGCTACCGGGTCTGGAGCGAACCGGGCGACGCGCTGTGGATCGACGCGGTGTTGTTCACGGATGCGGGTGTCGTTGCGCCGCGCGTGTTCGACGCTCTCACGACCGCGCGCGTGCACCAAAGCACGGGCTTCGGGATTGCCGTGCTGGGCCGTGGGACCGCCCTGGGACGGATCGCCGTGTCCAAGGGGGCCGACGGGGTCGGAATCACGTTCGTGATGAGCGGCGGGTTCTGATATGCGCCTACGGATCTGTGGGCTCTGCCTTCTTCTCGTCGCGTGCGGCGGCAGCCATCAGGTGATGATCTCGCGTCGCTCCGCGGCGAGCGGGCCGCCGGTGCCTGCACCGCTGCCACCGACGCGTCCGGCGGATTCCTCACGGGCGGGCGAGCTGGTGCGCCAGAGCATCGTGGGGCCGCTGCGGTCGCTCTTCCGCTCTTCTCGCCACGCGGAAGCCTTCAACGTGACGTCGGCCGATGAGGTCGCGGACGACGCATGGTTCGTCTCCCGGGTGCGGGACCGGATGGCGTCACAGGATGCGGCGGCCGACGCCCCCCCCGATACCAGCGCTCCGTGGACGGTCGTCAGCTGGCGGCGCGTGAACGCGCTCCCCGTGCTCACCATCCGCGATGCGATGGGCCGCGAGTACTGGCTCACGTTCGATGCGCCGGAATTCCCCGAGCTCGCGACCACGGTGGAAATCGTCACGGCGCAGCTGTACCGCGCCGCGGGTTATCACGTCCCCACGGTGGCGCTGCTGCGCTTCGATCCCGCCCGCCGGCTCGCCGTCCCGTCCGACTCGCTGCGCAGCGCCCTGGCCGAGCGGCCGCGCGACGGCGCCGGCCGAATTCGGGCAGCCGCGCATCATCTGCCCGGGCAGGCGTTGGGCGCCTTCAGCTTCTCCGGCCACCGCGCCGACGATCCTGCCGACAGCATCCCGCATGAGCAGCGCAGGGAGCTCCGCGGCCTGTATGTGGTGGCCGCGTGGCTCAACCACACGGGCTTGTTTCGCGGCACGACGCTGGACGTCGGCATCGACGGTGGCACGCCCGCGGTTCGCCATTATCTCCTCGGACTCGAAACCGCTCTCGACGTGGGGGCGGGCGGGCGACCGAAGCTCGCGCGCACCGGGCACGAGGCCGTGTGGGATGCGGGGAAGATCGCCGGCCGCTTGCTGACCCTCGGTTTCTTCGCGGTGCCGTGGGAGCGTGACGGCGCGGCGGAATTCGATCCGGGGCACTGGACGCCGAGCGTCCCGAACAGCGCATTCGCCCATCGCACAACACGCGATGGATACTGGGGCGCCCAGCGCGTCGGCGGGATTTCGAATCAGCAGATCGCCGCCGCGGTGTGGGCCGCGGAGCCGAGCGACTCGACCCGTGCGCGGGCGCTCATCCAGATGCTGCAAGCGCGTCGTCTTGCCACGATCCGTTACTGGTATAGCCGCGTGACACCACTCGCTGAGCTGGCGATCAGTCACACGGAGCAGAACCCAATGCTCGAGTTCCGCGATCTGATGGTTGGCGAGGGACTCGCGGCCGCGACAGGCCGTACGTACGACATGCGAGCATCATGGTTGAGCGGGACAACCGAGCGTGCTCATCTCGCAAGTGACGGCCGTGGTACGCTCCGTCTTCCGCGGTGGAACGGATGCTCGGAGCGCTTGTTCGCCGGGCTGTCGGTCGAGAACCGCGTGGGATGGATCGATATCCGCGCCGAGTCGGAGACCCGGTTGCGACCACGTGCGCTGCGGCTTTTCGTGCTGTGCGAGTCGAAACGCGCGGAATACCGACTAGTGGGCTGGAGATACTGATCGGCTTGGACCGTGCCGTCCTTGCTGGGAAATGGCTAGGGCGGTAGATCAGGGCAGCGAAAAGAGGCCGTTGTGGCTCGATGCGAGGTCGGGGTTGTGGTCGCCGCAGTGCTGCTCAGCTCTGGGGCGGCGGCCGCGGCGCGCGCGCAGAGCGTCCGGGCCCCCGAAGTCGGCGGCCGCACCGCTTCACTCGGTCAACCGCTGCGTTGGCATTGGCAGTTGGGTTTGGGTGCCGGTGCGTACCTGGGTGGCACGTCCAACGATCTTATGCTGCGCGGGTGGGGCGGCGGCTACCGCGCCTCGCTGAATCCGGTCACGAAGCTCGTCGAATTTGGACTCGAGGCCTACATCGGCGCCCGCGGTAACAAGCCAGACGCCGGTAGCCGAGCGCTGCTGCAGGTCCCCTATCTCAGTTCCGGCATCGGCGGCGACTACAATACCCGCACCGGCCGCGTCGATTTGTTGATCACGGTGCACTCGCCCGTGCGGCGCGGCGGGTTTCTCACGCGCGGCACCATGCTCCGGCTGGATTGGTATCCGACGCTCGGCCACAGCTTCGTCCTGGGCGTCTCGGCGCCGCTCGGCGATCCGCTCGCCGGACGCAACCGGCCGATTCAGGACTACGTCGTCGTCGCCGCGCCGTTCCAGACCCCCGCGGCGCACGCGCCTGCCAATCGCGCACTGCGCGCGGAGCTCGACAGCCTCGCGATCTCGGCGGGCTGGATTCGCAAGCTCGTGGTTCCATTTCTCGACCAGGACGGACGCAACAGCAACGTCGCGCTGGCACGGACCGCCCGATACGTGGAGCAGCTGCGATCGCGCCTCGCGTTGCACAGTGCCGAGGGAGAGGTCGCGTTCTTCCACGCTCAGATGGAGCACGCGTTCGCTGTGGCAGCGGGCAGCGAGTCAGCCGGCCGCGAGCTCGCCCGCGACGCGCGCCACATCCTGCTGGATGAAGTCCTCATCCCCTACGATCGGCTGTTGGGGCGCAAGAAACACCATGACACCCTGAACGCCCTCGGCATCGCCGCGCGCGGCCGCTTCGGCCGCTGGGTGACGACGTCCGGTGTCGTGGCGCCCGGCCGCACGGAGGACGTGCTGTTCGTCTTCGAGCGATTGACGGACATCCTCGAAACGCAAAGAAGTGTGGCCGCCAAGGAGTGGGATGATCCGCGTCTTGTATGGCTGCCGCTGCAGTACGGGTTGCTCCCCGAGGAGCACGACGAGCAAGCGGAGCTCGATTCCCTGCTGGAACGGGTGACCGGTGTTCACTTCGCCGAACACAACAAGCTCACCTACGTCACCAACCTGCAGTTTCATTGGGAGCTGCTGCGGATGATCCGCGAGACGCGGCGCTACCATGTCCTGTGGGTCCACGACTTCCCCGCACTCAAGCGCAAGGGGTCGCTCGATGCCGCGTCGCTTGCACAGGTCGTGGACGGCTATCTCAGCACGCTCGCCGAGCGCGTGGAACGCTACGACTCGACGGGGACGTTGCCGCTGTTCTTGATCTTCCTGGATCAGCACTACTACGAGGCGGGGAAGGCCCGCTCCTTGATGACGGTGCTCGAGGACCCGCTGCGGGCAAGTGCGAACCTGCCCTACGCTACGGCCGCCGATGTCGAGCGACTCCGCCGGGCGCTCGACCGACTGCGCACCGCGGTGCAGCGATCGCGCGTCCTGCAGGCGGAGACTCGCGAGTATGGTGAGACCTGGCTGCACAACCGCGTGAAAGTGCACATCAACATCACCAATCGTGTCGACGCGTCGTTTTGGAGTGGGGGGCTGGTGTCGAGCGTTTTCGGATACCCCGACGACGTGATGCGCGATCATCGCAAGATCGCGTTTCGGGACGTGAGCGAGGACGATCCGTTTGCGGGCGTCGGGATCCTCACCGGCATGGGGGTGGGCCAGTATTACCTTGGCCCCCGGTGGGACGATCGGTCACTCCTGCTCCAGGGACCGGTGCTCCTGCAACTCAAGAAAGCGGCGCGCGACCTGCTGACGAGCCAGGGCATCACCCCCGGGGATATTCCCGCGCCGCTGCGCGCCGCGCCCTTCGTCGCGAGCTTCGAGCGTACCACGAGTGCGCCGGACGCGCTGGCATTCCACTCGCGTGCGATGGCGCTGTTCAATGAGACCGGCTATCTCACGAAGTCGTTGAATGCCGCGAAGGCCCTGCTGTACTCGCTGATGCCGCCAGGGTCGGTCATCAAAGTGCCCGACTCGCTTTGGAACGCGACGTTCTATGCCGCGCTGCTCGTGGGCGCGTCGCTGCGTGGCGCGACCGTGCTCATCATCGCGCCGGCGCGCGCCAACGCGCCCAGCAGTGGCTTTCCACAGATGGCACGGGCGCACGAGTTGTTCACTCGGCTGTTGCTGGTGCGTCGTGACCTCGCCGCACCGATCGCCAGCGCCGGGGGCGCGCTGCACGCGGGCCTCTATGCACTGCCCCTCGATCAGCACGGCTTCGCGAGTCGCGCCGACCGCTGGGCACGGCAGGTGAGCGCGACACCGTTTCTCCAGAAACTCTATCCCTTTGCCCCCGGGCTTATGGCCCTGGTCACGGCTGCAGGCCGGCCCGCGACGGCTGGCGATCCGCCGGACTCCGGCGATGCACCGAAGCTGCATCAGAAGGTCCAGTTTCTCGCCACCGGTGACTTCTGGCGCGGGGTTACCGCGTCGCGCGAGTGGCCCCGATTCATGGAGACATACCTGCGATATCGCGAGGCGACGTATACGCGCGGGGAGACCGAACATCCGGATGCGCGCGCGCTGACCGATTCGCTGGAGCGCATCGCCGAGCAGATGCTCGCACCGATCCAGAACGACTCCAAGGCGGCAAGCTTCGCGCTGGCGGGTTCGCAGAATCAGGACTATCGCGGGATGTTCATGGACGGCGAAGTGGCCGTCGTGTTCACCGGCGCGACCTCGCTCGTCCCGCTGGTCGATCTCGTGTTCATGGTCGGCACGGTGACCTGGGTTGAGGACCAAGCCACGCTCGACCGGTTGCTTCCGCCAGTCGGCGAGCTGCAGCGCCGGATTTCCCGTGTGACAAAGGATGGCGTGTGAGGCGTACCGTCTTCGTAGCACTGATGTGGGCTATGCCTGCGGCACTCTCGGCACAGTTGGGCGAGCTGCAGACCGGCGTGGTCGGGAGCTACGGCGTGCGGGATCCCTATCGTGGTGGTGCCGGACTCGTCCTCGGGGTCGCGGCGGGCCGGCTCGCGTACGTGGGGCTGCGCTGGACGTACGACTTCGGCCGTACGACGGTCGTTACCACCCCGGGCGGGCCGATCGACGTCACCAATCGCACGCAGGTGTTCGCGGTGGATCTCGGCGTACAAGTCCCGAAGGGCGTGGTGGAGATCGTCCCCAGCGTCAGTCTCGGCGTCGTGCAGTTCGCGCAGCGAACCCGCTCCGCGAGCGGCGCCGCGTTCAGGGGTGCCAAAGAATTCCTCGCCGCCCCCGGCATCGCGGTGCAGCTGAGCGCGGCGCGCATCGCGCTGATTCCGGAGGTGCAGTATTACTTCACGGGCCACCCCGGGCTGATGCAGCCGGTGCGCAATCGCGGCCTCGTCACCTCGGTACGGTTGGTCTTCCTCAGCGAGATTCGCCGCATCCGTCGCTGAGTCCCGCAAAGAGTGCCAACCCTCGTCATCCAGACCGCCTTCCTGGGCGATGTCGTCCTCACGACGCCGCTGCTCTCCGCTCTCGCGGCCGATCACGGCCCCGTCGATGTCGTGACCACACCGATCGCCGAGCCGCTACTCGAAACACATCCCGCGGTCCGAAAGGTGATCCCCTACGACAAGCGCGGCCGCGACCGCGGTTGGATTGGCGTCCGGAGTCTCGCGCGGCGATTGACGGGCGAGCAGTACGAGCGTGCCTACCTGCCCCATCGCTCGTTGCGCACCGCGGCGCTCGCGCTACTCGCACGGATTCCCTCTCGGATCGGGTTTTTGGGCGGCTGGTCCTTTCTCTATACAGAAGCGCGACCCAAGCCCCGAACGGGTCACGAAACCGACCGTCTGCTGGCCCTCGCGGACGAGGCTCAAGCCGCCTATCCTCCCCACCTGCAGCCAACGGCGGCAGACGAGCACGCGGTGACAGCGCTCATCGAAGGCGCCTTTGTCGCGCTGGCGCCCGGTTCGATTTGGGGCAGTAAGCGCTGGCCCTACTACGCGGAGCTCGCCGCGACCTTGGCAGCCCGCGTAGCGGTGGTTGTCGTCGGTGGCAAAGACGACCTCGAATTAGGGGAGCAGATCGTTCGGGCCGTCCGGCCGTCGGGCCGTCAGGCCGTCAATGCCTGCGGGCGACTGACGCTCCGACAGTCGGCTGCGCTGATTGCGCGAGCAGCGGTGCTCGTGACGAACGACAGCGCGCCACTGCATCTGGCGACCGCCATGGGGACGCCGATCGTCGCGCTCTTCGGCCCTACGGTGACGGAGTTCGGCTTTGGACCGCTGCGCGCGGGAGACGTAGCGTTGGGACTGGACGGGCTGCAGTGCCGGCCATGTTCGTCGCATGGCCCACCACGATGCCCGTTGGGGCATCACCGCTGTATGCGTGATCTCACCGTTGACGCCGTGGTTGCGGCGATCGAGGAACTGGGTGCGCTACGTCGTAGGAGTTGACGTCGGAGGAACGAATCTGGTCGCGGGAGTCCTCGCAGAGGATGGCTCCGAGATTCACAGCGTCGTCTCGGAGCCGACGGTGGCCGCCCAGGGCGCGGACGCAGTCACCGCACGCATCATCAAGCTGGCGAAGGCGTCCATCGCCGAGTCCGGGAAGAAGGTCGAAGGTGTGGGTATCGGCTCGCCCGGACCGTTGAACACGAAGACCGGCGTCGTGCTGCTCACGCCGAACCTCGGTTGGACGAACATGCCGCTGCGCGACCGCGTCAGCGAGGGACTCGGCCTGGCCGCGACGCTCGACAATGACGCCAACTGCGCGATCTTCGGCGAGTGGTGGCGCGGGGCAGCGCGCGGCGCGAACTACGTCATCGGTCTCACCCTCGGCACCGGGATTGGCGGCGGCATCGTCATCGACGGCGAGATCTACCACGGCGTGACCGACGTCGCGGGGGAGTTCGGACACGTCACGATCGACGCGAACGGACGCCGCTGTAAATGCGGCAACTACGGCTGCATCGAGGCGTACGCGGCCGGGCCGGCGATCGCCGAGCGTGCAGTCGAAGGGATCCAGTCGGGCGTCGAGACGTCATTGTCGCAGTATGTGAACGGCGACCTCACCAAGATCACCGCGCAGATCGTCTACGAGGCCGCGAACGACGGCGACGAATGGGCGCTCGAGGTGGTGCACGAGACTGCCTCGCTGCTGGGGGCGGCGGTGGCGAGCTTCCTCAACATCTTCAACCCGGAAGTCGTCGTGATCTGCGGCGGCGTCACGCAAGCCGGGGACAAGCTGTTCCATCCCCTGCGGAGCGAGGTCAAGCGACGCGCGTTCAAGCCGGCCTGGGAAGCCTGCAAGATCGTGCCAGGAACACTTCCCGGTACCGCTGGGGTGTACGGCGCCGCGGCCGTCTTTATCCAAAAGCATTGGGGACTGCGCTGAAGCGACTCGGCGTCATCGGGTCCATGGTGTGGGACACGATTTACGGCCGCGATCCCGCGCAGCCGGCGGTCCAGGAGTGGGGCGGCATCTCGTACGCCCTCGCCGCGCTCGACGCCACTCTCCCGGATGACTGGCAGATCGTCCCGCTCATCAAGGTTGGGCGCGACCTGGCGCCGCGGGCCAACCAGTTTTTGCGCACCCTCAAACACCTGACACCTGACACCAGGTTTATCGAGGTCCCCGAACCCAACAATCGCGTCACGCTGCGGTACGAATCCACAGAGCGGCGTTGCGAGCAGATGACCGGCGGTGTTCCCCCGTGGACGTGGCCCGAGCTGGGCCCGCTCGTGCGCGACCTCGATGCCCTGTACATCAACTTCATTTCCGGCTTCGAGATGAATCTCGACACGGCGCAACTCCTGCGGCGCGGCTTTCCGGGATTCCTGTATGCCGATCTGCACAGCCTCTTCATGGCAAAGGAATCCGACGGCACTCGAGTCCCTAGCCCCCTGCCCCAAGCCCCTATGTGGTTCGGCTGCTTCGACGTGGTGCAGCTGAACGAGAACGAGATGGGCCAACTGGGCCCCGATCCCCTCGCGATCGCCGCCGATGCGCTGCGCCAGGGCTGCACCACGTTATGCGTGACGCTTGGCAAACGCGGCGCGACGTACTTCACGGGCAACCCGATTCGCACCGAGCTGATTGCCGCACCCGCGATCCATCCCCCCGCCTTCGATCACGTGATCGATCCGACGGGATGCGGGGACGTGTTCGGCGGCGCGGTGGCCGCGATGCTGCTCGGCGGTGCCGGCCTCGAGGATGCGCTCCGCACCGGCACACAACTCGGCACGCGCAATCTGAGCCACCGCGGCGCCACAGGTTTGCGCGACCACCTGATGGGCAAGCTTTCGATGGCATGACGCGCCTCATCGAGGTGCCCACGCAGTTCGACGACCGCTCATTCGACCAATTCGCGGCGGCGTACGCGCAGGCCGTGGACGGAGAGCGCCTGCTGTTCGACGCGCATGCCGCCGAGTGGGCGTCGCCGTACGGGCTCGTGGGCCTGCTCGCCGCCGGGGAAGCGGCCGCCCGCAGGGGGGGGGGCGAGCGTCCGCTGCTCACCGCGCCGGCCAGCGCTGACGTCGTGAGCTATTGGGCCCGCGCCGGTTTCTTCCGCGAAGCGGCGGAGCTGTTCGAGGTGCACGGCAAGGTGCCGAAGGTCAAGGTCGCCGTGGAGAGCGACGTGTTGCTCCCCGTGACACCCGTACGGGCCGCTGAAGACGTGCATGCGGTCGTGAGCACGATCCAGCAGCGTGCCTCCGCGATCCTCAGCGCGGAATTGGGACTCGATCCGAAAGCGACGATGGGATTCGCTATGGCGCTTTCGGAGTCTTGTCAGAATATTGTGGAGCACGCGGGCACCGGGGGCTGGGTTGCGGTGCAGGCGTACAACTGGCGGCGCAAGCTGGCGCGCCGGGTGGTGGTGATCGCGGTCGCTGACGCCGGTGTCGGATTCCGGCATTCCTTGGAACCCACGCAGGCCAAGCGGTTTGGCGAGCGCTGGGGCGACGCCGCGGCGCTGGAGGCGGCGCTGATTCAGGGCGTGAGCCGCTTCCGCGATCCGGGGCGCGGGCAGGGACTCGCCGGCATCCGGCGCTACCTCGCCCGTTGGGAAGGAAAGGTCGCCATCCGCAGCGGCACCGCGCGCATCGCGATCGTGCCGCGCTGGGACGACGATGTCCCGCTGAAGGACGGGTTGCCCGCGTTTCCGGGCTCGCAGGTCCTGCTCATCATTCCGGAGCAAGACTCGGAGAAAGGGTCGTCGAAGCAGTGATTCCACACATCATGGTGCACGCCGTTCTGCAGCAGTCGGTCGCCGGTTTCTACACCGACCTCGTCACGCGGCCCACCGGCCGCGCGGTTCGCGAAAACATCGAGCGGGATCTGCCTCCAGGCACCATCGCCGTGATGGATTTTACCGGCGTCGGGTGCCTCGACTACTCGTGCGCCGACGAGATCGTGGCGAAGCTTGTCCGCGACAAGGTGAAGGTGCTGCTGCTGCGCGGGCTGACGGATGCGCACCGCGAGGCGATCGAGCCGGTTCTGGCCGGCGCGGGGCTCGCCGTGCTGTGCGAGCGCGCCGACGGGGCACTCGAGGGGCTCGGCGCCAGTGAGCCGGCTCCGGCGCTGCTCGATGAGCTGGTCGAGCGGCGGCTGGCCGCACGCAATCCGGGAGGCTCCATCAGACTCACCGCGGCGTGAAACGCCGCCGTCTGGGACTGTCCACCCGCGCCATCCACGGCGATCCCAAGGCGCGCGCCGACTGGACGGCGGTCGCTCCCCCGCTCTACCAAAGCTCCACATTCACCAACCCTGTGGGCTCGACCGCCGAAGTCATTTACAGCCGCTACGGCAACAACCCCAATCAGGTCGACATCGGCAGGAAGCTGGCGCTGCTCGAGGGCGCGGATGCCGCGCTGTTTCTGGCGAGCGGCATGGGCGCGTGTGCACTCGCCCATCTGGCCGTCCTCCGTCCCGGAGATCACCTGCTCGCGAGTGAATGGATCTATGGCGGAGTGCACCGGCTGTTCCGCGAGGAGTTCGGGAAGCTGGGGATCGACGTTTCGTTCGTGAATCCGACACAGGCGCGCGCGTGGAAGCGCGCCATGCGCAAGACGACACGCGCCGTGTTCCTCGAAACGCCCACCAACCCGCTGCTGCGCGTGATCGATCTCGAACCCGTCGCATCAATCTGCAAGGCAGAAGGACTCGCCCTCATCGTCGATTCGACGTTCGCGTCCCCCGTCAATTTCCGGCCGATCGAGCACGGCGCCGATCTCGTCATCCACTCGGCGACGAAGTACCTGAACGGGCACACCGACGTGATCGCCGGCGCCGTAGCCGGAACGGATCAAGTGGTCGACGAAGTGCGCCGCCTGATGCAGGTGTGGGGACAGTCCATCGATCCGTTTGCCGCCTGGCTGATCGACCGCGGCATGCGCACGCTGACGGTGCGCGTCCGGCGGCAGAACGAAATCGGCCTCGCCGTCGCGGAGTGGTGCGCGAAGCAGGACGTGATTTCCAAGGTCCACTACCCCGGCCTGCCGTCGCATCTGGATCACGAGCTGGCGAAACGCACGCTCGGTGGTTTCGGCGGCATGCTGGGCATCGAGCTGAAGGGGGGCGTGCGCGCCGCCGAGCGCTTCCTCAAGGCGCTGACGATCGCCGCCCACGCCCCCAGCCTGGGTGGCGTGGAGACACTCGTGTCGGAGCCGCGGCTCACCTCGCACGCCAGTCTCACGGCGGAACAGCGCGCGCAGGCTGGCATTCCGGACGGATTCCTGAGATTTTCCCTGGGACTGGAGGATCCCGATGATCTCATCGCGGACTTCGCCCAGGCCCTGGCGCGGCACTAAGTGATCAAGTTCACCAACGTCTTCAAGGCCTTCCCCAAGGGCGGCCTAGCGCTCAAGGACGTCTCCTTCCACGTCGCCAAGGGGGAGTTCGCCTTTCTCACGGGACACTCCGGCGCCGGCAAGTCGACGGTCATGAAGCTCATCTACGCCGAGGAGCGCCCCACCTCGGGCGACGTACGCGTGTCGGGATACAACGTGAACGAGATGCGTCCGCGCGAGGTGCCGCTGCTCCGTCGGAGGCTCGGCATCGTCTTCCAGGACTTCCGACTGCTCGAGGACCGCACGTCCGAAGAGAACGTCGCGTTCGCGCTCGAGGTGACGGGCGCGCGCTCGTCGACGATCCCGGCGCGCGTGATGCGCGTGCTCACACAGGTCGGCCTGGCCGCGAAAGCGCAGGCCTATCCCCGCGAGCTGTCCGGCGGCGAGCAGCAACGCGTCGCCATCGCGCGGGCCCTCGTGAACGAGCCGACCGTGCTGCTCGCCGACGAGCCCACCGGCAACCTCGACGAGCGCGCGACCCGCGGCGTGTTCCAGCTGCTGCGCGACATCAACGCCAGCGGCACGGCCGTCGTGATGGCAACCCACGACCTCGATCTCGTACGCCAGGCGCCCTACCGCGTGATCGAGCTCCAGGAAGGAGCGCTCGTCTACGACTCGGCGGTCGACGAAGCGCGAGACCAGGCCGCGGCACCGTGAATCTCACCTTCCGGGAAGCGATGCTCACCTTCAAGCGCGCGCCGCTGCTCTCCGTGCTCTCGGTGACGACGATCGCGTTCTCGTTGTTCGTCCTGGGGCTGTTCGGTCTCGTGGTGGTGAATCTCCAGGACGCGCTGCACAATGTGGAGGAGCGGGTCGAGGTAGTGGCCTATTTGCTCCCGGGCGCCCCCATCGAAGCCACGGCGCAGGCGCTCAAGGACATCGAGGCCTTCCCCGAAGTGCAGTCCGCCACGTATGTCTCCGAAGACGACGCGCTGGTGCGGGCCCGCGCCGAGCTCGTCGAGCTCCGTGATGTGATGCAGGAGCTGGAGCGGAATCCGCTGCCGGCGTCCATCGAGGTGAAGCTCAAGCCGGGCTTCCGCGATACCGATCACGTCAGTGCCGTCGCCGAGCGGCTCCGGGGATTCGGATTCGTCGACGACGTCCGGTTCGGGCGTGATTGGGTCGAGAAGCTCGATCGGCTGCGCGGGCTCGCCGCGGCGGTCGGGATCGTGGTGGGTGCGGCGTTCGCCGTGGTGGCGATCATCATTATCGGCACGACGATCCGCATGGCGGTGCTCCAGCGGAGCCGCGAGATCGCGATCATGCGGCTTGTCGGCGCCACGGATGGCTTCATCCGCCGGCCGTTCCTGCTGCAAGGCGCCATCAAGGGGTTGCTCGGCGGCGCCGTCGCGATCGGGCTGTCCTTTGCCGCGTATCTGCTGATCAACCGCTATTTGCTACAGTCCGCGTTCTTCACCCAGGAGCAAGCAGCCGCGATCGTTGTTTTCGGCGCCCTGATCGGGTTGCTGGGAAGCGCGACGAGTGTGGGGAGACACTTGAAACGCGTATGAGAACGACGGTGCGTGGTGCGTGGTGCGTGGTAGCGCTACTCGCAGTGCGGCCCGGCGCCGCTCAACAGCAGCGACCGACCTACCAGCAGCAGATGCAAGACAACCAGCGCCGTCTGGAAGGAATCAGACGGGAGCGGTCAGAAGTCGAGCAGGAGCTCGCCCGACTCCGCACCCAGGCGCACTCGCTCTCCGACGAAATCGCGAACATCGAGTCGCAGAAGCAAAGCACCAACCGCATCGTCAACGAGCTGGACCGCCAGATCACCGGGCTCGGCGGGCAGATCGACCAGATCACGGTTGACCTGTTGATTGCACAGGATGCGCTGCTCGAGAAGCGCGCCGTGCTCGAGCGGCGCCTCGTGGACATCTACAAGCGCGGCGCATTGTACAGCTGGCAGGTGCTGCTCGCCGCCGAGAGCTTCGGCGACCTCCTGTCCCGCTACAAGTACCTCTACCTCGTCAGCCGCCAGGATCGGCTGCTCACCAACGACATGCACAAGCTGCGCGACCGTGTGGCGCGGCAGCGCCAGCTGCTGGTCGATGCGCGCGAGACGCTGGGCCGGCGCCGGCGCGAGCGTACCGACGAGTTGGGGCGCTATCTCGCGCTCGAGCACGAGCGGGAGACGAATCTGCGGGAAACGCGTCGCAACGCGCGGCAGGCCGAGCAGCGGTTGTCGCGGCTCGACCGCGACGAGCGAACGCTCAACGACCGCATCGAGACCCTCGAGCGCGCGCGGCGTGAGGCCGAGTCTCGCGGCGTCACGGCGGCGACCGGCACGATCACGACGGCCGATCTCGGCAGTCTCGATTGGCCCGTCGAAGGGGGGGTGGGGGTCTCGATCATCTATCCCTTCGGCACGTCGACCGGTCCCAACAACACGCGCATCCCGCGCCACGGCATCGGGATCAAGGCGCCCGTCGGCACGGCTGTCCGCGCGGTTGCCGCGGGCACCGTCAGCCTCGCGGCACCGCTCGGCTTGTACCTGACCTCCGTGCTGATCGACCACGGCGGCGGGTACTACACGTTCTACGCCTACTTGAATGACGCGACCGTCCGCCAGGGCGAGCGCGTGATTCGCGGCCAGGTGATCGGCCACGTCGGCGGTCAATCGAGCGACGAAGGCCCACACCTCCATTTCGAGATTCGCGGCCAGGGCGGCATCGCGCTGGATCCCGGCAATTGGCTGCGCGCTCCCCGGCCGCGGCGTTAGCGCTCGCCGCGGTCGTTGTCGCGGCGTGCGGTGGATCCAGCAACACCCTGACTGTCTCCGGCACGGTGGAGATTCGCGAAGTCCGGCTCAGCCCGCTTGCCCCCGGCCGGCTATCCAGGCTGCTGAAGGACGAAGGTGACAGCGTCAGAGCCGGCGACACCGTCGCCGTCCTCGAGCAGCCGGGCCTCTCCGCGCTGATCGAGCAGCGGCGCGCGCTCGCCGACGCCGCCGCCACGCGCACCGCCGAGATCCGCGCCGCGGAAGCGGACAGCGCGCGCGCCGCGAACGACCTAGCGCGGGCACGCGTCCTGCGCCAGCAGGGTATCGCGTCGCCGCAGGAGCTGGACCGGCTGCAGACGGCTGCGGCGACGGCAGCCGCGCGCCTCTCGACGGTTCGTGCCTCGGTGCGTGAATCGCAGGCGGCGCGCGCCGGCGCCGAGGTCACCGAATCGATCCGCGATCAGCTCGTGCTGTTGTCGCCCGCCGACGGGATCGTGCTGACCCGGTTTGCCGAGCGCGGCGAAGTCATCGCCGCCGGCGTACCAGTGGTGTCCGTCGGTCTCGTGCGCGCGCCCTGGATCCGCGCGTACATCGGCGAGCGGTTCATCGCACGCCTCAAGACCGGCCAGGAGGTGCGCATCCGGGTCGACGGCTATCCCGACAGCACCTTTGCGGGACGGATCACCGAGATCTCGCCGCGCGCCGAGTTCACACCGCGCGCGGCCCTCACCGAGCGCGAGCGGGCCGATCTCGTGTTCGGTATCAAGGTCAGCGTCGGCGATAACGGCGGCCGCCTCAAAGCCGGGATGCCCGTCCAGGTCGAGATTCCGCTGTTGCCGTGAACGACGTCGCCGTCGAGACTCGCCACCTCACCCGTCGCTTCGGTCCCATCGTCGCCGTGCGCGACTTGAGCCTTACCATCGCAAAAGGGGAGGTCTTCGGGCTGCTCGGACCCAATGGGTCCGGTAAAACGACTACGATTCGGATGTTGTGCGGACTGCTTGCCCCGTCCGAGGGTACCGCCGTGGTGGCGGGTGTGGACGTCCGTGAGGCGCCGGACCGCATCAAGGAGCTCATCGGCTACATGTCGCAGCGGTTCGGGCTGTACGAGGATCTGACGGTCGGCGAGAACATGGATTTCTACGCGGGGATCTACGGCCTCGAGGGCCCGGGCAAACGTGGTCGCATTGCAAATGTGGTGTCGTTTCTGGGCTTGGATCGCCGCTTGCATCAGCTTGCCGGGAGCTTGTCAGGCGGCTGGAAGCAGCGCCTGGGTCTCGCGTGCGCGATGATGCATCAACCGCAGGTACTATTTCTCGATGAACCGACCGCGGGAGTGGATCCGGCCGCTCGCCGGAGCTTCTGGAAGACTATCCACATGGTGGCCGAGCAGGGCACGACCGTGATCGTCACGACGCACTACATGGACGAAGCGGAGCGCTGCATTCGCGTGGCGCTGCTCAGCCAGGGCCACCTCATCGCGCTGGGCCACCCGAGTGAGGTGGCTGCACAGGTCGGACACGGCGCCCAAACGCTCGAGGACGCCTTCATCGTGCTGCAGGAACGCGACGAGCAGGAGTCTTCCACCTCGTGAGGCGCTTCGGGCCGATGTTCCGCAAGGAATTCATTCAGATGCGCCGGGACCGGCTGACGCTGGGAATCATGGTCGGCATCCCGGTCCTCCAGCTGATGCTGTTCGGCTTCGCGATTCAGACGGATGTGCGGCACATCCCGACGGTCGTGTTGGACGAATCGCGCACCCCGACGAGCCGCGATGCGATCGCGGCGTTCGAGAACACGGGCAATTTCCGGATCATCGCGCACGTGGACGGCCGCGCCGCGCTCGACGCATGGATCGCCCGGGGCGACGCGCAGGCGGGAATCGCGATCCCGGCCGATTTCCCGCGCGATCTCACGCGCGGGACCACCGCGACGATCCAGGTGATCGTCGATGCGTCCGACCCGCTGTCCTCGCAAGCCGCGTTGGCCGCGGCTGCCGGCGTCGCCCAGGTGCGCAACCTCGCAATTCTTGCGGCGGCCGCGCACCGCCCCGCGCTGCCCCTCGAGACCCGCGTGCGCCCCCGCTACAACCCCGGACTCCGCAGCCCGAATTACATCGTTCCCGGACTCGTGGGCGTCATCCTGACGATGACCATGATCCTGGTGACAGCCATGGCGATCGTGCGCGAGCGGGAACGCGGTACGCTGGAGCAGCTCATCGTCACGCCGATCACCAAAACGGAGCTGATGCTTGGTAAAATCTCCCCATACGTCGGCGTGGGCCTCGTGCAGATGACGACGGTATTGCTGCTCGGCAGGTTTGTGTTCGATGTGCCGCTGACGGGCAATGTGCTGCTGCTCTACGGGATCGCGTTCATCTTCATCGTCGCGAGTCTCGCCCTCGGCCTGTTCGTCTCGACCCTGGTACGGACACAGCAGCAGGCGATGCAGGCGAGCTTCTTCTTCGTCCTGCCCAACATTCTGCTGTCGGGGTTCATGTTCCCGCGCCAGGCGATGCCCGCTCTCTTCCAATGGATCGGCGCGTTCCTGCCGCTCACCCATTTCCTCAAGGTCCTGCGTGGTATTCTGCTCAAAGGTGTCGGTGTGCGGGAGTTGTGGCAGGAGATGGCGATCTTGCTGCTCTTCGCGACGGTGCTCATCGCGCTATCCGTGCGACGGTTCCAAAAGACGCTGGATTAAAACGCACCACGCACGGCTACTCACCGACCACCGCAATTCGATCGGGCGCACCGGATTTAGCTCTCTGAAGCGCACCTTCAGCGAGCGTGAACAGGTCTTCAGGCCGCAGCGCTTCGCTGTGGGGATACGCGACGACGCCGGCGGTGATCGCCGGTGTGTTCGCCGGGCCGAGATCGGCGAACGTGTGCCGCCCGAACACCTGGCGTAGCCGCTCGATGAAGTGGCGGCCGCCTGCGCCGTCGGTCTCAGGCAGCACGCAGGCGAATTCGTCGCCGCCATACCGCGCCACGAAATCGGGTGCCCGCAGCTCACGCTGCAGGATGGCCCCGATTTCGCCCAGCACGCGATCGCCGGCGGTGTGACCCAGCCGGTCGTTGATCTCTTGCAGATGATCGATGTCGATCACGACGACCGAGAAATGCAACGAGTAGCGTCGCGCGCGCTCGAACTCGTCCCGCAGCCGGCGGTCGAGGGCGTCGAGGGACGCACAGCCGGTCGTTTCGTCCGTGGTGCCGGCGCTGATTTGCCGCCGGTAGATGGCCGAGCGGCGCTCTTCGTTTTCGAGCACGCGCGCCGCCGCCTGGGCGATCGTGTTGGCAAACGCGACGTCCGCGGCCCGGAGCTGCGGGTCGCCTTTCTCGGTGCGTAAGAAGAAAACGCCCGCCGCGCGCCCTTGTACAAACACGGGCAATGCCACCGCCGCCTGCACGTTCACTTCGATCTGCTGTTTGTTCCAATGCTGCCGGATCGACGCGAACAGCGGATCCTCGTGGACGTTGTGGATCACCACGGGGCGCTCGGTGCGGATCGCCTCCTGGATCTCGGGATAGCGCCCCAGGTCGACGCGGAGGTCACGGATGGCCGGATTCTCGTAGACCGCCACGACGCGGCCCTTGTCGTCGCCGGGCGCCGTCAGGACGAACGAGCAGTGCGACAGGCCGAACGCCTGACCGACGCGACGCACCAGGGTCTGGAAGATCTCGTCGGCACGCACCGCCGCGGAGACTTCCTGGAAGATGTCGAACAAGAGATCGCGGGCGCGGAGCGCTTCCTGCGCTTCGCGTGCCTCGGTACGGACCCGGATGTGGACATCCAGCCGCGCCCGCAGCTCGGGCAGATGGATCGGGGTGACGAGGGCGTCCCGCGCGCCGGCGAGCAGAGCGTCGGTGGCGGCGCCCGGTCGGCCGTCAGCCAAGAGGACGAACACCGGCGCTCCGCCGTACTGCGCTTGCGTCGCCAGTGCGCGCACCTCATCCGCGAGATTGGGGGAGCCAGGATCAGGCGTGTAGAGAATGAAATCGGGTGCAATGGCGGACGTCGTTTCGGTAACCTGAAAGCCGCCGCGCACCAGCACGTGCTCCAGACCTTCGGGACGGCTGGCGGGATTGCCGAGCAGCAGAATGCGGTGACGAAACATTTCCGGCAAAGCATCGCCTCCGCGCTGGAAGCGGGCCAAGGTATAGTTTAGCCTATGCTCCGGCAAGCACATCCCGCGCCAGACACCCGCGGACGCCGTACCCGCATGGTGCTGCGCCAGCTGGCGGGGCGCGGCGTGCGGGATCAACGCGTGCTGGCCGCGATGCGCTGGGCGCCGCGCGAATGGTTTCTGCCTCCGCAGTTAGCCTCGGATGCGTACAGCGACGCGCCGCTCCCCATCGGCAGCGGGCAAACCATTTCGCAGCCCTACGTCGTGGCGCTCATGACCGAGCGCCTGGAACCCAAACGCAAGGACCGGATCCTCGAGATTGGCACCGGCTCCGGGTACCAGACCGCGATTCTCGCGCGTCTGGCCTCGAGCGGCAAAATCTTCACGGTCGAACGGCTGCCCGATCTCCTCGTCGAAGCCGAAGAGCGATTCCGCCGCCTCGGCCTGACGCACATCGAGACGCGCCTGGGGGACGGCGCCGCGGGGTGGCCGGAGGAAGCGCCCTACGACGGCATCATCGTCGCGGCGGCAGCGCCGCGCATTCCCGAGCCACTCACCCAGCAGCTCGCGCCGGGCGGCCGGCTCGTCATTCCGGTCGGTGACCTCGCAGCGCAAGAGCTGGTCATCTTGGAACGGCCTGCGAGCGGCGTAGGGTTGGTGCAACGTCAGGCGGGGGGCGTGCGCTTCGTGCCGCTGATTTCGCGGCTCGCCTTTTCGGAGGAGGCCTGATGCTGGGCGCGCACGTGTCCAGTCAAGGCGGCGTCGCGGCCGCGCCGCAGCGTGGCGCGGCGATCAAGGCGAGCGCGATTCAGCTCTTCACGAAGACGCCGAATCAGTGGCGGGAGCCGGCGATCGCCGCCGAGGTGGTCGCCCGGTTCAGAAGCGAGGTCGCACAGCATGCGCTCGACGTGGTCGTCGCACACGACAGCTACCTCATCAATCTCGCGTCGCCGGATCCCGTGCTGCGGGCGCGCAGCATCGAGAGCTTCAAGCGAGAGCTGGAGCGCTCGCAAGCGCTCGGTTTGCGCGCCGTCGTCTCGCATCCGGGGAACTACATCGACGACCGCGAGGCGGGGCTGGACCGCAACAGCCGCGGGTACGGGGAGTGCTTGCGATCGGTTCCCGGCGAGCTGGAAGTGTGGATCGAGGGGACGGCCGGATCGGGAACGGCGCTCGGCGCGAGGTTCGAGGAGCTGCGTGATTTGCGCGACGCGCTGCCTGACGAGATCCGGACCAGAGTCGGTTTCTGCCTCGACACCGCGCATCTGCACGCCGTCGGGTACGATCTGGGGCGGATCGAGTCGGTGTGGGAGGAGTTCGACCGCGTGATCGGCCTGGATCTGCTTAAGTGCTTGCATCTCAATGACTCTCGCGCTGCCCGTGGATCGCGGGTGGACCGGCACGAGTGGATCGCCGAGGGGCGAATCGGGCCTGAGCCGTTCCGCCGCATCATGCGGGACCCGCGCTTAGCGAGGGTCGTTAAGATTATCGAAACGCCAAAGCGGGATGACCCGCTGCGGCACGACCGGCGGATGCTGCGGCGGCTGCGCGCGTACGCGCGCGGCAACACGCGGGCACCCGCCGGCGTATAAGGAGACCATGCTCAGGCGCATTGCGCTCACACTGTTGCTCACCATTCAGGCCCTCGGCGGCGGCGCCATTTCGTTGGCGCACGCGCGCGACGCCGTGGTCGCGCCGCCAGGGTTTGAAGCGGGTCACAATGCACGGTGTGCGATCCTGCACGACGAATTGCGCTGCGCGCTGTGTCATTACGCGAGTGCCCGCGTCGTCACGCAGCAGCCGTTCATCCTGGCGACACCAAGAATTGCTATCCGCGTGGTATCCGTTCAACCGATGGCTGCCGTCGCAGCCGTCGTCTTACTGACCGCCCCCGCTCGAGCGCCTCCTCCGTTCCTCTCCTGAATCACGCGTTGTAGCAGGTCGTTCCAAACCAACGGGAGAGGTACGACAACATGACACGCATACTATGCGCGGTGCTGCTCATAGCCGCGTCTATTCCGGCACGGATCGCGGCTCAGCAGCCGACTCAGCGACAGCTCGATTCGCTCGCCGCCGAGGTACGCGCGCTACGAGCGCGGCTCGATTCGCTGCGCTCGGCGGTGATGCGCGGCGCCCGCCGTCCAGCGGACACGCTCCGAGCTCCTGTCGATGAGGACGTGGCCACGTTGCGGGCCGCTGCTGCCACGATGGTTGGCCGGGACACCACACAAACGGCCGACACGACATCCGCACGGCGTTTTGTCGGACGGGAGCGCAACCAAGCGCAGCTCAATCCCGAGATCAGCGTTACCGGCGACGTGCGCGGATACGGCACGACCAAGGGCGTACAGGCCGAGAATTTCGAGCCCCGGGAGTTCGAAGTGGGGTTCCAATCAGCGCTCGATCCGTACTCCCACACCAAGATCTTCATCTCGTTCGAGAACGGGGATGTCGGCGTCGAGGAGGGCTATGCGTACTGGATCGGCCTGCCCGGCCATCTCAGACTCGATCTGGGCAAGTACCGGCAACAATTCGGCGAGCTGAATCGCTGGCACTTGCATGCGGTGCCGGAAACCGAGTACCCGCTCGCGATCAGGACCTATCTCGGTGAAGACGGACTCGCCGGCAGCGGCCTCTCGCTGTACCGAGCCTTCGGAGGGCTGGGCACCCATGAGCTCACCCTGCAAGTAACGCGGAGCGCGAGCGACGAGGAGCTGTTCGGCAACAGCGGCCGGCCGACGTACCTCGCGCACCTGCTCAACTTCTGGCAGATCAACCGATCGACCTACATGCAGCTGGGCGGTAGCGTTCTCTACGGAACCAATCCCGACTCCGCGCTGCGTACACGAGTCGCCGGGCTCGATTTCCGGCTGACCTGGCGACCCCCATCACGAGCGCTGTACCGCGAGTGGACGGTGCGGGGTGAGCTGCTGGCCTTCCGGAAGCAGATCGCCGGGGTTGGCCCGACGCGAATCGGCGGTTACGTCAGCAGTACCTACAAGATGGGCCAGCGTTGGATTGCGGGCCTCGCGTACAACTACGTCGAATCACCGGAATTCGGTGCCGTCACGCGTCAGATCATTCCCTCGCTGACCTTGTGGCAAAGCGAATGGGTGTTCCTGCGCGGTCAATATCGATGGGAAAAGGTGCCGGGTGCTACCGCCACCAACCAGCTCGCCCTCCAGGCGGTTTGGGCCATCGGTCCCCATAAACATGAGACCTACTGACATGCTATCCATCGTCTCGTTTCTCCTGGGCCTGCATGGCGCGACGCCGCAACGGCCGCCGGCGCCCGTGAAGGTCGTCACGTCGCTGACGACCTACGCCGCGATCGCCCGTGAAATCGTCGGCGACCGCGGCCAAGTCAATTCAATCGCCGTAGGCGACGAGAATCCGCACTACGTGCAGCCGAAGCCCAGCTTCGTGCCGCTGCTGGCGGACGCCGACGTCTTCGTCACGACCGGGCTCGACCTCGAACTGTGGGTACCCGCCCTGCTCGATAAGGCCGGAAATTCAAAAGTCACCGAAGGTGGGCCCGGGTACGTGGCTGCGTACACGGGGATTCAGCTGCTCGACGTCCCCGCCAGCTACTCGCGCTCGCAGGGGGACATTCACGTCTTCGGCAATCCGCACATCTGGACGGAGCCGCTGAACGGCGTGCAGATCGCGCGAAACATCCTCACGGGTCTGAAGCGTGTCTCGCCAGAGAACGCCGACTATTTCACCACGCGCGAAAAGGATTTCGAGGATCGGGTGTACCGGGCGTTGTACGGGGATGAGCTCGTCACGCTCCTGGGCGGTCAGACCCTGTCCGATCTCGATCGGCAGGGCAAGCTCTTCGACTTTCTGAGCCAGCGTCGCTACAAAGGCGCCCCGCTCACCGATCGACTCGGGGGCTGGCTCAAGCAAGGTCTCGTCTTTCGCGGCAGCGAAATGGCGTGCTACCACAAGGAGTGGGACTACTTCTCCCGGGAATTTGGGATTCCCTGCGTCGATTATATCGAGCCGAAGCCCGGCATTCCGCCCACGCCGAAGCACGTCCGCGAGCTGATCGACCTGATGCAGCAGCGGCACGTGCGCGTGCTGCTCTCGCCCGGGTACTTCGACCATAACCAGATTCGCCAGGTCGCTGAGCGCACGGGCGCAAAGGCCGTCATCGTGCCGTCGAACGTCGGCGGCGCCGAGGGTGTCAACACCTTTTTTGACCTGATCGGCACGATCGTTAACTCGCTGGCGCAGGCCTTCAACCAAGGCGCGACCACCGGCCGCTAACGGCACCTTGAGGGAGTCCACATCGTGTTGCAATTCATGTTTGCGCCGTTCGTGGCGTGCATGGTGCTCGTTGCCATTCACTCCTACCTCGGCCTCCACGTCATCGCGCGCGAAGTCATCTTCGTGGACTTGTCGTTGGCGCAGATGGCGGGTTTGGGCAGCGTGGTCGCCCTCCTCTACGGAGTCGCTCCCGATTCGCGCACGGCGTTCATTTTCTCGCTTGTCTTCACCTGCATCGGCGCCGCGCTGTTCGCGCTGACCCGCACGCGCGGCAAGGGTCGTGTGCCGCATGAAGCGATTATCGGCATTGTCTACGTCGCCGCGTCGGCCGCCGCGATTCTGGTGGCCGACAAGGCGCCGCGCGGCGCGGAAGCGCTGCACGACGTGCTGGAAGGATCGATCATCTGGATCACGTGGCCGACGATTCTCAAGAAGGGCGCCGCCTACGCGGCCCTGGGCGTGGTGCACTTCGCCTTGCGCAGGCAATTCCTGAAGATTTCGTTCCACCCCGACGAAGCCGAGCGCGAGGGATGGCACATTCGCGCATGGGATTTCTTGTTTTACGTCTCGTTCGGCGTCGCCGTCACAATGTCCGTGCCGGTCGCGGGCGTGCTCCTGGTCTTTACCATGCTGGTGGTCCCCGCGGTGGTCGCATTCCTGTTCAGCCGCGACATCCGAAAGATGGTGCTGATCTCCTGGGGGACCGGAGCCCTCGCATCGGCGCTGGGTCTGTACGTCTCCTATGTCGGCAACTTCCCGACGGGACCGTTGATCGTCTGCATGTACGCCCTGGTCCTGCTCGGCGCCGGGGTGCTCCGTAAGCTCGGCGTCGGCAACAACGGAGCCCCCCCGACCCCCTCCACTTAGGCAACAGCTACCGAATTCGCAGGACAATTAGGCGCGGCACGACCGACGGAGAAACGAGTGCCGTCCCGTTGGCGCTGAACTGCAGGGTGAACGCCGCTGCGCCCGGTGCCTGCACGGCCCGGACATACTCCCCTGACCCCGACCAGAGCCTGCCGCTGACGTTGACGGCATTCCCCGCCGAGAGTGTCGGGACCAACGGATACGCCAGCGGAAAGACTGTGGAATTCTGGTTATGGAGTGAGCTGAACGTGGTGCGGAAGTGCCACGACGTGTACTGCAGCTCGCTCGGCGCCGCGAAGCCGGGCAAATCGGAGACCCAATTCGCGAGGGCCCAACGGCTGACGGTCTGGGCGAAGGGCTGGCCGGTCTGCGTCGCAACATTTGTGGCGCCTGCCAGCGCAGTCCGCACGAGCTTCCCTGGCAGCGAATCGCCGAACTGATCGACGATGTAGCGGGTGAACAGCCAACTGGCGCCGACCATCGCCAGCGATCCCGTATCGGCGGGGATCATCAATGGTGAATCCCCGGGCGCGAGCAGATACTGATAGCCGTCAAACACCGCGTTAAACGCGTATTGACTGAAATGGGCGTTATCTCCGAACCTCCGGCCCGCGAGTTCTTCAGCGTATTTCGAGAGGCCTTCATCCAGCCACCCCTCTTCGGAATCGCCATTCTTGACCAGGACATGCTCCACGAAGTTGATCATGTGCTGGAATTCGTGTGTGAACGTGACGGGAGTGCCGAACAGGACGTCGGAAGCCTTATGGCGACAGCTCAATGTCCCGGTGGAATCGGGAACGATGGAATAAAAGACTTCGCCATTGTTGTAGTTCTGTGCGAACCCGGGCGCGAGGTCGCCGGGAAAGAAAAACCCCGCGATGTAGGCGCCGCCGCTCGCATTACAGTCCGCTGTGGTGGTCAGCTTGTTCACCTGGTTCGACATCAGCACGATGACCACGGTATTCGAGTCGATGTCCGACACGTGGCCGAACGTCACCGTGTCGAGCGGGTAGAGCAGCGTATCGAACGTCTGCTTGAGCGAGTCGAGATCTCCGGCGTTGAGTCCTGGGGACGGCGCCAGCGTATCGATGTAGATGGCGATGTGCGCGCCAACCGCCCGCGCCACCGCACCCACGTTGACGAGTGTAGAGCACTTCGCGTTCCCACAAACCTTGAACGTGCGCGCACTGCCCACGGTCGGTGGACCCGCGGTCACCGACGGCCGCGGCATTCCCGAAGCAACCGGCGCCGACCGGCCGTCCAGCACATACCGGCGGCTGCGCCCGAGCTCGCGCAGGAAACGATCGAAGGCCTGCGCCGCCGCGCTCCGGGAACCTGTTTGTGGTGACGCCACGCGGGACATCAAAATCGATGCCGACGGCGTCGCCGACCGCAGCATGAACGGCGCCGAGGTTTGGGGCGTGCCGCCGGCCGACCACGGCAGCACCAGGTACTCGGCGCTATCGGCTGAGGTGTTCGCGGCGAATGTCACGCAACCGGAATCGGTCGCCGGGTCGATCGAGGAGTCCGCCGCGACGGCGAGCGAGAGCTGGGTGCCGTGGGCGCCGCAGGACGGCAGGGGGCCTGGCCCCGCCGAATCGCGGACGCATGCGCTCGTCAGCGCCAAGCCCCCCAGAACTGCCAGCAGTGAGACACCAGTGTTCAGAGCCACTTTAGAACTCCGTGGTTATCCGCGCCGTCAGTGAACGGCCCATGCCGGGATCCAACGCATTGGTCTTGATCCGGCTCAAGTAGTCCGCATACCGCTTGTCGAACGCATTGCGCAGCGAGAGATCCACCGTGAACGTGCGGGATCCGACGAGCCAACTGGCACCAGCGCCGAAGTTCACGAGTGTATAGGGACGTGATTGATACCCCACCCCGCCAAAAGCATCCGCGTAGAACTGCTCTTCGGCAGGATCCATGCGCGTTTGCCGCGCATTGACCTCGCCACCGAACGAAAAGTAGGGATTGCGCAGGGTGCCGCTCGCGTGCTCGCCTCCCTCGATCCGTGTGACCCAGGTCACCCGCAGCGGCGGCATGTTCGGCAGAGGGTTGTGCGTGGACGTGTTCTGCCCCCGCACATAGTCGGCTGTGCCCTGCAGGTGCAGATAGGCGGCCGGATGCCACTGGAGAGACGCCTCGAAGCCCGCAAGGCGCGCGTCTCCCTGCGTGACGTCGTAGATCTCGAACCCCGAAGCGCTGTCGACGGTACCGGTGGGCACCGTATAGATGTAGTCCTGGATCAAGTTGAGGAACGTCCCCACCTCGAACGCCAGCCGCGTGGACTGGGCACGCAGCGCCACGTCGGTATTGACCGACTTCTCCGTCCTGAGATTCGGGTTGCCGCGCTCGAAGGCGGTGGTGCCTTCGTGCACGCCGTTGGAATACAGATCGAACGATGAAGGCGCGCGGAATCCCCGGCCCACGTTCACCACAAGGGCGGTCGGCTCGCCGAGATGAACCAGCAAGCCCACATTGCCGGTGACCGAGCTCCAGCTGCGATCCTGGGTCGCCACGCCCAGGACGGTGTCGGCATCGACGGAGAGATTGCGATAGTCGTAGCGCGCGCCGAGCGACACGTTGACCCGCGACCCCTCGGTTTGTTCGAAGGCATAGATCGCGGCGTTGTTCGCCGCGCTGGAGGGAATGAGCGTCTCCTCCCCGAACTTGTCGAATGTATTCCGGACGCCGGAGAAGCCGATCAGGCCGGAGAAGACGCCCACCGGCGCGTGGTGGTAGCGCACGTCCGCGAGGTAGGTCTGCGTGAGCAGCCCGAGCGCGACCGTCGGATCGTTCTCGTCCTCGAACTCGCGCCGCCGGTTGCGCTCATAGCCGGTCGACACATCCAATCGCGCGCTCCCCAGCGGCAACCACAGGTCGGTGCGGGCGTGGCTGGTCGCGATGCGCTGCAGGGGCGTCGCGGCGGGATCCTCATCCGTTAGCTCGATCTTTTCCTGCCGCTGCGAAAACGAGGCGGACAGCGATCCCCAGGAGCCCCGCGTCCCCACCGTGCCGTTGCCGGCGATGGCCTCGTCCCCGCTATTCCACAAAGCGTAATCCGGGGTATGGACGTCGCCGCTGGTGCGCCCGCTGAATCCGCCGCGGAAGCCGACGCTGTGAGATCCGCCCTCGATGCCGAACGATCCGTCTTTCATCCCATTGTTCGACCCGTAGGCCGCACTGACATTGCCGCGCACGAAGGCACGACCCTCGACGATCTCCGGCAGATCCTTTTGCACGACATTGACCACGCCGCCCAGGGCGTCGGAGCCGTAGAGCACGCTGGCCGGCCCCCGAATCACTTCGATCCGCTCCGCGTTGGCGGTCTCCACGTTGGGACTGTGTTCATCTCCCCATTGCGCGGTCTCGAGCCGCTGGCCGTTGTCCAGCACCAAGACGCGATTTGAGGTGAGACCGCGAATGACCGGCTTACCGATTCCGACGCCGGTACTCAAGCTGTGCACGCCCGCCACGCCCTCGAGCGTTTCCCCCAACGTCGGCGACTGTGACTGGCGTAGCTCGTCACCGGCGCGAACGCTCGTCGGCTGCGGCGAATTGAGCGCGCTCGTCGCGTTCGCGCTCGCGGTGACCTGGATCCCCGTCAGCTCGACGATGGACTCCTTCATTGTGACGTCTGCCGTCACGTTGCCGCCGCTCGCGACGATCCGGCGCACCGCCGGTGCGTAGCCGATGCGCTGGAACGACACCGTGAACGTGCCATCGGGTACATCCGCAATGGTGTACCGCCCGCTGCTGTCGGTAGTGGTGGAGCGGCGCAGATCCGTAAGCGAGACCTGCACATCCGCAATCGGGTCGCCGGACGAGGTAGTGACACGGCCGGACACCGTGCCGCTCGGCGCGGACAACAGCGTCAGCACTACTGTGAGGAAATGCATGACATTCTCCTGTGACGCACACACGTTCCTCGGGATGAGGAGACGGCGCGCGAGATGTTGGGAATTGCGTCGCCGCCGAATTGGCGGCGCCGTTACTCAGGAGAGCGTCGGAGGAGCGCGGGAATCGGGAAGAGTGAGATCAGCTGCAGTTGAGGATCGTTGAAGGACAGATGGCGCCCATCTGATCCCGCGCCCTTCACGAATCCGGACTACGGTCGAGGGGTTTCGTGCTAGCGGCGCCGAGAGAAAGCGATGGAATGCGCAGTCGGCGGGGTGAACGCGAGCGCACGCGGCGGTGGAGTGTGACTCGATGTGCGCCGGACCGCTGGCTTCGCCGAGGCGAGCATCGGCCCAGGCGGCAGCAGCCGGCACACTGAATTGCAACAGCGTGAGCAGGAAAAGGGGCGTGCGCACCCACAACGAGCGTTTCGGCATCGGCGGCATATTACAACACCCGACTCGGTCTTGACAGCTCGGGTCACGGGCTGGTAGCATAACCCCTTCTCCAAAAAGGACTTCTGTACTTGGTCCCTCCGAGCCGCCGCCAGGAGGCCCTCGACTATCACTCGCAGGGCCGGCCCGGGAAGATCCAGGTCACCCCTACGAAGCCGTTCAAGGACCAACGCGACCTGTCGTTGGCCTATACCCCTGGTGTAGCCGAGCCCTGCCTGGAAATCGCGAAGCGGCCCGAGGATGCCTACCGCTACACCTCCAAAGGCAACCTCGTCGCCGTGGTCTCCAACGGCACGGCGGTCCTTGGCCTGGGCAACATCGGCGCGCTGGCCGGCAAGCCCGTGATGGAAGGTAAGGGGATTCTGTTCAAGGCCTTTGCGGATATCGACGTGTTCGACCTCGAGGTCGGCTCCGAGAATCCCGAGGACGTAATCCGCTTCTGCCAGCTGCTCGAGCCGACGGTGGGTGGGATCAATCTGGAGGACATCCGCTCGCCGGACTGTTTTTACATCGAAAAGAAGCTCCGCGAGACACTAAGCATTCCCGTCTTCCACGACGACCAGCACGGTACGGCGATCATCTCCGGGGCGGCACTGTTGAACGCGCTGCTGGTGGTCAAGAAAGACATCGCCAAGATCAAGGTCGTGTTCGCCGGCGCGGGCGCGGCCGCCATTGCCACCGCCGAGCATTACGTGCGCCTCGGCGTCGTGCGCGAAAATATCCTCATGTGCGACCACAAGGGCGTGATCTACACAGGTCGCGAAGGATTGGACGAGTTCAAGCAGCGCTTTGCGATCGACACGAAGGCCCGCACGCTCGCCGACGCGTTGCAAGGCGCCGATGTGTTCGTTGGGCTGTCGGTCGCCGGGATCGTGACCGGCGACATGCTGCAAGGGATGGCGAAGAAGCCGGTCATCTTCGCGCTCGCGAATCCGACGCCCGAGATCATGCCGGACGAGGCGAAGAAGGCGCGGCCCGACGCGATTGTGGCAACGGGCCGCTCCGATTTTCCGAACCAGGTCAATAACGTGCTCGGCTTCCCGTTCATTTTCCGTGGCGCGCTCGATGTGCGCGCCAAGAAAATCAACGAGGAAATGGAGATGGCGGCGACGCGCGCGCTTGCGGCACTGGCAAAAGAAGAGGTCCCGGAGTCGGTCACGCGCGCCTACGGGGGCGACAAGCTCAAGTTTGGGCCCGACTACCTGATCCCCACGCCCTTCGATCCTCGCGTGCTGCTCTGGGTCGCGCCGGCAGTCGCGTGGGCGGCCGTCGCATCGGGCATCGCCGGCCGCATTATCGATGTCGAGGACTATCGTGCCGAGCTGGAAGCCAGGCTCGGTCCGGAACGCCAGGTGATGCGCGGGCTGATCACGCGAGCGCAGCAGGACCCGCCGAGCATCGTCTTTCCCGAGGGCGACGACCCCCGCATCCTGCGCGCCTCACGCATTCTCGCCGACGAGGGGATCGCCCGGCCGATCCTGCTCGGCGACCTCGACGCGATCCGCCGCCAGGCCGACGACGCGTCGCTCACGCTCGAGGACATCGAGCTGGTGAATCCGCGCACCGCGGCCGACCGCGACCAGCTCGCCCAGGAGCTGTGGCAGCGGCGCCAGCGCCGCGGCATGACGCAGCGCGAAGCGAAGGCGCGCGTGCTCGATCCGATGTATTACGGTCTCATGATGCTGCGGTCCGGGCGCACCGATGCGCTCGTTGCGGGAGAGGAGATCGATTATCCGGATGCCGTTCGCCCGGCGCTCGAAGTGATCGGCGCGGAGCCAGGACGCAAGCACGTCAGCGGCATCTACATGATGATCTTTCGCCAGCAGACGTTCTTTTTCGCGGACACGACCGTGAACATCGAGCCCGACGCTCAGACGCTCGCCGAGATTGCAACGGCCACGGCGCGGTTCGTGACGCGGCTCGGCGTCGAGCCGCGGGTCGCCATGCTGTCGTTCTCGAACTTCGGTTCCGTGAAGCACCCAGCGGCGGCGAAAGTCCAGCAAGCGGTCGTCCTCTTGCACGAACGCGAGCCCGAGCTCCAGGTGGATGGCGAGATGCAGGCCGATACGGCCGTGGTCGAACGAATCCTCACGCGGGTGTACCCATTCTCCAAGCTGCACGGGCCGGCTAACGTATTGATATTCCCGGACTTAAACGCCGCTAACATCGCCTACAAGCTGCTCGCGCGGCTCGGGGACGCCCAGGCCATCGGGCCGATCCTTGTGGGGATGGACCGTCCGGTCCATGTCTTGCAAAGGTTGTCAGAAGTTCCCGACATCGTGAACATGGCGGTCATCGCCGCCGTGGACGCCTTAGAGCATCGCCGCCATGCGCGGTCAACCCAATAAACGATGGGCATATCAACTGAGCAGCGTGTCTACCGGAATCTGACGCCGTCCCAACTGTACGAGCACGCCCTGCGCCGGCGCGAAGGGATCGTGTCGTCAGGAGGGGTGGGCGGGGCGGGGGGGCCATTCTGCGCCGTCACGTCCCCGCATACCGGCCGCAGCCCGAACGACAAGTTCCTCGTCCAGGAGCCCGACTCCACCCATCAGATCTGGTGGGGCAAGGTGAATCAGCCGATCGCGCCAGAGAAATTCGCGCGACTCAAGGCAGATGTTGAAGAGCATTTGAGCGGTCAGGATTTATTTGTTCGCGACGTCTACGCCGGCGCGGATCCCGCGTTCCGCCTGCCGATTCGCTTCATGACGCCCAATGCGTGGCACGCGCTATTCGTCTACAACATGTTCCTGCGCCCCAGCGAGGGTGAGCTGTCGCGCTTCGCACCCGGATTCGAGGTGCTGCACGCTCCCGAATTCCAGGCGGACCCCGCCGTCCATGGGACCAAGTCGGGCACCTTCATCATCGTGAGCTTTGCGCATCGGACGATTCTGATCGGCGGCACGCGTTACGCCGGCGAGCTCAAGAAATCGATCTTCACACTGCTCAATTACCTGCTGCCCTTGCAGGGCGTGCTATCGATGCACTGCTCCGCCAACGTGGGAAAGCAGGGCGAGTGCGCGCTGTTCTTCGGTCTTTCCGGCACCGGAAAGACGACGCTCTCCGCCGATCCCGAACGTCGTCTGATCGGCGATGACGAGCATGGCTGGTCCGACGCGGGAGTCTTCAACTTCGAGGGCGGCTGCTACGCCAAGGTGATCCGGCTGTCGCGCGAGAGCGAGCCGGAGATCTACAAGACCACACAAATGTTCGGCACGGTGCTCGAGAACGTGGACGTCGATCCCCAGACCGGTGTTGTGGATCTCGACTCGCAGCGTATCACCGAGAACACGCGCGCGTCCTACCCGATCCACTACATCCCGAACCACGTTCCCGAAGGCATGGCCGGCCACCCCCACCACGTCGTCTTTCTCACCTGCGACGCGTTCGGCGTCATGCCCCCCATCGCGAAGCTGAGCCCGGAACAGGCGATGTATCACTTTCTGTCGGGGTACACCGCCAAGGTTGCCGGCACGGAGCGCGGCGTCACGGAGCCCAAGGAAACGTTCTCGGCCTGTTTCGGCGCGCCGTTCCTGCCGCTCCCCCCCACCGTGTACGCGAAGATGCTGGGCGAGCGCATCGCACGGCACGACGTGCAATGCTGGCTGGTGAACACCGGTTGGACGGGCGGCCCCTACGGCGTGGGTCATCGGATCGACCTGAAGAGCACGCGCGCCATGATCCGTGCGGCGCTCGCGGGCCAGCTCGACAAGGTGGCGACGCGGCGCGAGCCGGTGTTTGGGTTGGAGGTCCCGAAGCACGTGCACGGTGTTTCCGACGAGCTGCTCGATCCGCGCGCGACCTGGAAGGAATCGTCCGCGTACGACGCGCAGGCGAAACGGCTCACGACACTCTTCCAGAAGAACTTCGAGCAATTCTCCGACGCGGCCACACCGGCGGTACGGAATGCCGGTCCCCAGCTCCTGACTCCCGACTCCTAGTTCCGCTTGTCATTCGAGGTCGTTCGCGACCCGCTGTGGAACAATATCCGCCTCGAGCCACAGGCGCTCGCGGTCCTCGACACACCGGCCGTACAACGGCTCCGGTACGTTCGCCAGCTCGGCCACGCCTTTCTCGTCTATCCGGGCGCCACCCATACCCGCTTCGAACACGCTCTCGGCGCTTATCATCTCGCACGCCGGGCGGTCGGAGAGACGGGCCACGCGGATTCGGAAGAGGGGTTGAGCGTTCGCCTGGCCGCGCTGCTGCACGACATCGGCCACTATCCCTTCTCACACGCGCTCGAAGAAGCCGGACTTCCCCATCACGAGATTCTCGCGGCTCGTCACCTCCGCACAGGCGCGCTCGCAGCCACGCTCGATCGGCTGGGTGTCCCGGTGGAGCGGCTGCTGCAGCTCATCCAGGGGTCCAGTGGCTCGCGGCTCGCCGGACTCGTGTCGGGACCGCTCGACGTCGACAAGCTCGACTACCTGTCCCGCGACGCCAAGATGTGCGGCGTACCGTACGGCTTCATCGACGTGGACCGGCTGCTCACGTCACTCACCGTGTCCGCGGAAGGATTGGCACTGCACTCCAAAGGGCTGGCGGCGCTCGAGTCATTGCTGTTCGCGAAGTATCAGATGTACCGGAACGTGTACTGGCACCATGCGGTGCGCAGCGCGACGGCGATGTTCAAGCGTCTGGTGCGCCGCGCGATCGCCACTGGGCGGGTCGCTCCCGACGAAATCGCGATCGCGACGGACGACGCCCTCGCACACGAGCTGCAGGAGCACGATCAGACCGGCCTGGCGCGCGCGCTGCGCGAGCGGCGGCTCGCCAAGCGCGCGCTCGACATTCCGGCAACCGAATTGCCCGCCGCCACATCCGACTGGCCGTCCCGCGATCCCGACTTACTCGAGCGCGTGGAGGAGCGGCTGGCACGCGAGCTGGGGTTGCGCGCCGATCAGCTGTTTCTCGATTTCCCGTCCAAGCCCGACATGTTCGACGTGTCCCTGCCGGGCCTGGGAAGTCTTGGACTCCCGCGCGTCGCCGCGGAGCTGCATCGCGCTGCGCAGCGGCTGCGCGTGTTCGTGCTGGAACCGGTGGAGATTCCGGCGCGGCCGATCATCGAATTGGTGACCTTGCCACGGGAGGAAGTCACGGGGCGACTCGAAAGAGAGAAGGCCCTATTGACGAACCACGCCCATCGTTCCAGGGGGTGAGGTCAGCGCGGCCGCGCGGAGGTCTGCTGCGTCGTGACGTTTTCCTGCGTGGGAGCCTCGACGGAATCGATGCGCACAATGATCGCCGTGATATTGTCGAGCCCGCCGTGGCGATTGGCTTCCGCGATCAGCGCGTCCACTTCGTCCTGCGGCATGCGGTCGGGCGACAGCAGCTCCGAGAGCTGATAGTCTTCGAGCATTCCTGTCAGACCATCCGACGCGAGTAAGAAAAGATCCCGCGGTTTCACGGTCCCCACGTAAATGTCGGGCATGACGTCGCTGTTGGCGCCGACGCAGCGGGTGATCACGTTGCTGTAGGGATGGGTGCGGGCCTGCTCCGGGGTCAAATAGCCGGCGTCCACCTGCTCCTGGACGTAGGAATGGTCCTTCGTCAGCTGGCTCAACCGGCCGTCGCGCAACAGATACCCGCGGCTGTCTCCTACCTGACCGATGAGGAACCGCGTTTCGAACAGAGTCAGCGCGGTGACCGTCGTCCCCATGCCCCGCTTGTCGTGCTCGGTCAACGTGCGCTGAAAGATCGCCCCATTTGCCGTACGGATCGCGGCGCGCATCCGCTCGGTTACCTGCGCATCGGTCAGGCCGCGAACGGAATGGATCTCGTCGGCGACAATTCGCACCGCCATCTCACTGGCGACTTCGCCAGCGGCATGTCCTCCCATGCCGTCGGCGACGACAAAAATTCCCCGATCGGGGATCATGCGGAAACTGTCCTCATTCCCCGACCGGATGACGCCGACGTCGGTGCGGCCTGCGGAGGTGATGTGCACGTGATCTCTAGATAAACACCCAGTACACCAGTCCAATGATCCCCAGCACGAGCACTGCGGCGCTGCCGCCACAGCCCTTGCCCTTCTTCTCCTGCGCGACTGGCGGTTTCTTGCCTGGCTTAGGTTTTGTCGGCCCCGGCTTCGCGGCCGGCCTTGCCGGGGGGGCCGCAGCCTTCGGTGCGGGAGCGGGGGGAGCGGCAGCCTTCGACGGCGCCGCGGGCGCGGGGGGCCGCGACATAACCATCTGTTCGATGACGCGGGTCCCACCACCCTTCGCGACAACCGCCCCATCATCCGTCGGCTCGAATACGAGCGAGATGTCCCCGAAGCGGACCGTCGCCCCTGGTACCAGGGGAGCTTCGCCCTTGATCGGATCACCGTCGATGAAGGTGCCATTCGTGGAATCGAGGTCCACCAACATCCATACGCCTTCGCGACGTTGCAGCTTCGCATGGGTGGTCGAGACTGATTCGTCCGGCAACACGAGGTCGTTGTAATCGGCCCGCCCGATGTTGACCACGGGCGTTTTGACGCTGAGACGCTGTCCCTTCAACGCACCCCCGCGTACGAGGAAGCTCGCGAGCGCTGCACCTGCGGGTCGAGGCGCAGCAGGTACGCCGTGAACCGTCTCCCTGAGGCGCTCGCCCTTCGGGGGGGACGGAGGGGCTGCGGCCGAGGGCGCGCTAGCGGCCGGCCCCGGTGGAGGGTTTTCCGGAGGCGGAGCCGCAGTATCGGCATAGAACCGGAATTTCTCCTCGCCGATCGTGATCACGTCCCCCCGTGCCAGCAGCCGCTGCCCCTCGACGCGGACGTCGTTCACCGATGTCCCGTTCGTGCTGGAATCGACGAGCAGGTAGCCCTTGGGCGTCTGCATGATTTCGGCGTGGCGGCGCGAGACGTCCTTCCCCGGCACCACCACGTCGCAGGAGGCATCGCGGCCAAAAACCAGCGAGGCTCCGGCGATGGCGTATTCCCGACCGTCCGTCAGCGAGACCACGCGCCCGCCGGTGTTCACCGTGACCTTGCCGCCCGTGGCCTTCGCTTGTGCCATCGCCTGCGGAACACTCATCGCCTGCACGTACTGCGTGCTACCGCTGCGCCGCTCATCGACGAATGTCAGCTCCTGTCCTCCGACTTCCACCTTGTCACCATGCAGCAGGGGGGTCGGTTCCGCACCCAAGCGGACGCCGTTGATGAGGACCTCTGCTTCTGGAACCGCCTTTGTTATGACGACTTGCCCGTCTGGCAAGGATTTCAGTTTCGCATGTCGGGGGAGAACACCTGGAACGGCGAGAGGGATGGCGCTGCCGGGATCTGCGCCGAGCAGCACTTCCCCTTGCGGGAGTGTGAATCTCCGCCCGCCCATTTCAAGCAACGCCATGCAAACGCACTCCCGTATCTGGGACCAGGCCGTGAAGTTACGCCCGGGTCTGTAACCGGGCAAGGAACCAGAAGTTAGGTGAGTCCGACGGACTCTTCGCGTCCGATCAGACCGCGTCTCAGCCAGTACCAGAAGATCAGCGAGCCGACGATGACCGTCGCGTAGCTGTTGATGAAGCGCCAGATCAACGTGTAGCTGGGCGTCAACTCGCGCGGAACGTAGATCGACATCACGGCCGCGGAGGTCAATTCCGCGAGGCCAGACCCTCCGGGCGTAGGCGCGAAATACAAGAGAAACGAAATGAGGATCTGCAACAACAGGATGTCGGTAAAGTCCGCCGGAACACCGAGGATCCGCAGCGTCACGTACCCGGCCAGCAGCTTGTTGGCATGCGACGGGGCCGAAATCACAACGGCGAGGAGCAGCGTGACCAACCCGCGCGGGGACCCGAACGCGACCATGCAGTCGTGCGCCCGATCGATGCCGCCGGACAGTTTCTCCATACGCTCGGCCGCCTTCGGGCTGCGGCGCCCGATGCGCCCGGCGAGACGTTGAATGACGCGCTTGACGAGGCCCGGGAACACCACGGCGGTCAGCATCAGCAGGCCCAGGATTCCGAAAATCGTGAGACTGGTCTTGAACAGGTCGTACAGGGTGATGCCGAGGACGAGGCCATGCGCGGCGAGTGACTTGCCGGCACCGAGCCACACCGCCAGCGGCCCGGCAATGGCGAAGAAGGCAACCGTGGCGATGAATGTCACGAAAATCGAGCTGAGGGCGACGGGCACCGGGACGCCCGCGCGCTTCATTACCCACAGCGACATCGGGGCGGAGCCTGACTGGAACGGGGTGAGGTAGGCGCCCCACGCGCCAAACCCGCCGGCGAGAACCATGTCCCCGAGCCGCGCACCCGGGGAGACGTAGCGGGTGCAGACCCAGAGCCGGAACCCACCGCCCACCCAGTCCATCGACGCCAGCACCAGCCCGACGCCGACCCAGCCCCAGTGCAGATGCGCAAATGGCGCGAGGAAGACGTCCGCCCGATCGCCGAAGCGAATCAGGTAATACGCGACGAGGATGGCGACTCCGCAAAGGGAGATGGCGGCGAACAACTCGAGGCCTCGCCGGAGGAGGCGCGGGGTGAGCGCTAAGGTCACGGGGCGAAACTAGAGGACTGCGGTGTGTCTGGCCAGGGAGCGTTATCTTAACCGGTTATGCGTCAGCCTCCGCACAGCGTCGTTCTCCGCAACGTACGCCAGCACAATCTGAAGGGCATCACCGTCGAGTTCCCGCGCCGGGCGCTCTCGGTCATCACCGGCCCATCGGGCTCGGGGAAAAGCTCGCTCGCGTTCGACACGCTCTACGCCGAGGGCCAGCGCCGCTACATCGAGTCGCTGTCGACCTACGCCAAGCAGTTTCTCGAGCGGATGCCGAAGCCTTTGGTCGACTCGATGGAAGGGCTCTCCCCCGCCGTCGCGATCGAACAGAAGAACCCGACGACATCGAGCCGGTCGACGGTCGGCACAGCGACCGAAATCGCCGATTTCCTGAGGCTGCTGTGGGCACGGGCGGGCATGCAGACCTGCCTGCAATGCGGGCGTGAGGTCAAACGCGATACGGTGCAGGAGGTCGTAGACGCGGTAATAGCCGCCGCCCGAAATGGTCAGGAGGTAGGGGAGCAGTATGGTAATGATGTAGGGGGGCAGCATGCTGCGCCCCTACCCAATGCCGTCACGACGCACAATTCGATCATCGTGGCATTCCCATTACCCCCATCCGCCCAACGCCCCGACGTCGAGATCGCGGCGCAATTGCGCGCCGCGGGATTCGTGCGCGCCCAGGTGGATGGTGAGGTCGTGCGACTGGACGAAGCGGGCGCGGAACAACGCGTCCGCGCCGGTACGGATGTGCTGGTTCTCGTTGATCGCATCGCAGCGACCGCGGAGAACCGCGGCAGGCTGGCCGAGGCCGTGGCGACGGCATTCAGCGAGGGTGAAGGCGTGGCGCTGGCCCTCCACAACGGTGACCGCCGGCGCTTCTCCGAGCATCCCGCCTGTTCCGCCTGCGGCTACGCGGCACCCGTCCTGACGCCGACGCTCTTTTCGTTTAATAACCCGCGCGGCGCCTGCCCTACGTGCAACGGCTTTGGTGCCGTCCTCGAGTACGACGAGTCGCTGATCGTGCCGGATCCCCGGGCCTCGCTGGCCGACGGCGCACTCGACCCGTGGACCAAACCCCGCTACGAGGGACGCCGGCGCCTGCTGCGCGAGACCGCTCGCGCCCGCGGGATCGACCTCGACGCGCCCTGGCAGGACATCCCGGCGCGCGAGCGCCACTTCCTGCTCCACAACACCACCGGCCGCTACCTCGGAATCCTTCCTTTCCTCGAGCGACTCGAGGAAAAGCGCTACAAGCAGTACATCCGAGTGTTCCTGCGACAGTACCAGCTGGCAAAAACATGCCCGGGATGCCACGGCGCACGGCTGAAACCCGAATCGCTCGCGGTGCGCGTCGCCGGCAAGACGATCGCGGAAGCGGCTGCGCTGACAGCCACTGATCTCGCAGATTGGCTGGATCAACTCAGATTGCCTTCGTTCCAACAGACCGTCGCGGACCACATCCTGACCGAACTGCGGGCGCGAATAGGCTTTGTGAACGACGTCGGCCTCGGGTATCTGACGCTCGACCGGCAGACGCGAACGTTGTCGGGCGGCGAGGCGCAACGGATCGCGCTCTCGAACGCGCTCGGATCGCATCTGGTGGACACGCTGTATGTGCTGGATGAGCCGTCCATCGGTCTGCATCCCGCCGATGTGGACCGGCTCCTGGGGCTGCTCAAGCGGCTGTCCGACGCCGGCAACACCGTGGTGGTCGTCGAGCACGATCCCGCCGCCATGCGCGCCGCCAGCTGGATGGTGGAGCTCGGTCCCGCGAGCGGCGCTGCGGGTGGACAGGTCGTCTACCAGGGACCGGCCGCCGCGGTGCGCGAGGCTGGGACGCTCACCGGCCAATACCTGTCCGGCGAAAAGCGCATCGGTGTCCCGTCGGCCCGCCGGCCTGCTGTACGCTGGCTCGACGTTACAGGCGCGCGGCTCCACAACCTCAAGGGCGTCGATGTGCGCATCCCGCTGGGCACGCTGACAGCGGTGACCGGAGTGTCCGGCTCGGGGAAATCGACGCTCGTCCACGACGTGTTATATCGGCAGCTCGAGGCGCGACTGCGCGGCGAGCACAGCGCCAAGCAACATCTCGGTGAGCCGGTCGGTGACGTCATGGCGATCAAGGGCTGGGAGCACCTCCAGGACGTCGTCCTCATCGATCAGGCCCCCATCGGGCGCACGCCGCGGTCCAATCCGGTGACGTACGTGAAGGCCTTCGACGAGCTGCGCGCGCTGTTCGCGAATGCAGCGCTCGCGCGCGCCCGCGGCTACGCGCCCAGCACGTTTTCCTTCAATGTCGCGGGCGGTCGCTGCGAGGCCTGCGAAGGCGCTGGGCACGTGCTGATCGAGATGGTGTTCCTGGCCAACGTGTTCGTGCCCTGCGAAATCTGCGGCGGCTCCCGGTTCAAGCGTGAGGTCCTCGACGTCAAGCTGCAGGGCGCAAACATCGCGCAGGCGCTCGAGTGGACGGTCGACCAGGCGATCCAGCGGCTGCACCGTCATCCCCGCCTGGCGCGCAGCCTCTGGTACCTGCAACAGGTGGGCCTCGGATACCTGCGGCTGGGCCAGCCCGCCACGACGCTGTCGGGCGGCGAGGCGCAACGCTTGAAAATCGCCAGGGAGCTCGCGCGGGCCCGTGGCGGCAGGAGGCTGTACATCCTCGACGAGCCGACGACCGGCCTGCATCTCGACGACGTACGCGTGCTGTGTCGAGTGCTCGATCGTCTGGTCGATGCCGGGCACACGGTGCTCGTCATCGAACACAACCTCGACGTGATCAAACGCGCCGACTGGGTGATCGATCTCGGTCCCGGGGCGGGCAATCAAGGTGGCCGCGTCGTCGCCGCCGGAACGCCTGAGGACGTCGCGCAGGTCCAAGCATCAGCCACGGGAAGATATCTGCGGGATCTGGCGTGACGCGCCGTCGCGCCGATCTGTTGTTGCTCACGGCCTCCGCCGTGTGGGGCGTGAGCTTCGTCGTCGTCAAGGACGCGCTCACTGCCGCCTCGCCCCTGCTCTTTTTGGCCGTGCGATTCACGATTGCGACGATCGTCCTCGCGCCACTCGCCAATCTCGGCGCCCGGTTCTCACGGGAAGAGCTGCGGGCCGGCGCCCTGCTCACGCTGCTCCTGGCATCGGGGTTCGCAACGCAGGCCTATGGGCTGCAGTACACGACCCCGGCGCGCTCGGCGTTCATCGTGGCGATGTCATCGGTGCTCGCCCCCATGATGGCGCTGGTCGTCCTGCGGCATCGCCTCGCGTGGCAACTCATCGTGGCGCTGATCGTGGCGACCTTGGGCCTCTACTTCCTCACCGACCCCGAGGCCGGTGGTCTGAATCGAGGTGATCTCTGGACGCTGCTGACCGCGGTGGTCTTCGGCGGCCACATCGTCGCAGTGTCGGAGTTCTCGAAGCGCTTCGACGCGCAGCGCATGGTGTGGCTGCAGCTTCCCGGTACCGCGATCGGGACACTGGTCGCCGCGCTGCTCCTCGAGCGGCTCCGGTTCAACTGGTCGCTGAGCCTCGGGGCGGCGCTGCTGTTTCTCGGTGTCCTCTCGACCGCGGTCGCGCTGGTGTGGCAGATGCGCGCGCAGCGCGAGATGTCATCCCCGCGGGCCTCGCTCATCTTTTGCTGCGAGCCAGTCTTCGCGGCGCTGACGTCGCGGATCTGGTGGGGCGAGACGTTCTCGCTCTATCAAGGACTCGGCGCCGGCTTGATTCTGACCGGGATGGTGCTGGCGGTCGTCGGCGAGTCTCGGGCGGAGCAGCGCATGTAGGCAAACGCTTAGGCTCCCTCTGGGCATTGGCCGACATGTCTGGTCGCTTTAGTTTCCCTATTGTGGAGCGCCAATTTCCCGATCTCCGCCGGCGTCCTATCGGAAGGACAGTGCATGACCAGCACGCGCACGCTCTTCCTGACCGTTCTGCTCGCCGTATGGGCAATCCCTGCACGCGCTCAGCAACGCGACTCGCTGGAGGCTCTCAAGCGCCTCACCCTCGATGAATTGATGAACGTCGAGGTGATGTCCGTCTCCCGCCGTCCGGAGCGGTTGTCCGAAGCGCCGTCGGCTATTCAGGTCATCACGCAAGACGACATTCGCCAATCCGGGGCAACCAGCCTGCCAGAAGCCCTCCGCCTCGCGTCGAATCTGCAGGTGGCGCAGGTCGATGCGCGTCAGTGGGCCATCAGCGCCCGGGGGTTCAACAGCACCACCGCCAACAAGCTGCTGGTCCTCATCGATGGACGGACCGTTTACACGCCCCTGTTCTCGGGTGTGTTCTGGGACGTGCAGGATGTCCTGCTCTCGGATGTCGAGCGGATCGAGGTGATCAGCGGACCCGGCGCGACCTTGTGGGGCGCCAACGCCGTCAACGGCGTGATCAACGTCATCACGAAGGATGCGAAAGACACGCGCGGTCTCCTGGTCAGCGGCGGTGGTGGCACCGAGCTGCGCGGTCTTGGATCCGGCCGCTACGGTGGCGGGCTCGGCGCTCGTGGCAGCTATCGGATCTACGGCAAGGCCTTCTCTCGCGACCCGACGTTGCTCCCCAATGGCCTGGATAACACCGACGATTGGCGCATGGGACAAGGCGGATTTCGTCTGGACTACGATGCGTCCACGAGTCACCATCTCACGCTGCAGGGTGATTGGTACAACGGCCGGATCGACCAGCAGACCGCCGCCGACATCGCGGTCAGCGGGGCAAATGTGGTAGCCAAATGGGCTCATCCCCTGTCCGCCAAGTCCGACATCGCTGCCCAAGCGTACTACGACCGCACGCACCGAGATATTCCGGGCACCTTCGGCGAAGATCTCGACGTCTACGACATCGATCTGCAACACTACGCCCTCGTGGCCACCCGCCACAATGTGGTGTGGGGAGTAGGCTATCGGCTCATCAACGACAACGTCGCCAACACGGCGGCCCTGGCCTTCTTGCCGGCACACGTCGCGCGGCAGTGGCTGACCGCGTTCGCCCAGGATGAAATCGCGCTCGCTCCCGAGCGGCTGCATGTCACAATCGGCACGAAGATCGAGCACAACGACTACACCGGATTCGAGATCCAGCCGAGTGGGCGCTTAAGCTGGACGATCGATTCCGCCAGCACGCTGTGGACCGCGATTTCGCGGGCAGTCCGCACGCCATCGCGCATCGACCGGGAGTTCTTCGCACCGGGTCAACCGCCATACTTTCTGGCCGGCGGCCCCAACTTCGAGTCCGAAGAGGAGCTGGCCTATGAGGCGGGATATCGCCATCACCGCGGCGCGTTGTTGTTCTCCCTCGCAACGTTCTACAGCCGTTATCACGGGCTCCGCAGTCTGGAGCAAGTCAACCCGCCTGCGGCAACGCCGATCGTGATCGCCAACGGGCAGGACGGCGAATCGTATGGCGCCGAGCTGACGGCACAGTATCGCGTGTCGGACCGCTGGCGGCTGCGCGGCGGCTACACCGAGCTGCGCGTCCACATCTGGCCGAACCCCGGCAGCACCGATACGAGCCGAGGCGCGACGGAATCGCAGGCCCCCGATCGCCAGTTTTTTCTGCAGTCGTCTTTGAACCTGCCGGCGCATCTAGAGCTTGATGCCGGATTCAGGTATGTCGGTGCGATCGCCAAGCAACAGGTACCTGCATATGCCGAGCTGAATGCCCGGCTCACCTGGCGACCCATTGCCGCTCTGGACTTGTCGATCGTGGGCCAGAACCTGCTCCACGAGCAGCATGTGGAGTTCGGCACGACAACCGCCCGGAGGCAGATCGAACGGGGCGTGTATGGGATGGCGCAATGGCACTTTTGAACGCGCTGACCGTCCTGGCGTCGGCGCTGCTAGTCGTACAAAACCCCAGAGCCTCCGAGTATCAGGTGAAGGCCGTCTTTCTGTTCAATTTCGTGCAGTTCGTCGACTGGCCCTCGCCCGCCGTGTCGGATTCGCAGCGCCCCCCCCCGCTGCTCATCGGCATCCTCGGCACTGATCCGTTCGGTCCCTTCCTCGAGGAAGCCGTCCGTGGCGAGCGCCTCGGCGCGCGACCGATCCAGCTCCGGCGCTATCGCGCGATCGCGGACATCGGGGAATGCAACGTGCTCTTCATCAGCCGGTCGGAGAACGAGCGGGTCCCCGAGATTCTCTCGGTCCTCAAAAACCGGCCCGTGCTGACGGTCAGCGACGGTGATGCGTTTGCCGATCACGGGGGGATGATTCAGTTCGTCACGGACAAGAACCGCATCCGTCTGCGAATCAACCTCGAGGCGGCGCAAGCCGCGAACGTCACGATCAGCTCGAAGCTGCTGCGCGTCGCCGAAATCGTCAGACCGCCACGACGGTGAGCATGTCGATCCGCGACTGGCCGATCAAACGAAAGTTGACGGCGATTCTTCTCCTGATCAGCGGATTGGTATTGTTGCTGACCTCGGCCGCGTTCGTCACCTATGAGGTCGTGACGCTCCGGCAGACGATACAGGAACATCTGGCCACGCGGTCCCGCATTCTTGCCGCCAACAGTACCGCCGCCCTGGCGTTCGCGAACGAGGCGGACGCAACCGAACTGCTAGCCGCCCTGCAGTACGATCCGCATATGGTCGCCGCGGCGCTGTATGATCAGAACGGGCGAGTGCTCGCAACCTATCCCGCCGCCGCCGCCGCCGCCGACCTTGTCCCTGCAGCGCCTGAGCCGGATGGCTCCCGCTTCGAGCGCGGCCGTCTGGTGGCGTTTACGCCCGTGGCGCAGGGAGAGAACCAGCGGTTGGGGACTCTCTACATCGCGTCGGACACGAGGGCCGTATCCGACGCGCTCCGGCTGTCCGGCATCATCGCTATCGTGGTGCTCGCGATCGCCATGCTGGCGGCGTATGCGCTCGCCGCCGCCCTTCAGGGATGGATCTCGGAGCCGATTCTCGCGCTCGCGAACACCGCGACGGCGGTCGCGACACGGCAGGACTATTTCGCGCGGGCGCCGAAGTTTGGCGAGGACGAATTGGGACAGCTGGCCGACGCCTTCAACCAGATGCTGGGGCGGCTCGAGGAGCAGAAGCAGGAGCTGCAACAGCACGCGACGAGGCTCGAACAGCGGGTCGCGGAGCGCACCGAGGAGCTGGAACACCGCAACGAGGCGCTGCGCCGCAATGCGGCGGAGCTGCTCGCCGCGAACACCGAGCTCGATGCATTCGCCTATTCGGTGTCGCACGACCTCCGCGCGCCGCTCCGCAGCATCGACGGCTTCAGCCAGGTGTTGTTGGAGGATTACGCCGGCCAGTTGGGCGACGCGGGACGGGACTCCTTGCAACGTGTGCGCGCCGCCAGCCAGCGGATGGCGACGCTGATCGACGACCTCCTAAAGCTGGCGCGCGTGACCCGGGCGGAGATGCGGACCGAACGGGTCGACTTGAGCGGCATGGCCCGGGAGATCGTGCGCGATATCCAGCGCGCGACCCCGGAGCGCGCGGTGGAGTTCGCCATCGCGCCGGGCCTCGAGGCGCACGGCGATGCGCGGCTGTTGCGCGTCGTGCTCGACAATCTGCTGCGTAACGGCTGGAAATACACCGGCAAACAGCCGCAACCGCGGGTGGAATTCACGGCACAAGACGAAAACGGTGACCGGGTGTTTGTGATCAAGGACAACGGCGCCGGCTTCGACATGCGCTACGCCGACAAGCTGTTCGGCGTGTTCCAGCGTCTCCATTCCGCGGCCGAATTCGAGGGCACCGGGGTGGGGCTCGCCACCGTGCGCCGCATCATCAACCGGCATGGCGGCCGGATCTGGGCCGAAAGCGCCGTCGATAAGGGCGCGTCGTTTTACTTCACGTTGTGAGGGAGGCTCGTGTGAACCCCGGAAAGATTCTGTTGGTGGAAGACAATCCCGACGACGTCACCTTGACCCTGCGCGCGCTCAAGAGTCACAACATCACCAACGAGGTGATCGTCGCGCAGGACGGCGTTGAGGCCATCGATTATCTCTTTGGCACGAAGGACCACGCCGCGCCAGGCGAGCTACCGGCGGTGGTGCTGCTCGACCTCAAGCTTCCCAAGGTCAATGGCATGGAGGTCCTGCAGCGCATCCGCGCGGAGGACCGTACCCGGCTGTTGCCGGTCGTGATCCTGACCTCCTCCGACGAGGAGCGCGATGTGATCGACGGGTACAAGCTGGGCGCGAACAGCTACGTCCGCAAACCGGTCGACTTCGTGGAATTCACGAAGGCGGCGCAGCAGCTGGGCCTTTATTGGCTGCTCATGAATCGGGCCGCGCCGTCGCCCCGAGGCCCTTGAGCCCGGGCCAGCCAGGCGAGCGCGCTGCGCGCCTTCTCCGTAACAACCGCAGCGTCTATATTTCGCGCCTCATTCCCGAGTAGCTCAGTTGGTAGAGCAGCCGGCTGTTAACCGGCGGGTCGCAGGTTCGAGTCCTGCCTCGGGAGCTTCCCAACCCTCAGCGCTCCAATCGCTTTCAGACGCCCAGTTTTCGCTCTCCGGCACCGTTGACGGTTTGGTGACGGTTTCGGCGGGAGTGCTGGACGAGTTCAAGTCATCGAGAAGACCGGAAGAGGATGGAAAGCGATCCGGCTCCTCGGATGGCTCCTCGTGACTGGGGGCGTGCTGATGCTACGTGCGAGTCCTGCGACACATGCTGCCGACGCACGGCGGTTCGGATGGTTGATCACGGGAGCGGGCGTCGCTTGCATCGTCACGAGCAAGACGGGCGCCTGGTGGTACCACGGATGAGCACCCGCGACCTTTAGACGCGATGGAGAACGTACTTCGCTACTTCTTCTTCGACGTGCTGCTGTCGGCGGGCCTACCTGTCGCCGCCGCGTACATCGCGAACTGGGCAGTCGTCAATCGATTCCGGATTCATGACTACCTTGGCGACGGGCAACTCTGCTTTTACGCCACGACGCTCTCGGTGGTCACGACGTCCGGCCTCTTTGCCTCGAAGACCGCGAGTGTCACCGTCAAGATTTCGGCGGGCGGCACGATGCTATGGGTCGTAATCCTCGCCAACGTGGTGTGGGCTCTCGCGATCACCGCACGCATACGGGATCCGGCAACGTCGGAGCTGAGCAAGCGACGCATCACCCGCGTGTCGGCTGCCTTGGCTGGTGCGGCGATCCTCGCTGGTGGTATCTTCAAGTGGTTCTGGGGTGGTTGACGATCGCGGCTTTGAGGAGGTGCAGTATGCGGTCCGAGTGGGCTCCTTCCGACCCGAAGTTGAGTTCGGCACTCAATGCTGCCGCCGGTGCCAGTTACGGTGCCCTGATAGGGGCAGGCTTGGCCGCGGCGATCACAATCGCGCTCGCTCCACCAGTGTTCGTTCCCGCCCTGTTAACGATCCTGAGTAGCGGCGCGGGCGCCCTGATTGGGTACACCTTCCACAACCCGGCCGGGCACACCTCGACGCCGGGGATCAGGTCGTCTCTCTAGGGCTCAAGCAGCGGTACGCCAGGGCAGCAGCAAGCTGAGCCAGTGGTGCCGCCGAAGTCCGCCGTGAACGAATCATGAACGGACCGAGCGGCACCCGCGTACCCTGCGGGTACCGCGCGGATAGACGCCATTAACGACCAGTGCGGCACACAGCCTCTTCTGAGCTCGGCCCCGCAAATGGCACCCTCGATTGCCGCAGAAACGCCCCTAGTCTCGACTCTGTCAGCAATGAATATGTTGAAGACCAATCGTGAATGAGAGCTACCGTTGAATCAGGGCGAGTTCACCGGGGTATTCTGCGCCCGCCCACAGAACTTCGCATGGTTTCTGGGCGCCGGCGCATCAAGGGCGGCTGGACTGCCTACCGCGACCGATATCCTGTGGGATATGAAGAGGCGGTACTACTGCCGGGAAGAGAACCAGGAGATTACCCGCCAGGACGTTCAGAATCCGGCCGTAGGGGACCGCATTCAGAGCTTCATGGATTCGCGGGGCTTTCCGCCCCACCGAGCACCCAACGAGTATTCGAGGTACTTCGAGAGGATATTCGGGGAAGATAAGGAAGGGCAACGCCGCTATCTGAAGGCGATTCTAGCCGAGGAGCATGTGACGCTTTCCGTGGGCAACCGTGTGTTAGGCGCGTTGCTCGCATCCGGCCTATGCCGCGCAGCATTTACAACAAATTTTGACACGGTCGTAGAGCGGGCTATGGCGGAGGTCGCAGGTGCGTCTCTCTCGGCGTACCACTTGGAGGGCTCGTCAGCTGCGGTACAAGCCCTCAATAACGAGGAGTTTCCCCTCTACTGTAAGCTTCACGGCGATTTCCGCTACGACAGTCTCAAGAATCTACCGGACGATCTGGCCACCCAGAATGCCAAACTGTCGGAGTGTTTAATCAATGCGGGCAACCGTTTCGGCTTCGTTGTCGCGGGTTACAGTGGCCGTGACCAAAGCATCATGGATCTCTTCGCGTCTGTACTCACGTCTCCCAACCCTTTTCCGCACGGATTATTCTGGCTCGGGATGAGGGACTCCCATGGTCTCTCGGCAGTTGGTTTGCTACTTGAACAGGCGCGAGCGCGCGGGGTCACTGCGGAATTCATCGAGATTGAGACATTTGACGCGCTGATGCTAAGGCTCTGGCGCAACATCACGTCCAAACCGGCGGAGCTGGACGCGCGCGTGAGAAAAGCGGAGGTAATGGAAGTGAGTATTCCACTGCCGCCCGCGGGCACCGGCAAACCGGTCATCAGGCTCAACGCCCTTCCCGTGCTGGAGGCTCCGACTCACAGCCTCGCACTCGCCTTCCGGCAACCTACGCCACTCAACAACGCACGGCGCGTTCGCGATCAGGCAAGAGCACATCTGATTCTCGCGCAATCTCAGGACATTCTGTGTTGGGGTGAGGAAGCCACGATCAAACAGACCTTCGGCGATGAGTTGGTGTCGTTCCAGCCTGCGGCGCTCCCAGGCAACGTTAGCCTCCCGGAGACCCTGCACCTAAAGGGCTTCTTTGAAGAGGCTCTCTGCCGGGCGCTTGCGAGGGGTAAGCCGCTGTCTACTCGAAGTCTGCGTATGGGCGCGTTTCTTATCGCCAACCCATCGAGTCCGGGGGTGGAACTTCTCGATCAACTAAAGAAGATCGCGGGCGGAATCGCGGGCGACGTCGGGAACGTCACAACCACCCCCAATGAGGGGCATCCGAAACCGGAGCAGGTCAGATGGGCGGAGGCGCTGCGTGTATCGCTCGACCAGAGGGACGGTCGAACGTGGCTCCTCTTGGAGCCCTACATATGGATCTGGCCCCAACGCGCGCGCGCGAGCGCCGTTCCGTTTCTGGACCAACGTCGGGGCGACCGTTTCAACAGCAAGCACGACGCGCTCCTCAGCGCCTGGATTCGCCTCATCCTTGGGACCGATGAACGCAACACTGAGGTCACGTTGCGGGCTTTCGACGGCGAAGCCGGAGCCGCCAACCCTTCCTTCTCTATCGCTACACGCACCGCCTTTTCACGGAGGAGCGCGTCGTGACCGTAATACGGTCTGAGCTGTGCGGCTATACGACTTTGCCAGAGCCGGATCTGGTTTTTGGTGGGAACAAGCCAGACAAACATCCTCTTCGCGGCCTGATCGACAGCGGGCCCTATAGCCTCCGAATTAAGGCACCAAGCCGGGTCAGGCTGGCGCTTCTAACCCCACGCGAGCACATGAAGAAGCTCAGTGGATTGATCCAGGAGCTTGAGCAGGAGGCGTCACCTCGCGAGGCCAAAAACTACTACCCCGTCTATCCTGGCTTTGGAGCAGGATTCCGCACGGCCCTCGTTTCGCCAGATCAACGCACGGCAATTGAGCTTCCCGACGATCTAGACGGCTATGCGCGTCGTGGAGAGAAGCTCGCACTGGCGCGCGCAGTATCCGAATGTATTGCCCGTCTAGAGACGATCCGCTCAAGGTTCGATGTAGCGCTGGTCTATCTGCCG